>CAJWLL010000018.1 GCA_913043275.1 uncultured Flavobacteriaceae bacterium | reverse complement strand
AATACAGACGATCCCTGACTTGTATATTTTCCCAACCCATCAATCGCTAAAGTGAAAATATTGGACCACATGATCGAATTGAATAAACCGACACTTAAGATTGCCCACATTGCCACCTCTCCCTGAGCAAAGAGTGCAATTAGAATTAAGAAAATAACTATAGCAGCAAACAACCCCAACGTTCTGTTGGGCTTGTACCCTCCAGCGATGAACGATACCAAATTAAACAAGACCAGTCCAAGCCATATTAATGATGTTCTTTCTCTAATCAAAAAGTAAATGGTAACAAATGACAAAACAACCACCGCTCCAAAAGCAGCGCTCCGTATGGCATTACTTTTCATATTTGATAGCGCTATCGCTCCAAAAAAACGACCAACCATCAATCCTCCCCAATAAAATGCCAGAAACACACTTGCCTCTTTTTCACTAAGCCCTGCAATATTATCCAGATTGAGAAAACGAATCAATGTACTGCCAATCGTCACTTCGCCTCCTACATACATAAAAATACAGACAGCGCCTAGAACAAGATGACGGTACTTAATAGCACCCAATCCTTTTACCACACTGGTGTTTTCTGTTAACTTTGGTAGGTTGGCAAAAACGAAAAAAATCGCCAATATTCCAAGTATTACGGCCAGCGTCAAGTAAGGCACTTGTATTGATTTGACATCTACATGTAACATATCACTGACTGGAGAAAAAATAAAATAAGCACCAATCAAAGGCCCAACAGTTGTACCGAAAGAATTTACCGCTTGCGTCAGGTTCAACCGCCCAGCTGCATTTTTGGGTTTTCCTAAAAGTGCAACATAAGGGTTGGCGGCTATTTGCAGTAATGTCATACCAGAAGCTAGAATGAATAATGCCGAAAGAAATAAAGAATAAAGTTTTAATTCGGCAGCCGGGTAAAATAAGAGACAGCCAAAAGTCATAATCAACAGGCCTAAAATTATACCTTTTTTATAACCTATTTTTGAAATCAGATCGCCATGACGGATGGAAGAGAAGAAATATATAGCAGAAATAATAAAGTATGCACCAAAAAAGCAGAATTGTATAAGCATTGCCTGTAAGTGTGACAACTGAAACACATTTTGAAAATGCGGAATCAAAATATCATTCATACTGGTAATAAACCCCCACATAAAAAACAGCAAGGTCAAAAACGCCAATGGAATTAAATAACTTCGTTGCCGCTCACCTCTAAAATCATTCAAAAGTTTCGCTTCACTCATATTTCCTCTTAAATTATAATCATATTTTTTTTGTTTTCTAGATAATAAATGAATTAAACCGTCATCATCTCCTCCACAACATATTATCTCTAATAGGTTTGCCTGTCTTTCCTTGAACACTCATGCCAATTTCAAGCGAATTCCCTTCGTAATCTTCTATGTAACTGACTTCTAATTGGTGTACCCCTTTTTCCAGTGCAATTATGTCACTAGCCTTTATGGCAGCATGTCCACCATCATTATCCACTACTTTTTGTCCGTCTATCCACAATACAGAACCATCATCTGATATGGTATAGAATTCATAAAATCCATCTTCTGGGATTTCAATATAGGCGTTATACTTAAAGCCAAAATAATCCTCTTGCTGAGCGTCACTTATGGAAAAATTTTGCAGGTAACCTTCTTTGATAGACTCCTGTCCCTCCAAATCGGCCACTTTCGAAAACTGTCCTTCGAAATATTGATAATGGACTCCATTTTTATTCAACTGATAGTTCAATGCAGGAAGGAAGGAAGTTTGATTGATCTCTATAGAATGAATTTTACTAGGTGTATAACCTTCTTTGAAGGCTTTCATTTTTAGCCTAGTAGAGTTTGTCAGTATAAATGGGTGTTTATATTTAATTGATGTCTCAGTGGGTTGCGATCCATCCAATGTATAATAAATAGTTGCACCTTTAGTGGCCACACCCATTTCTATTTCACAATTTTCTATGAACTGATTGAAACTATTGGTAATATATGGAACCGATACCAAAGAACCGGATGAAAGAGAGTATGGAAGAACAGAATCGTTTTGAACTTCATTCGATTGCATGTCCGTTAATTCAAAAAATAAAGTTCCTCCAGCAGTAAGTTGTTGATGTGTGATAAAAGGGGTATTTAGTTCCACACCATTCATCGACACCATTTTAATATAGGGTGCTTTACTTGGGCTCTTATTGGTTTTAATAATCAGTTTTTTACCATTTCCCAACTGCACAATGATTTCTTCGAATCGAGGCGTAGTGAGAATATATTGGTTACTTCCTGGGCATACAGGATAAAAACCCAGACTGCTCATAATATGCCAGGCCGACATCTGGCCACAGTCTTCATTTCCACTTATTCCTTCCGGACTATTGGTATACATTTCATCTTGCAATTTGTTCACCCAATATTGGGTTTTATGCGGCTGGCCAATGTAAGAATACAGATAGGCCATGTGATGACTTGGTTCATTTCCATGGGCATACTGCCCCATCAATCCGGTGATGTCAGACGCGTGTTGATCCACCTTTGATTGGGCTATAAACAAGGAATCTAAAGCATCGACAAAAGGTTCCTTTCCCCCAAACAAATTGACCAAACCTTGGATATCATGTGGAACAAAAAAACGATATTGCCAGGAAGTCGCTTCAGTCAAATCCCGGGATACTTCAAACGGGTTGAAGGGACTCGTCCAGCTTCCGTCCGCTCTTTTTCCCCGAAAAAAAAGAGTATTCCCGTCAAAAACATGCTGATAATTATAGGCCCTTTTTTCGTATTCTCTAGCTACTTTTTCATTTCCCAGTGAATTGGCCATTAAAGAAATACACCAATCATCATAGGCCGATTCAAGTAGGACCGATACAGATTCAGATTTATTGTTGGCTGGGATAAAACCAAATTTTCGGTAAAGGTCATTTCCTTTTCTTGATTTATTTGAACTGGCAATCATAGCTTCTAGTGCCAACTCCCCATCAAATCCACGAATCCCTTTCATCCAAGCATCGGCTATCACGGAAACCGAATGGTAGCCAATCATAGAGCCCGTTTCGTTTCCCCATAGAGGCCAAATGGATAATTCTCCTGTTTGCTTATAATGGGCCAACATTGAATTGATAATTTCAACCACAAATTTGTCATCCAGTAGTGTCATCATTGGATTCCAAGTCCTGAATGTATCCCAAAGAGAAAGTGAGGTATAATGATTTTGACTTGGATCATTATAGATTTTTCCATCAACCCCCCTATAATCACCACCTATATCGCTTAAAGTATATGGGGCTATGGAACTGTGGTATAAAGCCGAATAGAAAATTGCCTTGGCATCTTCATTATCACTATTTATGGAAATCACTCCTAGTTGGTCATCCCATTTTTTTTCGGCCTTTTTCTTGTACGCATCAAAATCAAAAACTGGAGCTTCTGATTCCAGATTTTGTCTGGCCCCATCAATGCTAACCGCTGAAATGCCAACATTTATTTCTATTTGCTGGTTTATCAAATCATTCCACGAAAGCTCAACTCTTATATCATCAGATGAATAAGGCAATACTGGATCCATAGATTTTCCATTTGACAACACATTAATACTTTCCCAAGGCTGTGAAAAACGAGCAACAAAAAAAAAGCGTTGATTTTCGACCCACCCCTTAGAAAAGCGGTAACCACTTATTTCATTTTCGGTAATAGATTGTATTTGCAATTCTGCCGTTTCATTGTATAATTCATGTGATAAATCCAATATAATATGTGACCGAGCTCCATCTGGGAATGAATATCGATGAATACCAGTACGGCGTGTTGCCGACAACTCACAAGTAATTGATTCCTTATCGAGCAAGACCTTGTAGTATCCAGGTGTGGCTACCTCGTTTGAATGTTTGAAAGAGGTGGTTGTGATTTTTCCATCATCAATTATTGATGACAATGATCGCAAAGTAGGCCGAATCAAAAGATCCCCTAAATCTATAGAGCCAGTCCCAGACAAGTGAGTGTGGGAAAATCCGAGAATACCGGAATCGCTATAATGATATCCAGAACATGCGTCCCAGTTACCTACTCTGGTATCGGGGCTTAGTTGTACCATACCAGAGGGGGATGTTGCCCCTGGGAACGTATGGCCATGTGCACCTGTTCCTATAAAAGGGTTAACATAAGTAGTTTTTTTAGTTTGTTCAGAACAAGCTAAAAAGAGCAAAGTCAGCGATAATAAAAAAATGACCTTTAATTTCATAAAACTTATTTAGTTCGTTAAATCTAATTATATCCTCATAAAATTGGAGTTTTATAAATTACTATTCAATAAACTGAACAACCCCGTCATTTTTACCAAATATAATACGCTTCTTTTTTTCAAATGCTGTATTTATAATCCCTGAATATTTCACATACCCTTTTACAAATAGTCTACTTTCATTTGGGAGTCGTGAAGTAAATCTACCTTTGCCATTGCCTTCCAGAAATATTCCACAGCCTGCATCATTCCTTTTTGTCTCTTAGTCAGCCTGACATAAATTAAAGATTAATGACTAATTTGGGTAAAGCTAGCCCTTTCGCTTTTCTAACACGTCTCCTATATCTTTTAAGCTTTTGCTCTTGGATTTAAGTAATATCAAGTAGTGAAAAAATAAATCTGCAGCTTCTTCCATAAATAGGTCCTCTCGGTCTGCAACGGCCTCTATGACTGTCTCTACAGCCTCCTCACCTACTTTCTGAGCAATCTTATCCACACCTTTATCAAACAAACTACTTACATAGCTGTCTTTCTCAGGATCAGACTTCCTTTTTTCAATCACATTTTCCAATTCACCAATGAAAGAAAATTCTGAGGTGTTTTCTTCTTCCCAACAAGTGTCGGCTCCCGTATGACAAGTCGGGCCTGTTGGATCAGCAAAGACCAATAAAGCATCAAGATCACAATCGACTTTAAACGAATTAAAGGTTAGAAAATTTCCACTTTCCTCTCCTTTGGTCCAAAGGCGTTGCTTACTCCTGCTGTAGAAAGTGACTTTACCCGTGGATTGAGTAATCTTCAAGGCCTCTTCATTCATATAACCCAGCATTAATACTTTGTGGGTTTGAACATCTTGAATAATGGCGGGTAATAGGCCATTGGAATCTTTATTAAAGTCAGCTTTTTTCATGTT
Source organism: uncultured Flavobacteriaceae bacterium (assembly GCA_913043275.1). Taxonomy (GTDB): domain Bacteria; phylum Bacteroidota; class Bacteroidia; order Flavobacteriales; family Flavobacteriaceae; genus UBA8316. The sequence continues at coordinate 33,243 of CAJWLL010000018.1, read as the reverse complement.
TTAATTTATATTTTTTCAGGATCATATATAACCTCTGATCATAAAAATAATCATATCGGTTTCATTTGATGATTCTTGTAGCGATATTTTGATTTTTTAAAGTCTGTTTGAGTGCAGGAATGGCGATTTCTCCAAAGTGAAAAACACTGGCTGCCAAAGCAGCATCGGCTTTTCCCATTTTAAAAGTATCCACAAAATGTGAGGTATTTCCAGCTCCTCCCGAAGCTATGATAGGAATGTTGACGGTTTGTGTCAATTCTAAAAGAGCTTCATTGGCAAATCCATTTTTAGTCCCATCGTGATCCATAGAAGTAAAGAGTATTTCTCCAGCTCCTCGTATTTCGGCTTCTCTAGCCCATTCATATAGTTCAACAGGAGTTGGTACCTTCCCTCCTACCAAATGAACACGCCAAGCATCGTCTATCTTTTTGGCATCAATAGCAACAACGACACACTGACGACCAAAGGCATCAGCCAATTCGTTGATCAAATCTGGTCTTCTTACAGCTGCAGAATTGACCGAAACCTTGTCTGCGCCATTTTGTAACAATATTTTTGCATCCTCTACACTGCTGATCCCACCTCCTACCGTAAAAGGAATATCCAGTGCAGCGGCTACCCTTAATACTAAGTCCGCCAAAGTTTTTCTTTTTTGTTCCGTTGCCGATATGTCTAAAAACACTAACTCATCGGCTCCCTCCTCTGTATATCGGGTGGCCAATTCGACAGGGTCACCAGCGTCTCTCAGGTCAACAAAATTAACCCCCTTAACGGTTCGACCGTCTTTGATATCTAAACAAGGGATAATTCTCTTTGCTAACATAATTCAAGGTATATTTACAATAAACTTTTCTAAGCTTTTCAGGCTGATTTTTTTTTCATAAATCGCTTTACCGATAATCACACCTTCACAGCCCAACTCAGCCAATTGGGGTAATTCCTGAATATCTGAAACTCCCCCTGAGGCAATCAATTTGATGGTCGGACATTCAGATAATAAGGACTGATAGAGCGAAAAAGCTGGACCTTCCAACATTCCATCCTTACTGATATCTGTACATATAACGTATTGAATTCCTTCCTCTTGGTACTTTTTAATAAAGGGTATAATTTGTTCTTCGGAGGTTTCAGTCCAACCGCTTACCGCTATAGAATCTTCTTTTACATCGGCCCCCAAAATGATTCTTTCACTTCCATACTGTTTTATCCATTTCTTAAAGGTATCTGCCTGTTTAACGGCAATGCTCCCACCAGTAATCTGATGAGCACCGCATTCAAATGCAATCTCTATATCTGCATCGGATTTCAATCCTCCTCCAAAATCAATCTTTAAACCTGTATGGGTAGCTAAGTTTTCAAGCACTTTTTGATTGACAATGCTTTTGGCTTTGGCACCGTCCAAATCGACAACATGAAGGAAAGAAACCCCACTATCCTCAAAAGCCTTGGCAACCTCTAAAGGATCCTCGTTGTAAGTTTTTTGAGTAGCGTAATCTCCTTTGGTCAATCGAACGCATTTCCCATCAATGATATCTATGGCAGGGATGATTCTCATATCAAATATTTAAAAAATTTTCCAACAAGCACAAACCATCTTTACTGCTCTTTTCAGGATGAAATTGTACTCCATAAAAATTATCTTTTTCTACTGCTACACTGTAAATTCCAGCATAATCGCTCCTCGCTGAAGTGCTCGTGGTTATGGGAACAAAATAACTATGAACCAAATACATATAACAATCTTGCTCGATTCCTTCAAACAATCCGTTCTCATTGTGATTGACCAAATTCCATCCCATTTGAGGGACTTTCACAGTATTGGGAAAACGAACGACTTCAATAGGGAGAATACCCAAACATTTGGTACCTCCTTCTTCTGTTTTTTTACATAACAACTGCATGCCCAAACAGATCCCCAAAACCGGTTGCTTCAATTTTGGAATCAATAGATCCAATCCATTTGACCTCAGTTTATTCATAGCACTTGCAGCCTCCCCTTGACCAGGGAAAATTACTTTGTCAGCATTAGAAATATCTTCTGGTTCGGCGGTGATTTGTGCCTCAACACCTAAGCGTTCTAGTGCAAACTGTAAGCTTTTTACATTTCCTGCATCATAATCTACAATGACCGTTTTCATCCTACAAGGTTCCTTTGGTGGAAGGTAAAATCATGTTTTCAGCATCTCTTTTTATTGCCATTTTAATCGCTTTGGCAAAAGCTTTAAAAATGGATTCAATTTTATGGTGCTCATTGCTTCCCTCGGCTTTGATGTTGAGGTTGGCCTTGGCTCCATCTGCAAAGGATTTAAAAAAGTGGTAAAACATTTCCGTGGGAATTTGGCCTACCATTTCTCTTTTGAATTCTGTTTCCCAAATCAACCAACTTCTGCCACCAAAATCAAGCGCCACTTGTGCCAATGCATCGTCCATGGGCAGTATAAATCCATAGCGTTCTATCCCTTTTTTGTCGCCCAATGCCTTGGCGAAAATTTCTCCCAAAGCAATAGCGGTGTCTTCTATAGTGTGGTGTTCATCGACTTCTAGATCACCTATGGTTTTTATGTTCAAATCAACTCCCCCGTGACGGGCCAATTGATCTAGCATATGATCAAAGAAAGCGATTCCAGTGTCGATCTGACTTTTTCCAGATCCATCCAAGTTTAAATCAATTGATATTTTTGTTTCCTTGGTCTTTCGTTCCAATCGCACTGCGCGTTCCTTTAACAAAAGCATACGGTAGATGTTCTCCCAACGCTTAGTGGTTAGTACAATAGTTTCCTCCAAGGCCGAATCAGTTACTTCATCCGCTCCCAAAGCAACATTATTGTCAATGAAAATCCCCTTGGAACCTAGATTCTTGGCCAATTGCATATCTGTCAATCGATCCCCGATAACATATGAGTTTGTTAAATCATACTCTGGATTATCTATATATGCGTTCAGCATTCCAGTACCCGGTTTACGTGTATCGGCTTTGTCTTCTGGAAAAGTACGATCAATGAGTATTTCGGAAAAAATCACTCCTTCATTTTCAAAGGACTTGACCAGATGATTCTGATAGGGCCAAAATTCTTCCTCAGGAAAACTATCGGTTCCCAAACCATCTTGATTGGTAACCATCACCAATTCATAGTCCAATTCTCTAACTATACTTGCCAAATAACAAAAAACTTGAGGATAAAAAATCAGTTTTTCAAAGGCGTCAACTTGATAATCTCCCGGTTCTAAAGTCAGGGTACCGTCTCGGTCGATGAACAATACTTTTTTCATTGATCTATGGATTTACAAACGTTAATAAATGTAATATTTTCCTCGATTGTCCCTATCGTAATGCGGAGTGTATTTTCACAACCCAAGAGAGAGGAACGGTTGCGAACCACTATGCCTTGTTCCAGAAACTGGTCGTAACGCTTTTGGGCATAGTCCACTTGAATCAATAGAAAGTTAGCATCACTGGGATATATTTTATTAATAAATCCAAAAGCGGGTAATTCTCTTTCCATTTTTTGACGTTCTTCAATCAAAGTTTTAACCTGTCGTTCCACAACAGTCGGAGCATTCAATGATGCCAAAGCCGTTTTTTGGGTCAATATATTGACATTGTAAGGGGGTTTGATTTTATTAAAAAAATCAATGATTTCAGGATTCGCAAAGCCAATGCCTAAACGTATCCCTGCCAGTCCATAGGCTTTGGAAAGAGTTTGACAAATCATCAGTTTAGGATAGGTTTCCAACAAGCTCAATGCGCTTCTTTGTTCAGAAAAATCAATATAAGCCTCATCTACTACTATCAAACCTTTAAAACGCTTTAACAGTATTTCAATCTGTTCAAAGGGAATGGCGTTTCCACTAGGATTGTTGGGACTGCACACAAAAACCGCTTTGGTATTTTCGTTTACCGACGACATAATGGCCGCTATATCCAATTGAAAATTGTCATCAAGCGGAACATCAACCGCTTTGACGTTGTTCAGTTGAGCCAATACCCCATACATTCCATAGGTAGGTGGCAATAAAATCACTTCGTCTTGCCCAGGCTCACAAAAGGTGCGAAAGATCAGATCCAATACTTCGTCACTTCCATTGCCAAGCAATATTTGATCAGCGGATACCCCTTTTACCTTTGCCAAAACTCGCTTTAAACGACGCTGTAACGGATCGGGATAACGATTAACATCGGTGTTATAGGGGTTTTCATTGGCATCCAAAAAAATCTTCTGAGCTTCAAAATCCTCAAATTCATCCCGAGCCGAACGATAGGGAGCCATCTCCCTGACCAAGGGTCTAACCAATTGTACTATTGCAGAATCACTCATTACTAAGCTTTTTTAGCCGTATTGAAACAGCATTCTTGTGGGCTTGTAAGCCTTCTGCACTGGCCATTTCCTCAATCACGGGCCCAAGGTCTTGCAATCCCTGAGCTGTTATTTTTTGATAGGTGATGGCCTTTAAAAAACTATCCAAGTTAACACCACTGTATTGCCTTACATAGCCATTGGTCGGTAGCGTGTGGTTGGTCCCAGAAGCATAATCTCCTGCACTCTCGGGAGTGTAGTTGCCAATAAAGACAGAACCGGCATGCTTGATGTTATCTACAAATTCTACTTCATTTTTAAGGCATACAATTAGGTGCTCTGCTCCGTAGAAATTGGTAAATGCCAAAGCCTCCGCTTCCTCATCAAAATATATGATTTTGGAGTTGTTAAGTGCCTGTAGAGCAGTGTCTTGACGGGCCAAAACAGAAATTTGTATTTCTACTTCCTCGTCGACTTTATCGATCATGTCACGGTCTGTAGTGACAAACAACACCTGACTATCAGGCCCGTGTTCGGCTTGAGATAATAAATCGGAAGCAACAAAAGCGGCATTTGCAGATGCATCCGCAACAACCATCAATTCACTTGGCCCTGCGGGAATATCAATTGCCACTTGGTATTGGGTAGCCAACTGTTTAGCTACAGTTACATATTGGTTTCCTGGACCAAAAAGTTTATCTACTTTTGGTAAAGTCTCAGTTCCCAAGGTCATCCCGGCGATGGCTTGCATTCCTCCCACCTTAAATACAGTGTCCACAGCACACAAATTTGCAGTATAAAGTATTACATCAGGTAATTTACCATTAAATCCTGGTGGTGAGCATAATACAACTTCACTACACCCTGCCACCTTGGCAGGAATGGCCAACATCAAAATGGTTGAAAACAAAGGCGCAGATCCTCCCGGAATGTACAGCCCAACTTTTTCTATAGGTAACTTTTTTTGCCAGCAATTGACTCCCTTTTGGGTCTCTACTTTGACTTCTTTGGTTTTTTGAGCCCTGTGAAAGCGATCGATATTTTTTTTGGCTTTTTGAATGGCTACCTTTAATTTTTCCGGCACACGAGCTTTGGCAGACTCAATTTCATCTGTGCTTACAGAAAAAGTCTCCAATTTGACTTTGTCAAACTTTTCGGTATAAGCCAACAATGCTTGATCCCCTTTTTGGGCCACATTGTCAAAGACTTCCTTGGCCAAGGGCTCAAGGGAAGCATAGGAGGCAGACCCCCTTTGGGTCAAATCCTTCCATTGCTCAGGGGTGGGATTGATATAACGCTGCATCACAAAACCATTTTTTCGATAGGACAGACCAAGATACCTTCTGCACCAGCAGCTTTCAATTCATCAATGACTTCCCAAAAAGAGGACTCTTCAATCACAGAGTGCAAAGAGGACCAGCCCTCTTGGGCCAAAGGCAATACAGTTGGACTTTTCAGTACAGGTAATAAACCGCTGATCATATCTATTTTCTCGTTGGGCGCATTCAATAGAATGTATTTTGATTTTTTGGCCCTTATAACGGTGCCCAAACGAAAGAGCAATCTATCTACAATCTCCCGCTTTTCTGCTGACAAATTTTGAGATTGAACCAAAACGGCTTGGGATTCGAGTATTTTGGCAACCTCCTTAAGGTTGTTTTTAAACAAGGTACTGCCACTGGAAACGATATCACAAATGGCATCGGCCAATCCAATGTTGGGCGCAATTTCGACCGAACCATTTATGATGTGTAGGTCTGCAGAAATTCCGTTTTTATCCAAAAACTGTTTGACGGTGTTGGGATAGGATGTGGCTATGCGTTTGCCATTCAGCTCCTGGATGTCATTAAAGTTGACTTCCTTAGGGACAGCAATAGACACACGACATTTGGAAAAACCTAAGTTTTCGAGAACGGTCAATTCTTTTCCTTTTTCATGAATTAGATTTTCACCAATGATGGCCAAGTCCACTACCCCATCTCTGAGGTATTGCGGCATGTCACCATTTCTCAAATAAAGTACTTCCATCGGAAAATTTCTGGCAGCTGCCTTAAGTTGGTCTTTTCCATTATCTATAGAAATACCACATTTCTTAAGTATACCCAATGACTCTTCGTTTAGCCTCCCTGATTTTTGAATCGCAATTTTTATCATTCTAAATATATTTTATAAAAAAACCCGTTTGAAATCAAACGGGTCTTAACTATGGTCAATACATATCCTTTACCTCATTTGATCGGTCGAAAGAAAATATATATGATGATTTAATAATTTCACAGAGCAAATATAATAATTTTTCAATGAGATTTCAAATCAAATTTTATTGACCTCCCAATATGATGGGCATACCATCTTCTCCACTACCTATTACAATGACTTTGGCATTGGGTGAAGTAGAAAGCGCTTTGGTAGCCTCTATTCCCTTTTCTTTGAGAATCATATTCGTGATCGAAGCACTAAGAATTCTATTAGCAGCCGCCTTTCCTTCAGCATCTATCCTTTGTTTTTCTGCCTCTTGCTTAGCTTTCTCTAATCGAAATTCGTATTCCAAAGATTCTTGCTCTTGGATTAGTTTTCTTTCGATACCCTCCTTTATTGCCAGCGGCAAGGAAACGTCTCTTACTAAGACTGCATTTACTTGAATATGTTGGTTTTCAACAACCTTTTGAGTTTCCTCATAAATTTCATTTTGAATAGCATCTCTTTTGGTAGAGTACAATTGTTCAGGAGTATAACGCCCCACAACACTTCTGGCCACTGCCCGGATCTGAGGTATCAAAACAATATTGACATAATTCTCACCTTTAGTTTTGTGCAACATGCCTAACTCATTGTAAACTGGTTGATATAACACAGATACATCTAGAGAAATTTCTAATCCATTGGAAGACAAAACCTGCATATTGCCTTCAAAGAATTCTTGCTGCTTTACATTGTAAATGTAAACTTTATTCCAAGGAGCGATAATATGAAACCCTTCCGAAAGCGGAGATTCATCCGTGACGACTCCTCCACTAAAGGTTTTAAACAATACGCCTGCTTCCCCATATCCAATATTAATGGAGGATTTTGAGACAAAAATGATCAGCACAAAGGCCAATAAAATAATAGGTAATCCAATTTTTGGTAGTTTTTGCATAATAAATGTTTTTTTAAGTTAGCATTCCTCCATCGACTTGAAGGACTTGACCAGTAATATAATTTGATAAATCTGATGCCAAGAACAAACAAGTATTGGCAACATCTTCGGGAGAACCTCCTCTTTTTAGAGGGATTCCTTCGCGCCACTTTTGGATCAAATCTTCCGAGAGGTTATCTGTCATCTCGGTTTCAATAAATCCTGGAGCAACCACGTTACTTCTAATATTTCTTGAACCCAATTCGAGCGCAACGGCCTTAGAGAAGCCAATGATACCTGCTTTAGAAGCAGCATAGTTAGATTGACCGGCATTTCCTTTAATCCCCACAACTGAACTAATATGAATTAATGAGCCAGATTTTTGTTTTAAAAAAGTGCGCTGAATGGCTTTAGTCATGTTGAAAACCGATTTGAGATTAACTTCAATAACTTGATCAAAATCTGCTTCCCCAATACGCATCAACAGGTTGTCTTTCGTGATTCCGGCATTATTGACCAATGTATCAACAGTTTCAAAATCTTCCAAAACCTTGTCAACCAAGACCTGTGACTGATCGAAACTAGCAGCATTACTTTGATAAGACTTTGATCTAACTCCCAGGCCATTTAATTCTTTTTCGAGTAATTGAGCAGCTTCGTTGGAATTACTATAACTAAATGCCACATTGCATCCATGTAGTGCAAAAGTTCGGGCAATACCCTTACCTATTCCACGTGAAGCTCCGGTTATGATTGCGGTTTTGTTTTCTAGTAATTTACTCATGAAATTTATCCTAATACTTCTACAACTTTTTTACCAATCTCGGCGGGTGAATCTACAACATGGATTCCACAAGAAATCATAATCCTTTTTTTGGCTTGGGCAGTGTCATCCTTTCCTCCTACTATGGCACCCGCATGCCCCATAGTTCTTCCTTTAGGAGCAGTTTCACCTGCGATAAAACCAATTACCGGTTTGGAATTGCCATTTTCCTTTATCCAATGAGCTGCATCGGATTCTAATTGTCCTCCTATTTCACCAATAACGACTATGGCCTCTGTTTCAGGGTCATTCATGAACAGTTCTACAGCATCCCTCGTAGTAGTACCGATAATGGGGTCACCACCAATCCCAATTGCTGTTGTTATTCCCAATCCCTGTCTGACTACTTGATCAGCTGCTTCATAAGTTAAAGTTCCCGATTTAGAAACTATTCCTACATTCCCCTTTTTAAACACAAAGCCTGGCATAATACCTACCTTTGCCTCTTCCGGTGTTATTATACCTGGGCAGTTGGGACCAATCAAAGTACAATTACTTTTTTTGATATAGTCCGAGACTATTATCATATCAGCAACTGGAATACCCTCTGTGATGGCAACAATAACTTTGATTCCTGCATCAGCTGCCTCCATAATAGCATCAGCTGCAAATGCCGGTGGTACAAATATTATGGATGTATCTGCCTGAGCTTCTTTTACAGCCTTTGCTACTGAGTTGAAAACAGGTTTATCTAAATGGGTCTGCCCTTCCTTTCCAGGGGTGACACCACCAACTACGTTTGTTCCATAGGCAATCATCTGCTCTGCATGAAAGGTCCCTTCACTTCCTGTAAAACCCTGAACTATAATTTTAGATTTCTTATTGACTAATACACTCATTGGCTTCAATTGATTATTATAATATTATGAGTTATTCTTTAATCCTTTCTTGATAATTTCCTTTTACTGTATCTACCTTAATTTTATCCCCTTCATTTATGAATAAGGGTACGTTTATCTTTAAACCCGTTTCAACAGTAGCCGGCTTAGTTGTATTGGTCGCTGTATTCCCTTTTATTCCAGGTTCAGCGTGGATTACTTCCAGAATCACACTGGCAGGCATGTCAACCGAAAGCGGTAAACCATCCTCAGTATTAATTGAAATACTTACAGTCTCACCTTCTTTCATCAGTCCAGGATTTTCGATAGCTCTTTTGTCGACAACAATCTGGTTGAAGTCATCAATGTTCATAAAATTATAATCATCTCCCTCATTATACAAATACTGAAATTTGTTAGTTTCAACTCGGATATCCTCTATTTTGTGGCCAGCAGAAAAAGTATTATCCAACACCTTACCAGAGGTAACACTCTTTAGTTTTGTTCTAACAAAGGCAGGGCCTTTTCCAGGTTTAACATGAAGAAATTCAATAATTTTATAAATATCATTGTTGAACTTAATGCACAATCCTTTTCTGATGTCTGAGGTAGATACCATAAGTTTATTGCTTAATTTTTTTGGAAATAACCTTTCATAATTCCTCTTTGAGAGTTTCTGATGAATTGTAAAATTTCATCTCTTTCTGGAGAGGCAACCATTTCCGCCTCGATTATATCAACAGCTTGTGTATTGTTCATTTTTTTTTGATATAAATTTCTGTAAATATTCTGGATCTCTGTAATTTTTTCGGAAGCAAACCCTCTTCTTCTTAATCCAACAGAATTGATGCCTACATATGAAAGTGGCTCACGGGCAGCTTTAACATAGGGAGGAACGTCCTTTCTTACCAGTGATCCTCCTGCAATAAACGCGTGATCTCCGATAGTGGAGAACTGATGAACAGCAACCAACCCAGCTAAAATTACATAATTGCCAATGGTTATATGTCCTGCAAGAGTACTGCTGTTTGAAAAAATGCAGTTATCACCAACAAAACAGTCATGAGCAATATGGCAATAGGCCATGATCAAACAATTCTTTCCTATTCTAGTAAGTTGACGGTCAGATGTACCCCTATTTATAGTTACGCACTCTCTGATAGTAGTATTATCACCTATAAAAGCTAAAGTGTCTTCCCCTTGGAATTTTAAATCTTGTGGTAATGCTGCAATAACAGCACCCGGAAAAATACTGCAATTTTTTCCTATCCTAGCACCCTCCATTATAGTTACATTAGAGCCTATCCATGTTCCCTCCCCGATTTCTACATTATTGTCAATGGTGGTAAAGGGTTCAATTACGACATTTTTGGCTACTTTAGCTTCAGGGTGGATATAAGATAAGGGTTGTTTCATTATTATTTGCGTTTGATAATTTGCGCCATGAGTTCGCCTTCAGTAACTAGGTTTCCATTTACAAATGTCATTCCTTTCATATGGCATATACCTCTTCGTATTGGAGAGATCAATTCCAATTTAAAAACGAGCGTATCACCAGGTTTTACTGGTCTTTTAAATTTGACGTTGTCCATTTTCATAAATAATGTAAGGTAGTTTTCTGGATCAGAGACTGTATTAAGCAAAAGAACACCTCCTGCTTGAGCCATCGCTTCTATTTGAAGAACACCTGGCATTACTGGCTCACCAGGGAAATGACCAACAAAAAAAGGTTCGTTCATTGTGACATTCTTAAGACCAACAACATGGGTCTCAGAAAGTTCAAATATTTTATCTACTAAAAGAAAAGGGGGACGGTGTGGTAACATTTTGATGATAGCGTTGATATCCATAAGAGGCTCAGAATTGAGGTCAACCTTTGGAGCATTCTGACGTCTTTCTTGCTTGATAATTTGTGAGAGTTTTCTCGAAAAATCAGTATTTACTTTATGTCCAGGCTTATGTGCAAAAACTTTTCCTCTTATTGGAACTCCAACCAGGGCAAGATCTCCAATCACATCTAAAAGTTTATGTCGGGCCGCTTCATTCGAGAAATGAAGACTTAAGTTGTCTAAAATCCCATTGGGTTGTACAGAAATGTTTTCTTTTCCAAAAGCTTCTTTTAAACGCTCCATATTATATTCAGAAAGAGGCTTGTCCACATAAACAATAGCATTGTTTAAATCACCTCCCTTAATCAATCCATTTTCTAATAACATCTCCAGTTCGTGCAAAAAACTAAAGGTTCTAGAAGGTGCAATGGTTTCCTTGAAATCATTAATGGAATCCAATGAAGCGTTTTGAGTGCCCAAAACCTTGGTCTCAAAATCAACCATAGTAGTAACCTGGTATTCGTCGGAAGGAATTAGGGTAATCTCACTTCCTGTTTTATCATCCTTGAAAGTGATTAGATCGGTTACGACATATTCTTCTCTAAATTTCTCTTGATCTTCAATTCCAACAGATTCTATTGCTTCAACAAAAAATTTTGATGATCCATCCATTATAGGTGATTCGGCAGAATCTAATTCAATAAAACAATTGTCTACACCCATCCCAACCAAAGAAGCCAACACATGTTCTGAAGTTTGGATCTTGGCACCATCTTTTTCGAGATTAGTCCCACGATCTGTATTGATCACAAAATTAACGTCTGCAGGGATTTCTACTGATGGATTTAAATCTGTTCTCACAAAAACATAACCTGTGTCTTCTGGAGCAGGTCTAAAAGTAATACTGACACTTTTCCCTGTATGGAGACCAACACCGTCTAGTTTTACTTTTTCTTTAAGTGTTCTTTGATTAGATTTTTTTTTTGTCATAGGTTAAGCTTTTTGATTATTCGGTTTATTTCTTTTGCGATGTTGGGTAAGTTTTTGAAATAAACATAAGATTTGTTGTAGTCGTTGTATGAAAATGCAGGGGTCCCTTGTATAGTTGCATTATCTTTAATATTACTGATTACCCCAGATTGACCCTGAATTTTAACATTATCTCCTATATTGATGTGGCCTGCAACTCCTGCCTGACCACCAATCACACAGTTTTTACCAATTTTGGATGACCCTGCAATTCCAGTTTGAGCTGCTATAACAGTATTATCTCCTATTTCAACGTTGTGAGCAATCTGAATCTGATTATCAAGTTTAACCCCATTTCCAATTGAAGTAACTCCGAGGGTTGCTCTATCTATGGTTGAGTTAGATCCAACCTCAACAAAATCCCCCAAAATAACTATTCCCGTTTGAGGTATTTTTTTATAATTTCCATTTTCCTGTGGTGCGAATCCAAAACCATCTGAACCAATAACAGCTCCACTATGTATTATACAATTTTCTCCTATAATAGAGTCTTCCAAAATTTTTGCACCAGCAAAAATAATTGTACGAGCCCCAATACAAACATTACTTCCTATATATACCTGAGGATAGATCTTAACATCATCAGAAATCTCAACACCTTCATTTACACATGCCAATTCACCGATAAAACAGTTTTTTCCAATTTTAATCGATGGATCTATTAAAGCAGATTTTGCGACACCTAGTTTGACGGTTTTTCCCTTGTTGTAGAAGTCCAAAAGATTGGTAAATGAATCATACGCATTATTAACCCTTACCAATGTGGTGGATAAATCATCCTCTGGAACAAAATCCTGATTCACGATGGTTACAGATGCTTGTGTTTTATATATAAATGGGGTGTATTTTGGGTTAGATAAAAAAGTTAGCGATCCCTTTTCTGCTTCTTCAATTTTTGAAAGTTGAAAAATCTCGGCATTAGGATCTCCCTCCACAGTCCCTTGAAGTTGAGTTGCGATTTCTTGAGCTGTAAATTTCATAGTTGCAAAAATATGAAATTTAAGTTAGATGCTGATTTCTCTGAAAACATAAATAAGACTTTTGCTCAATGCACAAAAGTTCTTGTTGACTAACAAAAATATCTAAAATTTGAAATTTTTTAAGTGATTAATCGTTTGATTTCATTAAGACTTGGTTATTACTACTTCACAACTTTACTATTAAAGCATTTAAAATTCAATATTAGAATATCAGCTACAACTACTAATGTCAGTAAAAGCAAGGGCATAAAGGTCAATAATTAGTAATTAGTACTTTAAATAGACTACGAAGAAATTAAAAATAAGATTGTCGTTTAAAGATAGTTTTATATAATATAACTAATATCCCTTTTAGTAAAATCTTCTTAGGCACTAAAAAATTGGGTAGAAAATTATCTCAAATGGAAATCTAGAACGAATACCTATAAAACCATAAATTGAGTCGTTTAAAAGGATTATATTTATTTTTTCAAAATTGTTAATCTTACTTCAAAGATATACAAAATGACTCCAATCAAAATCTTGTGGGTAGATGATGAAATCGAATTACTTAAGCCCCATTTCTTATTTCTAAAAGCTAAGGGGTACCCAACCACTGCCTGCAACAATGGTCAAGACGCCTTATTAATCCTTCAAGATAATGTTTTTGACGTTGTGTTGTTGGATGAAAACATGCCTGGACTTGGAGGATTAGAAACGCTTAACCAAATTAAATTGAGCTATCCCAATCTTCCCGTCATCATGATTACAAAAAATGAAGCGGAACAAATAATGGAGGAAGCCATTGGATCCAAAATTTCAGACTATTTGATCAAACCTGTTAATCCCAATCAAATTTTACTTGCTCTCAAAAAATTATTTGAACACAAAAATTTGATTGCAGAAAAAACCATTATCAATTATCAACAAGCATTTCAAATTATTTCATTATCGTTAAATGAGCTTCATACACACGAAGAATGGTCTAATTTTTACATCAAAATGCTCTATTGGGAAATGGAATTAGAGAGCTTAGAGGATCAAGCAATGCTTGAAATTTTTCAAAATCAAATGAAAGAGGCCAATCGCCTTTTTGCTAAATTTATTGAAAAGAACTATGAAAAATGGATTGTCAACGAATCGGGACCTTTGATGTCTCATCAAATAATTAAAGAAAAACTCTTTCCCTTACTTAGAAATGAACCTAGTAAAACTACACTCATGCTAGTCATAGACAATCTACGTTTTGATCAATGGAAAATGATTTCACCCATCATAGAAAATCACTACCGCAAGGAAGAAGAAATAAGCTATTTCAGTATTCTGCCTACTGCTACCCACTATGCACGAAACGCGATATTTTCTGGAATGATGCCTCTTGAAGCACAAAAAAAACATCCTGAGTTATGGGTCAATGAAAATGAAGAAGGAGGTAAAAACCTCAATGAAGCAGAATTTCTAAAAGCACAATTACTAAGAAATGGAATCAAGTCACAGCTCAGTTATTATAAAATCACTAATATCAAAGCTGGAAGAGAATTGACCAAATCTCTCAATAATCACCAAAAAGATGATTTGTTGGTGGTTGTATATAATTTTGTAGATATGATTTCCCATGCAAAAACAGAAATGGAGATCATTAAAGAATTGGCTTCAGACAATAAGGCTTTCAGATCTCTTACCCTCTCATGGTTTAAAAATTCGCCACTACTTGAAATCATTCAAAAAGCGAGAAAACTGGGATTTAATCTAATCATCACTACTGACCACGGGACTATCAATGTCGAACAATCACTTGAAATTAAAGGTAATCGTGAACTAAGCGTAAATCTTCGCTACAAAACAGGACAAAGCTTGAGCTATCCAGCTAAATCAGTAATGGAAGTTAATGACCCCAAAACTATTAAGTTACCTGCACCCAATCTCAATAGCAAGTTTATATTTGCAAGAGAACAACAGTATTTTGTTTATCAGAATAATTTCAATCAATATGCCAATCATTTTCGAAACACTTTTCAACACGGTGGAATATCTATGGAAGAAATGATCATACCTTTTGTTTTAATGCGTCCTCGATAGTTTTAAATTTGCAATATGTCTTTTCGTTTTAATTTGAAGCAAATTGAAGAAGCAGTCGAATATTTAGATGAGCGTTTACTTAGCCATGTTATTTGTTTTGAAGGTCCTATGGGAGCAGGAAAAACTACGCTCATTTCCAGTCTATGTCAAAAATGGGAGGTGACTGAAACTATTTCGAGTCCTAGCTTTTCAATTGTCAATCATTACATCAGCGCAAGCAAGGGAGGTGTTTACCACTTTGATTTTTACCGACTTAAAAACATCGAAGAGGCAATGGACATAGGTACAGAAGAATATTTGGAATCTGAAAATTTATGTCTTATTGAATGGGGGGAAATAATAAGTCCATTGTTACCACCTCACACTAAAGTCACTATCAGCATCAATGAAGATCAAACAAGAACCATAAATGTAGATCAAATATGAAATTAATGTATCGGCTGGGTTTCTATATGATGGGATTTTCAATTGGTTTGATTTTTTTAGCACTTATTCTAAATGGCAAAAAAGCTACTTGTAATTATGGGCCCAACGATAGAGTAATCAGTAATCTATCAAAAAAAGCTTGGAAACCACAAAACAAGATAACTCGTGAATTTGACTCTATTGCTTTTAAGGGTTTTCTAAACAAAGCAAATGTTGATTTCGGAAAAAGTAACACCCAAAAAGATAGTTGTAAAATATATTTTATAAATGGGTACTGGGACAAAAAGCCCATTTCAATAACGTTAAAGAATTGCGAAAAGACAGTTGAAGTTGTTAAACTAAACTACCGCAGCTAATCATGTATTCAGAGTAACAATTCAATCTAATGTTTTACTTTTACAAGCATGAAAAAAACAGTTTCGGCAATTAGGGGCAAAGGATTCAAGGTTTTATTTTCTAATGAAGCATATGTTGCACTCAACTCATTTTTAGAAACAGAGGGATACTCCTCAATTTTTATTCTGGTAGATAACTATACCAAAGAGTACTGTCTCAATTTATTTTTAAAACATTTTTCAAAATTAAATAACGCTAGTATTATTAAAATGAATGCCGGTGAGGAAAACAAAAACCTTAAAACATGCCATTGGGTTTGGCAACAGCTTTCTGATTTGGGAGCGGATCGAAAAAGTCTTTTAATCAATTTGGGAGGAGGTGTGGTCACAGACCTAGGAGGATTTGTAGCTGCAACTTTCAAAAGGGGTATTGATTTTATCAATGTCCCTACCACCTTATTGTCAATGGTAGATGCTTCCGTAGGAGGAAAAACAGGGGTTGATTTTAGAGGTTTAAAAAACCAAATCGGAATCATTACCCACCCCAAAATGGTAATCATTGACTCTCAATATTTGAAAACCTTACCAGAAAAAGAATATAAGAGTGGGTACGCTGAAATGTTAAAGCACGGCATCATCAGAGACAAGGAGTATTTCAAAAAACTATCAAAATACAAGTTATTGAAAGATGAAAAAATAGAAGATTATATCCATCATTCGGTTTCAATAAAAAACATAGTAGTTAACGAAGACCTATACGAATCAAACATAAGAAAAATTCTCAATTTTGGTCATACACTGGGTCATGCCATTGAAACCCATTGCCTGAACAATCGAAAAATAAGAAGTCTTCCCCACGGTGAAGCTATAGCTATAGGAATGATTATCGAATCCTATTTGGCCAGCCAAGTGTGTGGGCTTGATTTGAAGGTTGCTGAAGAAATTAAAAGCGTATTTCTTGAAATTTTTCCCAAAGTAAGTTTTTCAAATGACAATTTGGCTGCAATAATAGGTTTATTGAAATATGATAAAAAGAATAGTCACGGTAAAATAAAATTCGTATTACTTTATGCACTTGGGCAGCCGGCAATCGATATTGAAGTTCCAACCAAAAACCTTTTGGAGGGTTTCGATTTTTATAAACGGGATTAAGCAGAGTTCCTACTTGCGTTGATGTTTCCAAACAAGGAGCGTGTTACAATTTTTTCGTACAACTCTATTTTTTCTTCAGCTATTTCGCCAGATTTTTTCGCATCCAATATAATCATCAAGGCAGACTGCTGAATGGTAAGCAAAGGCTGAACTATCTCCTCTCTTACTTTGATAGAAGCTTTTCCAGAAGGCTCGTTATCCATCAATTCTTCGAGTCCAGTAAGCTTAAGAATCATCTTTTGAGTTAATATAAACTCATCATGAATTAAATTCCAAAAAGACCCAAAACGCTTATTATTTTGCATATAAGAAGTTAGAGGGAAAAACGACTTGCTCAAACTCATCATACTGTTAGCAATCAACGTTCTAAAGAAAGAAGATTGTTGATACAGTTGGGTTACCTTTTCAAATTCGTTATTCTCTTCGAAAGATTTGAGTGCAGTACCAACCCCATAAAATCCAGGAACATTTTGCTTGGATTGACTCCAACTTCCAACAAATGGAATAGCTCTTAAATCTGAAAAATCAAGTTTTTTTGAACTCCCTCTTTTAGAAGGTCTACTTCCAATATTGGCTTTTGCGTAATACTTTAGCGTAGTCATCTCCTCCAAATAAGGCATAAACTCTTTACGGTCCTTAAAGTTCTGATAAGACCGGTGACTTTCTTCTGCTAGTTGATTCATAGTTTCCCTATTTTCGTCAGAAAGCACATTTCTCTCAGAATTGAATACTTGATTTTGAATCCCTGAACTGAGCAATTGCTCCAAGTTATATTGACAGGAATCATTGGTGCCAAAATTTGAGCTAATGGTTTGTCCTTGAATGGTTAGCTGTATGTCATCGGCTTGAATTTTTTTCCCCATTGATGCATAAAACTCATGGGTGTTACCTCCTCCTCTTGCAGGTGGACCTCCTCTTCCATCGAAAAAGGCAATGCTAATACCGTAGCGTTTAGACAAGGTCGTGAGGTCTTCTTTCGCTTTATAAATAGACCAATTAGCCATTAAATAACCTCCGTCTTTGGTGCCATCAGAAAAACCAAGCATCACGGTTTGTTTGTTACCACGATACGCCAAATGTTTTCTGTATTGATTATTTTCGTAGAGGTTTTGCATAATTTTTTCACAAACCTCCAAATCTGGAATGGTCTCAAAAAGCGGAATGATATCGACCGAAGGTTGGTCCCAGTTACATATTTTGTGCAAGGCAAACAATTCTAAGATGTCATCAATACTCTGACAATTACTTATGATATAACGATTACAACCTCTTTCACCATTGCTTTCCTGGATGACCCGCATGGCACGAATACTTCCCAATGTCTCCTTGGTTATGGTTGTTTCAAAAAGATCAGTAGGCACGTTTCCCTTGAGCTTGGTCAAAATATTATGTCTGGAAGCAGTATCCAATTCAATAAAATTTTCAGGCAAACCTTTTATATATTTCCTGATATCAGGATGAGAAAAAATCTCATCGAAAACCTGTTTGTGGATTCTCGAATCTTGACGAATGTCAAGGCTTGCAAAGTGGAATCCAAATATTTTTAATTTATGTTTTAAATCCAAAATCAAAGACTCATAAAGGCCTTCAGTTTGGTTGAGTATGATTTGATGTATTTCGTCTAACGCCTTTTCAAAGTATTCTATATTGAAATAACTAGGCTTGTTTTTTGAATATAAAGTAGCATATAAATCACTTTCAAGAGCATCAAGTCTCTCTTCCAAACCATTAAAAGTAAGGCTTCTTTTCATCTTCTTCACCTCCTTAAAATAATTTTTCAGAATAGAAATCTTAAGACTTTCTGCTGTTTTAAGTGTAATTTCAGGGGTAACATATGGATTTCCATCTCTGTCACCTCCAGGCCAAAACCCAAAGTCAAAAATGGAGTTGTCCAATTCTGCTTTATTGAAAATATGCCTTTGGATATAGGTGTAAATGGTACTGACAGAATGATAAAACACATTTTCTAAATACCAGATCAAGCTAATGGCCTCATCAAAGGGTGTAGGTTTTGTTTTTTTGTAGAATTTAGTTTTCCCCAATTGGGTAAGTAATAACTTGACTGTTTCAAGCTCACCATTATCTATAGCCTTAGACAAGTCATTGATTATTCCAAGGACACTGCCGGGATAAAATTGAGTAGGATGGGCAGTAAGTACAATTCTGACTTTGAATCTGTTGAGGTAATCCTTTAGCTCATCTAATTTGAGATTGTCGTATGCATCTTCTTTGATGTGTCGAATCGTACCTTTTCCATGCATATTATTGACAAATCCAAAGGCTGAATCTTCAATAGCATCGAAGAGAACTACCTGACGTTCAATATATTGTATAAAACGAAAAAGCAGGTCAATCTGTTCTTTTTCGTCATATTCGGGGAGGTATCTACTAAAGAAGCTAGAGGTAATTTCACGAGGATCTAACTTTTGAGCA
Source organism: uncultured Flavobacteriaceae bacterium (assembly GCA_913043275.1). Taxonomy (GTDB): domain Bacteria; phylum Bacteroidota; class Bacteroidia; order Flavobacteriales; family Flavobacteriaceae; genus UBA8316. The sequence goes on along the minus strand of CAJWLL010000018.1, from coordinate 13,947 downwards.
TAACCATTCTTGCAATGATCAGCAAAAACAGGGATCAGAACAGATGTATTTCTTATGCTATGAAAAGGAAGGGTAAGAAAAAGGCTATTATAAATTTGAAATTTTGAGAGAACACTCTCGTTAAATCTATCGATTTTAGGTTTTCGAGCCATCAGATATTATAGGTATATTAATGAGATTATAATTCATTAAAAATTCTGTGCATTAATCTTTTTTTGTCATTGATACTTTCCTCAAGAGAAATCATGGTTTCTGTCCTTGAAACACCATCTATATCATCTATCATAAAAATAATTTCTTTGGCATGATTAGTGTCATGAGCTCTTACTTTACAAAAGATGTTAAACTTACCTGTTGTGATATGTGCTACTGTAACAAATGGAATGTCGCTAAGACTTTTAATTACTTCGTTAATAATTTTTGTTTTTTCTAAGTAAACACCAATGTAAGCTATGAAAGAATAACCCAATTTTACATAATCCAGATTTAATGAGGAACCTTTAATGATACCAGCTTCTTCCATTTTTTTTACCCTAACATGAACTGTACCTGCTGAGATAAACAGACGTTTAGAAATATCCGTAAAAGGAACACGGGTGTTATCTATAAGTATGTCCAAAATTTGATGATCAACGTCGTCTAATTTCACCTTATTCATAATTAATAGATTTTTGCTCGAAATTAAGTAAAAATTTAATAATGTTTAAGAAAATGTTGTTTTTGTTAAAATTTTAATACCTAAAAAGGTTTTTTTAGAAGATATCAATACTTTTTCCTTCTGCAAATTCTATCTCACTAGCTTTTAGTATTCCATCTCCATTTATAACACGGTGAGCCAATAAATCTATTTTTTTTGAAAAACTGTGACATACAGGCATAAAAAATACACTCTCATCCTTTTTTTCTTCTTGATAAACAACTGCTAATTCTTGATTCTTGAAAAAACCGTTTACAGTTCTTATATCAAAGTTCTTAATAATGATATCGACATAATTTTTTTCATTTTCAGGAATTTGATGGTACTCTTTTATTGAGTGATTCAAAAATTCACCATTTTCGATTGCATTCAGGCCAAATATAAGTGCATTAAAAATCATTTTTTTTGTGAAATTGCGATCATAATCCAAGCCGTTATGCCCTGCTTCATACAATAGAGTAGGCACGCCTAAAGAGGTAAAATGATCTCCAACACAATTAGGATTAAAAGTGTCTTCATAGCGAGCAATCTGATTAGGAATGTGTTTTTGGAGATTTCTGTTGACTTGTGCTATTAATTTCATAGCTTGAATACGGGCTGGGGTAAGGTTTCTTTGAGGATTAGCAGCAGGCGATAAAAAGGACAGTGTAGCAGGCTTACCCATTATACCCGCTGCAAAAATACTACGTTGACCATGAAGGTTAAAACAAAAATCGGGTGAGAATGAATCAAAAACCTCCTTTAGCGCCCTGCTTTCAGGCTGGGACAAGTTTAAAGCATCACGATTAAGGTCAATATAATTTGCGTTAAAACGTGTGTAAGATAAAGCTCCATCTGGATTTAGTTGAGGGATGACCATTATAGTTAACCCCTCTAGAAGTTTTACTCCATTTGGAGTATAAAAATGGTCAAATAAATCTAATAATGCACGAGTTGTAGTAGATTCGTTTCCATGCATTTGAGACCATAACAGTACTCTCTTTGAACCACTTCCTAAACGATGTGCATAAACAGGTTGGTTTAAAACCGAATGACCAATAACAGTTGTTGGAAGTTCATGAGAGAAAGCCTTTAGCATTAGATCCCATTTTTGAGGCGATAAATACCGATCTTTTGAAATCATATCAATAATTGTTTTACAAATGTAAACAAGTCTAAGTTTACAACATTATACACCAAAAATTTACAATGTTATACGTTTTTTATTCTGGTGGGTGGTTAATTGTAAACATTTGTTTACAACAATACATGTAAAAGCCCTAAAATTATGGAATTCAATATTTTATGTAGATAACTTAAATAATAATTTTATTGATATTTGGGAATAAATCTTTAATTATTTCTTAATTTTTTTATATATATTAGTAAGTATTTTCAATTGTTTACAATGTTAAACACAACTGGAATTGTCGAACGAATAGAAGAAATCAGAAAAAACAATCACCTTTCAGCTGCTGGTTTTGCTTCAAGGATAGGTGTGCAGCGTTCTGCCATGTCTCATATCCTTTCAGGAAGAAATAAACCCAGTTTGGAATTTTTGATGAAAGTCTATGATACATTTGAAGAAGTCGCATTGGAGTGGCTTATTCTGGGCATTCCTAATCCTAAAAAAAACGAAAGTCATTTACTCGGGACTATTGAGGTTGAGGATAAATCACAAACTCCTCCGCCAGAGAATCCTATTCCTAAAATTATTAATAATCAAATCCAATCGTCAATTCCAACTGAAGAAAAGGTGTCTCCGAAAGAAATCATTTACATTTACAGTGATGGAAGTTTTGAAAGATTTACACCCAGTAAATAATTTTTTATTATTGGTCTGTTTTGGATCACTTTTGTTTTATTCCTGTTATTCTGTTAACAGGGACTGTGAAAATTTTCACACCGGATCTTTTGAATTCAGAACATTGATCAAGGGTGAAATCAAAACTTCATATTTTTCCAGAACAGAAAACTTAGAAATTGAAACATATGGTGAAAAAGTAGATTCTGCCCATATTCGATGGATAAACGATTGTGAATGTATTTTAACCAAAATAAACCCCAAGTCCAACCAGGAGAAGCGTCCAGTTCAAATCAAAATTCTATCTACCAAAGGAAATTCCTATACTTTTGAATATTCTTTGGTGGGGAAATCCGAAAATAAGCAAAGGGGTACTATCAAGAAAATTAAATAATAGAAACTTTCTTTTCCAAGGAAGTTTATTGAAACGGTTCTTTTTTCAACATTAAGGTGAGAGGTAAGCCTAAGTAATTATAGATTCAACTTGATCTGTGAATCATCTTCTGCGCTTAACTCCTCCTGATCATTTACTTCTATTTCTTCAACAGATTTTCCATCATCATCATCATTATAGGGCAACACTTCTTTAAGCTCTATTTTTTTAATTTTTTGCTGAGACAGTTGATTTCCAAATGCTTTAAAACCCTTGACAGCAATGAATTCTTCTACGTTTATTTCCAAAGGGGGAAGAGAGTCTTTCTCTCTTGGTTTTATAAAGTTTACAGTAATCAAAGGGCGCCAGTCTGTATTAAGGAAAACCAATTCTCCTCCTGCTTTGATGAATCGATCTTCTTTCGACTCACTTTCTATGAAGAACCTTTTAATAAAGTAACGCTGTTTTTCACCATCGTAATAAACTGCAGTAATAGGCTTATTGGGCTTCCATTTTTCAATTTGAATCAGTTTATCTTCAAAGTGCAATGACAGCTTAGGGGTAATCACCTTTGCGTCTCCATTATTATTTATCAATAGTATTTTATCTTCCCCCTTAAATTCACCCAATAACTCTCCCCTTTCATCGGTATTGAGTCTTTTGATAGTCTGATCAAACCAGATTTTTCTTGGCTTTAGGGTAGACACGCCCTTTTCTTTGAGCTCTACACGAAGGATGTTATATTTTGTAACGATATTCCCCCTAACCCCTCTTCCTTTGATTTGTAAATCCGCAAAATCCAAATCCCATTTTAACTTCTTTACATTTCCTGTATTTCTTAAAAGAATTGTCACTACCTCGGCTTCACCATTTAGGTTAGCAGTAAAATATAAAACTGTTGAGCCCAAAGAGCCCTGCGTCATTTCGTAAATTTTATCACGGGTGATTCCTTTAACTGCAAACCTTTTAATAAAAGAGCTTCCTTTTTTCCCGTCCTTATAAATCATATTGAAGATGGTACGGGTGTCGTTCTTTTTAAAAATAGCCGCATGAATAACATCTTTACCCACAAAAACCTTACTCTCAACCCTCACTACCTGCATTTTTCCCTCTTTGGTAAAGACAATGACGTCGTCAATATCTGAACAATCGCATAGGTATTCATTTTTCTTAAGCGAGGTTCCAATAAATCCTTCTTGACGGTTGAGGTACAACTTCTGATTTCTTACCACTACCTTTTTAGCATCTACATCATCAAAAATTCTTATTTCAGATTTTCGTTCCCTCCCTTTTCCATAGGTTTTAATCAGATGTTTAAAGTAATTGATAGCATAATCTACCAAATGATTTAGATGATTTTTCACCTCGTAAATATCTCCCTCAAGGACCTCGATTTTTTGCTGTGCCTTATCGATATCAAATTTAGAAATACGTTTAATTCTAATTTCTGTTAATTTAATCAAGTCCTCCTCTATAACAGGTCTTTTAAGAATCGAAATGTGAGACTCAAGCCCTTTACGAATGGCATCTAGCACACCTTCCCAAGTTTTTTCCTCTTCAATGTCCCGATAAATTCTGTTTTCTATAAAAATTCTCTCCAAAGAGGTATTGTGCCACTGGTTTTCGAGCTCAACAAGCTGTACTTCCAACTCTTTTCTTAGAAGGGTTACCGTATGATCTGTGGAAAGGGTTAACATTTCACTAACCCCAATAAAATGGGGTTTGTTGTCAATGATTACAGAACCCAAGGGAGAAATTGAGCTTTCAGAGTCCGTAAAAGCATAGAGGGCATCGATAGTCTTATCGGGAGAAATACCATTGGGCAGGTGAATGATGATTTCGACACTTGCCGCCGTATTGTCCTCGATCTTTTTAATTTTAATCTTACCCTTTTCGTTAGCCTTTAGGATGTTATCTATTAAGCCAGAAGTTGTTGTTCCATAGGGAATTTCATTTATGACCAGGGTATTTTTATCTAACTGACTAATCTTAGCCCTGACTCTGACCTTACCCCCTCTATTGCCGTCGTTATATCCCTGAACATCAATTATCCCTCCGGTTTGAAAGTCAGGGTAAAGTTTGAATTTTTTTCCTTTTAAGTGCTGAATACTGGCATTGAGTAGTTCAATAAAATTGTGTGGGAGTATTTTGGTAGAAAGGCCAACTGCAATACCTTCTGCACCTTGTGTCAATAACAATGGGAATTTAACTGGTAAATGGACAGGCTCGTTTTTTCTTCCGTCATAGGAGAGTTGCCAATCTGTGACCTTGGGACTGAATATGACTTCGAGCGAAAACCTAGACAATCTTGCTTCAATATATCTGGATGCTGCCGCCCGGTCTCCGGTGAGGATGTTCCCCCAATTCCCTTGGGTATCGATTAACAATTCTTTTTGACCAATTTGAACCATTGCATCGGCAATGCTGGCATCTCCGTGGGGATGATATTGCATGGTGTGCCCTACTATATTGGCCACTTTATTGTAACGACCATCGTCTAAATCCTTCATGGAGTGAAGGATACGACGCTGAACAGGTTTCAGACCATCGTATATCGAAGGTATAGCTCGCTCTAAGATAACATAAGAAGCATAGTCAAGAAACCAGTCTTTGTACATCCCTGTAACTTTGACAAGTGTTTCCCCGTCATTGACTTCACCTGGTATATTTTCCTCTAAACCATCCATACATTATACCATTTCTTCGGCAACATCCAATTCAACTTTTAGATTATCGATGATGAATTTTTGACGATCCTGTGTGTTTTTTCCCATGTAAAATTGTAATAAATCCTCAGTAGTAGTTGATTTATCAAGCATTACGGGGTCTAAACGAATGTCTTCGCCAATAAAAAATTTAAACTCATCCGGTGAAATTTCTCCTAAGCCTTTAAAGCGTGTAATTTCGGGTTTTCCACTTAAATTTTCAATGGCCTCTTTTCTTTCTTTTTCACTGTAACAGTAGAAGGTTTGTTTTTTGTCTCTTACCCTAAACAGAGGAGTTTGTAGAATATAAAGATGTCCTTCTTTTATCAATTCAGGGAAAAATTGTAGGAAAAAAGTGATGAGCAATAAACGTATATGCATTCCATCTACATCAGCGTCGGTGGCAATAACAATGTTGTTGTATCTTAAGCCCTCCATGTTTTCTTCGATATTTAGAGCGGCCTGCAAGAGGTTGAACTCCTCGTTCTCGTAGACAATTTTTTTAGTCATCCCATAGGTGTTTAAAGGCTTCCCTCTTAGACTGAATACCGCTTGAATATTGACATCCCTTGATTTAGTAATGGATCCACTGGCAGAATCACCCTCAGTGATAAAAATGGTAGATTCTAGGCGGCGATCCTTCTTTAGGTCTGCCAAGTGCACTCTACAATCTCTCAATTTTTTGTTGTGTAAACTGGCTTTTTTTGCCCTTTCTTTTGCGAGTTTCCGAATGCCTGAAAGTTCTTTTCTCTCTTTTTCAGCTTGTAAAATTTTGCTCCGAAGTGCCTCTGCAGTCTCGGTGTTTTTATGAAGATAATTATCTAGTTGAGTAACTAAAAAATCATTAATATAAACACGAACGGAAGGCATTTTGCCTCCCATTTCCGTTGATCCCAATTTAGTTTTCGTTTGAGATTCAAAAACAGGTTCCATGACCTTGATGCTGATGGCTGATATGATAGACTTTCGTATGTCAGAGGCGTCGAAATTTCTCCCGAAATGATCTCTTATGGTTTTGACCAAAGCCTCCCTAAAAGCAGCTTGATGAGTACCCCCTTGGGTAGTGTTTTGTCCATTTACAAAAGAGCGATATTCTTCACTGTATTGAGATCTACTATGGGTTATGGCTACTTCAATGTCTTCCCCTTTGAGGTGAATAATGGGATACAATAGATCGGATGAGTTGGTTTGATCCTCTAGTAAATCCTTTAAACCATTTTCAGAAAAAAATTTTACACCATTAAGGTCAATAGTCAATCCAGGGTTGAGGTAAACGTAGTTTTTGAGCATGCGCTCTACGTATTCTAATCGATATTTATAATTTTTAAAAATACTCGCATCAGGTGCAAATTCTACTCTGGTGCCTCTTCTCTTTGAGCTTGAAGCTACAGGATCTTTTAAAATAAGGTTTCCAAATTCAAAAACTGCATTTGTCGTTTGATTATCTCTTATAGACTCTACCTTGAACATGGAAGATAGCGCGTTAACGGCCTTAGTACCAACTCCATTTAATCCCACGGATTTTTTAAAAGCTCTAGAGTCGTACTTCCCTCCTGTGTTCATTTTAGAAACAACATCTACAACTTTTCCCAGAGGAATTCCACGTCCATAGTCTCTCACAATAACAATACTATCTTTGATGACTATTTCAATGGTTTTTCCTGCACCCATTACAAATTCATCAATACAGTTGTCAACTACTTCTTTTAACAAAATATAAATGCCATCATCAGGAGAAGAACCGTCACCTAATTTCCCAATGTACATACCGGGTCTCATTCGGATATGCTCCTTCCAATCGAGTGAGCGAATGTTGTCTTCAGTGTATTCAGTCTGCTTGGCCATAAAATCACTGCTAATTTATAATTTGAAGGCCACTTTTTCATTTGAATGAAGTCAAAGAAATTAACAAAATACAATCTTCTATTGTTGAGAAGTTTGCATTACACTCCCTTGTTCATTAGGCTTTTGAGGGAATATTATTATAGATTTCAAAAAAATCAATTGGATTTTCTAACCCTATACATTTAGTTTTATACAATCCCAACCTATGAAAGCAGCAATACCATCAAGAAAGATCAATGGAGATTTTATACATATGGTGTTTTTTTGGCATAAAGAGCCTCACAGGGGACAAAAACGCAGTTTGGCTAAGTGCTACAAATTAAACCTAAAATGCATCACATCGCCGTCGTCAGCAACATAGTCCTTCCCTTCTACCCTCATTTTACCTGCTTCTTTGACTTTTTGTTCACTACCCAATTCATTGTAGTCCTTATAGGAGATGACTTCGGCGCGGATAAACCCTTTTTCAAAGTCAGTATGGATGACGCCTGCAGCCTGAGGAGCGGTAGCTCCTTTGGGAATGGTCCATGCACGAACTTCTTTTTCTCCAGCGGTAAAATAAGTTTGTAGTGAAAGTAATTGGTAGGCAGAGCGTATCAGTTTGGCGGAACCCGGTTCAGAAAGTCCCAAATCCTCAAGGAACATTTGCCTTTCGTCATAGGATTCCAATTCGTTGATATCGGCCTCTATACTCACAGCAAGAATCAATACTTCAGCATTTTCTAGGGCTACTGCAGTTTTGATTTGGTTTACGTAATCATTTCCGTCAACAGCATCTTCCTCGCTCACGTTACAGACATACATCACGGGTTTATCGGTAATCAGTTGAAAGGTATTGACATAGTTAATACGAATTTCCTCCGAGAAGGCAATTGATCTTACATTTTGTGCAGCTTCAAGTGCAGCAATGATTGTATTTAAGACTTCCAGTTCCTTTTGTGCCTCTTTGTTTCCAGTCTTGGCTGCCCGTTGGATTTTATCCCTTCTTTTCTCTGTGCTTTCTAGATCTTTTAATTGGAGTTCAATGTCAATGGTCTCTTTATCCCTCAGGGGGTCAACAGAACCGTCGACATGGACGATATTCTCGTCTTCAAAACACCTCAAAACATGAAGAATAGCATCGGTTTCCCTTATATTTCCTAAAAACTGATTTCCCAATCCCTCCCCTTTACTGGCTCCTTTGACCAAACCAGCGATATCAACAATTTCTACTGTAGCAGGAATTACTTTCTCAGGATTGACCAAATCGGTTAATCTATCGAGGCGTGGATCGGGTACGTTGACCACCCCAATATTGGGTTCTATAGTGCAAAAAGGAAAATTAGCACTTTGAGCTTTCGCATTGGAGAGACAATTAAATAAAGTGGATTTACCCACATTGGGCAAGCCTACAATTCCGGCTTTCATAGAAAATCAAATTATTTTTTATGCATAAAGCGTTGTTTACTCAACAACACTTCTTCTGTTTCTACATTATCTTCGTCTGGCACACAACAATCAACTGGACAAACAGCAGCACACTGGGGCTCATCGTGGAATCCTTTGCACTCTGTACATTTTTCAGGAACTATATAGTAGAACTCATCGGACACAGGAATTTGGGCTTCGTCCGCATTAACAGCTTTACCATTCTGGAGAACGATATCTCCCGTTAAATCAGTTCCGTCCTCGTATCGCCATTCATCAGCAGCCTCATAAATAGCTGTATTGGGGCATTCGGGTTCACAAGCACCACAATTAATACATTCATCAGTGATGATTATGGACATAATGAATATGTTTAATTAAATTTAACCACAAAATTAACAACAATTAACATTCTTTACAAATACTAATGAGTGGACTTAAAGATAGAATTAAGGGATTAGAAAAATTGGGATGCTTTTTAAGCAATATTTCTGAAGAGGATTCCAGATATAACTCTTTTTTCGAAGCTATTGACCGTGCCCAAAGTCAAAATGATTGGTTCCAGAAAAAAAACTGTATAACAGCCATAAAATCATGGGGGTTAGCACTTGAGCCAGATAAAATTGCACGTTGGGAAAGCAAATACCAAGTGAATGAAACTTTGAATTCTAAAACCATTGCTGTTATAATGGCAGGCAATATTCCTTTGGCGGGCTTGCACGATCTTATTTCTATATGGATTTCAGGCAACAGAGCACTAGTGAAATGCGCCACCAAAGACAGTATTTTGATTCCTTTTATTATTGGTATTGAGCCTATTTTTAAATCCCTAACAACTTTCACCGATGGGAAATTGGAAGACTTTGATGCTGTAATTGCTACTGGCAGCAACAATACTGCAAGGTATTTCGACTATTATTTTTCAAAATATCCACACATCATCAGAAAAAACAAAAATGGGATTGCGGTTCTGAATGGTTCAGAAACTATGGACGATTTGGAAAGTCTTGGAAAAGACATGCTACAATACTACGGATTGGGTTGCCGAAATGTTTCCAAGCTTTATTTGCCAAAAGGTTTTGACATCAATTTAGTTTTTGGAGGTTTGTATCCTTATGCAAATGTTATTGAAATGAACAAATACGCCAATAATTATGATTATAATAAAGCAGTGTTTTTGATGAGTGGATTTGACTTTTTAGAAAATGGTTTTTTTATTCTCAAGGAGGACAAAGCAATCTCCTCACCGATTGCCACCGGATATTACGAATTTTACGATGAAATAAGTTCAATAAAAAGTCACTTCCTAAAACAGAAAGAAAACATTCAATGTATTGTATCAAATACCGATATTGAAGGAGCCATTCCTTTTGGTCGAGCCCAAAATCCAGAGCTTTGGGATTATGCAGATGGAGTTGATACCTTGGAGTTTATTAAATGTTTATGCTATATTATGTTTTTGAGTTTTTGAGTTTGTTGAAAAAATTGATAAAAATTAATGTCTATTCAATTGTTAATTAAACTGAACTTTTGATATTTGCACTTTTAAAATTGATATGAAAAAACACAACTTCAGTGCAGGCCCCGCCATCCTTCCACGAGAAGTTATCGAAGGAGCCGCCAAAGCAGTTTTAGAATTGGATAACACCGGATTATCACTGATAGAAATTTCTCACAGAAGCAGTGAGTTCAAAGCCATTATGGAAGAGGCTTGTTTGTTATCTATTAAACTATTAGGACTTGAAAAAAAGGGATACAAGGCCATTTTTCTTCAAGGGGGAGCCAGTTTACAATTTTTAATGACGGCCTACAATTTGTTAGAAAATAAAGCAGGTTATATCAATTCGGGTACTTGGTCTACGAAAGCCATTAAGGAAGCAAAAATCATAGGGGAAGTTATAGAATTAGCGTCTTCCAAAGATCAAAACTTCAATTATATCCCTAAAGGCTTCGAAATACCTAATGATATAGATTATCTCCACCTGACAACCAATAATACCATTTTTGGAACTCAATATAAATCACTTCCAGACACTGAAGTCCCTTTGGTTGCAGACATGAGTTCTGATATTTTTTCGAGATCTTTTGATTATTCAAAACTAGACATGTTTTATGCAGGAGCCCAGAAAAATATGGGACCCTCTGGTGTTACTCTGGTTATAATTAAAGAATCATCCCTAAATAAAGTGAATAGGGTTATTCCCTCAATGTTAAACTACGAGGTCCAAGCCAAAGCAGAAAGTATGTTTAACACCCCTCCCGTTTTTCCGGTTTACACTGTTTTATTGAATCTCCGCTGGATCTCGAATAATGGTGGTTTGGAGGGAGTCGAAGCTCAAAATGATAAAAAAGCAGCCCTAATATATAATGAGATTGATAGAAACCCTCTTTTCGAAGGTTTTGCTCATTTAGATGATCGAAGTAATATGAATGCCACCTTCAACCTTACTGATGATAAGCAAGCTGGAGTTTTTGACTCTCTTTGGAATCAGGCCAATATTAGTGGACTTAAGGGTCACCGCTCCGTAGGTGGTTATCGCGCTTCAATCTACAATGCATTGCCAATTGAAAGCGTTCAAGTTCTGGTAGACTGCATGAAAGAATTTGAAAAAAAAGCCTAACAAATAAAAATATAATGAAAATATTAGCAAACGACGGTGTTTCCCAATCCGGTATTGACGTCTTAACTGAAGCTGGTTTTGAGGTCATCACTAACAATATCGCTCAAGAACAATTGATCAATTACATCAATGAGAATAAAATTTCAGTTCTCTTAGTGAGAAGCGCAACCACTGCTAGAAAAGAATTAATCGACTCCTGTCCGGGTCTTAAAATTATTGGTCGTGGCGGTGTAGGAATGGATAATATTGATGTGGAATATGCACGCGAAAAAGGGTTAAGTGTGATCAATACCCCTGCTGCATCCTCCCCTTCTGTAGCCGAGTTAGTTTTTGCTCACCTTTTTGGTGGCGTTAGATCTCTTTACGACTCCAATCGTAATATGCCTCTTGAGGGCGAATCAAACTTTAAAGGTTTAAAAAAGGCCTATTCCAAAGGAATCGAATTGAGAGGAAAAACACTTGGAATCATTGGGTTTGGAAGAATCGGTCAAGAAGTAGCTAAAATAGGACTGGGAGTGGGTATGAATATTGTCGCCACAGATAAGTATATCGATGCAGCTGAGATAGAAGTTTACTTATTTAACGAATCATCACTGAAGGTTTCAATCGAAACCACCTCTATGGAAATTGTTTTAGAGCAATCTGATTTTATCACTTTGCATGTTCCTGCGCAAAAAAATTATGTGATCGGTAAAAAAGAATTCGACTTGATGAAAGAGGGATCAGTCATTATCAATGCTGCACGGGGAGGAGTATTAGACGAGGTTGCACTGTTAAATGCCCTAGACAGTAACAAATTAGCCTTTGCGTGTTTGGACACTTATGAAAATGAGCCCAAACCCGAGGTCAAATTACTGATGCATTCAAAAGTTTCTTTGACTCCTCACATTGGGGCAGCTACCATAGAGGCACAAGACAGAATAGGTGTTGAACTTGGGCACCAAATTATTTCAATCTTAGGGTGAGTCTACATGATTAAACGCCTCAAAAAAAAATGGGGAATTAACTCCAATTTACAATTGGCAATTATTTTTATAGTTTTTGCCATCACTGGATCAGCTAGTGCAAAATTGGCATTACCCTTACTAGAATTTTTGGGTGTTCAATCTTCAGATTTTATTGATCTTCCAATGGGAATGGCTCTTTATACCCTTTTAAGGATACTGATCATTTTTCCCATTTATCAGATTTTGCTTATTGCCGTAGCAACTATTTTTTTTCAATTCAGATTCTTTTGGGAGTTTGAAAAGAAAATTCTCAGTCGGATGGGACTAAAGTTTCTCTTTGATAAAAAAAACAAGAGTTAGCTCAAACTCGAAGTAATTAATTTAAGAAACTCATTACGTGTATCCATTTCCTTGAAAGATCCCCTAAATCCTGAGGTTGTGGTTGTAGAATTCTGTTTTTGAACACCTCTCATCATCATGCACATGTGAGAAGCCTCAATGACAACACCAACTCCAATCGGTTCCAAAGTTTCGTTTATACATTCTAGCACTTGCTCAGTTAATCGCTCTTGAACTTGCAGTCTTCTGGAAAAAACATCCACTACTCTGGGAATTTTACTCAATCCTACAATCTTTCCGTTGGGAATATAAGCAATATGAGCTTTGCCAAAAAAGGGTAAGATATGATGCTCACAAAGTGAATAGAGTTCTATGTCTTTGACAATGACCATTTCATTGTAATCTTCATTAAAAACTGCACTTTGAAGGATTTTTTTTGGATCTTTTCCATAGCCCTCAGTCAGAAATCTTATTGCTTTTGCAGCACGTATGGGAGTTTTCTCTAGACCTTCTCTATCCGAATTATCCCCAAGTAAATCGATTATTTTTGAAAAATTAATTTTGATCTCTTCGTTGATAGAAAAAGTGTCGACTTTAAAATTGTCGTTCATTATGATATAGTATATTGATTAAAAATTGATTTAAGTTTTTTTAACTTAGGACTTATTACAAATTGACAATAAGGCTGTTCTGTATTCTGGTTATAATAATCTTGATGCTCAATCTCTGCCTCATAGAAAGGACCATCTGAATTAATTTCAGTCAGGATAGAATTTTTAAAAATGTTTTCTTTTTCCATTCTTATAATACAATCTTCTATTTGATTTTTTTCTTCCGAATTATTGTAAAAAATGGCTGAGCGATACTGAGAGCCAAGATCGTTGCCTTGACGGTTAAGCGTAGTTGGATCATGGGTCAAAAAAAAGATTTCAAGAAGCTTACCATAAGAAATTGCATCATGATCATAAATCACTTTAATTGTTTCAGTATGCCCTGTATTCCCATTACAAACAGCTGTATAATTTGGATTTTTAGTCTGTCCTCCCATATATCCAGGAATAACTTTTATAACGCCTCTAATCCTTTGAAAAATTGATTCAGTACACCAGAAACACCCACCTGCAAAATATGCTTGTTTTGTCACTTTTTTAAGTTTTGTTTATCAAATATATAAATATATTAAAAAAAATTATTTTATATTAAAAAAAAAAAGAAATTAAAAGATTTAAT
>CAJWLL010000017.1 GCA_913043275.1 uncultured Flavobacteriaceae bacterium | reverse complement strand
ATTGTAAAGTATTTTTTCAAGCTCCTTTATTTTTTTTGGATCAAAAGTAGAAATACTACAAAGCGCATCAATTGGAACCTGAGATGGCTCTTCTTTTAATTCTTTCATCAAAAAAGATTCTCCAGCATCTTGGATTAGATCGATTTTATTTTCTACCAAAACCACTATAAGATCTTCTCTTTTAAATTCATTAAGTGCTGTTATAATTTCTTCTAAAGTGTTGTTATTGGTGTCAAAAATATATATCATTACTTTTGCCAACGTCACTTTTTCTTTTGTTTTGGCAACCCCTATCGCTTCAATCTGATCATTGGTTTCACGGAGGCCTGCTGTATCTATAAACCTAAATTCTATACCTGAGAGTGTCAAGGTGTCTTCAATAGTATCTCTGGTAGTTCCAGGAATTGATGAAACAATAGCACGATCTTCTTTTAACAGGGCATTCAGAAGAGAAGATTTACCAGCATTAGGTTTGCCAACTATAGCAACAGGAACACCTTTTTTGATAACACTGCCGTATTTGAAAGAATCGAGAAGTGATTTAATTTTTAATCGCAGTTCTCGGATCAAATTTGTCAAGGTAGTTCGATTAGCAAATTCTACATTTTCTTCGGCAAAATCCAATTCTAGAGTTATCAAAGAAGAAAAATCTAATAGTTTTTGTCTCAGATGGGCGATCTCTGCAGTGTATCCACCCCTCATTTGATTCATAGCAACTTCATGTGCAGCTTTTGATTCTGATGCAATTAAGTCAGCTACCGCCTCAGCTTGACTCAGATTTATTTTTTTATTCAAAAAAGACCTAAGTGTAAATTCTCCTGGTTTTGCTGGCTTTGCTCCTTTCGAGATAAAAAGGCGCAATATCTCCTCTTGAATAAAGTTAGATCCATGGCAGGAGATTTCAACTACATTTTCTCCAGTGTAGGAGTGAGGGGCTTTAAATACACTTACTAATACTTCATCCAGTGTTACACCATTGTAATGCAATGTGCCCAAATGAACAGTATGACTTAATTGATCACCAAGTTTTTTTTGTGACTTTAGCTGAAAACATTTTGAAACCATTTTAATAGAGTCACTACCAGAAAGTCTGAATAAACTGATGGCTGATCTACCTGCTCCTGAGGCTTTGGCAATGATGGTTCCTTGGTTAAACATTTTTTAAATTAATAAATTGTCTTTTAAGAGTATTTAACCTCATTTCGTAGACATCTCTTTTATTTTTTGGGTTACAGTAAGTCTCTTTTTATGCTGCCGGTGCTCATAGTTTTTCCAAAGATTTTGAATCGAGCTATTCTCTTCTAACTCAGGATTAGTTTCTACTATATTGTATCCAAACTTATTAAACGTTTTTTGCATTTCATTGAAAATTATAGCAGTTACTCCTTTGTTTTGGTATTTAGGATGTACACCAATTAGATAAAATGAAGCTCTAGAATTAAAATATAAGGCTTTAAAGAGATGTAATATCCCAAAAGGAAACAATCTACCATTGGCTTTTTTTAAAGCACTAGTGAAAGAGGGCATTGTAATACAAAAAGCAACAAGTTCGTCATTACAATTGGTTATACATTTAATAAACTCAGGATGAATATAACGGAAATATTTTTTTTTGTACTGCTGTATTTGCTCCTCTTGGATTGGCACGAAAGTTTGAAGTTTTCCATAAGTTTCCTCTAGTAAAAAAAACATTTTTTCAATGTATGGGGTAATCTGCTTTTTAGACTTAAAATTAAGTGTTTTTAATTCATAACGTTTAAGTATCAAATCCGAAAACTTTTTAATTTTACTTGGTGATTCTTCGAAAGAGCTTAAAGTAATTTCATATTCTACCCAAACTGCGAGATCCTCATATCCCAGCTTTTTGAAATGTTGATAGTAATAAGGTGCGTTGTACCATGTAATCATGGTGTTACTTTCTTCAAAACCTTTTACCAGCATTCCTGCTTTGTCCATATTCGAGAAGCCAACAGGGCCTTCAATGAATTCCATTTCATTTTCAAACCCAATAGCATGTACTTTTTCCATCAAAGCTTTGGTGACATTGATATCGTTAATTACATCAAACCAACCAAAACGAACTTTTTTCTTTTTTAGTTTTTTTACCTCAATCCAGTTGATCATCACAGCAATCCTTCCTACAATTTCACCCTTTTTAAAGGCTAGGAAATAATGAGCTTTTGCATTTTTGAAGACTGGGTTTTTTGTCACGTCTAAAGTATCAATTTCTTCTTCAATTATTGGGGGTGTCCACTGAGGGTATTGAGAATAAAGAGTAAAGGTGAAATCTATAAACCTTCTAAGATCTTCTCTAGTTCTTATTTCAACAACATCAATTAGTTCTTTATTCATTAATTAATTTTTCTTTGCCTTTCGAGCTCTTTTCCTTTCAGCTTTACTATTTTTTTTCATTGTCTTTTTCAATTCTTTTTCTTCTTTCTTAGATTCTTTGTACTCTATCTCTGCAGCGCTTATGAAGTCTTTGTGAAAATCCAATCGATAAGATACGCCTAGATTAACAAAAAGAGCACTGGGGACTGTATTTGTGTTGATTCCCAAGGAGCCTTCAATCTGAATGTTGTCTGAAAAAAGGTAAGCAGCTCCAGTTCTGAATATCTGATCATTTATACGAGCGCTAAAAAGTCCTTCATTTTCAATATAAACAGACCACAGTGGATGAAAAGTATGTGTTAGGGTAAGGATGTAGCTTTTGGATGTTTGTTCGGTTAGATATCGGTCGTATATAAAATTTGTGACAAAAACCCAGGATCTCAAAAAATGTGATTGTGTTGCTAATATTCCTCGAAGAGACAAAAAAGGCTCTTTTTCAGTTAATCCATTCAAGTTTTGAAAGAAAATAGGGCGATACAGTGTATCAAAAACATCTCCGTAAGGGAAGGGGTGGTCGTTTCCGAAAATAAAATTTCCTCCAGTCGTTACTGATATGGCTGGGATTAAGTGTTTTAATTTAAATCCGTTATTGGCTTTCCAACTGTGCACATTTACTTTTTCTTCCTTTTTAAAGGGGTCATAAATCAAAAATTTAATTCCCAAAAAATTCTGAAGAAGGCCTTTTCTTTTGTAAATAATTTCTTGCATTGGTATTTTGTTTGTCAATTTGTCAAACATAAAAGAACCTTGATAGGTTAATTCTAAACGTTCTGACAAAAAACCCCATCGAACAGCGAGAAAAATAATTGATCCATCAACGGTAGATAAATTATAAGATTCGTGTTTGTGTTTTCGACGTTCAAAACCTCCTTCAAACTGGATTATTCTTTTTCCCACTGCAAAAGCCCCTATGGAAGCGCCTGGTCTGTTGGAGTTGATCTGGTCAGTATATTGGGCCTTAACCGTACTGGACAAAAAAAGAAATAAGAGCGTAAATCTCCTTAGCATTATTATTTTTTTTGCAAGATAAATCTAATTTTATTTTTATGTATTCGGTCCCTTCAAAAACATCACATTAGTCATAAGTTTTAATTACTTTTGATCAGTACTTATTTAATTATTATGGTCGGATTGCTTAAGTTTTTTTTGATTTTGACGGTAATAGTCTATTTATTCAGATTTATCTCCCCATTTATTGTTAAATATTTGATCAATAGAATCTTCAAAAAAATGCAGAATTTTGATGCTGATCTTTCTTCTTCTCCCCTCAAAAAAGAAGATAAAAAGAGCAAAGAAAAAATTGGGGAATACATAGATTATGAAGAAATTGATTGAGCAGGTTTTCAATAAACAAACCCTAAAGCACCTTGCATTTATATTTGGTTTTGGCTTGTTTTCCGTCTTGTTTTTCCATCCAGTTTTGTCGGGCAAAAAAATAATTCAATCGGACATCAGACAATACTCCGGAATGTCAAGGCAGATAAAGGAGTACAGAGAAAAAAATAATGAAGAAATATTTTGGATTGACAATGCTTTTGGTGGAATGCCTACTTATCAATTGGGTGCCCGTTATCCTTATGATTTTCTAACTCCGATTCACAAGCTTTTTCAGTTTATCCCCCAACCCGCTGAGATTTTGTTTCTCTATCTCCTAACTGCTTACCTTTTTTTATTGATTATTAAAATGCCCATACCAATTGCGGTTTTTGGTGCATTCGCTTATGGTTTATCTACCTATCTATTAATCATCTTACAGGTTGGACACAACACTAAAGCACAGGCACTGGCCTATATGCCATTGGTTATTGGAGGTATGTACATGATACTCCACGATAAACTTTTTAGGGGATTTGTCCTGACTGTTTTTGCTTTATCCATGCAGATTCGGGCAAATCATTATCAAATGACATATTACATGCTTTTGTTGATGTTTGTCATTGGAATCGTTTATGGAATTGATGCATTAAAAACTAAAACCCACAAAAACTTTTTAATTCAATCCTCAGTACTTTTGTTAGCAGGAGTTTTAGCCCTAGGGCTTAATGCTCCTCCACTTTTGGCTACTTCGGAATACTCCAAATTCAGTACTCGTGGAAAAAGTGAGTTAAATCAAAACCCTGATGGAAGTATTAAACAAAAAACTGGGGGGCTCAGCTCTGATTATATTACCCAATTCAGTTATGGGGTTTTTGAAAGCTTTAATCTTTTAGCTCCAAGAATTCAGGGAGGAGCTTCTTCAGAAAATTTAGGTGAGGGCTCCGAACTTTATGATTTTTTGATCCAAAATGGCCTACCTCGATCTCAAGCCAAAAGTTTTGTTTCTAACGTGCCTACCTACTGGGGAAGGCAGCCCATACTTGAAGCCCCGGCTTATGTTGGGGTCACTGTAATTTTTATGGCCTTTTTGACTTTGTTTATTGTCAAAGGTCGTTTGCGCAACGGATTACTAGCAGGGATCATCTTGTCTCTATTACTCTCATGGGGAAAAAACTTACCTCTACTAACACAGTTTTTTATCGATTATTTTCCGTTTTATAACAAATTCAGAGCCGTAAGCTCAATTCAGGTAATTCTGGAATTTTGTTTTCCTATTTTGGCTTGCCTGGGGCTTTATCATTTATTTCAAAAACCCCAACAATTGGCCTTTAAAAAAATATTAAAACCAGCAATTTTATTTACACTGATCCCTCTGATTCTATTGATGTCTAGAAATTTATTTGATTTTTCTGGAGCGATAGACACTTACCTTAGAGAGGCTTATGGTACAGCTTTGATTGATCAAATCATCGCTGAACGTAAGTCAATTTTTAATTATGACTTGATTAGAGCTTTTGGTTACTGTTTGCTGATTATTACTATTATATATTACTTCACCAAGGGAAAGCTTTCCAAAAACTTTACCCTTGTCTTACTGATTGGTTTGATGATCAGTGACCTTATCGGGATTTCTCAACGTTACATTGATAGAGATTTATTTGTGAGTCCAAGGCAAATAAATAACCTTTTTATCCCCCAAAAGGGTGACCTAGTTATCAAGGCCGATACTAGTCGATTTAGGGTTTATGAGCCGAGTTTAAAACTCTCAGGAGCAAGAACCTCTTTTTTTCATAATTCTATAGGAGGATATCATGGTGCTAAACCAAGACGGTTCGAAGAACTTTATGACTTTTTCACCACGCACAAAATTAGCGGGGTCATGGACATTCTCAACGTTAAATATCTTTTGCTTCAAGAAAATAATGAACAAAAGTCTATCGAAAACCCCAATGCTATGGGAGTAGCATGGTCAATCGATTCACTTTTCATTGCAGAGACTGCCGACGGAGTTCTTGAGTTAATGAAAAGCATTGATTTTTCGCGACAAGCCGTGGTTATGAAGTCAGAGTTTCCTGCCGATATGCCATTCAAATTTGACGCGAAAAAGCTGGATAAGATTGAGTTAGTTAAAAATCATCCCACTCATCTCAAATATAATTTTGAAGCCCGGGATGAGCAGCTAATTGTCTTTTCAGAAATGTACTACCCCCAAGGTTGGTCTGTCACCATTGACAAACAAAAGGCAGCCGTTTTCCCCGCCAACTACGTTCTTAGAGCTCTAAGAGTGCCTTCAGGAAACCACACTATAGAATTCACTTTTGAACCCAATGTTGTTAGCACAGGTGTAACTGTGAGGCTCTTTAGCCTGTTTGTTTTTCTTTCAATTGTATCCTTCTTTGGATTTAAAAGATTTAAAGTAAAATATAACTAAATTCAACTGCCATGGGAATCATAGCTAAACAATCATTTTACAATAGTATCAGTATTGCACTTGCTTTTCTAATTGGTGCCATCAATACGGTTTATCTTTACCCAACACACATGGGAAGTAAACTTCAGGGTTTGATTGTGGCCTTGTTGGCCTTGTCCAATTTGGTCCAGCCGTTTATTTCTTTTGGTATTCAACATGCGATCATTAAATTCTACAGTAGTTGTAGGACCAAAGCTGAAAAAGACAAGCTCTTGAGCTTATCCATTTTTATTCCTATTATAGTTTTTTCCCTACTCTTAACTCTTGCCTTTTTTTTTAATACTCAAATCATTGATTTCATCGCCTCCGAAAATGAAGAGATCGGAAAGTATGCTTACTTGATTTTAGCCGTTGCCTTTTCCACGGCATTGTTCGAGGTGTTTTATAGTTGGCTCCGAATTCAATTGTTTTCTGTTTTTGGAAATTTTTTAAAAGAATTTTTTCCACGGGCTTTGATTTTTACTCTGCTGTTGATTTATTCTTTTGGAGGTTTAAACCTCGATCGTTTTATTATTTTTTTAATTTTTGGTTACTATCTAAGGTTGTTGTTAGTAGTGGTTTACGCGCTGATTAAATACACTCCTGAGTTTTCTTTTACACTTCCAGTTCAGTTTAAATATATTTTACAGTACAGCATTTTGATTTTTATGTCAGGAACTGCAGCAAGCTTGATTCTGGATATTGACAAGGCAATGATTTCCAATATTTTAACAGTTGAAAATGTGGCTTATTACACTGTCGCTATTTTTATTGCTGCTGTTGTTGAGCTCCCTGCTAGGGCTATGTTTCAAATTATCAGCCCGCTGGTAGCCAAAGCCTTAAATGAAAATGATAATTTGACACTACTTAAATTATTAAAAAAAAGTGCAAACAATCTATTACTGGTTTCAGGGTTGTTGTTTTTACTTATCAACTTGAATTTGAATGATTTTTATACGTGGGTTAATTTGGGGGATTACAATGTGGCTTTGGAAGTTGTACTTATAGTGTCCTTAGGTAAATTATTTACCATATCTATGGGCTGCTTGAACAACATCATTGCCAATTCAAAATACTACCCTTATGTCTTTTGGTTTTCAGCAAGCTCTGCCATATTTGCCATCGTGCTAAATCTTTACCTTATCCAGTGGTATGGTCTCATTGGAGCCGCCTATGCAACATTAATTGTTATTGTACTGATTAATTTTTTAAAAATTATTTTGGTACAGTTTAAATTTAAAATCAATCCTTATAGCAGAAAAACCCTAATTACATTTGGAATTGTAGTTTTGCTATATCTAACGATTTCCAAAATCTCATTTGATTATGTCCCTTTTATGTCTTTGGTATTGAGGTCAGCCCTAATAATTGTGGCTTTTTCTGTATTGGCTTATTGGCTCAAGCTTACTTCAGATGTTCAACAGTTTTTAAGTAAGATTTTACCTTTTCTAAAGAAGTCTTAAAGCTTAAGTTTTTGGGAAAGGTACTGTCCGGTAAAAGAAGTTTTGACACTTGCAACCTCTTCAGGTCTGCCCATCGCAACCAGTGAACCACCATTTTTACCCCCTTCAGGGCCTAGATCAATTAGGTGGTCAGCAGATTTTATCAAATCTAAATTGTGTTCTACTACAACAACAGTATGATCTTTTTCGATCAAGGCATTTAAAGAAAGGAGTAGTTTTTTGATATCGTGAAAATGAAGTCCGGTTGTGGGTTCATCAAATATAAAAACAATCCTATCTTGGGTTGCTCCTCTTCCAAGGAAAGAAGCTAGTTTAATTCTTTGAGCCTCTCCACCCGAAAGTGTAGTAGAGGGTTGCCCCAGTGATACATATCCCAAACCGACGTCTTGAAGGGGCTTGAGTTTTTGAACCAATTTTGTTTGATTTTCATTTTTAAAGAAGTCAATGGCATCGTCAACACTGATCTCTAGTAGTTTATCAAGTGATATTCCTCCAAATTCAACGTCCAAAATTTCTTTTTTAAATCGTTTCCCATTACAATGTTCACATTGTAAAACAACATCAGCCATGAATTGCATTTCAATGGTTATACTCCCATCTCCTTTGCAATGATCACAACGACCACCATCTACATTGAAAGAAAAATGTTTGGCTTGATAGCCACGGCTTTTGGATAAAGCTTGTTTTGCAAATAAATTTCGAATCTCATCATAGGCTTTAATGTATGTGACAGGATTGGATCGCGAAGACCTTCCAATGGGGTTTTGATCTACAAACTCTACGCTGTTTATTTTATCAAAAGGAGCTTTGATGGAATCGAATTGTCCTGGTTTGTTATTAAAAAGACCCATTTCCCGTTTTAGTGCAGGATAAAGAATTTTTTTCACTAAAGTTGATTTCCCACTACCCGACACTCCTGTAACTACTGTGATACAGCTTAATGGAAAGCTTACATCTATGTTTTTTAGGTTGTTTTCTCTACAACCAATTAATGAAATTTTATAGCGACTTTTTCTCCTTCTCGAAGGTATAGGAATGGAAATTTCATTGCGCAGATATTTTGCAGTCAGACTTTCAGATTGACAGATGGTCTTAAGATTTCCTTCAGCGACAATTTCTCCCCCATAACTGCCTGCCTCAGGCCCCATATCAATTATTTTGTCGGCAGCATTCATGATTTCTTCATCGTGTTCTACCACAATAACAGTATTTCCAATATCTTTGAGCCTTTTTAAAACCATAATTAACCGCTGCTTGTCACGAGAATGAAGACCAATTGAGGGTTCATCCAATATGTACATAGATCCAACCAAGGCACTGCCAAGGGAGGTGGCCAAATTGATGCGTTGAGACTCTCCTCCTGACAGGGTATTCGCTTTTCTATTCAAGTTGAGATATCCCAATCCTACGTCTTTTATGAATTGTATTCTTGATTTTATTTCTTTCAGAATACGTTCAGACAATCTACTTTCATATACATCTAGTTGGAGTTGGTCGAAATAAACTCCCAATTCGTCTATTGGAAGTTGAAGGAGTTTGGCCAAGGTTTCTCCTCCTACTTTTACGTTATTTGTATCTTTTCTAAGCCTTGATCCATTGCATTCATGACAGACTGTTTTCCCTCTGTAGCGCGAAAGCAATACTCGGTTTTGAATTTTGTAGTTTTTGGCCTCTATTTTCTTAAAAAACTTATTGATTCCAGTAAAATTAGAATTCCCATCCCAAAGAGTGAAAATGTCTTTTTCACTAAGTTGATAGTATGGTTTATGAATTGGAAAATCAAATTTATAAGCATTTTCAATGAGTTGTTTATAGAATTTACTCATGCCTGCTCCCCGCCAAGGAGCAATAGCCTCATCGAAAACAGAACGACTGGTGTCAGGGACGACCAATTCTTTATCAATTCCAATTATATCACCAAATCCTTCACATTTTCTACATGCTCCAAAAGGATTATTAAAGCTGAAAAAATGGACATTAGGAGATACAAAATTGATCCCATCTAATTCAAATTTATTTGAAAAAGGCGTTCTCTTTTTCTTATCTAATGACCAAAGGGAACAAGCTCCTTTCCCTTCATAAAAAGTAATTTCTATTGTATCAGCTAAACGCTGATAGAAGTCTTCTTCATGACGAACAATGATTCTGTCTACAACAAGTTCATATTTTTCTTTGGGCTCACCAGTGAGCTCCTCAATTCGTAACACTTTCCCATTGATAAATATTCTTGCAAATCCCTGCTGTTGTAATATGTTCAATCTGTCTTGTTTGTTTTCAGTATGATGATCTATAGGGGCTAGGAGAAGTAGTTTTTCTCCGTTAGGAAACTTGTTTTTGATATATTCCAAAACATCCTTAACACTATCGCATTTAACTTGTTTTCCTGAAATAGGGGAGAAGGTTTTTCCAATTCTGGCATACAGCAGTCTTAAATAGTCATAGATTTCTGTTTTGGTTCCAACCGTAGATCTTGGATTGGAAGAGGAAACTTTTTGTTCAATAGCAATGGCAGGTGAAATACCTTTGATTTTATCAACTTTTGGTTTATTGAGTTTTCCCATAAACTGTCTAGCGTATGATGAAAGACTTTCAACATATCGGCGCTGGCCCTCTGCATAAAGTGTGTCAAAGACTAATGAGGACTTTCCAGAACCTGACAATCCAGTAACCACTGTCATTAAATTTCTGGGGAAAACAGCATCAATTTTCTTAAGATTGTGGAGTTGAGCACCCTTAATGATGATGTGTTTTTTGGGATCTAAATCAAGAATTTTGTCCATAAAAAAATCAAGCAAATCAATTTACAACTAATCTTGGCAAAGATTCAAAACAGTTTATTAAAATTTAGATGAAATGATTAATCATTTGAATTTTATCGAAATATGACTATATTTGAAGTATAATTGTAATTGCATATAGAAAAAAACTACTTTTTAATATTTAACGTTTCGTTTAAAACAGCTCTGCTGAAAAAAAGTAGTATATGCAAACTTCACAACTCCATAAGCAAACTGATGCTCTTTTAGTTAATCAATATATTTTAGGAGATGAAAAGTCTTTTGAAATATTGATTTATAAGCACAAGTCTAGGATTTATAACTTTATTTTTTCTAAAGTACTTAATCGCGATATCGCTGAAGACATCTTCCAGGAGACCTTTATCAAGGTTATCAAAACCTTGAAAAAAGGAGTGTACAATGAAGAAGGAAAGTTTGTCTCTTGGGTGATGCGTATCTCACATAACTTAATAATCGATTATTTTAGAAAATCTAATCGAATGCCCAAATTTGAAGCCAGTGATGATTATGATGTTTTTCAATTCATCACAGACAGTTCTCCCAATGCAGAAAATAACCTAATCAAAGATCAGGTTGAAAATGATTTACAAAACCTTATTACTGAGCTTCCAGAAGATCAAAAAGAGGTTTTGGATATGCGTCTATATAGAGACATGAGTTTTAAAGAAATTTCCGAGATCACGGGAGTAAGTATCAACACTGCTCTAGGCAGGATGAGATATGCAATCATAAACCTTAGGAAAATGATCGAGGAGAATCAGATTCTTTTGACGCATTAGGCAATTTTTAGCCTTGTTTTTCGTTTTTAGGGTAAATAACCATATGAATGGAGCAAAACTACTCTAAGAAAAAAAAACTTATTAAAAGACCAAGGCCAATTGTTATTAAACGCATTTTAGCTTTTTCAAAATACTTCGAGCAAAACAAAAAGGAGTACAAATATTCAGATAAAAAAGACTAATATCTTATCTTTTCATCTGTTTATTAATCACTGAATTACGACCTATAGTTTTAGTAATAATGTCCTTTTTTATATTCCACCCTCTGGCGGGACAGTATTCTCTTCCATACCATATGATCTGAAGATGCAGTTTGTTCCATTTGTTTTTTGGAAAAAGAAGTTTGGCATCTCGTTCTGTTTGAACAACACTTTTACCCTGGGATAAGCCCCATCTGTACATCAATCTATGAATATGTGTGTCAACTGGGAAAGCATTAAAACCAAAGGCTTGAGACATAACAACACTGGCTGTTTTATGGCCCACTGATGGCAGGGCTTCCAATGCCTCTAAGCTTTTGGGAACTTCACCCTGGTGTTCATTGATCAGTATATGTGACAATCCATGGATACCTTTGGATTTCGTCGGTGAAAGCCCTACTGGTTTAATAATTTCTCTAATTTCTTCAATTGTCAGATTAATCATTTTCTGTGGTGTGTCAGCTTTTTTAAATAATATTGGTGTGATTTGATTGACCCTAACATCAGTGCTTTGAGCTGACAACAAGACTGCAATGAGAAGAGTATAGGGATCCTTATGATCCAAGGGGATTGGAATTTTGGGATATAATTTTTCAAGCTCCTCAATCACAAATAAAACCTTTTCCTTTTTTGTCATTCAGATTTTTTGTTATTTCGATTCAAAATAAAAAATAAATATGAATACATTACTACCAGGAGAAGCTATTCCTTCATTTACCACCGTTGACCAAAATGAAAATACTGTCAGTTCGTCTGAGATTATTGGAAAAAAAAGTATTCTTTTTTTTTACCCAAGGGCCAATACACCAGGATGTACTGCTGAGGCTTGTAACCTAAGGGACAATTACAAAGCTTTACAACAAAAAGGTTATCAATTATTTGGAGTCAGTGCGGACTCACCTGAAAAACAAAAAAAATTTGCGGAAAAGTATGAATTACCTTTTACTTTACTCTCAGATGAGGATAAATCACTTATTAATGATTTTGGTGTATGGGGACCCAAAAAATTCCAGGGAAAAGCCTATGAAGGTATTCATAGAACAACTTTTTTGATTGACGAGAAAGGCAAGATAGAAAGAGTGATAAGAAAGGTAAAAACTAAAGATCACGCGGCGCAAATATTGGAAGAAGTTTAAACTTTGACTTTTTTTTCTTTCCAGCCAAACATTTTATTGTCCATAATCATCTCCGCAATTCCCTCAGGAAGATGATTTTTCCAGCCGTTTTTCCCTTCTTTTATATTGGCGAGAATTTCTCTGGAAAATATAGAGAGATATTTACTTTCGTAGTCAAAGATATCGACTACTTTACCATTGTATTTGAAGAATTTGTAAAAATCCTTCATTCTTGGGTGAAGCTTGAGGTTATTGGAGTTGATAATTTCGCCAGTTTCAGCACTTTTCATGGGATAAAGGTAAACCTTGAGGTTGTTGTGGAACATTTTTCCAAAAGCCTCTAGAATGCCCCCTTTTACATCTTTGTAGTATTGTTCATTAAATATTTCAACAAAGTTACTCACCCCCATGGTCAAACCGATTTGTTCTTTGGTGTATTCAGAGAGGTAATCTACCATTTTGTAGTACTCTTTAAAATCTGAAATCATAACCGTATGCCCTAAAGAGCAAAGTAATTTCGCGCGATCCATAAAGTCCGACTCGTCAATTTCCCCTTGAGATGTAAGATTGGAAAGGGTAATTTCAAAAATCACTTCTGTTTTGTTCTCCTCAACATTTTGTTCTTTAATAAATATATCATAAGACTTTTTGAACATGTCAATATTGACCTTAGTAACCGGCCTAAAGCTTCCCCTCAAGACCAAAATGTTTTTTTTATAAAGCACCCTAGCTGGAAGAACGTTGTTTCCCTCGGGATTGAACATCACGGCATCTGTCATATCATTTTTAAGGAGCAACAAGCTCAAAAGACGATTATCAACTTCATCAAAAACAGGACCAGACAAATTGATAGTATCAATTTCAATTGCCGTATTTTCGATGTGATCGTATAGGTGTTTTATGATTTTTTTGGGTTCATCGTGATTGTAAAAAGCAGCATAGACGAGATTAACACCCATGATTCCAACTGCCTCTTGTTGGAGTCTTGCCTCTGATTGGTGGAATCGAAGGTGAATCATAATTTCATTAAAAGGCTGCTCCGGAGCAATCTGGTAGCGAATACCCATCCATCCGTGTCCTTTGTATTTTTTGGCAAAGTCAATTGTCGCTACGGTATTGGCGAAAGCAAAAAACATTTTATCGGGATGATTGGCTCTTGGAATTCGAGTTTCTAGGAGCATGATTTCCCTTTCCAACATTTTATGAAGTCTTGTTTCGGTAACATATCTCCCGTCATCTTCTTCGCCATATATGGTATCACTGAAGTTTTTGTCGTAGGCACTGATGGTTTTTGCAATCGTTCCGGAAGCACCCCCGACCCTGAAAAAATGTCTAGCAACTTCTTGACCTGCACCAATCTCAGCGAAAGTGCCATAGATGCGATCGTTTAAATTGATTTTTAAAGTTTTACGTTCTATGGAGGGTCGTTTCTCAAACTCTTTATCTCCTGGAAGAGTTATTGGCATAATAATAGAATATGACATAAAATTACAAAGTTTGTTTTATATCTCATTATATATTTACTTTTGAATTTACAATATGATCAAAATAACTTTTCTAGGCACAGGAACTTCTCAAGGGATTCCTGTAATAGGGAGTCAACATCCTGTTTGTTTAAGTGATAATCCTAAAGACAAGAGATTGCGATCCTCAATTATGGTCCAATGGGAAAATCAAAACTATGTAATTGATTGTGGTCCCGACTTTCGTCAACAGATGTTAAGTATAGGTTGTAATCATTTAAACGGTTTGTTGTTTACCCATGAACATGCAGACCATACTTCAGGAATAGATGACATAAGACCTTTCTTCTTTAGACAAGGGGACATTCCTATATATGCTACCGATAGGGTTGTGACAAACCTAGCAAGCCGTTTCTCCTATATTTTTCAAACTGAAAACAAATATCCAGGTACTCCAGCTTTAGACATCAATACAATCAAAAAAAACACTGTATTCTCGCTTGAGGGTAAACAGGTCATTCCCATCGAGGTTATGCATAATCAACTACCTATAATGGGTTTTAGAATAGATAACTTTTCATATTTAACAGATGTTAAGAGCATTGAAAAAGATCAGTTAAAAAAACTAAATCATTGCGATGTATTGGTTTTGAATGCTCTTAGAATTAATCCTCACAGTGCTCATTTAAACCTGGAAGAGGCCTTAGAAATGGTGTCATTACTGAAGCCTAAACGGACCTATTTCACCCATATCAGTCATTTACTGGGCTTTCACGATGAACTATCAAATCAACTCCCAGAAAATGTATTTTTGGCTTATGATAAACTTGAAATTCACTCAAGTTGACTTGGATCAATACTAAAGCTAAGTTACTATAATCACTAAAAAGTGTCAAATAATGACTTTTGAGCTTAAAAAGAGTTTTTTGATTTTTTCAGAGATCTTTAGGGGTTTTCTAGTCTCTAACTCAACCCAACACCACTTGGTTTTACAGCTTACTAAAAGTAGATTTGTTCTGTTATTATAAAATTCCACAACACGAGTAGCTAGCGGTCCACGAACATCTTTGACGTAGGTTTCAACTTTGATAATGTCCCCTAAAAAAGCACCTAACTTGTAGTTAACTTGATGATTTCTTACCATCCACACCCCAGTGGTTTCCTTCAAAAAATTATTTAATTTTTCCCAGTGGGCTTTGGCAATTTCTTGAGCCCAAAAAAGATATTGAACGTTGTTGACATGATTGAGGTCGTCTAAATGTTCTTTTTTTACAAGATTCAGACATGTATAACGGTGACTCATTGTTTTGGTTCAATTTTGACTTCAAACAATTTACTCCAGTACTTTCCAGTTATAAAAAAAGTTTTTCTTTTGGGGTGATATGCAATTCCATTTAGCACATCCAAATTAGACACTTGTTCTACTTTGCTTTTTAGACCTGTAAAATCAATCACCCCATCAACAGCACCACTTTTTGGATTTATGATAATTCCTACGTTCTTTTTGAATTGATAAGTGTTAGCATAAATTTTACCATCCACCCATTCCAATTCATTAATTTTGTTAATTGCATTTTTATCAGTCATCACTTGTATATTTCCAGTTTCTTTTTGGGTATGAGGATCCAAAATCCAAATTTTATGTGATCCATCTGACTTATATAGTTTTTGACCGTCATTACAGAGTCCCCAACCCTCCTTGCTCTTTTGATAAGCAAAAGAGCGTTCCATTATAAGTTGATTTGGATTGTATTGAAAACCCATATCACCTTGCCATGTAAGCTGAAATAACTTGTCGTTTAAAACAGAAATGCCCTCTCCAAAATATACCTGATCCAAAGCAACCATTTGGTAGGTCTCACCAGTTTTGAAATTTACTTTTCTCAAACTAGATTTACCCCTAAGACCTGTACTTTCGTAGAGAGTGTCACGGTAAAACTCTAACCCCTGAGTGTAAGAAGTTTTGTCATGAGGATATTCATTGAGAATACTGTAGGTGTATAGTTTTGGAATTGAATGAGAAAGAATAGTAATCTTTTCTTTGTACTCGGATTTTTTTCCTGAAACGTAAACTGAGGCTATCAAATCATAAATTCCCAAAGGTTTATTTTTCAAAGATTGAGTATTAGTGATTTTTTGCCCCCCTAAATGGTAAACTACTGAATCGATTAGATGATTTTTTTTATTTACAAGCATCAACTTTAGCGTATCACTAGGGATATATTTTTTGTCATTTTTTAAAACACTTAGTTTGAAATCCTTTTTGATATCTGTGTTGCACTTGAGAAAAAGCAAGGAGATGATTAAAATCCAAATTTTCATTTGATATGGGTATAGATTGTCTTTAAAATTAAGAATTTAAAATAATTGTCTAACGCTTGAAACATATTATATTTGTGATGGGCAAGTCCTGCGCAACCAGCTCCTGCCGAATCCCCCCAGGGCGGGAACGCAGCAAGGGCAGGCGGTCGTAGCGGTGTGATGTAGTTCGCTTGCCCATTTTTATTTTACATGACTAAAGTAATTTTAATCACGGGTGCCTCTTCTGGCCTTGGTAAGGCCACAGCTTCCTATTTGTTAGCACATAATTTTCGTGTAATTGGAACTTCCAGAAATCCAAAAAACAACAACTCCGACACTGGTTTTGAACTACTTCCTTTTGATTTGAACAAACCAGAAGGCGGTAAGGAACTGGTGAAAAAAGTTATGGAAAAAACAGGACGAATAGATGTGTTGATTAACAATGCAGGGGCTGGAATAACAGGGCCTGTTGAAGAAACAGACATGGCCGATATACAGTCTCATTTTACAACTAACTTCTTCGGCCCAATCACCTTGATCCAAAAAGTGTTGCCTGTAATGCGTGAACAAAAATCGGGTTTAATAATCAATGTAACCTCTATAGGGGGGTATATGGGACTCCCATATAGAGGCATATACTCTGGATCCAAAAGCGCATTAGGAATTGTTTCTGAAGCAGTTAGAATGGAAGTGAAACGGTTTGGTGTTGATGTAGTGACATTGGCTCCTGGAGATTACTCCACCGATATTGCTGAAAGACGCATCTACACTCTAGTAAAGCAAAATTCTCCCTATCATGATGTTTATAAATTTTCACTCGACACTATAGACAAGCATGTTGAACAAGGAGCTGATCCTAATGATTTTGCCAGAATGGTTCACAAAATTATTAGTTGCAAAAAAAGAAAGGTCCATTATCAATCTGGTACTTTTCTTCAAAAATTGTCGTTATTGTTGAAGCGAGTATTGCCGGATACTGTATTTGAAAAAATCATTATAAATCACTATAAAGTTTAATCTTAATCCATTAAAAATGAAATTTTTTATAGACACTGCCAATTTAAACCAAATCAAAGAGGCCCAAGAATTAGGCGTTTTGGATGGTGTGACAACCAATCCCTCTCTTATGGCAAAAGAGGGAATTACTGGCTCGGACAACATTCTAAAACATTATCTAGCCATTTGCGAAGCTGTAGATGGGGATGTATCTGCAGAGGTTATTTCTATTGATTTTGAAGGGATGGTCAAAGAGGGTGAGCAGCTGGCTGCATTAAACCCTCAAATTGTTGTAAAAATCCCCATTATTAAAGATGGAATTAAAGCTTTAAAATACTTTTCAGACCGTAACATCAAAACTAATTGTACACTTATTTTTTCTGCCGGACAAGCCCTTTTGGCGGCAAAAGCTGGAGCAACATACGTTTCGCCTTTTATCGGTCGTTTGGACGATATTTCTACCGATGGATCTTTCTTGATTAGGGAAATCAGAGAGATTTATGACAACTATGCCTTCGAAACCGAAATATTGGCAGCTTCGGTACGTCATACCATGCACATCATCAATTGTGCTAAAATAGGTGCAGATGTAATTACAGGACCGCTTAATGCTATTACAGGCTTGTTGAAACATCCTTTGACAGACATTGGGCTAAAAAAGTTTTTGGAGGACTACAAAAAAGGAAATTGATTTTATCTGAGTAAATCAGCAAAATCAGTTGCACTAAAGTTTCCAAAACCTTCTTTTATCTTTCCATCGGTATTGACTACTATGGCTCGATTGAGTAGTGAGAGCACCCATTTTTTACTGTCTTTATCAAAATTGGTAAACGCAAACTGTGTTTTGGGATCGATTCCCATCATCCGGTGGACCTGAAAAACAATTTCATTGAATGGTTGGATACAAACCCCTTTAAATTCATATTTTGGAAATAGTTCTTCCAGTGCCTTTGCCTTAATTACTGTGTTACGATAATGACTCATCTGAGTTTGAGACCAAAAATAAAACACAGTTGGCTTTTCGATCAGATCATCAGAGTCTATTATGTCCAATTGGTGGTTTTGTAGTTTTAGTTTGGGCAGCTTATTTCCAGTCGACATCTTTTCGATATCATTGTGCAGGTCCAAGACCTCTTTGACATAGGACTTTGAAGTATTTACCGACAAAAAATTTTGGAGAAATTTTTCATGATGATCATGATTTTCAGTTTTCATCAATTCCTCAAAAGCCAATGCTCGAGAGAGATTATTTATCAAAACATTTCCTTTTATATGAGGTCTTATAAGTTGTAACCGCTTGATGTTAAAATTGGTTTTTTGTCTATTTATAAAATAGTTTTCAGTACTGTCTAATGCTTTTTTACTCAAATAATTCAGAAGATAATTAATGTATGGATCAAAAAAAGCCAAATCTGTTTCAGCTAGACTTAGGTATTTTCTGAAATCAAAATAAATAGAATCTTGTTTTTTATTCCAAAAAGTACCTCTTAGTAGTGCATAGCGTACTTTTCGGGTAGCGTAGGGATAAATATAAGCCGCTTGGGTTATCTTTTGAGCTATGGGGGAAAGTTGATTGATAGAGTCCATTAAAATCCACTTGTTTTTTTTCTCTATCAGCAAGGAGTCAATCAGTTTTGTAAATGTTTTACTATCACTGGAATATTTAGAGGAAAGGAAGCTGTTTTCTTTTTCAAAACTAAGTAGCAAATCCATCATAAAGTTGTTTTTAGCTGAGCCGCGCCCAGAATAGACAATTGATTCATTAAAAGAAGAGGCATTGATTCGAGCCCAAATACTATCACCTTTCTCTAAAAAAACAGATTTGTACTCGGGAATATGTTCAATCTTATAAATCCCTGAATCTAGCGAATCATAATATTTAAAAAATCGGTAGTTAAGGTTAAGTGGAAGCGAATCAATTGTCTTGTTGTCCTTGTACAGGGTCACATAGGTAGAGGAGGGATTAACAATCTGCCCACCAAAGAAAATCCTGTCTACTTCAACTTCTTTTTTACATGAGCTCACAGTGGCTAATCCCAACAAAAGAAAAATAAGTCCAAAATGTTTTGATTTAAACATATTACAATGCAATTTACACTAACTAAACTTTAAAAAAAAGTAAACTCTGTGGGAGAAATATTTACTTTTGCCAATGCAAATTTAAAGTTATGCTGTCAGTCAATAATTTATCGGTTCAATTTGGAAAAAGAGTACTTTTCGATGAGGTCAATGTTACTTTTACGCCTGGAAATTGCTATGGGATCATCGGGGCAAATGGTGCAGGAAAATCTACTTTTTTAAAAATAATCTGTGGGATGCAAGAAGCGAACTCAGGCTCTGTTTTTTTAGAACCTGGAAAACGCCTGTCTGTATTGGAACAAAACCACAATTCTTTCGATCCTTTTCCTGTTTTAGAAACCGTCTTAAGGGGGAATAAACCCCTATTCAAGATAAAACAAGATATTGAAGACCTTTATGCCAAACCTGATTTTTCAAATGCTGACGGTGAAAGGGTAGGGGAATTACAGATTGAGTTCGAGGAAATGGAAGGTTGGAACGCTGAAAGCGATGCAGCTTCCTTGTTGTCTAATCTGGAAATTCCCGATCAACTTCATGAGAGGTCTATGGCTGATTTAGACGGTAAACAAAAGGTAAGAGTGCTTTTGGCTCAAGCGCTTTTTGGAAATCCAGATGTATTGATCATGGATGAGCCCACCAATGAATTGGATTACGATACTATCATTTGGTTGGAAAACTTTTTGGCTAATTATGACAACACCGTAATTGTAGTGTCTCACGATCGTCATTTCCTCGATGCTGTGTGTACTCACATTTCGGATATAGACTTTGGAAAGATCAACCACTACTCTGGTAATTATACTTTTTGGTATGAATCTAGTCAGCTAGCATCAAGACAAAGAGTTCAACAAAACAAAAAGGCAGAAGAGAAGAAGAAAGAGTTGCAAGAATTTATTGCTCGATTTTCAGCCAATGTTGCCAAATCCAAACAGGCAACTTCCAGAAAAAAGATGATCGAAAAACTGAACATCGAAGAAATTCGGCCTTCAAGCCGTCGTTATCCTGGAATTATCTTTGAGCAAGACCGTGAAGCGGGTGATCAGATTTTGAATGTTGAGGGTTTGTCATATAGCCTTTACGGACAAAAACTTTTTGATCAGGTTCATTTTAATATGGCTCGGGGAGATAAAGCGATTGTCTATTCAAAAGATTCTAGAGCAGTTAGTGCATTTTACGAGGTCATCAACGGGAAGCTGAAAGCCGAAAGTGGAAAGTACGAGTGGGGAATTACCACTGCTCAGGCCTATTTACCCTTGGATAATGAAGAATTTTTCATTTCGGATATATCTCTAGTTGACTGGCTCCGTCAGTGGTCAAAGACAGAGGAGGAGCGAGAAGAGGTTTACATCCGTGGGTTTTTGGGTAAAATGTTGTTTAGTGGTGACGAGGCTCTAAAGGCGTCTAATGTCCTCTCTGGCGGGGAAAAAGTACGTTGTATACTCTCTAAAATGATGATGTCAAGGGCCAATGTCTTGATGTTAGACGAACCTACAAACCACTTAGACTTAGAATCTATTACAGCAATTAACAATTCCTTGAAAAATTTCAAAGGGACTGTCCTTTGTACAACGCATGACCACGCTTTTGCGCAAACCGTAGGGAATCGTATTTTGGAATTAACTCCTAACGGCATCATTGATAGGTACACCAACTTTGATGATTATATGGGCGATCCCAAAATCAAAGAATTGAGAAATAAAATGTATTCCTAATCAGATTTTAATAAGATCTATTGACTGAATTTTAGTCAAAAACTATTATGTAAACTCAATTGAAGTTGATTTTTTCCAAACTTATTTGAAGTTTGTCTCATTATTCCAAACTGAATTTTTAAACCTTTCCTTAAAACATAGCCCAATGCTCCATACAGACGGTTTAGATCAAAAAAGGGAATGGTTTTTGCATCTCCAATTTTTCGTTGTCCGTTAATAAAAACCTCATTATAAAGAGAAATGTATACTGTTTTCGGTTCGATGATGAGATTATTGAGAGGAATGTTTAAAAAAATGCTGTAGCGATAACGAGTTCTAAAATCTTGATTTTCCACGAAACGCATTTCATAACGAAAGCGGTGGTTAGAAAAGACGCCTTTGTACAATTTGATTGGAAAAGAGGTTTCTTGATAGAATCGATGTTCGACTAAATTATCATTAATGTCTCCTTGTGATCCCATACTGATGTATCCGTATCCGAAAGTTAGTTTTAAAGGGCTTTCTTTCGGCATATAAGTAAGGCCACCGCGAATTAGCAATTGTTGTAAATCGCCTATAATATTATAGTTCCTGTACTGAATGTCACCCTGAACTCCCCAAAGACTGTCTTTTTTGAAATGGGTATTGAAGATATACATATACCAAGCGCCAATTTCATCTGGGTCGGTTTGAGCACTCGTATTACTGGGGAGAATTAACAAGAGCGCTAATGGAAGAAGTATAAACCATTTCCTCATAGGAGCAAATATAAATGTAATATTATAAATCAAGTGAATCTAGAACCTCAATGGCTATTTTCCGTTCATCTTTATGAACCCAAATATTTTGATTGCAGGTCATACTAGCAATGCCTACCGCCCATGCTGAAGTCGAGGGGTATTTCACCACAGAGGAAGGGGTAATACCAACCAGGTACAAAGGATTGAATACAGCCATTAAAGTAATGGAGTTTCCTTTAAAAATTTCAAAAAATTCAAGGGGTAAAAGAACATTTAGGTTTTATCGTAGCGATTATTCCAAATCGCTGGATTAAAGTTTTTTCCCAAAGCAAAACCGTAGAACAATACTATAGATGCAATAGCCTTAAACATAAAAAAATACAACATCCAAAAGGTAGTTGGTGTTGGGGTTTTAGTGAAAATTTGATAGGGGGTTAAAAATGTAGCAATAAAGCTGACAAATAAAACAGCGATTAGAAGGTTCCATATTTTCTTGAAGGGCCATGCCCATGCTTTTCTAAAAAAAGACAAATCATTCCCCCATTTGTGAACAAGGTAGAAGTAATTATTGCCTAAGGGGACAAACAATAAGGGATCGTCTGTTTTTTTCAATCTGAAAAGCACAGAGGGCGCCATTATCTTAAAACCATCTATAAAGGTTTGATGTTCTTTTTCCAATTGTGAGATTTTTTCAATCCCATCCTTTGGCACATTGCCTTTAAAATATTTGATGTCTAAAAAACGTAAGCGGTAATCAATGCAAACTTTTTTGATTTGATCCAAATGAAAAATTTTATGGGTTTCTAGTTGATCAAAATCAAAATTGTTAAAGGTTTGTGCACTTGTCGGTGGATTGTCTAATGTATTATTAAAGCGGATGGAGGATTCTTTTTGCGAAATTTCTTCAAGGATACGGTCAATTTGGGTGGGTG
The DNA here is from genome assembly GCA_913043275.1 of uncultured Flavobacteriaceae bacterium. Classification (GTDB taxonomy): domain Bacteria; phylum Bacteroidota; class Bacteroidia; order Flavobacteriales; family Flavobacteriaceae; genus UBA8316. The sequence continues at coordinate 15,970 of CAJWLL010000017.1, read as the reverse complement.
GGAAAAGTTTTCTCATCTTCATCTATCTATTTCATTATTCAAAATTAGGAAATAATTTAGGTTTTTACAAAAGTCAAAAAGAAAAACTTCTTTTTTAATTAACGCAGTTGTGCTCCTAATTCTTTTTCAAATTGGTTTTGTAATTTTAACATGATTTTATCTACAAGCTTGTCTGTAAGGGTCTTTCTGGGATCTTGAAAATAAAAGCTTACACCATACGACTTTTTACCTATTGGGAGCTTGTCACCCTCATAAACATCAAAAAGCTGCACTGAATTAAGAATATTTTTTTCGGTTTTAAAAGCAATTTTTTTTAATGCATCAAAGGGTATAGTAACATCCAGTAGAAGTGCAAAATCTCTTCGTATTTTTGGGAATTTTTGAATTTCTTGATACTGAATATTGTTGTTTTTGGCCAATTCAGCTAGAAGTATAAAGTCAAATTCTGCGTATAATACCTCTTGCTTAATGTCGAATTTATCCAGTATAGCTTTTTTTACAAATCCAAAGTGCAAAAGTGATTTTCCTTTATGAGTATAGGTTAAACCTTCGGAGAAAATATCCTTTTCTGAACTAATTTCATCCCATTGAAGCGGGCAGTTTTTTTGAATGACTTGTTGGATTATACCTTTGAAATAGAAAAAAAGTTGTGGCTGATAGCTTACATTCCAGTTTTCTGTTAAAACATCACCAGTTATGGCAAGAGAAAGATATTTATCTTCTTTAAATGTCTCATGTGACTGTTGATAAGTTTTGCCCAATTCGAACAGCTTTAAGGACTTGGACTGACGATTAAGATTAAAGGCTACAACCTCTAATGCTCCGGGGAGAAGAGTGGTCCGCATTTGAGAGAGTTCTTGACCCAGAGGATTCATGATGTTAACGCCTTTAAGGTTTTTGATGCTATCAGAAATTTCTCCGTAATCAGGGCTGTTAATGGAGTTATTCATCATTTCATTAAAACCCAAACTGACCAATTGATTGGACAATCGCTCTGCGATTTGATGATCGTCTGAATTAACAAAATCAGAAATATTGCTCTGGAGTGCATCAGATATATCCACATTATTGTATCCATACACTCTGAGTATTTCTTCAATAACATCTGCTGGACGTGTTACATCTACCCTGTAGCGAGGAATTTCAATTAACATACCCTCATCGTCGGAGTTTTCAATTTTAATATCGAGCCCCCTTAAAATACAAGAAACATCATCCTTATAAATTTCTTGTCCTATGGTTTTATTGATTTGGTCGAAGCGCAAAATGAATTTTGATGCCTCAGGCAATTCTTCTTTGAATTTGTATAATTCACCCTCTATAGTGCCGCCTGCAATCTGCACGATCATGTTGGCAGCATACTTGAGTGCATGGAGGGTAATTTCAGGGTCAATACCCCTTTCAAATCTAAATGAAGCATCTGTATTCAATCCATGTCTTTTAGCTGATTTCCTGATGCTTACGGGGTCGAAATAAGCGCTCTCTAAAAATATACTGGTCGTGCTTTCACTGACTCCGGAGTCTTGCCCTCCAAATACACCAGCAATACATAAAGGTTTTTGATGATCACAAATCATCAAATCTTCTTTATGGAGTTTACGCTCCACACCATCTAAGGTAACAAAAAGAGTATCTTGTGAAACACTTTTAACAACAATACCGCCATTGATTTTGTCCAAATCAAAAGCATGAAGTGGTTGTCCTATATGTTGCAGGACAAAGTTGGTAATATCCACAATATTATTTTTTGGACCAATCCCCAGGGATTTTAGACGGTTTTGCAACCAAGCCGGGGAGGGTTTAATATTTAAATTGGTGATGTTTACTCCCATATATCGGGGAGCCTTCTCCTTAGATTCTACGGATACACTGAATTTTTTGTCAGAGGGGACAATACTGAAATTGTCTGTTCCCGAAGAAGACCATTTGAATTCAATCCCTTTAAACTGAAAATAGGCCTTTAAATCTCGAGCTACGCCCATATGACTCATGGCATCCGCCCGGTTGGGTGTCAGTCCAATTTCAAAAACAGTATCGATTTCAACATCAAAAACCTCACTGCAAGGTGTGCCGCTTTTCAAGTCAGCATCCAAAACCATGATTCCCTCGTGTGATTCTCCCAAGCCCAGCTCATCTTTGGCACAAATCATACCTTGACTTTCTGCCCCCCTTATTTTACTCATTTTTATCAAAAAGTCTTTTCCTTCATTGTCGTAGAGCGTTGTTCCTGCTTTAGCAACTGCTACTTTTTGTCCTTGAGCAACATTGGGTGCACCACAAACGATTTGCACAGTTTCGGCTCCTAAATCAACCTCAGTGATGTACAGGCGATCGGCATTGGGATGTTGTATGCATTTTAAGACCTCGCCAACACAAACTCCTTTAAGCCCTCCTTTAATGGATTCGAACGGGCTTAATTCTTCAACCTCAAGACCCAAATCGGTCAATATTTCGGATACTTGTTCTGGGATAAGGTTTATTTCTAGAAACTGTTTGATCCAGTTGTATGATATTTTCATCGAAAAAGAATGAGTATTAAACCGAAGGGCAAATATAAGAATCTAAGATTAATCACCTTTTTTAACTGATGTAATTCCATATGTTTTGATAGGCTTTCATTTTGGCCAAGGTTTGTCTTAGAGGTGTGTTTTTTTGATCCTCCAATTGAGGGTCTTCACGTAATAATACTTGGGCATCACTGCGTGCGGTTTTTAGCCACTGATTGTCTTTGATGATGTCGGCAATTTTGAGCTGCAAGACCCCACTTTGTTGTGTGCCCATTAAGTCTCCAGGGCCACGGAGTTTTAAGTCAACTTCTGCTATTTGAAATCCATCGGTTGTAGCTGTCATGGTTTCCAAACGGGTTTTGGCATCTGAACTCAGTTTGTGACTGCTCATCAGTATGCAATAACTTTGATCATTACCCCGGCCTACACGACCACGTAATTGATGTAATTGGGACAATCCAAAGCGTTCTGCACTTTCTATGACCATCACAGAGGCGTTGGGAACATTTACGCCTACTTCGATCACAGTGGTGGCCACCATGATTTGGGTTTGTTTATTGATGAAGCGTTGCATATCATAATCCTTGTCCTTGGCAGGCATTTTACCATGAACTATGCTGATCTGATATTGAGGAGGAGGGAAGGCTCTGGTAATGCTTTCATAACCATCTATCAGGTCTTTGTAATCAATTTTTTCAGATTCTTTGATCAATGGATATACCATATAAATTTGCCTGCCTTTTTGGATTTCATCTGCAATGAATTTAAATACCTTCAAACGGTTACTGTCAAAGCGATGGATTGTTTTGACCTTCTTTCGACCGGGAGGCAATTCGTCGATGACCGAAATGTCCAAATCCCCATAGACGCTCATGGCTAGGGTACGGGGGATGGGGGTCGCAGTCATGACCAGTACATGTGGGGGGATGCTGTTTTTTCTCCAAAGCTTGGCTCTTTGAGCCACCCCAAAGCGGTGCTGTTCATCGACCACTGCCAAACCGAGATTGTTAAATTGAACTTTGTCTTCGATCACCGCATGGGTTCCGATCAAAATATTTAAATTTCCCGATTCCAATTGCTCTGTCAATTGTACTCGCTCTACTTTTTTTGAGTTTCCCGTCAATAGGCCAATAGAGATGTCCAATTTACCAATCAATGATTTAATTGATTGAAAATGCTGTTTGGCAAGAATTTCTGTAGGAGCCATTAAGCAGGATTGAAAACCATTATCTGCTGCAATCAACATCACCATAAGGGCAACTATGGTTTTTCCTGATCCCACGTCTCCCTGAAGCAAGCGGTTCATTTGCTGTCCGTCACCAATGTCTTTTCGGATTTCTCGGATGACTCTTTTTTGAGCTTCAGTCAATTCAAAAGGAAGGTTGTTATTGAAAAAAGTATTGAATTGATCACCGACCTTTTTAAAAACAAAACCTTTTATTTTTTGCTTGCGTTGAAGGTTTTTCATCAACAATTGCAATTGAATAAAAAATAACTCCTCATATTTCAATCGGTTTTGCGCAGCAGTAAGGGTATCTTGATTCTGAGGAAAATGTATGTTTTTAAGTGCTGTATTTTTATCGATCAGGTCATGTTTAGTGATCAAATCCCTAGGAATGGTCTCTGCAAATGGATTTTTTAAAGAACACAATAACTCGCCCATCATTTTGATGATGACCCTTTGAGAAATACCTTTGGAAATGAGTTTTTCAGTACTGGGGTAGACCGCCTGAAGGGCCTTGGAAAAGCCTTTGTCAAAGTTGTCTAGAGTTTCCATTTCAGGATGTGGCATGTTGGGTCGATTACCATACCAGTTGAGGCGGCCGAAAATCACATAGCATGTATTTAATTTTAAGCTTTCTTTAATCCATTTATGACCCCGAAACCATACCAATTCCATGTTGTTTTGCCCATCGGTAAAAGTGGCTACTAAACGTTTACCTTTTTTTTGTCGGATCATTTCTACCTCGACGATTTCTCCCTTGATTTGAACTTCAGAGGAGTTTTTGGGCAGATCATTGATTTTGTAAAAAGTAGAACGATCGATATAGCGGTGTGGGAAAAAATGTAACAAATCCTGAAAGGTAAACAAGTTCAGTTCTTGTTTGAGTAAATTGGCTCGACTGGGACCAACGCCTTTTAGATATTCTATGGGGGTTTGAAGTTTATCCATCTATTTACTAAAATAATTGTTTTCAGGATGATTCAATTTGTATTGTTTAAAACTTCCCTTAATTTGGGATAAAATAGATTTTAATGACTGCATTATCCATTTTCGGTGGTGGAAGCAAAGGAGCCTTTTTAGTGGGAGTACCCTAACACTTGATTTGAGTGCAGGGCAGAAAGTACAATTTGTATTTGGGCTGATCGACAGGGAGTTTACTGGTCAGTCATTTGGCCTTGAATAAAACCGAATAAATAAAAAAAGATTTTTCGAAAGTTACCCAAGAAATTATCTTTGATTATTCCCTTTTACCATTAAATCAATTAATGGAATTCAAACTTAGTAATTACATAATGTTTTCCCACTCAAGGAGGCGTTCATCAATAAATGCTTAAAAGTTAAAATTAACAGATCAACAATAATTTTTGATTTTGAAAGTCACACATATGCAGTACATTTCCATTCTAGAATCGGTTTAAAATTCATAAAAAGATGTGGATAACTATAGCGCTGAGGCTTTCTTGGGGTTTAATTATTGCCTTAATTTTAAATCGTGAACGAAACACGCACAGATTACCTCAAAGAACTCAACGAAACACAACTAGAGCCTGTGCTGCACAAGGATGGTCCGCTCATGGTGATTGCCGGAGCAGGGGCGGGAAAAACAAGGGTTTTGACCTATCGCATAGCCCATTTAATGCAACAAGGTGTGGATGCTTTTTCGATATTGTCACTGACTTTTACCAACAAGGCCTCAAGGGAAATGAAAGCCCGAATTGCAGAATTGGTAGTAGAAGGGGAGGCCAAAAACTTGTGGATGGGTACCTTCCACTCTGTTTTTGCCAGAATTCTCAGACAAGAAGCCAATAAATTGGGTTTTCCAAGGGATTTTACCATTTATGATACCCAAGACAGCAATCGTTTGATCGCCTCTATCATTAAAGAAATGGGAGTGGATAAAGATATTTACAAATACAAACAGATCCGAAACCGTATTTCTTCTTTTAAAAACAACTTGATAACCGTAAAGGCCTATCACAATGATCCTGAACTGCAGGAGGCTGACGCGATGTCACGACGACCCAAGTTAGGAGAAATTTACAAGGAGTACGTTGAGCGTTGTTTTAAAGCAGGTGCCATGGATTTTGATGATCTTTTGCTGAAAACCAATGAATTGTTGAACATCCACCCCCAGGTATTAGCCAAATATCAAGATCGTTTTCGTTATATATTGGTGGATGAGTATCAGGATACCAATCACTCACAGTATTTAATTGTCAGAGCTCTATCCGATAAATTTCAGAATATCTGTGTGGTGGGTGACGATTCACAAAGTATTTATGGCTTTCGTGGGGCCAACATCAATAACATACTGAATTTTCAAAAAGATTACCAGGACGTAAAGTTGTACCGACTGGAACAAAACTACCGTTCCACCAAAAACATTGTCAATATAGCCAATTCCATCATCAGTCACAACAAAAATAAGATTGAAAAAGTGGTTTGGACCTCCAATGTGGAAGGCAGTAAGATCAAAGTACAAAGATGTAGCACTGATGCTGATGAAGGCAGGGAGGTAGCTTCTCAAATTTTTGAGCTTAAAATGCAGGAGCAACGTCAAAATAAGGAATTTGCTATACTGTATCGAACCAATTCTCAATCGCGTGCCATAGAGGATGCACTCAGAAAAAGAGACATTCCCTATCGAATCTATGGTGGACTTTCTTTTTACCAAAGAAAAGAAATCAAAGACCTCTTGGCCTATTTACGTCTGATCATCAATTCCAAAGATGAGGAAAGCCTTAAAAGGGTTATTAACTACCCCAGTAGGGGTATTGGTCAGGCTACCTTGGATAAGCTCATCATCGGTGCCAAGAACAATGGTATTTCCCTTTTTGAAACCCTTCAGAATGCTCCCCAATTGAATCTCTCTCTTAATGCCGGAACTTTAAAGAAACTTGAAGGTTTTGTTAATTTAATTTCTAGTTTACAAATCGAAAACCAAAAATCCAATGCATTTGAAATTACCGATATGGTGACCAAAAAAAGTGGGTTGGTATTGGAGTTAAAGAAAGATGGAACACCGGAAGGGGTCTCAAAGGTCGAGAACATTGAGGAATTGCTCAACGGTATTCGAGATTTCGTCGAAGGACAAAGGGAATTGGCAGATGCAACAGGCAGGTTGTCCGAATTTTTGGAAGATGTTGCTTTGGCAACAGATTTTGATAACGAAAAAGAAGGTAACGTGGATTGTGTCTATCTTATGACCATTCACCTCTCCAAAGGGCTGGAGTTTCCTGTAGTTTTTATAGTTGGCTTGGAGGAGGATTTGTTTCCATCTGCTTTGAGTCTCAACACCCGTAGTGAATTGGAGGAAGAGCGGCGATTGTTTTATGTGGCCCTGACCCGAGCAGAACAAAAAGCAGTTTTGACCTATACACTTTCCCGTTACCGTTGGGGCAAACTGGTGGATGCAGAACCCAGTCGTTTTATTGAGGAAATGGACGAGCAGTATTTGGATTATGTTATCCCCAAAGATGACTATGTTTTTAAACCCATGTTAGACAAAGGTATCTTTGGTGGTTTTGATCCACCCAAAAAGCCAGTTGCGAAAAAACCAAAAGCGACCAGAATCAATACGGCTCCTAGTCAAAATCAATTGGGAAAACTGAGAAAAATTAATGCTTCGGAAACTCCCCAACCGGCCGTTGTTCCTTCTGAAATCGAACAACTCGAACAGGACATGACAGTAGAACACGACCGATTTGGTTATGGAAAGGTTGTTTCTATTGAAGGAAAGGGAAGTGACAAAAAAGCCCTAATTGATTTCAGAGGAGTGGGGCAAAAACACTTATTGTTGCGCTTTGCCAAACTCAAAATCAAAAATTAATGGCAGAGCTTTTAAAATTCTATCAATCCAAACCCAATCTCAAATTCCTAACAAAAACAGCAGATGCACTTGAACAAGGAGGACTGATTATTTATCCTACCGATACGGTTTATGCTTTGGGATGTTTGAGTGATAATTTACAAGGCTTGCAACGTTTGGCCAATATCAAGAAAGTCAGATTAGATAAAGCTCCCTTTAGTTTTTTTATGAGAGACTTTAGCGATTTGTCCAATTATGTCAAACCTTTGAACAATTCTACTTTTAAGCTGTTAAAACGTTGTTTACCGGGGCCATATACTTTTATTCTGCCTTGTTTAAAACTTCAAAAACCTTTCGAAAAGCGGAAGTCAATTGGTATTAGAATGGCCAAGCATCCCATACTGGAGGCTTTTACGGAGTTACTCAAAGTTCCTTTGGTTACAACTTCATTACATGATCAAGACGAAATTTTGGATTATACCACAGATCCCGATATGATTTATGAGCGCTGGGAAAGTGATATTGATCTAATGTTGGAGGATGGTTTTTGCGGTAATGTTCCATCAACCATAGTGGACTTGTGTAGTTCTGTCCCTGAGATTGTGAGGAAGGGAAAGGGGGCCTTAGATCTGTTGTAAAAAAAAACATCCGCCAATTACGGATGCTTTCTTTAAGCCGTTTGAAGGTTCTTATTTCATGCCTTGTTCAATCAAATCATAGAATTGATCTAATTTAGGAAGCACTATGATTCGAGTTCTCCTATTTCGAGCTCTGTTGGCTGCATTATCATTATCAGTAAGTGGTATAAAGTAACTCCTACCCGCAGCGGTCATTCTCGAGGGACTTACATCAAAATCGTTTTGAAGTATTCTAACAACGGAAGTGGCGCGTTTGACACTTAAATCCCAATTGTCCTCAATTCCATCAATTTTGATTGGGACATTGTCAGTATGTCCTTCTACCATAAATTCAATTTCTGGCTTGTCATTTACTACTTTAGCAACTTTACCCAGTACTTCTTTTGCCCTTTGAGTAAGTGTGAAGCTTCCACTTCTGAACAAAAGCTTGTCAGAGATGGAAACATATACGACTCCTTTTTCTACATTGATTTCTATGTCATCATCACTCATGTTGCCTAAGACTCCTTTTAAACTGGTAACCAAAGCAAGGGTAACAGAATCCTTTTTGGTAACGGCTTCTTGCATGGATTGAATTCTCATATCTTTCTCCTTCATACTTTCCAACGACATTTCTAGGTTTTCAGCCCCTTTTTGGGAGAGTGTCGTTAAATTTCCGATATTGTTTATAAGGTCTTGGTTGTTTGCCTGAAGAAAGGTAACTCTGTCTTGCAAAGAAGCCAAACGAGCTTCTGAAGCCTCTTTTTCTTCATTACAAGAGTTTAATTTGACAGTTGCGCTATCTAACAAACTTTTGGTGTTTTGTTGAAGGCTTTCGAGTTCAGTGAATTTCTTTTGAGAAACACAAGATGAAAGAAGGGCAATAGCAGTAATTGATATAATTGCAAGGTGTTTTTTCATTTTAATTTTGTTGTAACAATTTATTAAATTTCAGCTAAAATAATATAAAAACCGATAAAATGCCTTCGACTTTCAGAAATTCTTTTTTCTAAGAAGAAAATAGCTAAAAGGCAGATTAGATTGTGTATAATAGTCACCTAATAGATTGCTTTTAGAGCGTTTTCGTTTTATTTTACTGTAGTTTATATAAAATGAATAGTGGGCTCTAATAACAGCAAAAGCATTTAAAAAATTTAATGTTAGAATGAAGAATAAAACCGCAATTCCATCCCAAATAATTCGCTCAAAAATTATAACACCTTTTTTTTTTGGCAAGTTTTTGAGTAAAAGATAGAGGGAGTTTCTAAAATTTAGATAGGTTTTTTGGGGAGAAGGTTTTAAAGTACCACCACCAAGATGATATACTTTGGTTTGGTACAATGAATAAATTTTTAAATTTTTATTGAATGCCCTCCAGCAAAAATCTATTTCTTCCATATGGGCAAAAAAATCTTCATCGAACCCTCCCAAGGACTGAAAAACCTTTTTTCTTACAAAAAAACAGGAACCACTTGCCCAAAATATTTGTTTATTCTTATCGTATTGGCCGTGATCTTCCTCCAAATTACTGAACAACCTACCACGGCAATAGGGATAACCCAAACGGTCAATAAACCCACCTGCTGCTCCAGCATATTCAAATTTATTTGGTTTGTTCAAGTCCATGATGTGAGGTTGAGCAATAGCTGTTTTGGGATAATTTTTGAAAAAACCCAAAACAGGAGGTAGCCATTTTGGCTTTACCATAACGTCATTGTTAAGCAAACAAATTATATCCTCTTCAATAGAGTTTATTCCTTTATTATATCCCCCAGCATACCCATAATTTTTATCAAGTAAAATAATTTTAACAGTGGAATGGTTTTTTTCAACATAAAGAATAGAGTCATCGGTAGAATTGTTATCAATTAGGTATACTATTGCTAGAGGACTGTTATCAACTACATTCTTGAGGAAACGTTTTAGCAACTTCTCTCCATTCCAGTTTAAAATGGCAATAGCAATTGAACTCATTTGCTGGAATTGTGATTAGGTAAATCTGGCAAGAAACAATATTGGCCATTTTTGAAATCCATTTTACAAAAAAAATGAATTAAACCATTTGTAAGCATAAGATAATCACTTTTTAGTACAGAGTTATATTGAGCAATTTGATCGAAAGTTTTTTGTTTCAAACTTACATTAGTTGCTTTGCATTCAACAAGAACCTCAATGGATTGGTCAGGTTTGAAGACAACCAAGTCATACCTTTTTACAGTGCTATTAATGTATATTTTTTTTTCGACCTGGATAAAGCCTAAAGGAACTTTTTTGATTTTCAAAAGGAATTGAATACAATGCTGACGCACCCATTCTTCAGAGGTTAAAACGATCCATTTTTTTCTTATTGGATCAAATATATAGGTTTTATTTTCCTTACTTTTAAAGGAGAAATCGAACTTGGGAAAATTGAGTTTTTCCATAATGCAAAATTGCATATATTTTTTTAGGATGCAGGAATTTTATCAACTAATGTCGTCGATTGATCGGGGAGAATACAAACCTTTTTATCTACTGTCTGGAACAGAGCCTTATTTTATAGACAGTTTTGAGTCTAAAATCACAGAAAAACTGACCGACGAAGAATCACGTTCTTTTGATTATTCGTTATTTTATGGAAAAGAAGTAGAACCACTCCAGATCATTGAAACAGCAAAGAGATTCCCTCTTTTGTCTTCACATCATTTGGTAGTAGTTAGAGAGGCGCAGCATCTAGAAAAATCTACCGATATGATTGCAGAATTCCTCAAACAACCGCAAGCGAAAACTATTATTGTTTTTTGTTTCAAATACAAACCTTTTGACAAAAGAAAAAAGCTTTACAAAGCTGCCAAAAAATTTGGTGCACTCCTTGAAACAAAAGCCTTGTACGACAATCAAATAGCTGAATGGATATCCAATCGATTGCAGGCGGCTCATTTTATAATTGATGCCAAGACACTCCAAATTTTATCCGAAGCTTTGGGTAAAGATTTAAACAAAATCGAAAAAGAAATTGAGAAACTAAAAATCGTTTTTGATAAAAATTCTAAAATCACACCTGAAATTATAGAGCAACATATAGGTTTCAGTAAAGATTACAACAATTTCGAACTTTATAAAGCAATAGGGAAGCGTGATTTTTACCAATGCACTAAAATCTTAAAGTATATGGCTGATAATCCAAATAAGCACCCCATCGTGTTAACAATTTCAGGCCTCTATAACTTTTTCAGAAGGGTCTTGTTGTATCATGGCTTAGGAGATAAATCCATAGCCGCTACTTCTTTGGGGATTAATCCTTATTTTGTTAGAGACTATGAGCATGCCAGTAAAAAATTCACCCTCAAACAAGCAAGCATGGCCATCACATTGGTTTTAGAGGCTGATTTAAAAAGCAAAGGAGTAGGGGTCAAGTCAGGAAAGGAGAATCATGTACTAAAAGATCTACTGGTCAAGGTATTTGCATCCTAAAATCAAAGTAAAGGAAATTTATTGGGATTGTTTTCGTGTATTATTTCATAAACACATTCAAATATATCATCCGCAGAGGGTTTTGAAAAATAGTCGCCATCTTCACCATATGCAGGACGATGTTCTTTAGCAGTGAGTAGCCTGGGTTGGCAATCCAATAGTGGGTAAATTGTTTGTTCTTCTAACAGTTGTTGTAAAATATAAGCCGATGCACCTCCTGGCAGATCCTCATCCACAATCAGCAAACGGCTGGTCTTAGCTATGCTCTGTCTTATTTCTTTTTCTTTGTCAAAGGGGATTAGCGTTTGTATATCAATTACTTCTGAGCTTATGTTATAGCCATCCAGCTTTAGTGCTACATCATGAACAATTCTCAATGTTGATCCATAGGAAATTAAGGTGATATCAGTTCCCTCCTTCAGTACTTCAATTTTACCAATGGGCAAACAAAATTTCCCTAGATTTGAAGGCAGTTTCTCTTTTATCCGATATCCGTTAAGTGACTCTATAACAACTGCAGGTTGGTTGGCTCTAAGTAAAGTATTGTAAAATCCAGCTGCTTGGGTCATATTTCGTGGGACTAAAAGTTGCATACCCCTGATCAAATTAATCAGACTACCCATGGGTGAGCCAGAATGCCAAATACCCTCAAGTCTGTGGCCTCTCGTTCTGATTATAAGAGGTGCCAATTGTCTCCCTTTGGTTCGATAACTTAGCGATGCCAAATCATCACTTAAAATCTGTATACAATATAATATATAATCCAAATACTGAATTTCTGCAATAGGTTTTAAACCACGAATCGACATACCAATTCCTTGCCCAACTATTGTCGCCTCTCTTATTCCAGTGTCGGCAATCCTTAATTTACCGTATTTCTCTTGTAATCCCTCTAAACCCTGATTGACTCCTCCAATTTTCCCAGTGTCCTCTCCAAAAATAATTAAACGATTTTCATTTTTGAGCAATTTGTCAAAATTGTCTCTTAAAATGATTCTTCCATCAACCATGGGAGCTTCCGATTCGTATTTTATTGGGACACATTCAACGTGGTCAGTTCCATTGATCCCTTCACTAAAAAGATGGGAAGAGTATTTTTCTTGTAATGTGTCTTTGATGTCTTTTAACCACTTTTTAAAAAACTTGGTATTATTGATCTCTTTTTTAATCAGTATTGGGAATGTTTTCCTTGCTGTGGAGATCACATCGTGATAAAAGATTTCTCTTTTGTCATTCAATTTTTTTTGAAGGATTTTTAATTCTACATCGTTATTGGTTTGTATTAAGTATTCTTTCAAAAATTCATTGAGTCGATCTCTTTGATTTAAAATAGGTTTTTGGTAGGCTTTCCAAGATTTTTTTTTGGCCTCTTTAACTATTTTTTTGATTTCACTTTCTATTTCATTTAGTGATTCCTCGTCAGATATTCCATTGAAAAGAATCCATTCTCGCATCTTTAGATTACAGTCATATTCCTTCTCCCATTCTAACCTTTCCTTAGACTTATACCTCTCATGAGAACCAGAAGTAGAGTGTCCAAGGGGCTGAGTAAGCTCTGTAACATGAACTAGAACAGGGATATGTTGTTCACGAGCAATTTTTGAAGCGTAGGAATATGTCTCAACAAGTGCTGAATAATCCCAGCCTTTAACAGTCAAAATATCAATTCCCATATCATCTTCTCTAGCAAAACCACTCAGTGCTTTGGAAATACTTTCCTTGGTAGTTTGTTGTTTGTTATCTACAGAAATTCCATAACCGTCATCCCAAACACTCATAACTATTGGTATTTGTAATACTCCTGCTGTATTGATGGCTTCAAAAAACAAACCTTCGCTAGTACTTGCATTTCCAATTGTTCCCCAAGCAATTTCATTTCCATTATTGGAAAACTTCTTAGCATTTTTAATTTTTAATTTTCTATAAATCTTAGAGGCTTGAGCTAGGCCTATTAATCGAGGCATTTGTGCTGCAGTGGAAGAAACATCTGAAACGTGGTTTTTGGTAAGAGTCTGATCTAACCAAATTCCTTTTTCATCAACCAAAGTGTTGGAAAAATGACCTACCATTTGTCTCCCACCTGACATGGGTTCTTTTTCGATATCAGGATGAGAATATATGGCAGCAAAAATTTTTTCGGGGCTTAGATGACCTTGAGCAAGCAAAATTGTTTGGTCTCTGTAGTATCCTGATCGAAAATCTCCTGGCTCAAAGAACCGGTTTAGAACAATTTGAGGCAGTTCTTTGCCATCACCAAAAATTCCGAAAGTCCCTTTACCACTTAGTACTTCTCTGCGACCAAGTATACTGGTTTCGCGACTGGTAAAGATAACTTTGTAATCTTCGAGAATCTGTTTTTGGTAGTCCTCGAAACTTAGAATAGAATTGATTTCTTGGCTGTCAATCTTCATTTTGGAAGGTAAATTTACAAAAAATTGATTTGGAGTAATACCAAATCTAAAAGCTGTGAAAAAAAATGATTTCTAGAACCATCTTCTCGAAAAAAGGCTTTTCAACTGTTTGGGACTGAAAGTAAGTATAAAACGTATTTTTGTTTCATAAGACACATCATTGAATTCGGAACCATTACTGCTGTGGAGTGGAAAAAACACTTCTAAATAATCCGGTAAGATATTAAAACGAATCCCAGAACTATAAAAGAAATGAGAGTCCATTTTGTAGTTTTTGACTACTCCCAAATCTGTATAGGCTTCAATCCACTTCCAAATACCTATTGTTAGATTCGTTGACAACAAATAATCATTTGCTGTTGCAGGAAAAAACATGGATTTGAAACCACCCTCGGCCATTACAATTTGTTGACTAAAAATTCCCTTGTCCTCAGACCTTCCAAAATAATTATATCTGAAGAGATAATCTTTTGGTCGGTTGAGGTTAAAATCAAAATAGTTTGTTTCCCGTTGGTTGTGTTTTAAAAATTTTCCAGCAAAAAATCTTGCTGTGAATTGACTTCCGCTGGGAAGTAGTCTTCTGTAGTCAAATGAAAATTCAATTTTCGTAAATTTATTTGAAAACTGAAAGCCGGTTTCAAGGTTGGTATGTTTTAATGCTCCACGATTTGAATTGATATACCTCAAATAAAAAAGTTCATAGTTGGGGGTGGTGACGGGGTTAGGTGTGCTCTCTCTTTTAACACTATAATAATATAAACCAAGAGCATTGCTCTTATTGGATCTAAAATCAGGAGTTCTGAAATAAAAAGTTATACCGGGTGTAATGACTTGATACCTAAAGTTTTCAAGATAGTGATAACTGCTCCCAAAAAAATTTAAAGAAGTAGCATAATTTGACTTCCCCACTTTATTAATAAGATAAGTCATCCTTACTTTGCCAACCAAATCCTTTTGCAATGAAGAATATTGTGGCATCAATTCAAATGTAAATTTTTGAGTCAACAGTCCCTTGTCATAAAATCTAGAACCAAGTGATAATCCATCATACAAATTATAATTGACTACAGGATTGTAATAAATTTGATTCCTTTTGGGCGATTCATAATCCCTCAAAAAGTTAAATTGAATGGGTTTTAAGTTCAGAATATTTTTGACGTATCGCCAATTATTATTTTTGTCAGTCTCAGGCAGACGTATTTCAGGATTAATGGCAATATAATCTGGTTTCAGATTGTAAAGGGTTACAGTAGAGACAGTTCCTATATTCTCAATCCAACGTTTTTCGAGTATATTATTGTCTTTAACTTGAGAAAGCACAAACGGAATTTTGTTGTCCGAATATTTAGATATTTTTACCTCAATACTATCTTTTTCCCTTTTAATGCTTTTAATTTTAATATCTATGGGTAGACGTTCTTTAAGATAAAAATTTTGAAACCAATCGATATTTTTTGGACTGTGTTTATTCAATAAATCAATTATACTAATTGGCTCCCCAGTTTGATTTAAATATTCTCTGAACACCTTTTCTATGGATTTTTTCCCAATGTAATTCTCTATGTATCTCAATCCAACACCAGCATGGTAGGGAGAGCCAATCTTTTCATTGAATTTCACCAACTGATCTTTAGGTAATAAATCTGACTGATGAAGGTTAGCACGTTCCATAAACTCATAATACATCCAAAAACTTTCATTGAACTCGATATCGGCTAAGGTATATGCTTTCATGAATTTAAAGCCTCCAGCACGTCCAAGGTACTTCTCCTCGGGATAGTATTTCTCAATATACTTGATCATCAAGTAGGTCTGAAGCCCTCCGATAATCCAATGATCTTCTCTGAGATCAATTGGTATATTATTAGATAAATAAAAATATAAATAAGATTTTAAAATATTTATTTCTTCCAAAAAAAGATCGTTAATTGGTGCCAAAAACTCAGGCA
>CAJWLL010000016.1 GCA_913043275.1 uncultured Flavobacteriaceae bacterium | reverse complement strand
ATCGCAGTTGAATCTCATCATTTTTATCGCTATCGACTGACAACCTACTAGACTCATTTGAATCTGATGAAGAAGGCTTCTCTAGTTCAAGTCCCATTCTTTTATAAGCAGGTTGCTTTTCAAACTCGTCAATTTTACTAATGCTGTTTTTGAAGGCATGATTAAATTTTTTTAAATGCTCTTTTCTTTCTTCATTTTTTTTGGTCGCGGTTTCTTTAATCTTCTTGTAAAAGGGCGAATCATCGTGAGGTGAAATCAGCACGTCATCAGTTTCCAAAACCGGAGTTTGCTCCAATTTTTCATACACTTCGAATTTAAAATCAATAGATTCTGAAAGGGAAGTGTCTTCTTTAACTTCTTCCTCCTCATCCTCTTTGGTAAGTGGATGAACTATTTTTTCAGACGAAACATCTTGAGAATCAGATATGGGTAACCCGAAATCAAATGCAAATTGATTTTCTTCATCTGATTCCACTTCTTCCGATCCAATAACTTCAATATCCAATACTTCTTCGTCTAAATCATTAATAATAAATTCATTCTCAGTTTCAATTTCCGACTCCTCTAAAAGCTCATCGAATTCCAGCAACTCATAGACCACCTCCATGTTTTCTATTTTTTTCGTACTGAATTTCATTTCCTCTTCATATTTAATCTTATCAGAATCAATATCATGGCCAGTTACGATCTCTGCAACCACTGGAATAGAAAATAAATTTTCTTCTTTGGTTTCCTCTTTTAATATTTCAAATGAATTCGGGTTTACTTCACTTCCAATAAGGTCGTGTTCTAAGGTCTGATCTTCTTCCAATGAATGGATAATTTTTTTTGCTTCAGTATTTACAATTTGATGTTGTTGATCAGAGCCAAAACCTGTAGCGATTATAGTCACGGAGACAGAGCTATCTAACTTTTTATCTTCTCCAATCCCCATTATGATATTGGCATTGTTCCCAGCCTCTGATTGAATAAAATCATTGATTTCACCAATTTCATCTATTGTAATTTCCTCATTTCCGGAAACTATTAAAAGTAACACATTTTTGCATCCTGTAATTTTGTTATCATTCAATAAGGGAGAGTCCAATGCATTGATAATGGCTTCATGTGCTCGATTTGTACCACTTGCAGAGCCAGATCCCATGATAGCAGTACCGCTATTTTTTAGGACTGTTTTGGCATCTTTCAAATCTATGTTTTGACGATAATGATGGGTAATGACCTCTGCGATTCCTCGGGCTGCTGTAGAAAGTACTTCGTCAGCTTTTGAAAAACCTGATTTAAAGCCTAAATTTCCATATACTTCCCTAAGTTTGTTATTGTTAATTACAATTAGCGCATCAACTGTTTTTTTGATGTTTTCCAAGCCTCTTTCGGCTTGTTCTAATCTCAGCTTTCCTTCGAACTGAAATGGCATGGTAACAATACCCACGGTGAGGATGTTCATTTCTTTCGCCATTTGAGCAATAATTGGAGCAGCACCAGTTCCAGTACCTCCTCCCATTCCTGCAGTGATAAATACCATTTTAGTTTGGGTCTTCAATAAGGTTTTGATGTCTTCAAAACTTTCTTCGGCGGCCAAAGCTCCCACTTCGGGATTGGCTCCAGCACCTAATCCCTCCGTCAGAGATGCCCCCAACTGAATTTTGACAGGTACAGCACTCTCATTCAGCGCCTGAGCATCGGTATTAGTTACAACAAAATCAACACCATTGATGCCCTGTTGAAACATATAGTTGATTGCATTGCTACCCCCACCTCCTACACCAATGACCTTAATGACGTTGCTTTTGTTTTTGGGTAAGTCAAAACTAAAATCGTTGCTCATTTCAGGTTCCATTAAAATATTTTAAGCGTTATCTAAAAATTCTTTAAACTTCTCCACCCATCGATCCAAAATTGACTTTCTGCTAAAGGACATGGGGTTGAGGTCAACCTTATCCATGGGATCCTTCCCTTTTTGATCTTCAACAACTTCACTTTCTTCGGAGGAGATACTTTCAAAATCATTTTTCTCTTGTTGCTCTAAGGCATTCATTAATAGGCCAACAGCAGTGGCAAATATTGGGCTGGTCTCTGATTTTTGTGTATCACCTGCCAAATGTTCACTTGGGTAACCAATTCGAGTATCCATACCAGTGATGTACTCTGCCAACTGTTTTATATGATTCAATTGGCTTCCCCCACCGGTTAATACAAGGCCGCCGATCAGCTTTTTCTTTTGGTCGTCATGACCGTAGTTTTTGATTTCCAAAAACACCTGTTCCATGATTTCTACCACACGTGCATTGATTATTTTGGAAAGGGTTTTTAGAGAAATTTCTTTGGGTTCCCTGCCTCTGAGTCCAGGAATGGAAACTATTTCAGTATCCCTATTCTCTCCTGGCCAAGCTGAACCAAATTTAACTTTTAGCAATTCCGCTTGTTTTTCAATGATGGAACAACCCTCTTTAATATCTTCAGTGATGACATTTCCTCCAAAAGGAATTACAGCTGTATGGCGAATAATACCATCTTTAAAAATGGCCAGATCTGTTGTCCCTCCGCCAATATCGATCAAGGCCACTCCAGCTTCTTTTTCTTCCTGACTCAAAACAGCTTCAGAGGAAGCCAATGGTTCAAGTGTAATGTTGCCCATTGACAAGCCAGCACTTTTGACACATCTACCAATATTTTTTATAGAAGTTACTTGCCCCACAACCACATGAAAATTGGCTTCTAAACGACCTCCATACATTCCAATTGGTTCTTTAATTTCAGCCTGACCATCAACCTTATATTCCTGCGGAAGTACATGGATGATCTCTTCACCCGGCAGCATGACCAACTTATAAACCTGTTGAATGAGACGTTCTACATCTTCTAATGAAATGACCTCTTGGGAATTGGTACGCGTAATATAATCGCTGTGCTGTAGGCTTCTGATGTGTTGTCCAGCAATACCCACAACAACCTCATCTATTTCCTTACCAGAAAGGACTTTGGCCTCCTCTACAGCATACTGTATGGATTGAATAGTTTGGGTAATATTGTTAACTACACCCCTGTGAACTCCCAGACTTTTGGATTTTCCAATCCCAAGAATTTCAACCTTTCCAAATTCATTTTTTTTCCCAACCATGGCAACGATTTTGGTCGTACCAATATCTAATCCAACAGAAATATTTGAATGCTTCATAATTGTTGTTTTAAGATCCAATTACTTGATTTTTAAATTTTAGGTTAATAAGGGTATATTCCTTTTTAGTCAAATGATTCTCATGGTAGGCACAAAAAACTTTCAACTTGTAGAGCTTTTCAACAAGTCTTCGAATCTGACCTATTTCTACCTCAAAATCATAGGATCTCAAGCCTATGAAAAAGGAGTTTGAACGATAATGGATGGAAGCCAATTCGGTTCGAAAAAATGGATCTTTATCAATTTGATAAATCAATGATAAAAGATCCTCCTTTTGTTGATCTTTAAGAATTCCCAGGTATATGGGCACTTTTGGAGTATGATTAATGGAAACTGGAAACTGATTTCCCAATTTGTCCAAATAATATTGATTAGGCCCTTGTATCCTTACAACCGCACTTTTTTCTTTAATTTTTACTCCTAAAATTCCTCGATTAAAATGAAAAACCTCAGCCTTATCTACATAAGGATTGTTTTCTAATAAAGATTCAAGCATAGTCAAAACTAAACTATCTTTGGCCTTCCATGGAAGTTCTCCTTTGTTTAGTATTAACAATTTATCAACGAGAGTATCACTTAGAAAATGAGCGCCATGGGATTCAAAATTGATCTTTATTTTTTCTACTAAATACCTGTTATTATTTAAATAAGCAAAAGATGACATCAATATCATCAAGATTATAACTGTTGTAAAAAAGAACTGATTTTTGAGTCGCATTTAAGCTGTTTTTTTTAGTTTTTGAATATAATTTCCTATATCTCCGGCTCCCAAAACTAAGATCAAGTCTGCTTCGGAATTGACAATACTAGACCTAAAAGCTTCTTTCGATATTTTTCTTTTGTTCTTATTCTGAATAAGATCCAACAAAACATCCGAAGTCACCCCTTCTATGGGTTTTTCTCTAGCAGGATAAATGTCCATCAAAACAATTTCATCAAATTGATTAAGTACATCAACAAAGTCTTCCATAAAATCTTGCGTACGTGAAAAAAGATGCGGTTGAAATACTACCATATTTCTTTTTTTGGGATAAAATTCTGAAATGGTTTTCAAGACTGCCTTGATCTCCTTTGGGTGATGTGCATAATCGTCAATCACTATTTTGTTTTCTAATGAAAACACCTCCATTCTTCGCTGAATGCCTTTAAAAGTTCCCAAAGCAGGTAAGGCTTCTTCCAATGGAAAACCACCAACATCTAAGATAGCCAGTGCTCCTATGGCGTTTGACAGATTATGTCGGCCCATCGATTTTAGATAAACATCTTTATAGATTTGTGTTGGGGTAACCAAATCAAAAAGGTATCCTTGTTCTTTCACCTTAATGGATTGAACGTAATAGGGGGCATTATCTTCCAAGCCATAGCTTTGACCCTCAAGATCAACCTCCTGAGCAACCACCACTTTTTGTTTTACACGTTTCGAAAATTGAACAAAGGCTTTCTTCATGTTTTCATGATCGCCAAAAATATCCAAATGATCGGCATCCATTGAGGTGATACAAGCAAAATCGGGAAATAGTTGTAAAAATGACCGATCGTATTCATCTGCCTCTACTATAGAGTAGTGCATGCCTTTTTGTACAAGATTGCTTTGATATTCATTCATGATTCCACCCAAAAAAGCAGTAAACTCAAGATTAAGATGGGAAAAAAAATGAGTTAAAAAAGAGGCTGTAGTAGTTTTTCCATGGGTACCTGCGATAGCAAAGACTATAGTTTCTTTGGTGATTTCTCCCAATACCACAGCTCTCTTTTTAATTTCATTTCCTTGTTCAATGAAAAAATTTAGTTGTGGATGATCTTTGGAAACTGCAGGAGTATAGACTATTTTAGTGTCCTCTTGAAGAAATTCCTCAGGCACACAAGCAATAGAATCATCAAACAAAATATTTATTCCTAAATCAATCAATTGGGAGGTTATAGAAGTGGAGGTTTTGTCATAGCCCATTACCCTATTACCAAAATCTAAAAGGTATTTAGCCAAAGCTGACATCCCAATGCCTCCAATTCCCAAAAAATAATATTTAGTCCCTTTTTGATTCATTTATAAAAGTGCTTCAATGAGATCTACAATTTGAGAGGTGGCTTTGGGCTGGGCCAATTCTTTTAAATTTTTGCTCATTTCCTCTTGCTTTATTGGATCGAGTAACTGATTTAAGACCTCTTCAAAATTCTGATCCAAATATTTTTCTGTGATCACCAATGCTGCTGCCTTATTAGCCAAGGCCATTGCATTATGGTATTGGTGATTTTCGGCAACATTGGGTGACGGCACCAATAACGCTGGAAGCGCAACACAACAAAGTTCTGATAGTGTTGCTGCACCAGATCTGGAAATGATTATATCTGCCGCTGCGTATAGTTGATCCATCTCAGCTACGAATGGTATAATTTTTATACGATCGTTTTGAAAATTTTTGTACTGATCATAATAAAGTGAACCGCATTGCCAAATCAATTGTAATCCCTTTTTCTCAAAAGTTTGCAGATTTGCAGCAATCAATTGATTGATACTACTTGATCCCAGGCTTCCGCCTAAAACAACCAAAGTAAGTTTACTCGAAATTTGATCGAAAAACGCCTTGGCATCAGCTGAGTTAAGCTTGTCTTCGGCTATCGATTTCCGGATTGGATTACCCGTTTGATTCAATTTTTCCTTTGGGAAAAACCTTTCCAAACCATGGTAAGCTACCGCAATAGTTTTTACGGTTTTGGACAAAAGCTTGTTAGTAATACCAGGATATGAATTTTGTTCCTGTATTAAAGTTGGGATATTAAATAAACTGGCCATAAAAAGGATAGGGCCACTTGCAAAACCTCCTGTCCCCACGACAACATCAGGCTTGAACTTCAGAAGAATTGCAATAGATTTAAGCAAACTCAAAATCAATTTTATCGGGAACATTAAGTTTCTAAGCGATAAAGACCTTTGAATGCCATCAATCCAAAGGCCTATAATTCTATATCCAGCCTTTGGAACTTTAACCATTTCGATTCTTCCCAATGCCCCGACAAACAAAATATCAGCAGTATTGTGACGGGATTTGAATTCCTCTGCAATTGCCAACGCAGGGTACAAATGACCACCCGTCCCCCCCCCCGATATAATGACTTTATATGGTTTCACTGAGAATTGTTAAAGGATTTTCATTTTTGTCTTCAGAATCCACTGGGCTATTGAATTCTACTTTTTGTCCTGAACTAACACTGAGAATCATTCCAAATGCAATACAGGTCATCCAAGCGGCAGTCCCACCACTACTGATCAATGGAAGTGTTTGTCCAGTTACGGGAAATACCTGTAAGGCAACAGCTATGTTCACAAAAGCTTGAATTATAATGGGCAATCCCATTCCCAGCACCAAAAGTTTTCCATATACCGTATCTGATTTATGAGCAATAACAACAATTCTGAACAGTACTAGAAGATACAATAAGATCAAAGCAGTACCCCCCACCAATCCAAATTCTTCAACGATAATGGCATAGATAAAATCCGACGAACTCTGGGGCAAAAAGTTTTTCATAACACTTTTCCCGGCACCCAGTCCCAATAGTCCACCAGTTGCTATTGCAGTTTTGGCCCTTTCAATTTGATAATTTCCACTAGTTTCTTCAGCACTGTTAAAGTTTTCTATTCTGCTGATCCATGTATCTATCCTATTGGGAACCCAGCCAGGATATGCCTTGGCTATCAAAACAAAAAGCAAGGCCATAAAGAGACCCATGCACAACATCCACAAAAGGTACTTAATAGGGTATCCTCCCAGAAAAACCAAGATAAGCACCATAAAGAACAACAACGCCGAAGTAGATAAGTTAGCAGGTAAAATCAGTAATATCACTAGAAAAACAGGGAGCCAAAGCGGTAGAATGGAAGTTTTTAACCTATAAAGCTTGGGATTATTTTTGGACATAAAATGCGCTACATAAGCCAATAATACTATGGAAGCTAAAGTTGAAGTTTGAAAACTTAAACCCACAATGGGTATCCTAATCCATCGGTTGGCATTGGAACCGGCAATGAGATTTCCCTGAGAGGCGGTGTAAATCAATAACAAAATAATCAAAGGTAGGGCCAGTATAGAAATGCCCTTAAAATACTGGTAAGGAATTTTGTGAAGGCCATACATCAAACCAAAACCAAAAAGCAAGACAATAAAATGCTTTAGCAGGTGACTCCAAGGGGTTCCTTGACCCACTACATAGGTCAAATTAGAGCTAGCACTGAAAACAGGAAGAAATGAAAAAATAGAAAGCAAAGCCAAGGCTACCCAAAGTACCCTGTCACCCAGTATGATGTTTTTCATATTATTCATTTTGTAGTTCTACAATTCTCTAACCGCTTGTTTGAATTGGTCTCCCCTGTCCTCGTAGTTTTGAAATAGATCAAAACTGGCGCAGGCCGGTGAGAGCAAAACATTGTCTTTTTTTTCAGCAATTTTTTTTGCAATCAATACTGCTTCCTTCATGGATTGTGTCTCAACCATTAGGTCGGTAATGGATTGGAAAGCATTGATGATTCTGTGATTGTCAACCCCCAAGCAGATGATGGCTTTTACTTTTTCTCTGACCAAAGGATAGAGCATTTCATAATCGTTGCCTTTATCTACACCACCAACAATCCAGACGGTGGGTGCATTCATGCTCTCCAAAGCAAAATATACTGCATTAACATTGGTCGCTTTTGAGTCGTTGATGTATCTGATGTTTTGAATCTTTAAAACCGGTTCCAGTCGGTGGGGTGCCCCCTTGAAATTGAGCAAACTTTCCCTAATGGTTTCTTTGCTCACATCAAGTAAATGGGCAACCGTTGAAGCGGCCATCGCATTTAGGAGGTTGTGTCTTCCTTTTAAAGGAAATTCCATTGTGTTAATCATAGTCTTGTTTTTTTGTGTTTCGATTAGGATGCTATCTTTTTCTATGCAGGTAGTGTTAATGTTTTTATTTAAGGTTCCAAATTCGTGTAATGTCGCTTTCGTATTGATGTTTTGAACAGCCTTGCTCAATTGAGGATCTTCCCCGTTGAAGAGCAAAAAATCTCGTTGTATTTGATTTTCGTTGATTCGCAGTTTTGATTTTAGATAGGCTTTAAAATCGTCACCATACCGGTCCAAATGGTCGGGGGTAATATTGGTAATCACCCCAATGTGCGGAGCAAAATCGACGATATTGTCCAGTTGAAAACTGCTGATTTCCAAAACGTAAAATTGACGTTCGTTTTCAGCGACTTTTTTGGCAAAACTGTTTCCTATATTTCCCGCCAGGGCCACATCAAATCCTGCATCAACAAGTATCTTGTAAGTCATCATAGCAGTGGTAGTTTTACCATTGCTTCCTGTAATACCGATAAGGGTGGCCTTGGTGTATTTGGAAGCAAATTCAATCTCAGAAATTATAGGAATATTGGAAGCTTGAAGGGATTGTACCAAGGGGACCTGGGCCTGAATTCCAGGACTTTTCATGATGTATTGGGCATCCTGCATTTTGGAAAGGGTGTGTGTCTCTTCCTCCCATTCAATCTTCAAAGTCTCAAATATATTTTTTGCAAACTGCGATATGCTGCCCTGATCCGAAACAAAAACCTGAAAGCCCTGTTTTTTAGCCAGTATGGCTGTTCCGCATCCGCTTTCTCCTGCACCCAAAATGACAATCTTTTTGCTCATTATCTTATTTTTAGGGTTACAATCGACAATACGGCCAATAGAATTCCTATGATCCAAAATCGGGTAACAATCTTACTCTCATGTAGTCCTAATTTTTGGTAATGGTGATGTAATGGGGCCATTTTGAAAATCCTTCTACCTATTCCAGTTCTTTTGCGGCTATACTTGAAGTATCCCACTTGTATGACTACCGATAGATTTTCGATCAAGAAAATGCCACAAAGCAGCGGAATTAAAAGCTCTTTTCTGACAATAAGGGCAATTACGGCAATCACCCCTCCTATAGTAAGGCTTCCTGTATCTCCCATAAATATAGAAGCTGGATAAGTGTTATACCATAAAAAACCGATCAAGGCACCCGAGAATGCTGCAACAAAAATCACCACTTCCCCTACATTGGGAATGTACATAATGTTGAGATAGTCAGAAAAAATTAAATTTCCTGATACCCAAGCAAAAATTCCCAATGCCAATACCATGATCGCAGAGGAACCAGCCGCCAGACCGTCTATCCCGTCGGTCAAGTTAGCACCGTTTGAAACGGCAACTATTATAAAAACAACAATTGGAATAAAAATGATCCAGGTATATTCTTTGAGGTCTGGTGAAATCCAGCTGAGTAAGTTCGAATAGTCAAAAGCATTGTTCTTAAACATGGGAATGGTTGTTAGTGTAGATTTTTTTTCGGGGGTAAAAACCATCTGAATACTGGTCTTTTTTTCTCCACCTTGAAATCTGATCTCCTCCTTTACTGTTACACTGGGATGGAAATACAATACCAATCCAACCATCAGTCCCAAAACCAACTGACCTGCTACTTTAAATCTCCCTTTAAGCCCCTCTTTGTTCTTCTTGAAAGTTTTGACATAATCATCGACAAAGCCGATGGTCCCCATAGAAAGTGTGGTGACAATGAGAAGTTGGATATATATGTTATCCAATCGAGCCAAAAGTAAAACAGGAATCAATGTTCCCAAGATGATAATAATCCCTCCCATGGTTGGCGTCCCTGCTTTTTCCTTTTGCCCCTCTAATCCCAAATCTCTTATGGACTCACCAATTTGTTTGGCTTGAAGAAATCGGATGATGATTCTACCGTAAATCAATGCAAAAGAAGAAGAAAGGATAATGGCCATTGAAGCCCTAAAGGATAAAAATTGAAATAGGGTCGCTCCGGGAAACTGAAACTTTTGCTCTAAAAATTCGAATAAATAGTATAACATGATCTAAGGAGTTTATTTAGTAAATATTTCTTGGGCAATTTTATAATCGTCAAAAGGGAGCTTTTCACCTTTAACCTCCTGGTAGTTTTCATGTCCTTTTCCAGCTATGAGCACCACATCTCCGGGTTGGGATAACTGGCAAGCCACCTTGATGGCCTCTTTTCGAAGGGTAATACTAATGGTTTTTTTGAAATCCACAGGATCTACCCCCTCAAACATTTGTTTAATGATGCTATCCGGGTCTTCGTCACGTGGATTGTCGGAGGTAAATAGCACCTTGGTACTCAATTCGGCGGCTATCCCTCCCATCATAGGTCTTTTTTCTTGATCCCTATTCCCACCACAGCCCACTACAGTGATCAAACTTTCGTTTTGGGTTCTTATCTTATTAATGGTTATCAATACATTTTTCAGCGCATCAGGGGTATGAGCATAGTCTACGACAACCGTAATTTTATCCGGGGTCTCAAAAGTTTGAAATCTCCCGGGGACACTCTTTAGTTGACTAATGGATTTCAAGCTTTCCAATTCGTCATGACCAATAAGTTGAGTGGTCGCGAAAACTGCCAGAATATTATAAGCATTAAATTCACCCAACATTTGGGTCCAGATCTCGTTTTGATTGATTTTTAAAAGCATACCCTTGAATTGACTCTCTAAAACCTTAGCAGAATAATCGGCATTTTGATGTAAGGCATAGGAATGGGTTTTGGCTTTGCAGTTCTGTACCATCACTTTGGCATTTTTATCGTCGGCATTGACCAATGCAAAAGCCGTATTGGGCAAGGCATCAAAAATAATTTTTTTCGTGTCGCGATAGGCTTTAAAGGTTTCGTGGTAATCCAAATGGTCGTGTGTAAGGTTGGTAAAAATGGCACCTTTGAATTCCAGACCGGTGATTCTTTTTTGGTGAATACCATGTGAAGAAACCTCCATAAAACAGTATTGAATACCTTGGGTAAGCATGTCGCTGAGGTGCTTGTTGATGGTAAGTGGATTGGGGGTGGTATGGGTTGCTGTAAATTGATGATCGCCATATTGAATAGCAACAGTAGAGATCAGTCCGGCAATGGATTGATTGAGATTAAAGAGATCAAACAACAATTTGGCTATGGAAGTCTTTCCGTTAGTACCGGTAATACCGATGAGCTGTAATTGATTGGAGGGGTTGTTGTAAAAATTGGAAGCTGCCCAAGCTAGTGCTTCACGGGCATCGCATACCTGAATGAATATCACTCCTGGTGTTAAAGTCTCAGGAAGATCCTCACAGATGATCGATTGGGCACCTAAACTTATTGCTTGATCAATAAACCGATGTCCATCCACTTGGGTGCCTTTGATGGCCACATACATATTACCTGATTTTATGGTTCTCGAATCGATAGAAATATAGGTAACATCAATGTCGGTGGAACCTGAAATTCCCTCAATTGCGACTTTATACAATATTTCTTTTAACTTTTTCAAGACAACTCTAAAATGATTTTTTGATTGGTTTTAAATCGCGCGCCTGCTTTAAGGGACTGTTTTTTTACTTTTCCTTTTCCTTTGATGACCACTTTCAGCCCCATGGGCTCTAAAACTGATAAAGCCTCCATTGGGGTCAGCCCCTTAAGGTTTGGAATGACTCCTTGTGCGGTAGTTATATTGGTAACCTTCGAGGATAATTGATTAATCTGTTCGTGCTGTATGTAGATTGTTTTGGGTAAGGCATTATGAATTTTTTTGGCAATTTTCTTAAAAACAGGAGCCGCAACTGTAGAACCGTAATAACCCAATTTTTTATCAGGCTTGTGAATGACAACGATGCAGGAATATTTGGGTTTTTCGGCCGGGAAATAACCTACAAAGGTGGATGCGTATTGCACTTCTTTATCTTTCTTATTATAATCAATCTGACAGGTGCCCGTTTTTCCACCAATGGTCAGGCCTTTGTCTTTAATGTTATTTGCAGTTCCCCATTTCTTGTCTACGACATTGAACATCATCTTTTTCACTTTATCAATAGTGGACTGAGAACAAATGGAGGGATTCAAAATAATCTTACCAAAAGTTTGGTCAGGACTTTGACCGAATGATTCTATTTTTTTAATAAATCTTGGCTTTACCATCACCCCTTTGTTGGCAATGGCATTATAGAAAGTAAGTGTTTGTAGGGGTGTCATAGAAACTCCATAGCCGTAAGCCATCCAAGGCAAATCAAGTAGATCCCACTCTTCTTTGTCATCGGGATGGGGAATTTTGGGTATCCCCTCTCCCCATATTGGCAATCCTAAAGGCTTATTGATCCCCATATTGTATAATCGATTGACAAATTTTTTGGGATTTTTACTGTAGTTGTCGTAGACGATTTTTACCATCCCAGTATTGGAAGAAACTTCAAAAACCTTGGCAGCTGTAATTGTTCCGTATCCTCCTCTTTTGGAGTCTCGAACTTTATACTTTCTAAAAAAGGTGAGCTCTCCTCTACCCGTAGAAATCAACGTATTTTCATCAACAACTTTATCCTCCAAGGCCGCGACCATGGCCATCAGCTTAAAGGTAGATCCCGGTTCATGGGCTTCCCCTACTGCATAATTGAGCGCTTCGAAATAGGTACCTACTTTTGTTCTACCTAAATTGGCTATGGCTTTAATCTTACCAGTTTGGGTTTCCATTACGACTACAGTCCCATGATCTGCTTTGAACTTTTCCATTTGTTCTAAAAGAGCAGTGTGGGCAATGTCTTGAAAATTGACGTTTATGGTAGTGTGAACATTGAATCCCTCTGTAGGCTCTTTTTCATTGTCATCATTGATAGGTTTCCATTGCCCTCCTGCTATTTTCTGCTTAAGCCTCTGGCCTGTTTCACCTTCAAGATAATGACTGAATGCACCCTCTAATCCAACTCGCTTAAAACCTCCTTTTTTTTCTACTATAATTCTACCTACGGTTCGCTCAGCCATTTTCCCCAAGGGGTGTACTCTCACCATTTTGTGTTCTATGATCAAACCTCCCATATATGATGGTCGCTCAAAAAGAGGAAGTTGTTTGATTTTTTTCTGCTGAGAGTAATTTAGATCTTTGGCAATAAGCAAATACCTATTTCGGTCTCTTGTAGCTTTATCGAGTTTTTTCGAAATGAATTTTTTGGAAATGTTCAAAATCTCAGACAAGCCTTTGACCAATGCTTTTTTATGCTTTTTATACATTGCTTTAGAGGGAACAGCGGCATCCCATCGCACTTCGTAACGGGCCATTGATGTTGCCAAAATACTTCCATCGTCCGCAAAAATATTCCCTCTACTGGGCTGAAGGATATCTTTTTTAAGGGTGCGTTTTGAAGCTATCTCCCGATATTTGTCGCCTTCTGAAAACTGTATATGAATAAGCTTAGTGATCAACAAAAAAGAAAAAAGCATCAAACCAAAGGCTACCAAGTAGCTACGATTCATTATGTTTTTCATTTTGCTTTTCATTTTCAATCTTGTTTTACAATGATTTTTATGGGAGGCGTTTTTGCCGGACCTATCCCCAAGGGGCGTAACTCCTTCATGATTTTAGTTTCCATTTTTAAATTCATCAAGGCGGTGCGTTGTTCTACAAATTTGCTTTTCAACATTTTCAAATTATCATTCAATTGGGCGATATGAAAAATCTTTCGATCAGCGGCATGACCACTGGCAATCATAATTAGCGATAGAAGTGATAAAAAAAGAATCACACGCCAATTCTTAAAGGCATAATCATTGACCAAAAACTCCATTCTCAATATTGACAACAGCTTTTTCATATTCTTTCTGCAATTCTGAGTTTACCACTTCTCGCCCTACTGTTCTCCTTGATCTCTTCTTCTGAAGGAATCTGCAAATTCCCCACCTTTTTCAAAGGCAGGTTTCTGTTTCCATAGAGGTCTGATTCTGCTTTACCCAAAAACTTGCCCTCTCTTATGAATATTTTAACCAATCGATCTTCCAGGGAGTGGTAAGAGATACATACCAATCTACCTTTTATCTGTAGCACTTCAACAGACTGTTCCAAAAAGGATTTAATAGCCTCTAACTCGTCATTGACTTCAATTCTGATGGCTTGAAACACCTGCGCAATGATTTTGTTAAAAACATGCTTAGGTAAAATGGGAGTCAACAAACTGACCAGTCCTTGGGTGGTCTCTATTGTATTTTTATTTCTTTCTTTTACAATATGCTCGGACAATTTTCTGGCGATGCGAAGCTCCCCGTAATTCTTAAAAATTTGTTGGAGCTCCTCTACGCTGTATTCATTAATTAGCTCAAGGGCACTCCATTCGTTTTTGTTATTCATCCTCATGTCCAATGGCCCATCTAGTCGGGTGGAAAAACCTCTTGATCCTGAATCAAATTGATGAGAGGAGGCGCCAAAGTCGGCGAGAATACCATTCACAGTAGTTGTGCCGCAAAATTTCAAATGTCTTTTGAGATCGGAAAAATTTCCATCGATCAAATGAAATCTATCGTCTGAAATGGAATTTTGATGGGTGGCCTCATCCTGATCTAAAGCCAGCAGTTTTCCTTTATTGGACAGTTTTTGAAGTATGGCCCTGGAATGGCCTCCACCCCCAAAAGTTACGTCGACATAAATCCCGTCAGGATCGATTTTCAATCCCTGAATCGCTTCTTCAAGCATGACAGGTTTATGATAAATTATCTTCATTTTGATCCCCCATTACTTCCTCAGCCAATACAGCAAAATCTGTGGTTGCTTCATCAATCGCTATCTCATAGAGTCCTTTGTCCCAAATCTCCAAAATATTGACAACCGATGAAACGACTACCTCTTTGGAAATTTTGGCGTGGTTTGTTAAATCTTTTGGAATCAATAACCTTCCCGTTGCATCAATCTCCAACAATTTCACCCCCGCAGTAAAACGCCGAATAAAGTCATTGTTTTTCTTGTTGAATCGATTTAGCTTGTTAACTTTTTCCATCAAGCTCTCCCATTGATCCAGAGGATGTAATTCCAAACAGGTGTTAAAAACAGCTCTTTTGATGACAAAACTTTTATTCAAATGGTTCGAAAGTTGTTTTCTTAATGCAGCAGGAAGCATGATACGTCCCTTTGCGTCGGCCTTACACTCGTATGTACCGATAAAATGGTGCATGCTGTTTTTCGTTCAATTTCAATCAAATATAAAGTAATTTTACCACTTTTTACCACTTTATACCACATTGTTAATAAATTATACCACTTTCTCCCAAGCACTCTAAAAACAGTATGAAAAAAAATTAAATACAAATCATACAAGTGAATTGTATATCTTTGAAATTATTTCGTAGAGATGCTTGAGAAACAAATTATTGCTGAGAATAATTACCGCTATATTGAAATAGGTGAGGGTAGTCCGGTGGTTATTTTGCATGGCCTGATGGGAGGGTTGAGTAATTTTATGGGAGTAATAAATTATTTCCCCAGTAAAGGTTACAAAATATTGGTTCCTGAGTTACCGGTTTACGAATTGCCTTTGATCAATTCTACTGTTAAATCTCTCGCTGAATTTTTGGATGGTTTTTTAAACTTCAAAAAATTAAAAGACGTTATTCTTCTGGGTAACTCTTTGGGAGGACATGTTGCATTGTTGTTTGCCAAGTTTCATCCCGAAATTGTAAATGGCTTAATCATAACAGGAAGTTCAGGACTGTATGAAAATTCAATGGGAGACGGTTATCCCAAAAGGGGAGATTATGATTATATTAAAGCTAAAAGTGAAGAAGTTTTTTACGATCCCAAAGTTGCGACCAAAGAAATAGTAGACGAGGTATTTGAATCAGTCAATGATCGAAATAAATTGTTAAGAACATTGGCCATTGCCAAAAGTGCCATTCGACATAACATGGCGAAAGATTTACCCAATATGAAGACCAGGACAGCTATCATCTGGGGAGCTCAGGACAGTGTTACCCCACCCAATGTAGCAGATGAATTCAATTCACTACTTCCCAATTCGGATCTTTATTGGATTGACAAGTGCGGACACGCACCCATGATGGAACACCCTGAACGTTTCAATGAGATCATGTACTCCTGGATGCAGAAATACAACTTTTAATTCCCTAAAATGAATGTTGCCCGTGCTGAATTCGTGGTGAGCAACACCAAAGTTAAAAGCTGTCCAAAAACTAAGATGCCTGAATATGCCTTTATAGGGAGATCTAATGTTGGTAAATCTTCACTAATCAATATGTTGTGCAACCAAAAAAAACTGGCCAAAACTTCTTCACGACCTGGAAAAACTCAATTGATCAATCATTATTTAATCAATAAGAATTGGTATTTGGTTGATCTACCTGGCTATGGATATGCCAGAGCCCCTAAAACTGAAAAAAAAACCTTCCAAAAATTTATTATAGATTATTTTATCAAAAGAAAGGAATTGGTATTGGCTTTTCTATTGATTGATATACGTCACGAACCACAACCCATCGATCTAAATTTTTTGCGGTGGTTAGGTGAACATTTTATTCCATTCTCTATCGTATTTACCAAAGCTGATAAAATAAAAAAAAAGGAAGTCGAAGTTAAAGTTTCAGACTATCTTGAAGTACTTAAAGAGAGTTGGGAAAGCCTCCCTAAATATTTTATAACTTCCTCCGAAAAAAGGATGGGCCGGGAGCCGCTTTTGAATTATATTCAACAGGTCAACGAAAGTATTGATGAGTTTTAGCCGTCTTTTTTAAGGTTTAGTTTTTCTGCAAAATAATCACAAAAATCCTTCATAGTTGCCGCCATTTTATCATCTTGAGTAGCACGGAGATAGGTTTCACTCATGGTCAATAGTGTTTGATGAAAAAACATTTTCATCTGATCGATAGGCATTTCCTTGATCCACAGATCCATCCTTAGGGTTTCTTGATTTTGCCCATCCCATAAGGCCAAAAGCATGGCCTGCACCACCTCTTTATCTATCCCTCCATCTGGCGCTGACCAAACGATCTTTTCGGGAATTTTATTTTCATCTACAGTTACTTCTATTCTAATTGGACTTGTTTTTTTGGCCATTATCTTTTTGGTTTATAATTAGATTTTGAGAATAGAGTTCGAGCAGGAAGATTCAGTAGGGCACTGATCTCTGTATCTGGATAACGTTCCATAAAAGATTTAATGATTTGCCACCCCATCCAAACCCCCACTCGTCCCGGCGACTCGTTGTCTATTTCCAAATAAAATTTTGAAAATGGGGCCGATTCTATAAATCTTTGATTAAGTGAAGGGTCTGTATCATACAACAACTGTTTTTGGACAAAATATTGCCACATGTAAACTTCATTGTTGATAACCCATTTGATTTGTGCTTCAGTATACCCCATTTTTTGTGCATCAGTAGACTTTGGCAGCACCCATTCTTTGAAGTAGATTTGTTTTCCGTAATAAATCATTTGTGACAAAAGAGACCTGTCTTTGGTGGGAGCTATTTTGTTGGCTGCAAATTTACTTGCCACATGAGAGGTCATAAACTTAATATCCATTTCTTGACGAACATATTGTGGAATTCCTTCATACAAGTAGTGATCTGCGCCCAAATAAGTGTCCAAAGAGAGCAATAAAAGAGAGTCAGCATAAATCGCTTTACTCTGATAATCAACGTTGTTGATCACTCCAATTACCTTTGGAGTTTTGGTTTTTGGAAAATAGTATTTTAAGTGCTTAAAAAGACACTCTAGTTGGTCCTCTAATGGCGCCATAGAAGAAAATTTTTCTTCTATATTTTCCAACAAAAGTAGTTGCAAACTGTCTTTTTGTCTTTTGATCCAAACACTGTCACTAAACTTCTTAGGAAAAAGAAAAGGATAATTAGTTTTCAGTTCAGGAATGTCATGAGCTTTCGCAAGATGAAACTTCTTATCAAATCTATCGATGGTTAATTCAAAGGGGATCGAAAGAATTTCTGATTCCTTAAATTTATTGTTCTTACAACCAATGGCGAACAAAAAAAAGCACAGTATAAAAATTTTTTGGGTGATTCTGTAAATAATCAATCTCATTTAATTGGATTTATTTTTATTCCAATGTAACTTCGATATACAAATGTAAGCGGTCTTTATTTAAAACAATGAAAACACCTGAAAAAGTAGTCACCCACATTGTAAAATGGTTGAAGGATTATCTTAAAAATTCGAAAATGAATGGTTTTGTAGTTGGGGTCTCGGGAGGAATTGACTCTGCGGTTACCTCCACACTTTGTAGCCTTACAAATGCACCCGTCTTGTGTCTTGAAATGGAGATTCACCAAGACACCCATCAAGTCTCTAGAGCCAGACACCACATCGATTGGTTAGAGAAGAAGTTTGACAATGTGAGACATCATAACATCTCCCTAACCGGTGTTTTTGATCAATTTGTAAAGGGCCTGCCAGGAACACCCATGAAGGAGGAAAAATTGCTCAGTTTGGCCAATACAAGAGCTAGACTTAGAATGACCACTCTATACTATTTTGCAACATTGAACCGTTACCTGGTAACAGGAACAGGTAATAAGGTTGAGGACTTTGGTGTGGGTTTTTATACCAAGCACGGTGACGGAGGAGTCGACCTTAGCCCCATTGCTGATTTGTTAAAATCACATGTTTATGAACTGGCTCAATATTTTGAAGTAATTGAAGTCATTCAAAAGGCTGCTCCCACTGATGGTTTATGGAATGATAACAGAACCGACGAAGACCAAATGGGTGTAAATTATAGTGAGCTAGAGTGGGCTATGAGGGAACTTGAACTAAATCCATCTCTCAAAGGTCTGGACCAAAATCAACTGGAAATCATTGAAATTTACATAAATTTCAATCGGCAAAACCAACATAAAATGAATCCTATTCCCGTTTGTGAAATACCCTATCCTCTATTGATTTAAATAAACAAAAAACATGATTGACTTCTATCTCCAGGACAAAAACTTGAATTTAATTTAAATAACTCGATGGAGTTTATTGGATATTATATTCTTTAGACCTTGGTACATTTGGATTTCCCTTAGTGTTTCTTTGTTGTCACCCTGTTCTTTAGTTTCCATTTGAAGCTCAGTGATTTTTTGATTAATCAGGTATCGCCTAATCGATAAGATTGTTTCAATAACCAGTCGAACAACCTCACTCCCTTTGACTTTGACAAAAACATTTCTTTTATTCCAATCGTGCAATTGAAATTGTTCCTCTTTCATTACGAGATCAGTTATAATTTCATTTTGGATCAAATCATCAGTTTGCATAATCTTTTCAAGGTTTAAATCGCCCTGATCACTCTGATAAAATTCTATGAGTTTATAGAAAATCTTTTTGAAGGTTTCGTGAGTCAGTTCAATTTCGTCTTGTTGAAGGTCTAAAAAAATCTTCTCGTATACTTTAACCGAAATCTTTTGAGTCTCTTCTATCAATTCCCCTTGCTCGTTTGTGGTCGAAATGAGCTCTTCAAAATCAAACTTTTGATTTCCATAGGTCAGAAGAATGGAAATGATCTGTCTTTCTAACTCAAAAACACGATCAACTTTCGAAATAGGATCCGCTGTTTTTTTAACAAATTGAAGAGATTCATTGGGAATAAATCTTTTGGCTCCTTTTTGATTATTTTTTTGATTGATTTGGGCCAAAGCACTGAACAATGCATCTTCTGAAATCTGCATGATTTCAGCACAGTTTTGAATATATATCTCTTGCTTGATCGCATCGGGGATCTTAAAAATAGTCTCTACTATCTCCCTAATAGTTTCGGATTTACGAATCGGATCTTTTTTTCCTTCTTCGGAGAGCAATGATGCTTTAAATTGAATAAAATCTTTAGACTGTTCCTCCAGAAAATTCTTAATTTCTTCTTTAGTGTGGGATTGGGCGAAACTATCTGGATCTTCACCCTCAGGAAAAGTACAAACTCTAACATTCATCCCTTGTTCTAAAATCAAATCTATTCCCCTTATTGAAGCTCTGAGCCCGGCTAAATCTCCATCAAATAAAACAACAATGTTAGAGGTCAAACGGTTGATTATACGAATTTGATCTATGGTCAATGCTGTTCCTGAGGAGGAGACCACATTAGTAATCCCCGACTGATACATTTGAATTACATCTGTATATCCCTCAACCAAATAACATAGATCATTTTTGGCTATGCTTTGTTTAGACTCGAAGATTCCATACAGGGCCTTACTTTTATTATAAATTTCACTTTCTGGAGAATTGAGGTATTTCGCTGTTCTAGCATTTTGGGATAATATTCTTGCCCCAAAGCCTTGAACCCTACCCGACATACTCCGAATTGGAAAAATAACCCTCCCTCTAAAACGATCAACTTGACGATCCTGATTGACAATGATTAGGCCTGTTTTTTCAAGAAAATCTAATTTATAACCCTCCTTTTGGGCCTGTTTACTGAGGGCATCATTGGATTCAAGGGAATAACCCAAAGAAAATTTTTTCAAGCTTTCGTCTTTGAAACCTCTTTCTTTGAAATAGGTTAAACCAATGGATTTTCCCGCCTCAGTCTCCCAAAGATTTTTTTCAAAAACCCCCGCAGCATATTGTGCAACCAAAAACATGCTTTCCTTGGTGTCTTTAATTTGCTTTTCGTCGGGAGTCACCTCCGTTTCCTCTATTTCTATATTGTATTTTTTTGCTAAGTAGCGGATGGCTTCAGGATAAGTAAAATGTTCGTGCTCCATCATGAAAGCAATAACATTACCTCCTTTTCCACTACTAAAATCTTTCCATATTTGCTTAGCAGGAGAAACCATAAAACTCGGAGTTCTCTCATGGGTAAAAGGGCTCAAACCTTTAAAATTTGCTCCCGATTTCTTCAAGGTTATATACTCACCAATTACCTCCTCCAATCGAGCGGTTTCATATACTTTGTCAATAGTACTTCTTGAGATCAAATGAATGGAAATATTTTTATAAAAATAAAATTATATAGGCACTGGACAAAACCTCACGAATCAAATTCAAGTTTTGTGATCTAAATACTCCGCTCGATGACATAATTGACCATTAATTCCAAAGAATCTCGATAAATGTTTTTGGGAAAGGTTTTAAGTTTTTCAAGTGCGCGAACACGAAAAGACTCCATTTTTTGTTCGGCAAATTCAAGCCCACCAACTTCCTTGATCCTTTTGATTGCCTCACGCACCCTTTTTTTGTCTTTATTGTAATTTTTAACAGTATTGATTAACCAATTTTTATCAGAACGGCCCATTACATTGAGGGCATGGATCATGGGCAATGTCATCTTTTGCTCTTTAATGTCAATCCCTGTAGGCTTACCAATTTTTTGCTCTGAATAATCAAATAAATCGTCTTTAATTTGAAAAGCCATCCCCAAAAGCTCTCCAAACTGATGCATTTTGGCGACCTGATCATCATTGGCATCAACAGACTTGGCTCCCATAGCACAACAAGCGGCAAGTAGCATTGCAGTTTTTTGACGTATGATTTCATAATAAATTTCTTCTGTAATGTCAAGGTTTCTGGCCTTTTCTATCTGCAAAAGCTCTCCTTGACTCATTTCTCGCACTGCAACAGAGATGATTTTTAGCAAATCAAAATCTTCGTTTTCTATCGAAAGTAATAAACCCTTTGAAAGTAAATAATCACCCACCAACACAGCAATTTTATTTTTCCATAAAGCATTGATAGAAAAGAATCCCCTCCGCTGATTACTGTCATCCACTACATCATCATGGACCAATGTAGCAGTATGGATCAATTCAATAACTGCAGCACCTCGGTAAGATCGTTCATTTATTCTGCCCTTCCCTAACATTTTGGCAACAAGAAAAACAAACATGGGACGCATTTGTTTCCCTTTTCTTTTGACAATAAAATGGGTGATTCTATTTAATAATGCTACCTCAGAGGACATGGAAATCTTGAACTTTTTTTCAAAAAGTTCCATTTCATCATAAATGGGTTCTTTTATTAGCTCTACAACTTTCATTTCACTACAAAGATATTACTATTCATTAAGGAAGTACAACCTGCGTCCGTTCTGATTTATTGGCTAACTGGCCACAGGCTGCATCAATATCCTTACCTCTTGATCTCCTCAAAGTCACAGTAATTCTATGGTCTTGCAAAGCAATTTCGTAAGCCTTAATCCTGTCTTTTTCAGCTTGTATGAATTGGTCATTCCCAATAGGATTGTATTCTATCAAATTAACTTTACAGGGTGAAATTTTACAAAAATCAACCAAAGAATTAATGTCATCGTCATCATCATTGATGCCTTTCCAAACAACATATTCATAGGTGACAGCTTTTGCTGTTTTATCAAACCAATATTTGATTGCATCAGCAAGGTCGTTAAGAGGAAATTTTTCTGCAAAAGGCATTAATTTCTCCCTTATATTTTGCCTCGCACTATGGAGTGAAACGGCCAAACCAAAACCTACTTGGTCATCGGCCATTTTCTTGATCATTTTAGGAATTCCAGAGGTAGAGACAGTGATTCTTGAGGGAGACATACCCAAACCGGCTCCCTGGGTAATTTTATCTATAGCATTGATCATGTTTTTGTAATTCATCAATGGCTCTCCCATTCCCATAAAAACTATATTGGAGAGGGGCCGGTCAAAATACAAACGACTTTGCTGATCCATGGCAACCACCTGATCAAAAATTTCATCAGCATTAAGGTTTCGCATTCTTCTGATTTGAGCAGTTGCACAAAATTTACAATCCAGACTACAACCTACTTGAGAAGAAACACAAGCAGTAGTTCTATTTTCGGTGGGAATAAGAACAGATTCAACAACCAAATTGTCGTATAGTTTTAATACATTTTTAATGGTTCCATCATTGCTTTTTTGTTGATGAAAAATATCGAAATGATTAATAACAAAATTAGTTTCCAACAAACTCCTGGTTGATTTTGAAAGATTTGTCATCCCTTTGAAATTGTGAATACCTTTTTTCCACAACCATTGGTATACCTGATCTCCACGAAAAGCTTGATCCTTGTTTTCGGTAAAAAAAAGCCTAAGATCTTCAAGGGAAAGAGACCTAATATTCCTTTTTGTTTTGGTTTTCATTAACGCTATCGTTCAAATATACTCTTCATTAGACTTTTAATACTTTCATATGATTAGCATGGCATCACCGTAAGAATAAAATTTGTATTTTTTCTTTATGGCTTGCTTATAAGCTTCTTTAATAAAATTAACATCGGCAAATGCAGAAACCATCATTAATAAAGTAGATTTTGGTGTATGAAAATTGGTAATCATGCAATTGGCAATTGAGAAATCGTAGGGAGGAAAAATAAATTTATGGGTCCATCCTTCATAAGGATTGAGGGCGCCTGTTGAAGATACAGAAGATTCCAAACCTCTCATAACTGTGGTTCCCACAGCACAGATTTTTCGATTGGCCTTCAATGCATTGTTCACTATATTAGAAGCGTCTTGTGTGATAATTAACTCTTCAGAGTCCATTTTGTGTTTGGAAAGATCTTCCACCTCAACAGGACTAAAAGTTCCCAGTCCAACGTGTAAGGTCAATTCCGCCAAATCAACCCCTTTGATTTGAAGTCTTTTCATTAGATGCTTAGAAAAATGAAGCCCTGCAGTAGGGGCAGCAACAGCGCCTTCATGTTTGGCGTAAATAGTTTGATAACGTTCCTCATCTTCTTTCTCAATGGGTCGATTGATGTATTTTGGAAGCGGAGTTTGTCCTAATTCTTTGAGCCTAGTTCTGAATTCACTGTAGGATCCATCAAAAAGAAAACGAAGTGTTCTACCTCTTGAGGTGGTATTGTCAATGACCTCAGCAACCAAACTTTCATCGTCTCCAAAATAGAGTTTATTTCCAATTCTAATTTTTCTTGCAGGATCAACCAATACATCCCACAATCGTTGTTCCTCATTGAGTTCTCTCAACAAAAAGACTTCAATTCTGGCTCCCGTTTTCTCTTTGTTTCCAAAAAGTCTGGCAGGAAAAACTTTAGTGTTGTTCAATACCATTACATCTCCTTCATTGAAAAAGTCAATTATATCTTTAAAGGTATGATGGCTGATAGACTGATCGACTCGATTCAGGACCATCAGCCTGGATTCATCTCTTCCTGTAGAAGGCCTTTGAGCTAATAAATTATTGGAAAGGTCAAAACTAAAATCTGATAATTTCATGGTTTTATTTTTTTTGCCATGCAAATATAATCTCTCTAGGTGGGGGTTGTCAAGTAAAAAGCAATAAAAAAACTAAATAATATTTTTATCAAAATCAATTTTCCTAAGATGGTCCCAAAAATCAGGATAAGACTTAGATACCACCTCTGCGTTATTGATATTGATGGGTACTTTTAATCCAAGTGGGGCAAAAGCCATTGCCATCCTGTGATCATTGTAGGTGTCTATGGAAATATTTTTATTAATCTTTAGTGAACTGAAAAGTTCAAGGCTTCTGTCGGTGATTTTCACCTTGGAGCCCAGCTTTTCTATTTCAATTTTAAGAGCAGACAAACGATCTGTTTCTTTTATTTTCAGTGTATGCAAACCCGTAAGCTTGCAATCAACATTAAGTCCAAGACAAGTGATCGCAATGGTTTGAGCTAAATCGGGAGTGTTTTTTAGATTGATCATTATGTAATTTGGAGGTGTAAAATCGACTATTTTAGAAAGAGTTATTTTTCCATCAGAGTAGGTGGTCTTTACTCCAAAATTTTTGTAAATCTCAGAAAGTGCAGCATCTCCTTGTTT
Organism: uncultured Flavobacteriaceae bacterium; assembly: GCA_913043275.1. Taxonomy (GTDB): domain Bacteria; phylum Bacteroidota; class Bacteroidia; order Flavobacteriales; family Flavobacteriaceae; genus UBA8316. The sequence goes on along the minus strand of CAJWLL010000016.1, from coordinate 14,754 downwards.
GCTTTTTTCAAAATAGCTCTTTAAAGTTATTTCACCTCTAACCGCCAAAGCAACAATGGAATAAAAATAAGAAGCAGAACTCCAGTCAGACTCGACTTTCCAATATTTGGTGTTAATTTTAGAAGTATGCTTGATTACTATTTGGTTTCTATAGAAGGTGGTATCAAAACCCAATTGATCCATGATGCTCTGTGTCATTTTGATGTAGGGGACAGAGGTGGTTTCCCCTATCAAATCAATCATTAATCCATTCTTTAGTGAAGGAGCAATAAGCATCAAAGCAGAAATATACTGACTGCTGATATTTGCAGGCAAGGCTACTCGATTCATTGTAATTTCCTTTCCTCTAATGATTAATGGTGGGAAACCAGCCTCCTTTTTGTAGGTAATATCTGCTCCCAGACTTTTCAATGCATCCACCAAGAGTTTTATAGGACGTTCTTGCATTCTTTCGGACCCTGTTAAAACAATTTCTTGATTGGGTTTGGTCGCAAAATAAGCCGTCAAAAAACGCATGGCAGTTCCAGCATGATGGATATTGATGATATTACTTTTACTTTTTAATCCTTTTTGAGTGATCTGAGTATCATCAGAATTGGAAAGGTTGAGGATTTCAATTTGGGGATATAAAGCTTGAAGCACTAGTAATCTATTAGATTCACTCTTAGAACCAGTGATGGTAAGTTCACCATATGACTCTTGACTGGAGTGCTGGATGTTTAACTTCATGGACGCATATTATTTCAACCTAGGATTGTTTTGATGACGGTCGTGATCTCTTTCAGATTTGATTTTCATTTTTTTATTAAAGGCTTGTTGCAGATCCACACCCGTCTGATTGGCCAAACACAATACAACAAAGATGACATCGGCAAGTTCCTCTCCAAGATCTTTTTCCTTATCACTCTCTTTTTCACTTTGCTGTCCATATCTTCTGGCAATAATTCGAGCAACCTCACCCACTTCTTCAGTCAGTTGGGCCATATTGGTCAACTCATCAAAATAACGGACACCGTGTTCCTTAATCCAAATTTCGACAACTTCTTGTGCTTTTTGCAACTCCATTTGCTAGCGAATTTAAAACTTTCCCGATGGTCATGAAAATATAAAGTCTAAAAATCATAACAAGCTTCTTATTTCGTAAATGTTTTGTACCATCCGACAATGATCATGAAGGGGTTCATTATTGGAGTTGAAATGTATCGCTTGCATACCGATATTCATAGCTCCCAAAACATCTACCTCAAGACTATCGCCAATCATCAAAGAATTTTTGGCAGCCGTTTTAGCATGATCAAGAGCGTGTTCAAAAATGATCGGATGGGGTTTTTTGTAGCCCACTTTTTCGGCCGTAAAGACATTTTTAAAATATGAAGAAAGGCCTGAGTTTCTTATTTTTTTTTGTTGAACAGCTTCAAAACCATTGGTGATAATGTGGAGTTGATACTTAGTTTTGAGCCCCTCTAAAAGAAAAGCCGCACCCTGAAATAGGTTTGAAAAAGTTGAAAGATGTAAAATATATTGATCTGAAATTAGATCGATAATGGTTGGATCAAATACAAAATCAATGACTTGAAAAGTTTTGATCAATCTTTTATGCCTAAGTTCTTTTTGGGAAATTTTATTTTTCCTGTATTGCTTCCAGTATTTATGGTTGATGCCTTTATAAACCTCCATAAAATCATTAAGTTTGAGGTCTAGATTGAGTTCTTCAAAAATTTTCTCAAATGTCAATGCTGAATTTTTTTCAAAATCCCAAAGTGTGTGATCCAAATCAAAAAAGACATCAGTAATCTGATTTTTATCGGACATGGTATTTAAGATAGTTGATGAATTGATTGCACCAACTGTTTTTGAAGTCCTCAGAATTCAGTATTGCATTGGAAAAAGAAACCCCGTGAAAAGCAGAACTGGTGGGTAAGTTTCCATAGAGTTCTTTTAATTTTTCAAATGCCATTTGATTGGGAAACTTCCTAAAGCCCGATTCGTCAGCCACCACAGGATAAATTTTTAATGAAGTTTGTAAATCGTTGTTCAAATCGTAAAAATAAAAGGGTACCGCTGTGGAGGCACGATAACCAAGTTCTTCTTTATAGCCCATGCTGTAATCCTTTTGAATCTCATTTTCCAAAAGATTGTAGTAACCCGAAGAAGCCGATAAAAGGCCGTAATTGAACCTTACCGAATCAATCTTTTTGAAAATCAACCTTTTAAGTTGATCGCATTCGGGATTTAGAAATTTAGATTCCTGTTGCGAAGCATAGGAGGCCAAAAGGGAAACTTGATTCAAATCGGCAGTGTTTTTTATTAGTTTTCTAAAACTATAATTGTAGATCGAAACACCTCTGTCATAAAAATTATTTTTGGCAAAAAGAAAAAAATAAAGGGGTTGATATCCGAATTTTTTAAAAAGTGTCTCCAATTCTTTGAAATTATTGTTGGGGTCTTTTCGCAAGCCCAATATTACCAGATATTGATCAATAATAGAAAAAAAATCTAGACGCCATAGCGCACTAAAGGTATCGGTTATATTAAGCAATAATGATCTTTTTTGATAACGATATGGGTTAACAACCGAAATGATAGGTTGGAATTTCGGTTTTTTCCAAGACACATGAGGTAGCCCGGGAAAAAACTCATGTAATTTATCCTTCAATCTCACTGCCCATAAATCTATAAGAGGTATCTCTAAGAAGTTATTTTTTGACGCCAAGCTTTGGTATGCCAAAAATGCACCCAACTCATTTTTTACTTGTGGGAGAAATTCTTCATATCTACTGATCAAATAAAAGGAAGCTGAAAAAACATCGTAGGGTAATTGAGATTGTTTTCCCAGCTTGAAAAAAGCGGGAAGACCGGACCAATTTGATACCTCTATAGGTACTTCCTGAACACCTTGCTGGTAAAGCAGGTCATGAGAGGCTATGAAAAATTCCTTTCCAAGGGGTTGATGAGTATAGCTCAGTTTGGGTCCTGAATGAGAAACGAATTTCTCAATGGTAGAAGTGAAATCGACAGGAAGTTCTAAAATCCTAATAAAAATTTGCCTGAAAATATAGGTTAGTCTAGGAGTTATTTTGTGAGAATAAACTAGTATCATTCAAATCAATTTTTCATCTTTAAAGCTAAAGTAAGGCTTTTCAGATACAATAAGATGATCCAAAATTATAATGCCAAAATACTGGCATCGCTGTTAATTTTTTGCAGGAAATAGGATAATAGAATTTAGAATCTAAGTGAAAGAAAAAAATCTAGAAATATTTTAGAAGCGGGATAATTTGGCTTTCAGCTGCTCCCAATCCAACCCTCCATAATTACCCGAGCTCATCATCAACAAAACAGAATGATCATAATCTTGCACTAAAAGAAAATCTTTTAAAAGCTTTGGGTCAGAGAAAACAATCAGTCTTGGGTGACCCAGTGCATCAAAAATTTCTTGGGCATGAATCGGAGTTCTGTTTTTTATTCTAAGGGCCTCTGGATCAAAAAAAACGATGGGCAGGTCAGCTTTTTCGAGACTATCGCGGTAATGGACAAGAAAAGAAGGATCCAAGCTACTATGGGTATGTAATTCCAAACATGCAAAAAGCTTAGAATCGGGAAATTGTTCTTTAACAGCTTGGGTGGTGGCCTTCACTTTACTAGGGGAATGAGCAAAATCCTTAAAAAGGCAGCTACTCTTCCCGCTAATAAGACGTTCAAGACGTTTTGAAGCCCCTTTAAAACTACTTATGGCTTGAAAAAAATCGTCTTCATCGATACCAATAAGTTGACAAAGCCATTTAGCCCCAGATATATTGGATAAATTGTGTCTTCCAAAGACACCCAAGGGAATCAGCCCCTCATCCGTTTCCAAAGAAGTTTCACCCAAAGAAACCTTGTGGTCTAGAGTGCTGTATGACTCTTTTCTGATGGCGTTTTTAGATTCCGAAACTATTTTACACAATGTATCGTCCTCTTGATTGTAAACTAAAACTCCACCTTCTGTGATAGAGTCAATGAATATTTCAAATTGATCATTATAATCCGATTCTGTATTAAAAACATTGATATGATCCCATGCAATTCCACTGATCAATGCAATTTGAGGTTTGTAATGATGAAATTTGGGTCTTAAATCGATAGGGGAAGACAAGTATTCATCTCCTTCGAGAATAATAAATTGATTCTTTTCGGACAAAAAGACCGAATTATCAAAGCCCTCCAGTTGGGCGCCAATCATGTAATCCACCGATTTTTGATGATAGTTTAATACGTGTAAAACCATTGCAGAAATGGTAGTTTTACCATGGCTACCGGCGATTACTACCCTTGTTTTATTCTGGGCGAAGTGGGCAATAAATTCTGGATAGGAAAAAAGCGGCAGCCCCATTTTTTGTGCTGCCAAAAGTTCCGGATTGTCTTTTTTGGCATGCATTCCCAAAATCACTGCATCGAGACTTGCATTTATTTTTTCCGGGTCCCAACCCATTTGTTCAGGACATATATCTGCTTCCCTTAATTGGGTTAAAGAGGGGTCAAAAATAGCATCGTCACTTCCGGTAACTTGATGACCATTTATTTTTAGTGCGATGGCCAAACTGTGCATGGCACTACCTCCTATGGCAATAAAATGGTATTTACTCAAGCTTTACAGTTTTTAGTAATTCCAAACCTTCTTCAAAACCGGGGTTAATCTCCAAGGCTTTTTTTATCGAAGCCTTTACCTTTTTAAAATTTTTATTGTAAAGGTAAATTTTTGAGCGATAATAATAGGCCCATTCCAAGGGGTAATTGTCCTTAAATCCAGAATCTTTGATGTAATGGTCTAAAAAGGCAATACCTAATTCCTGTTCCATTTTAAATTCGGCGGCTGCCCTACCCAAATCAAAAGTCAAATCCCTTCTCAGTCCACTCCCCCATTGTTCTGGTACTGGAATTTCTTCTTTTAGGTATTGGAAAACCTCAGCATATTTTGATTTTGAAGCCTCATAATTATTTTTTACTTCCAAGACATAGGCCTGCATCATCCTCCCTTCGACAGGATCGATATCCCTCAATAAATCGGCTTTTGTTTCAGCCATTGCAATACTTCCCCCAAAAAGGGATGGAATTTCTGCATACAACTGAATTAATAAATTTAAAAAAATCACTTTTTTGGGTTGTAACTCATGGGCTCGAAGTACAGACCTTTTGGCTATTAAAATATAGGGAACGGATAAAAATCGAGAAACCTCCAGTGATTTTCGAGCTGCCGCTATGCCGAGTTTAAAATAATTTTCAGCCTGAGGCGAATCGAGCAAAAGTATTTCGTAATAATCAATAGCAGTATCCCAGTCTTTGTAATAATAGGACAACTCTGCAATGGATTTGATAATGGTTGTTGATTCCCGATGGGCTTTATTTTTTAGCAATCTTAATTCATCTGTGTACTTAGGATCACTTTCGAAATCATAGCTCACCAATGGGGTTTTTGGTTGTGAAAGGATTAACAGAGGAAAAACGAAAAAAAGAATTGACCATTTTATTCTAATCATCTGGGGCGTTTAGTATTTTCCAAATTAAATCTTTGAGTGGAAGTAAACCCGATTGATCCACTGCCGATATAATGCAATGGGGTGTTTCACCAAAGTTTTTCTTCATTTCCTCGACATATTCCATCCGGAGTTCATCATCCAACAAGTCGCATTTGGAGAGCGCTACTATATAATCTTTATCGATTAATTCAGGATTGTAGGTTTTCAATTCAAACATCAAAATATCAAAAGTTTTTTTGACATCGGGAGTATCGGATGGAATCAAAAAAAGCAATAAGGAATTGCGTTCAATATGCCGAAGGAAGTAGTGTCCCAATCCTTTGCCCTCTGCAGCCCCTTCAATGATTCCAGGGATGTCTGCCATCACAAAAGATTGAAAGTCACGATAAGGAACAATGCCCAAATTGGGTCTCAGAGTGGTAAACTCATAATCGGCAATTTTGGGTTTGGCCGCGGACAAGGCCGCTAATAAGGTCGACTTCCCTGCATTGGGGAAGCCTACCAAGCCGACATCGGCCAGCACTTTAAGTTCCAAGGTAATCTGTAATTCTTTTCCAGGGATTCCCGGTTGAGCATATCTTGGGGTTTGATTTGTCGAAGATTTAAAATTCCAATTGCCCAATCCTCCTTTTCCACCTTCCAACAAAATGAATTCTTGTTCGTGCTCAACGATCTCAAAAAGCACAGCATCGGTTTCCGAATTTTTAACAACTGTTCCCAAGGGAACATCGATATAAACGTCTTTTCCTTGAGCACCACTGCTTCTGTTTTTACTACCGTCTCCTCCGTGTCCTGCAAAAAAATGCCTTGTAAATTTAAAGGAGTACAAAGTCCATGAGTTGGGATTGGCCCGGATGATGATGTGTCCTCCTCTGCCTCCGTCTCCCCCATCAGGCCCGCCTTTGGTGATGTATTTTTCGCGGTGCAAGTGCACAGAACCTTTCCCTCCTTTTCCTGATTTAAGGTTGAGTTTTACGTAGTCAACAAAATTTGCTTCGGTCATTCCTTAGAGCAAGCCATCGATCAGCGCGGTCAATCTTTGGGTAATTCCATCAATGCTGCCGATACCGTCCACACTGTAAAATTTCCCCTGAGCATCATAAAATGATCTTAGCGGCGCTGTTTTATTGTTGTATTCCTCGAATCGGTTTCTGATTTTCTCTTCATCCTGATCGTCCTTCCTTTCACTAGTTATTCCCCTGTTGATCAGGCGTTCCACCAAGATATCATCATCGGCCTCCAGGGCCAGAGTAGCAGTGATTTGCATGGATTTTTCAATCAAAAAAGCATCTAGAACCTCGGCTTGTTTTGTCGTTCTGGGGAAACCGTCAAAAATAAAGCCCTTAGCCTCGGTGTTATTTTCGACCGCATCCTTAAGCATATCGATTGTAACTTGATCGGGAACCAAATCTCCTTCTTCCAAATAAGATTTTGCTAATATTCCCAATTCTGTTTTGTTAGAGATGTGGTGTCTAAACAGATCTCCCGTGGAGATGTGAAACAATTGGTATTTGGATTTTAAAAATTCTGCCTGGGTTCCTTTTCCCGCTCCGGGTTTTCCAAAGAGTATTAAATTGATCATTAAAAATTGTTTGTAGCAAAGATATCCAAATTGTCTTGTTTTTTTCCAAGCAAAAAAGTTATGCGTATTTTTGTAAAAACTTCGCGATGGATTTTTTTTCAACTTCAAAAACCCTTGGGATACTTGGTGGAGGGCAATTGGGTAAAATGTTGCTCTACACCACCCGAAAATGGGACATCAAAACGAGTGTTTTGGATCCCAATAAAAATGCCCCGGCAAGGGTTGCCTGTGACAATTTTGTCAAAGGGGATTTGACTGATTTTCAGACCGTATACGATTTTGGTAAAAAAGTTGATGTACTGACCATCGAAATTGAAAAAGTAAATGTAATAGCCCTTGAAAAATTAGAAAAGGAAGGCGTAAAGGTTTATCCTCAACCCCATGTGCTAAAAACCATTCAAAACAAATGCCTGCAAAAAAAGTTCTATAAAAGCCACAATATCCCTACGGCCTCCTTTGAAGAATTCGAAACCCTTGATAAAGTCAAAGAAGCCATCATCAAAGGTGAGTTATCTTTTCCTTTTGTATGGAAATCGGTCGAAATGGGTTATGATGGCTATGGAGTATCTATTGTTCACTCCAACAAGGAATTCGAAAGCCTGAATACCGGGCCCTGTCTGATTGAAGAACTGGTGCCATTCGAAAAAGAATTGTCCGTAATCGTGTGTCGTCGTTCACAGGAGGAAATGGTTCATTATCCGGTAGTGGAATCGGAGTTTCACCCCACAGCCAACCAAGTAGAGTATGTTTTGAGTCCGGCGAGAATCTCGAAACAAACGGCCAAAAAAGCAATAGAAGTGGCCCTAAAAACAGCTGAGGCCTATGGTCAAATTGGTCTTTTGACGGTGGAGCTTTTTCTTACTACCGAGGAAGAATTATTGGTCAATGAGGTTGCACCCCGCCCCCACAACAGCGGTCATTTTAGTATCGAGGCCTCCTATACCTGCCAGTTTGAACAACACATCCGCGCGGTATTGGATTTGCCATTGGGGAAAACAGCCAGCAAGACCTCAGCAGTAATGGTCAATCTTGTGGGCAAAGAAGGCCATAGCGGGCCGGTGGTTTATAAAAATATCGATCAGGTATTAGCCATTGAGGGGGTTATTCCTCATATTTACGGTAAAAAAGAAACACGTCCTTTTCGGAAAATGGGACATGTTACCATCATACACCCCAAAATCGAAACCGCTAGAAAAATTGCGGCACAAGTAAAAGAAACCTTATCAGTAATCAGTAAATATTATGGCTAAAGTTGGAATCATCATGGGTAGCGAATCGGATTTACCGGTCATGCAGGAAGCAATAGATATCCTTAAAGAATTTGATATCGAAACAGAAGTAGACATCGTCTCTGCTCACCGTACCCCTGATAAAATGATGGACTATGGTAATAAAGCACACCAAAGAGGTCTAAAAGCAATCATTGCCGGAGCTGGAGGAGCAGCCCATCTGCCAGGGATGATCGCTTCAGTCTCTCCACTTCCCGTCATTGGTGTACCTATTAAATCGATCAACTCTATTGATGGTTGGGATTCTGTTTTATCCATCCTACAAATGCCCGGAGGTGTACCTGTAGCTACCGTAGCGCTAAATGGTAGCAAAAATGCCGGTATATTGGCCGCACAAATTGTTGGAACCTCAGATCCCTCAATACTAGAAAAAGTAACCCAATACAAAGAAGGGCTGAAAACCAAAGTCAGCAAAAGCAGTAAAAAACTTAATCCTTAAGCTATTGGATAATCCATTATTAGAGGTATTTAATACCCCTTATCAGTCCATTCCATTCAGTACAATCCAACCGGAACATTTTATTCCTGCCCTCAAAGAAAACATCAAAAATGCATTGAAGGCAATTGATAAGGTCGTCCGTCAAACCGATGCACCGACTTTTGAAAATACAATCGAAGCCCTACAAGATACGGGGGAACTACTGGAGCGTAACAGTGCCATTTTATTCAACCTCAATAGTGCCGAAACTTCCCATGCCATTCAAGCAACTACCCAACAGGCATCGCCTTTGCTGACTCAGTTCCAAAACGATGTCAGGCTCAACCAAGCTTTATTTGAACGCATCAAAATGATCTACCAAAATCAAGACCTGGAAAATCTTTCGGCCGAAAAACAAACCCTTTTGGAAAAAGAATACAAGGGTTTTTCCAGAAACGGTGCATTGCTCAACGATGATGAAAAAGAGCTGTTGCGGGAAATCGATACCGAAAAGGCACAGCTGAGCCTCACTTTTGGTGAAAATGTTTTGGCCGACACCAATGCTTTTGAACTTCATATCACCCAAGAGAAAGATATAGAAGGATTGCCTGACCAAGTCAAAGAAATGGCTGCGGAAACAGCCCAATCCAAAGAAAAAGAGGGCTGGGTATTTTCCTTGGATTATCCCATTTTTGTACCCTTTATGACCTATGCCAAGAACCGAGAATTGCGAAAAGAAATGAGCTTGGCTTTTGGGCGTCGCGGTTTTCAGGACAATGACAACAACAACACCGCCATCATACTGAGGTTGGTCGAGCTCCGAAAAAAAAGAGCTGAATTACTGGGTTACGATTCCCACGCTGCCTATGTATTGGAAGAACGTATGGCCAGTTCGGAGGAAAATGTCAAAAACTTTTTGGAGGATTTATTCCAAAAGGCGCATCCTGCTGCCGAATTAGAGTGGAAAGCAATGGAGGATTTTGCAGAACAAAATTTAGGTCTCAACACCCTTGAAAAATGGGATTCGGCCTATGTGTCGGAAAAACTCAAACAAGCACAACTGGAGCTGAAAGAACAGCAGCTTAAACCCTATTTTCCATTGGAAAAGGTACAAGCCGGTGTATTTGATATCGCCGGAAGGTTATACGGCTTGCACTTTGAAAAAAACGAGGCCTTGGAAGGTTATCATCCCGAGGTGGAAGTCTATGAAGTATTCAACCGAGAAGGGGACTTTCATGCCCTGCTCTATACCGATTTTTTTCCCCGAACCGGAAAGCGAAATGGCGCGTGGATGACCTCCTACCGAGGTCAGAAAAAGGGCCAAAGGCCTCATATTTCAATAGTCTGTAACTTTTCAAAATCCACCACCAGCACCCCATCTCTCCTCACTTTTCAGGAGGTAACCACACTCTTTCACGAGTTTGGGCATGCTCTCCACGGCATGTTAGCTAATACAACCTATAGTGGATTAAGCGGCACCAATGTCTATTGGGATTTTGTAGAACTGCCTAGCCAGATAATGGAAAATTGGTGTTATGAAAAAGAAGCCCTGGAGCTTTTTGCCCGACATTACCAAACGAATGAAGTGATTCCCATGGAATACATAGATAAAATCAAAAAAGCGGCGCATTTTCAACAAGGATTACTAACCCTAAGGCAGTTGGGCTTTAGCTTTTTGGACCTATCCTATCACGGTTCAGAGACCGCTGCCATCCAAAACATAAAATCCCACGAAAGTGTCATTTTAGATCGAGTACAGTTTTTTGGTGACTATCCAGAAAATTCTATCAGTACTGCCTTTTCGCACATCTTCCAAGGGGGCTACTCGGCTGGATATTACAGCTACAAATGGGCAGAGGTACTGGATGCCGATGCGTTTGAATTGTTTTTGAAAAAAGGCATTTTTGATGCCGAAACTTCAAAGTCTTTTGAGGAAAATATCCTTTCCAAAGGGGGTACCGAACATCCCATGACATTGTATAAAAGGTTTAGAGGAAAAGCTCCCGATCCCGAGGCTTTGCTTAAAAGGGCAGGTTTGGTCAATTAGTGGCTTAAGTCTTTCTTTTGAACTTAACATGGAACACCACCAATTTTGTGAACTAAAAATGTAAATTAAATACAAGTAAAAGCGATATTAATTGTTTATCTTAAAGCGAGTAAACAAAGAAAAATCAAAAAAAAACATCACTTTCAGTATAAAAGTTTGAAAGAGAAAATTTAAAGGCCAATTATTCACTCTTACCATACTATTTCCGCTTTAAATTTTTAGAATTAGGAAAATGAAAAAAATTATCCAACTGACGAACATTATTATAATAATTATTGGTTTAGCTGCGTGTAGTTTTCAAAAAAATGAAAGCGAATTGAAAGTGATTAAAGTTAGCAAGAGCAGAGTAGATGTTGCCCACACTATTGAAGGCAAATGGGGAACATTTATCAACGGCAAAAGCTATCAACAAATGCCGATTGACTCCTATAAAGACTGGCAATATACGACCTATTATGACCAGAAGCGGAGGTTGAGTATTGCAAGACGTAAACTGCCCGATGGGAAATGGCAAGTGATTCACTTTGACGACTATATTTTTAAAGGGAATGATAACCATAACGTAACTGTTCTTGGAATATGTCAAAAAGATGGGACCATACATCTTTCCTACGACCATCATAACGATACACTTAACTACCGTGTATCACAACCTGGTGTGGCCAATAATCCAGACACAATAAAGTGGAGCAAAGACCTATTCTCTGAAACCCGAGATTGGCTGAAAAAGGGCATACCTATCACACGTCTAACCTATCCTATATTCGTTCAGACTCCTAAAGGTAATCTCCTATTTATCAACCGTTTTGGTACTCCCGTTAATGGTCAGGTTCGACTCTCCGTTTACGACCCAGGCAATAAGGGCTGGAGTGACAGTTGGAATTTAACCAGTCCAGAAGGACTCTATAGCTTCGGTGGGAAAACAAGCAAGTCTCGTTTTGCCTATCTGAACGGCGCTCATTATGGGCCTTCTGGGCGCTTGCACATTTCCTGGTGTTGGCGTGAAAATATGGGGAGCGTATTTCGCAATGTAAACTATGCCTATAGTGATGATAATGGTGTGCAATGGCATAACAGTGCCGGTCAAAAGATAGCCGGACCGGATAAACCAATCAGCACCGATTCGCCAGGTATTAAGGTATGGGACGTGACTCCTAATCAAGGTCAGGAGGTAATGATGGGACAATATGTGGATGGATTAGATAGACCACACATCGTCATTTCTCGACTTCGTGATGGAGAAGAACTTCTACCACTGGGGAAAAGAGACGAAAGCAAAAGCGCATATTATCACTATTGGCGCGATAATAAAGGAACGTGGCATCAAAACGAAATCTACTATCCAATAGGCATGGGTGCAGATAGTGAACGTAATCGGGCAAAAATCCTTTCAACCCCTAATAATGACTTAATTGTGATATTCAACAACCAGACGAAGATTGTACTCTTAAGTGCTACCGCAAAGAATCAGTTTCAGGATTGGAAGGTGATTCACAAGGAAGATGGCTCTTGGGATGGAGAACCATTGCCCGACCTAAGTCGCTGGAGGGAGGAAGGAATACTTTCAATCTACATGCAGAAAGATCCTTCAAAAAGTGGTGAACCAAGCGATCTTTATGTTCTCGACTTCAATCTTTTGGAAACTAGAAAGAACTAGGTTGAACTTGTGACCAAAAATTGAATTCGCAAGTCATACTTGCACTTTTTTGTTTAATTTCTCAAATCATTGAATGAAATTAAAGTTCAATGTATCCCCATTGAGATTTTAAGTACCTGACAAATCTATCAATCTGATGGATATGAATACTCCTATTCTGACTCCCAATTTAAAAAACCACCTTCAAGATCATAGATTTTTTGAAAGCCAAAGGAAACCATAACTTGAGCAGCATAAAGGCTTCTCTTTCCAGAGCGGCAATAAACCAAAAGAGTATCTGATTTTGAAAGTTTTTCGATTTCGGTCACAAAAGCTTCTGATTTGACATTGATATTTTGCGACCCTTCGATATGACCCTGCTCATATTCTTCAGGAGTTCTGACATCAATAATCATATATCCACCGTCTACCAATGCTTGATATTGCAGTTTTTCCAATACCTCTACCTTCGGAGGCTGGAAGACCCAAAGTAAAATAAATAAAAACACTCTCATATTAAATCGTTAGATATTTTAAAATTAGCCATAAAATTGGAATTCCCTCCACCCAAAAGCTGCTAAAATATTTCGATTGTTCCACTTTAGCTTTTAAAACAAACGCCATCAATAGGAAGGCAGTGGACAAAACCAATAAAATATTTGAAGAAGCAGAGTAGTATATTTCCAAAAAAACAAAAAGCGATAACAAAAGCCCACCTATCAATCGGGTTTTTTTAATCCCCCATTTTTGAGGCCAGGTGGACAAATTGGGATCATCTAATTTCAAATCTCTAATTTCAAACGGAAGGGTAGCTACCAAGACAAAAAGATAACGCTGTAAACCATAAATCAACGAAAATTCAGTCATATTTTTTTCTGCCATGGAAAGTGGTAAAAAAACAGTAATCAGTACCCAGCTCAGTGCCACCAAATGTATTTTGAGTCCCTTAAACCCCCTAAAATTTAACTTAAATCCTGGCAATGGGAAACAGTATAGCAAAACTAACAAAATAGTTAAAAAAAGGATTGTCCGAGAAAAAAGAGACAAGTAAAATACTCCTCCTTGAAAGAGAAAAACACTGAACACAGTAAATCCTAATAAAAATCGAATCGCATTGACTTTGAGGGTAATTCCATCCAAAAAAAAGAGGTAAAACTTTATAAAATTATAGGCCAAAAAAGGTGCTACAAAAAATATTACTTGATCTAAGAAATTAAGGTAAAGATCAAAATCCAATGCGGTGATCTTAGCAAAGGCAAAAACCGCCAAACCCACATGAAAGTTAAATTTAACGTAGTTTTCAAAAAGCTTACTTATATATAACACCGGACAAAAGTATTTGTAAACTGTTAATAAGTAGAATTTTTGTTCAAAAATAATTGAGAAATGAACAGAAGAGGGTGAAAAGGAGAACATCAAAAAGCTAATTTTGTTTAAACTACTCAACATATGCAGCCAGATAAATTTACTTTGCGCCACATAGGCCCCAGGGAAGAGGAAATTTCAAAAATGCTAACGACATTGGAAGTCAATTCAATTGAGGAATTGCTGTCGCAAACTATCCCAGAGGATATCAGGTTAAAGCAACCCATTAACTTACGTGAAGGAATCAGTGAATTTCGTTTTTTGAACGAATTGAGAGCACTTTCTGAAGAAAATGAATTGTTCGAAACCTATATTGGTATGGGCTATCACCCAAGCATTACCCCAGCAGTTATTCAGCGGAATATTCTTGAAAACCCGGGTTGGTATACTGCCTATACACCCTATCAGGCGGAAATTTCCCAAGGGAGATTGGAGGCCCTTTTTAATTTTCAAAGTATGATTTGCGACCTTACAGGAATGGAGTTGGCCAATGCATCTCTTTTGGATGAAGCAACAGCTGGAGCAGAAGCGATGACCCTGGCCTATTCCGTGAGATCAGAGGAACAAAAAAAATCAGAAGCCCATAAGCTATTTGTATCACAAGACATTCTCCCACAAACCTTGGCGGTATTAAAAACAAGAGCAATCCCCTTGGGGATTGAATTGGTTTTGGGAAAAGCTGAAAACACAGATTTCAACTCCTCATTTTTTGGGGCCTTTTTTCAATATCCTGGAAAAAACGGTAATATAATAAATTTACCAGCCATGGTCAATAAAGCAAAAACTTTTGGACTTAAAACTATCGTCGCTTCTGATTTACTGAGTTTAACGCTTTTAGAGTCTCCGGGAACCTATGATGTAGATATAGTAGTCGGGACTTCACAGCGCTTTGGTATTCCCA
>CAJWLL010000015.1 GCA_913043275.1 uncultured Flavobacteriaceae bacterium | reverse complement strand
CATTACCTCATCAACCTCAAGACTATTTCTCACCTCTACTATGACCGGTATTTCTAGAGTGTTTTGTGCTAAATAAGCTTTTGTTTTCTTTAGGGCTTGGGATATGCCGCCACAAAAATCAATGTGGTTGTCTTTAATCATGATTGCATCAAACAAGCCCATCCGGTGGTTGTATCCGCCACCGATGGAGACAGCCCATTTTTCGGGATAACGAAAGCCTGGCGTAGTCTTACGCGTGTCGAGAATTTTACACTTGGTGTGCTTTGTTTTTTGAGTGAGTTGATGTGATAGTGTTGCGATTCCACTCATTCTTTGCATGCAGTTTAGAACCAACCTCTCTGTGGCCAAAAGTGACTTTGCTTTTCCCTTGACTTTGAAAGCCACTGCTCCCAGTTTCAGCTTTTCACCGTCTTTGGCCAGAGGTGTTATCCTCAATGAAGGATCGTATCGATGAAAAATTTTTTGGGCCAGTGTTATGCCTGCAATCACACAATCACCTTTGACTTTTAAAACAGCTTCTCTTTCTAATTTGTCATTAAAACAGGCATTACTGCTGTGGTCGCCCCCTTTAATGTCTTCTTCAAGGGCTTGATCTATAAAGCGATCAATAACGTATTTATAGGTGTTGTAAAAATTATTCAACGTAGTCTTGATTGTAAAAAACTCCTTTATTCTCTTTTAAGTCTTGAGACTGTTTGATCATCAAATAGGCAACACTTACCATATTTCTCAATTCACAAATTCCCAATGTCAATTTGTTTTGTCGGTAAATATCTTGTGTTTCCATGAAAATATTTTTTAACTCCATTTCGGCCTCTGTTAGTCCTAATGATGTTTTGAAAACACCAACTTTAACGGTCATTAAATTTTGTAATTGTTTTTTCATCTGGCCAATGGCACTGATTTTTTCATTGGAGATATAATGCTCTTCTTTCCATTCCGGAAGCTGGTGGTAGAAATCTCTCGGGGGAAGATCTCCCTTCATTTGAGCTAGGGAATTCAGTGCCGCCCGATGTGAAAAGACGAGAGATTCCAGAAGTGAATTGGAGGCTAAACGATTGGCACCATGCAGGCCTGTAAAACTGCATTCTCCTATCGAGTATAAACTTTTGAGTTTTGTTTCTCCAAAGTGATTGACACTGATGCCGCCACAAAAATAGTGTGCGGCAGGTATTACTGGAATGGAATCTTTTGGGGGGTTGATTCCAACTTTTTGACAATTTTCTTTAATGGTGGGGAATTGATTTTCAAATTCTTTTTCGCTGATAGCATGGCAATCTAAAAGAACATATTCATCACAGGTTTCATTGATCACTTCCGTAATGGATCGGGCTACAATGTCCCTTGGAGCAAGTTCTGCTTTTGGGTGATATTCTGTCATGAACCTTTTACCTGAAACACTTTTTAAAATGGCTCCTTCTCCCCGAACGGCCTCTGAAATTAAAAAAGTATTTCCGTTAATTTTAGGATAAAGAGCAGTGGGGTGAAACTGAACAAAAGGTAGTCCTTCTATATAGACCTTGGCCCTGTAGGCTGCCCCCAATCCATCTCCGGTGGAGTTTTCGGGATTGGTGGTATGAGAGAAAAGCTGGCCTCCGCCTCCAGTGCTTAAGACAGTGATTTGCGCAGAAATTTTAATAATCTGTTGTTCCAAATTCGAAATGACATAGGCCCCAAAACACCTTTTATAATCGCTTCCACTGTGGTGGTCTGTAATCAAATCTACAAGGGTGTGGTTTTCCAAAAGAGAAATATTGGGAAATGTTTTGATTTTTCGGATCAAGGATTGTTGAATTTCAAGCCCAGTTTTGTCCTTATGGTGTACAATTCTTTTTTCTGAGTGCCCCCCTTCTTTGGTGAGGTGTAATCCATTTTTCTGTTTATCGAAGTAGATTCCCCATTCGATCAATTCTTGGAGACGTTCATGACCCTCTTTTACTACAAATTCAACTACCTCCTTATCGCATTCTCCTGCACCAGCGATTAGTGTGTCTACCACGTGTTTGTCAAAAGAATCTTTTTTAAAGTTTGAGACCACAGCGATACCTCCTTGGGCATATCTCGTATTGCTTTCAAGCAGGCTATTTTTTGAAATAATAACGATCTCGAGGCTCGGATCTTGTTCTGAGATTTTGATGGCATAGGTCAATCCAGAAATACCACTTCCTATAACGAGTATGTTGGTATCCATAATTTTAGTCTAGATTTAGCATTCTGGTAATAGGAAGTTTGGCTTTTTTGATAATGCTTTTAGAAAGTTTTATTTCGGGCTGTTCGTTTTTTAAACACAGAAATAACTTTTCTAGTGTATTGAGTTTCATAAAGGCACATTCGCTACAAGCACATGTTTCATCCTCAACGGGTGCAGGAATAAAAATTTTTTCAGGACACCGTTTTTTCATTTCATGAATGATACCGGCTTCGGTAGCCACAATAAAGTTTTGTGCCGGATCTCTCTCTACATAATTTAACAAGCCCGAAGTACTGCCAATATAGTGCGCAATGTCTAGTACTTGAGATTTACTTTCAGGATGGGCGATGAATTTGGCGGTAGGGTTTTCCTTGGCGAGGGTTACAATTCTTTCAAACGAAAAGGCCTCGTGAACTATACAAGATCCGTCCCATAAAATCATGTCCCTTCCGGTTTCTTTGATCAGATAGCGCCCCAAGTTTTTGTCGGGAGCGAAAATGATAGTTTCTCCTTCAGGTATGGAACCTATTACCCTTACGGCATTGCTTGAAGTACATACTATGGTGCTGAATGCTTTGATTTCTGCGGAGCAATTGATATAAGTTACTACACTTGCACCAGGATATTGGTCAATTAATTTTTTAAAATCCTCGGGGGGACAGGAATCGGCAAGGGAGCAACCGGCATTCAGATCAGGGAGGATGACTTTTTTGGCAGGGTTGATAATTTTAGCTGTTTCGGCCATAAAATGGACGCCAGCAAAAACAATAATTTCGGCTGCTACCTTTTCTGCAGTTTGAGCCAAGTACAGACTGTCACCCAGATAGTCAGCCAACTCTTGAATTTCGGCATTTTGATAGTAATGTGCCAGCAAAACTGCCTTTTTTTCTTTTTTGAGCCGTTTGATTTCTGAAATTAAATCGATCCCTTTTGGGATATCCAAATCCAAATAACCCTTTTGGGCCAACCTTACCGCTACCTCATTTGAGGTAAGTTCCATAATCAAATGATTTAATACAAAATTATTAAAAATCAAGGACTAAAAGTTCATCCCTGGATTATATCTCGTCCAGTTGCTTTATAATTTGATCGGGTGAAAGGGCATCTTTGACCCTATAGTCTCCTATAGCAATTCTTCTCAATTGACTCAAATGCGCTCCCGATTGGAGGGATTTGCCAAAATCGTGGGCCAATGAGCGGATATAAGTTCCTTTTGAACACCTGACGTGAAAACGGAGCTGGGGTAGATCGATTTGGATGAAATCAAATGCGTAAAGGGTGACTTTTCGGGCTTCAATTTTTGTGTTTTCTCCACTTCTGGCGTAATCATAAAGCCGCTTGCCGTCTTTTTTGATGGCAGAGTAAATGGGAGGGTATTGGTCAATTTCCCCTTCAAAGTTTTTTTTGACCGTATTGATTTGCTGCTTTGTGATGTGATCGACGGGAAAATTTTTATCTATGGCAGTTTCCAGATCATAGGATGGGGTGCTTGCCCCTAGGGTAATGGTTCCGGTATAGGCTTTTTCTAGGGCTTGTATTTCACTGATTTTTTTGGTCATTTTTCCGGTACTAATCAGCAGGAGTCCTGTGGCCAAAGGATCGAGGGTTCCCGCATGACCTACCTTGAGTTTTTTGAGCTTGTATTTCTTTTTTAAGGCCCACCTCAATTTGTTGACCACTTGAAAAGAAGTCCATTCGAGTGGTTTATCCAACAACAATAGCTGACCCTCCAAAATGGATTCAAGTGATAAATTCATCTCAAAAACTAAAAAGGATGGTAAGTATCCCCAATGCTATACAGTAGAAACTGAAGTATTTGAGTTGGCTTTTTTTTACCAAGGCAATCATCCATCGACAGGCAAAAACCCCGGTAATAAAAGCACTTAAAAAACCGACCAACAAAGGAAGCAAAGCCGTGCTTTCTTGACTTAAGTCCCCGTCCAGAATGCTTTTGGCCATACTTCCCAAAATCAAGGGAATGACCATGAGGAAAGAAAATCGGGCAGCCTTGTCTCGGTCAATCTTCAGCAAAACAGCCAGTGCGATTGTGGCGCCACTTCTGGAAATACCTGGGAGTATGGCAATAGCTTGTATGACCCCTATGGCAAAGGCGTTGTTATAATTCAATTTTTTGTTGTTCTCATGAACCCGATCTGCCAAAAACAAAAGCATGGCCGTAATCATCAACATAACACCTACCAGGGCGATTTTGCCATTAAAAAGAGAGGTTATAAAATTTTCGAAAAAAAGACCGATGATCACTGCCGGGATCATGGAAAGGATAATTTTTATACTGAAATTCAAACTCTCGCCCTTTTTGAAGTATAATAAATCGGAAAGGATCAATGCTATGTCTTTTCTAAAGACAAAAAGGGTACTGAAGGCTGTTGCAGCGTGTAGCGTAATGGTGACCAACAAGCCCTGCTGTTGCTCGTAATCACTGCCAAAAATGGTTTTTACCAATTCCAAATGACCGCTGGAGGAAACAGGCAAAAACTCTGTTAGACCCTGAACGATCCCAAGAATCAGCGTTTCTAGCGTACTCATTTATGTTTTTTTGGAGGCAACAAGATGGCGTAAATTGCAAGGCCAAAACCCATCAGTACGATGGTGGGAGCCAACCTGATTCTGCGGAAATTAAAAATTTCGGGATTGAAAACATTGGGGTCTTCACTTCCTCCGCCTGTCATTATTATAAAACCCAAGGCAATTAAAGCCAGTGAGAAGAGCAAAAATCGATAGTTTCTTTTGCTGAACAAGAATTCCTTTTTTGGGCTTTGATCACTCATCTTAAGATTTTAGTTTACAGCGTCGGACTTTAGGTTCAAATAACGTTGTGTGGCAAAGAAAGTACTTATAATTGTGATCCCCAAACCCAAAAGAGAGACTCCGATAAAAACCAGCGCCGGTTCCAAAGGGTTGTCAAAAATTTGCAATTCGGGAAATCGCTTTTGCATTTCATAAATTACCAATGCCATTCCTGACATGGCAATGACGGCACCCAAAGTGCTCATCAGAAAGTGGGTTTTGATAAAGGGTCTTCGGATAAAGCTTTTGGTTGCCCCGACCAATTGCATGGTTTTGATGATTAGCCTTTTGGAGTAGATGGACAGTCGGATGGAACTGTTGATCAACAGCAGCGCCACAAATATGAACAGGCCACTTGCCAACAACATCCAAAGAGTTATTTTTTTGATGTTCTCATCCAACAACTCCAGCAGCGGCCGATCATAGACCACTTCATTGACGTAGCTGTAAAGCGCAATGTCTTTACTCAGTTTTGAAACCATGGCAGGGTTCAAAAAGCTGGCCTTAAAATAAACATCTATAGAATTGAGCAGTGGATTGTATCCCAAAAACTCCATAAAATCTTCCCCAATTTCGTTGGCGTGTCTTTTCGAAGCCTCCTCTTTGGAAACAAAAATCACGTTTTTGGTAGCGGTATTCAAACGCAAGGTTTTTTGAAGTTGCTTAAGTTCGATATCTTTGGCTGAGTCTTTTACATAGATCGACATTACGATTTGCTCTTTAAAGTGATCCGCTACTTTTTTGGAATTAATCAACAATATACCCAGGATACCCGTTAAAAACAGTACCAAAGAAATGCTCACTACAACTGAAAAATACGTGGAAATCAGTCTTCGCTTGTTGAATCTTTCTTCAGGCAGTTGTCGCATCGGGATAGTTTGTTTCAGTAAAATTAAAAAACCATCAATAAAAAGAAGCTTGAGAGCCGAAACTTTTTTCCTTTCCTTAATAAGCGTATTTTTACGCATTCAAAAAACAAGCCTTAATGAATTACGATTTTCTGCAAATTGAAAAAAAGTGGCAAGACTTTTGGGCGACCCATAAAACCTTTAAGGCAGACAACGAAAGAGATCAACCCAAGTACTATGTGCTAGATATGTTTCCCTATCCCTCTGGTGCAGGTCTTCATGTAGGTCATCCCTTGGGATACATCGCCAGTGATATCATTGCACGATTCAAAAGACATTCGGGATTTAATGTTTTGCATCCACAGGGCTACGATTCTTTTGGGCTTCCGGCAGAGCAATACGCCATTCAGACCGGACAGCATCCCTCCAAAACGACCACAACCAACATCAACAGATACCGTAAGCAACTCGATCGTATGGGATTTTCTTTCGATTGGGATCGCGAGGTGCGGACTTCTGAACCGAATTACTACCGCTGGACACAGTGGATATTCTTAAAATTATTTGATTCCTATTATGATCTCGAAGTGGATAAGGCCATTCCTGTTTCGGAACTGATACTGCGCTTTGAAAAGGAAGGCAATACAAATGTAAAAGCCTATTGCGATAATGATACGCCTGTTTTTGAGGCCCAAGAGTGGAAGTCTTTTGACCATAACCAACAACAAAAAATCTTATTGAATTACCGACTCACATATTTGTCAGAAACCCAGGTCAATTGGTGCCCCTCCTTGGGGACGGTTTTGGCCAATGACGAAATCGTAAACGGAGTTTCGGAACGTGGGGGACATCCTGTGACTAAAAAGAAGATGCGTCAGTGGAGTATGCGCATCGGCGCCTATGCCAACAGACTTTTACTGGGCTTGGATGTCTTGGACTGGTCGGATTCTCTCAAAGAAATGCAAAGGAACTGGATTGGAAAATCAAAAGGGGCCAGCATTTATTTTCAAGTTAAAAATCATCCCGAGAAATTGGAGGTTTTCACCACCCGGCCAGACACTATTTTTGGGGTGACCTATATGACGCTTGCCCCTGAGCATGAGTTGTTAAAAAAAATCACCAGCCCGGAACAGCAAAAGGCAGTTGCCGACTATACCGCCCTGGTCGCTCAGAAGTCGGATCGTGAACGACAAGCTGATGTCAAGTCAATCAGCGGGGTGTTTATCGGTGCTCATGCCCTTCATCCATTTACCGGGGCAGCCGTTCCTATTTGGGTTGGTGAATACGTACTGGCAGGTTATGGAACCGGAGCAGTTATGGCAGTGCCCAGTGGAGACCAAAGGGATTTTGATTTCGCCACTCATTTCGATTTGCCCATCGTCAACATTTTCGAAGGGGTCGATGTGTCTGAAGCTGCTTTTTCGGAAAAAGGAAATGTAAAATTGACCCATTCCGATTTTTTAAATGGTTTGGATTACAAAGAAGCGATAGAGAGAGTAATTGTGGAGTTAGAAACCAAAAACTGCGGAAAAGGTGCGGTAAACTTTAGACTCAGAGATGCTATTTTCAGCCGACAAAGATATTGGGGGGAGCCCATTCCCATATACTTTAAGGGGGAGACTCCCATACCATTGCAGGAGCAACACCTGCCCTTGGAACTGCCCGAAGTGGAAAAATACCTCCCGACTGAAGATGGAAACCCCCCCTTGGGGAACGCCAAAACATGGGCTTGGGACGAGGCCAAGGAAGAAGTGGTTTCCGTAGATCGGATCGACCATCAAACTGTTTTTCCTTTGGAACTCAATACCATGCCGGGTTGGGCGGGAAGCTCTTGGTATTTTAACCGCTATATGGATGCTCAAAATCAAATGAAATGGGTAGGGCCCAAAGCATTGGACTACTGGAAAGATGTGGATTTTTACATGGGTGGAAGTGAACACGCTACCGGACACCTTTTGTATTCCAGATTTTGGCAAAAAGTGCTTTTTGACCTCGGTTATGCAAGTACAGAGGAATACGCTAAAAAGTTGGTCAATCAAGGGATGATTTTAGGAAATTCAGCCTTTGTATATCGAAAAAAAGGGACTCAAACCTTCCTCTCAAAAAGCTTGATCGGCGAACACCAAGTTCAGCCTATACATGTGGATGTTAGTTTGGTAAATACCCAGGATGAATTGGATTTGGAGGCGGTTAAAAATTGGCAAAAAGATTTTCAAAATGCCGATTTTGTGCTTGAAAAAGGAAAGTATATTGTTGGCAGAGAGGTTGAAAAAATGTCTAAGTCAAAACACAATGTGGTCAATCCCGATGAAATCTGTGACAACTATGGTGCAGATACCCTTAGGATGTATGAGATGTTTTTGGGCCCCATTGAACAAGATAAACCTTGGAATACCGCCGGAATCTCCGGAGTGCACAACTTTCTTAAAAAATTCTGGCGATTGTTTTATCAACAAGGTCAATGGAGAGTAAGCAAATCGGCAGCCAGTGCGGAAAGCCTAAAAGTACTTCATCAAACCATCAAAAAAATAACTGATGACATCGAGCGCTTGTCTTTCAATACCTGTGTCAGTACTTTTATGATATGCATTAATGAATTGACGGCCTTAAAGTGTTCCAATAAGGAGGTGCTGGAACCTCTTTTAGTATTACTTTCCCCCTTTGCTCCTCATTTTTGTGAAGAGTTATGGCAACAGTTGGGGCATATCGAGAGCATTGAATTTGAGCCCTTTCCCACCTTTGACCCCAGCAAGGTAGAAGAGACCACCAAAGAATACCCGGTCTCTTTTAATGGTAAAATGCGTTTTACCATAGAGCTTTCATTGGATATTGGAGTTAAGGAAATTAAGGAGGCTGTGATGAAAGACCAAAAAACACTGGATCAAATCGATGGCGCCTCACCTAAAAAAATCATTGTGGTACCAGGTAAAATAATAAATATTGTCATCTGATGACCGACTTACAAATTGAAATCATTGGACTGATCGCTGCTACTTTTACAACTATTGCTTTTATACCTCAGGTTCACAAAATATGTAAAAAACGTGATGCTAGTGGTGTCTCTATTACCATGTATGTGATAATGTTTATTGGGATTTGTATTTGGCTTTGCTATGGAATTTTGATTGATAGTATTGCAGTGATTACGGCCAATGGGGTTTCTGGAATATTACAAATGTTCATCATTATATTCGCATTTATTCATCGCAAGAAGAATTGAAAAATTTTTCTATAATTGAATTTGCCTTTTGATCTGCTGGTTGAGCGAAATAAAGGTTTCTGTTCTGGACACACCTTCTATGGTTTGAATTTTGTTGTTCAACAAGGTCATCAAGTGTTCATTGTCCTCACAAAGTATTTTGATCAAAACACTCCAATGTCCTGTGGTATAATGACATTCAGTCACTTCGGGGATTTTTTCGAGTTGTTTTACCGCCTCGCGATTCCGCATTGCTTTGTCCAAGTAAATTCCAATAAATGCCATGGTTTTATAACCTAGGATTTTAGGGTTTATGACAATCTGAGAACCCGATATGAGTTCTGAACGTTCAAGTTTTTTGAGGCGTTGATGAACAGCTGCACCAGATATGCCAGCGGTTTTTGCAATTTCATTGATTGACTTTCTTGCATCATTCATAAGTGCCCTTAGAATAATTTTATCCAAACCGTCAATCAGTACTTTCTCGTTTTTTGTCTTCAAAATTTATACTTCTTAATCTTTATGAATTAAATTAAAAACATTATTTAAATTAATAAAATTAATAAACTAACCAATGGGAATTAAAATTTTTAACACTACATTCACTTTATGAGAAAATATATTTTGGTCGGAGGCAGTTTCACCCTGCTGGCAGTTATTTTGGGCGCTTTTGCAAGTCATGTGCTTAAAGCTCATTTTTCGACAGAAGTTTTGCAATCCTTTCAGACGGGGGTCTCGTATATGATGCATCATGGATTGGCACTTTTGGTTTTTTCACAGATACCTTTGGCAAGAAACCCCTTGATTTTTAGACTTTTTTTTTGGGGGGTTGTCCTTTTTTCCTTCAGCATTTTTATCCTTTCTCTAGGGAAATTGAGCCCATTTGATTTTTCATTCTTGGGACCGGTGACTCCAATAGGAGGAAGTTTATTGATATTGGGATGGCTTACATTACTTTGGAAAAGCTTTCATGACAAGATTGAATAGAATTAAGTTTTTTACTTGCCGTTATTACTGATATATTTTTCTATGGCCATGGTCATAGATGGTGTATCAGGTGTAGGTGCTTTAATATCAATTCTCAATTTTGCTTTGTCCGCAGCAAGGACTGTCGCATCACCATAGGCCGCAATTCTTGTATTCTTTTGTTCGAAATCCGGAAAGTTTTTAAATAGTGACTCGATCCCAGAAGGACTGAAAAAAACCAAAACATCATAGTAGACATTCCTCAAATCTGAAAGGTCACTTACCACGGTTTTATATAATGGTGCTCGGACCCAATCTACCTCCATTTTGTTAAGACAATCAGGAATGTTCGGATTGAGTACATCCGATGTAGGGAGTAAAAACTTTTCATTTTCAAACTTTTTAAAAACTGCTTCTAAATCAGCGATACTTTTTTCACCTACATAAATTTTACGCTTTCTATAAACTACATACTTTTGAAGGTAGAAGGCTATAGCCTCGGATAGACAAATATATTTTGTAGAATCTGGAACCTTATAACGCATTTCTTCTGTGATTCTAAAGAAATGGTCTACAGCATTTCTACTAGTTAGAATAATATTATCAAAGTCAGAAAAATTGATTTTTTGAAATCTTACTTCCTTTGCTGACAAACCCTCAACATGAATAAATGGTCGAAAATCAATTTGAAGCTTATGTTTTTCTTGTAATCGAGAGTAGGGAGACTTCTCACTTGCAGGTTCAGGTTGAGAAACCAAGATAGTCTTCACTTTCATATTTCTTCTAATTTTGCTCTTGTCTAATAAACTAATTTATAGAGCCAAAGCCAGGGCGCTATTTTAAAAGCACAAAGATACAAAATTAAATAAACTAAATTTTGAGGATTATTTCTTATAACCCTTATATAAATTGTCAGGTGAGTAAAAAAAACTACACATAGAATTAGTATACTTATAATAAAAAGTATTTCTGAATAGGTATTAAAACGGTAGTTATAAATTGATATAAATAAAAGAGTATAAAGACTGATTAATGCATAAAAATTTATGCTTCTGAAAACGGTCTGTTTAAAGATTTCCAGTTGATTTGATTGTTGAAAAATAAGTTTTAGCATCCCATAACGAAAAATGACTAGTACTGAAAGGATAATAAAAAAAGTAAGAAATGAGATTTCACCCAAAAATGACAACAAGATTTTTTCATAAAAAAAATAACCCAAAAGTGAAAAAGTTATTAAGGAGATTAGTGTCAAAATTAAGTTAAAAGAATTGATTGGTTTGGCAAGATTTCCCCTATAATATGTTTTATAATAGCTTTTAGAATCCCAAAAAGAAAAAAGAAGTTTAAATTGATTTTTGTTCAGCTTGTGGAGATAAACAAAGAGAATAAAAATAAAAAATATGGAAATGGTAATCCATTCTTGTTGAGGTTGAAATCTTTCGGTCCATTGAAACATGAAATAAAATTAAGGAAGTATTTTAACTCTCTATTTTATTTCACATGATTTAGTATTTTTACCCTAAGCTATGGAGAAAGTTTTAGTAATCATTCCCACCTATAACGAGGTTGAAAACATTAAAAAGGTCATTGAAATGATCCTAAAAGACAAAGCTTTTAATATTTTGGTAGTTGACGACTCCTCCCCAGATGGAACTGCTAATATGGTTTTGGAATTAATGAAAACCCGCTCCAAACATCTTTTTTTGGAACAACGCGTCCGTAAAGAAGGTTTGGGGAAAGCTTATATTCATGGCTTTATGTGGGCGTTGGAAAATAAATACGACTTCATTTTTGAGATGGATGCCGATTTGTCTCACGATCCAAAAGAATTAGCTCCTATGCTTGCTTACCTTAAGTCTGACTTCGATTTGGTGATCGGATCACGCTATATCAAGGGTATCAATGTAGTCAATTGGCCTCTAAGTAGGATTTTACTTTCCTATATGGCTTCTTTGTATGTAAGGTGGATTACCTTTATGCCTATTAAAGATCCCACTGCAGGTTTTGTTGGATATACGAGAGCAGTTTTGGAGCAGTTGGATTTTAAAAAAATAAAATTTGTAGGTTATGCATTTCAAATCGAAATGAAATTTAAAATTTGGAAAAAAGGGTTTAAGTACAAAGAGCATCCCATTGTTTTCACCAACAGAGTTCTGGGGGTGTCCAAAATGAATGGAAAGATAATCTGGGAGGCACTGTCTGCTGTATTAATTTTAAGGATAAGAAGTATATTTAATTAAACTTGATGAAGGAGAAATTAATACAAAATGCTCAATTGGTAAATGAGGGTGAAGTTTCCCAAAAAGATCTCTTGATTAAAGGGGAAAAGATAAAGAAAATTAGCAACTGTATTGAACCTACAGGGAGTGAGGAACTCATTGATGCTTCAGGTCTTCATTTACTACCTGGTTGGATCGACGACCAAGTACATTTTAGGGAACCAGGCTTGACGTATAAGGCCACCATTGCTTCCGAATCTCGAGCAGCGGTTGCTGGGGGCATTACTTCCTTTATTGAGATGCCCAATACTCAACCTCAGACCACAACTTTAAAAGCCTTGGAAGATAAATTGGAAAGAGCAGCAAAAGACTCTATTGCTAATTATGGCTTTCTCTTTGGAGGGACTAACGATAACTTGGAAGAAATCAAGTCTTTTGATACCACCCAAGCGGCAGGGCTGAAATTATTTTTAGGATCTTCTACTGGCAATATGTTGGTTGATAACGAGCAGGTGTTGG
Organism: uncultured Flavobacteriaceae bacterium; assembly: GCA_913043275.1. GTDB lineage: Bacteria > Bacteroidota > Bacteroidia > Flavobacteriales > Flavobacteriaceae > UBA8316. The sequence goes on along the minus strand of CAJWLL010000015.1, from coordinate 29,205 downwards.
AAAATATTTTCTCCAGTACAGATTTGCCAATAGCTGTTCATTGCGAGGACGAAAAGACCATCAGAAAAAACTTGGCAGAGTACATTAAAATATATGGGGATGATATTCCCGTTGAAAAGCATCCTAAGATCAGAAGCGAAAAGGCTTGTTATCGATCATCTTCCAGGGCTATACGCTTGGCCAAAGCTACCGGAGCGAGAGTGCATGTTTTTCATTTGTCAACCGCTATTGAAACCGAATTGTTTTCAAACGAAAAGCCGCTGGCAGAAAAAAAAATAACCGCCGAGGTTTGTGTTCATCATCTTTGGTTTTCGGAGGAAGATTATGCTCAAAAAGGAACTTTGATCAAATGGAACCCTTCGGTTAAAAAAGCTAGCGACCGAGAAGCCCTTTGGAAAGCCCTTAATGAAGATAGGATTGATGTATTGGCTACAGATCATGCTCCTCATTTACTTAAAGAAAAGCAAAACTTTTACACAAAGGCCCCTTCTGGTGGACCCATGGTACAGCATGCCTATCCCGCACTTTTGACTGCAGTACAGCAGGGTAAAACCAGCCTGGAAAAGCTGGTCGAAAAAGCCTGTCACAATCCTGCCATATTATTTAAAATTCAAAATCGTGGCTTTCTCCGCGAAGGCTATTTTGCTGATTTGGTCTTGGTCAACATGAATCAAAAATTTACTGTAGTCAAAGATGACCTACTCTACCAATGTGGATGGTCTCCTTTTGAGGGAACTACCTTTGGAGCTAGAATCTGCAAAACCTTTGTCAACGGGAATTTGGTTTACGATAAGGGGAAAATTATTGAAAGTGCATTGGGTAAAAAACTAACTTTCGAACGATGAGTATAAAAAAAATTATTTTCCTATTATCTATTATTACCTTCTCTTGCAAGGAAATAGTAGAGAACAGATCTCCGGATGATCTCATCCCACCGGAGCAAATGAGCAAAGTTATGGCGGATATTATTTTGATGAAAAACATTAAACGTGAATCCTCCTACATCAAAAATAAAAAGAATCTATTGGTGCCTGAATACCTCTACGAAAAGTACGAAATAGATAGCTTAAAGTTGGCTGTTAGCCAATCTTATTATGCTAAAAACCCTAAGAAATACATCCCTGTTTTCAAAATGGTTGAAATCCGTCTCAAAATGTTAAGAGACAGCATAGAAAAAACCTTGCGTGCAGTTGAAGAATAGTTGATCTTTAAAGGAGATCAATTTAAATCAGTCAAAAAGGAGCTTTTTTATTGGCGTGTACTCAAAATCTATAAATGATTTTATTTTTTCCCCCTCAATGGTTTTCTCTTCGTATTGGCTGGAAATAAAGGCACGGGTCAAAAAACGTTTTCTAATGCCAAGCCATTGAATCAGATACTCAAAAGCCCACAAGAAATAGAAAAACCCTTTAGGAATTAAAATTACCCTCCTGTTGAATTTTCCTTCTTTGAGCAGCTTTTCTCCTAACTTTTTTCCTTTCCAATTTTCGGACACTAAAATAAAGCGTTCTCCATTGATTTCAGAATGCATCAGTTCATACATCACTAGGATAACATCTTGGATGTTGACAAGTGCATTGGTCCCGGGGGTAGCCCACCTCAAACCTTTATGGTATTTTTCTAGTATTTTTTCAATCGGGCTATCTTTTCCTATTACAATACTGGGGTTCACTATGACCGCATTCAGTCCTTCTTCCATTCCTCTCCATACTTCCATTTCCCCTCCATATTTGGAATAGACGTAGGGACTTTTGTTAGTATTTTTGTCCCAGGGTGTTTTTTCGTCGATTAAAGAAATGTTGGGATCGCTACCTAAGGCGGCTATGGAACTGACATACACTATTTTTTTAACCGAATGGAGTAAACACAGGTCCACTAAGTAGGCGGAACCTTTTTCATTGATTTCGAGTAGTTTTTCGACATCCTTATGTGCCAAGGAAATATAGCCTGCACAATGGTAAACATGGCTGATGTCCTTAAAGGCTGAGTCTAAACTGGGTAGGTCTCTAAAGTCTGCTTTTCTCCAAGTAATTTTTTTATATAGTTCTTGGGCATCTTTAAATTGAGATTCGAAAAGTTTCCAAACTCTGTTTTTGTTTGACTCATGTCGGAACATTGCCACTGGAAAAATATTTTTTTGAGCCAAATGACAAATCAAATTAGAACCGATAAAACCCGTCGCTCCTGTCACTAAAATCATAAATTAAAATTAATGCTTTTTAAAGAATAATTTTTTGTTTTATGACAGAAATCTATCTTTGCTAGCAAATCATAGTAATGCAGAAAAATTTTGTAGAAGAACTTCGCTGGAGGGGAATGTTGCAGGACATTATGCCCGAAACAGAGGATCATTTGAATAGTCAAAATACCACGGGTTATATTGGTTTTGATCCCACGGCTGACTCCTTACACATTGGAAGCTTGGTTCAAATCATGATTTTAATTCATTTTCAAAGGACAGGCCATCGGCCTATTGCCTTGATAGGCGGAGCTACGGGAATGATTGGTGATCCCTCGGGAAAGTCCGACGAGCGAAATTTTTTAGATACTCAGGACTTGCAAAAAAACGTTGATGGTATCAGAAACCAATTGCAAAAATTTCTAGACTTTGATCCTGATAATCCTACAGCAGCTCAGTTCGTCAACAATTTTGATTGGATTAAAGACTATACTTTAATCAACTTTTCTCGCGACATCGGTAAGCACCTTACGGTAAACTATATGATGGCAAAGGATTCTGTTAAAAAACGGCTCGGCAAGGATGCCAAGGTGGGCATCTCTTTTACTGAATTCACATACCAATTGCTTCAAGGCTATGATTTTTTACACCTATATCAAAATATGGATTGCAAGCTTCAAATGGGAGGCAGCGATCAATGGGGTAATATCACTACTGGAACAGAATTGATACGACGTAAGCTGGGGGGTAAAGCTTATGCAATCACCTGTCCGCTTATTACTAAAGCCGATGGAACAAAATTTGGAAAAACAGAAGGGGATAATGTTTGGCTGGACAAGAACCGAACCTCTCCCTACAAGTTTTATCAGTATTGGTTAAACGCCTCTGATTGTGATGCAGAGAAATACATCAAAATATTTACCCTTTTGGACAAAGCGACTATAGAAGATTTGATCAAGCAACACCAAGAAAGTCCACATTTGAGGTTGTTGCAAAAAACCATCGCCAATGAGGTCACCCGCATGGTCCATTCTGAAGAACATCTACAAAAAGCCATTCAGGCTAGTCAAATTCTATTTGGTCGATCTACGACTACAGATTTAATAAACCTTGACGGAAATACCTTTTTAGAGGTTTTTGATGGAGTTCCTAAGGTGGAGATTTCTCGCTCTGATTTAAACGAAGGTATTGGCATGATTCGCTTTTTGGCTTCCAAAACTTCCTTTTTAAAATCGAATGGAGAAGCTCGTAGGGCACTCAGTGAAAAGTCAATTTCGGTCAATAAAACCAAGGTGGACGAAAGTTACCTCATCTGTTCAGCAGAATTGATCGATGACCAATACATCTTACTTCAAAGGGGTAAGAAAAATTACTTTATTGTAAAGGTCGTTGGCTAGACCACTATCAAATTGCATCCTCTGATTTCTGAGTCATCCAAACGTCCCAAAACTTCAAAGTGTGAGTGAGAATGAACCTTAGCAAGGTCTTCGGTAGCAATAAAGGCACAGCTATCGCGGTTGGCTAAATCAATGATGTTTAATCCGCCAATTTTCCCCAAAGGGAGTTGGTTAAAAGGATCTTGAATTTCTCTTGCAAATACATTCATCCATGGAGGGCATTCAAAAATTCCATTACCTTTAGAATAGGCTTGAGACAGCAACTCGGTCATCCCGTACTCCGAGTAGATTATGGGAACTCCAAAACCCTTTTTCAGTTGATTATGCAAGGCATCACGTGTCAATTCTTTTCTCCTGCCTTTCATCCCTCCGGTCTCCATGATCAAAGTGTTCTGCAAATGAAATGAATGATTCTCAACAAAGTCCAGTAGGGCAAAAGACACGCCCAAAATCAATGTTTTTTGGCCTTTTTCTTCAAGTTGGTTTATCTTTTCTTTCAGCGACTCCCATTGGTTTAGGTAAAACCCACTTTCAGCCTTTTGGCTGTTTCGGATCATATCATCGGCCATATAGATTAGCGAAGAACCATCTCTTTCCATATAGGAAGGCAACAAGGCCAGTACAGTAAAATTATCAATTGCTCCAAAAAAATATTCAAACCCATTCTGGAAGCTTATTTTGTAATCTTCCAGTTGGCGGTAATAATGCTTTGATGGACTTCCTCCTTTAATTGTGCTGGAACTGAAAAATTTTGCATCGTCAGCTTCAAAGCAGCAAACACTTTTCGATTTGAAAAAAGAAATAGGCAGATGGGGAATATCTTTTACTGCTCTCACTTTGGAAGGGTGACGATTGATTAGGTTACAAAAAGATTGGTAAACACTGTTGTTTTCATATTGAAAATAAAAGGTCTTGAGGGCTAAATCCTCAAAGGCCGATTGGCTGTCGATTTCCCAAAAGTTCTTCAAATTTTCGATAGTAATTTTTTACAGCGATTAGGGTGCCACTAAACGACTTAGCCCTTGTTGGCCCCCTTGTTTTATTTTCACAATGTAGATTCCACTTTTAAGGTTGTTGGGTATTACATAATTCTCGTAAGTGGTTGTTTGAAAAACCACCTCACCCAAAATATTGAGAATCATTATTTCCTTAATTTCAGTAGGTCTGGTTAAAATAAGAAGCTTCCCTCCTTTATATGGATTGGGATACAATTGAATGCTTAATTTTTCGCTAAATTGATCATTCATATAACTCAACTGTTCATTTTGTTGAGCAGTGACAAAATGCATTGAAATGAGCAATATTAGCAGAACGATCCGCAATACAGGTTTTTTTAAATGAAAAATATCTAAAGTTAGTAAAATTAATCCCGATGGTGATTTGTGGTCTCATAGAATCTGATTTTTCTTATCAATGGGATTAATCTTTATATTAGTAAAATATATAATGAGATGAAAAAAAAGGATATCAAGATATTGTTGGTTGATGATGAACCAGATGTTATTGAGATCATAAAATACAATCTGGAACAAGAGGGTTACAATGTAAAAACTGCATCCAATGGCAGAGATGCCTTGAAAAAGGCTAAAAAATACATTCCTAATTTGATCATCATGGATGTCATGATGCCTGAAATGGATGGTATTGAAGCTTGCGAAAATTTACGCAATGATATTAGTTTTGACGATACCATCATAATGTTCCTCACCGCCAGGGGGGAAGATTATTCTTACGTGGCTGCTTTTGATGCCGGTGCAGACGACTATGTCACCAAGCCCATTAAACCCAAGATTATCCTTTCCAAAGTCAAAGCCCTATTACGACGACTCAAAAAAGAGGAAGAAAACCAAGATAAAATACAACTAGGCAAACTGATCATTGACAAAGAAAGATACGAAGTGACTCATAAAGGGAAAACCTTTTCTTTGCCTAGAAAAGAATTTGAACTTCTTTACCTTTTGGCCTCTAAACTAGATAAGGTAGTCAAAAGAGAAAAAATAATGGAAATTGTATGGGGGAGTGAAGTAGTGGTTGGAGCTAGGACAATAGACGTACATATCCGAAAACTTAGAGAAAAATTGGGTGATAAATACTTTAAGACCGTCAAAGGGGTAGGTTACAAATTTGTCAAACCCTCCAAATAATTACAGTGTTGAGGATAAAGAATTTTAGAGTAGCTTTAAGACTGTCGGCCATTTTAGTTATATTTTTGACCTTAATGCTCTCTATTTTTTTTCTAGTCATTGACCTACAACCCGACGCTAAGATTCTTACCCTACTAATTTTTCTGCTTTTTTTTTTCTTTATTTCCTCTGTTTTCCTAATTCATTATAGAATTGAAAGATTCATCCTCAACAAGATTAAGGGCATATACAACGACCTTTCTCCCTCGGGAGTATCAATGAGTCAGCAAATCGTTCAATCTGATATGGAGGTGCTCCGACAGAGTGTGCAAAAATTTGCCGACGACAAAAAACTTGAAATAGAATCTCTGAAAGAAAAGGAGGACTACCGTAAGGAGTTTATTGGTAATATTTCACACGAATTAAAAACTCCCTTATTTACAATTCAGGGCTATGTACTTACCCTTCTAGAGGGAGCTGTTGAGGATAAAAAAGTGAGGGAGAAGTACCTTAAAAGAACTGCCAAGGGGGTGGAGAGACTGATCTATGTCGTTAAAGATTTAGACTTGATTACCCAATTCGAATCAGGGATCAAGACAATTGAAAGGACTTATTTCGACGTTAAGCAACTCATAGAGAATGTTTTTGATTTGCTAGAAATGCAAGCCGTTAAAAACAAAATCTCTATAGGTCTTGACCGGGAGTATTCACAGTCTTTTATCGTTTTTGCCGACGAGGAAAGGATTCAACAGGTGCTGACCAATTTGATCGTCAATTCGCTAAAGTATGGGGTAAAAAATGGAAAAACAGAAGTAAGTTTGGAAGAATTGAATAAAGATAAAATCTTGGTTAAGGTTTCTGACAATGGGGAAGGGGTAGCAGATGAGCATTTGCCTCGTATTTTCGAACGCTTTTATCGTGTAGATAAATCCGGAAATCGTAAAGCTGGAGGGTCGGGATTGGGCTTGTCCATCGTCAAACACATTATTGAAGCCCATCAGGAAAAGCTCTTGGTCGAAAGTATCCCTGGAGTGGGTTCCGAATTTTCTTTCACTCTGCAACGCGTTACCAAAGAGGAGAAGTTTAATGAAGATTAATTATCCATTAGCTAACTTTGTCTTTTGAAATTTGACTATGGGAAGTAAAAATAAACTTAAGCGCTTTGAGGAGAATAAATCCTTTAAAAATGTCATTCAGCCTGCACGGACGATTTTGGAAAAAGACGCTTTTGAGCTCAAGGGCTACTGGCAAGTAAAGTATTTTAAAAACGACCACCCCATTATATTGGAGTTGGGTTGTGGAAAAGGGGAGTACACTCTCCATTTGGCTACCCAAAATCCTGACAAAAATTTCATTGGGATAGACATCAAAGGCTCACGATTTTGGAGGGGTGCCAAAACTGCTCTGGAGAAAAACCTTGAAAATATTGCTTTTGTTCGTGCACAAATAAAGATGATTGACACTATTTTTTCCGCCGAGGAGGTGGCCGAAATATGGATAACCTTCCCTGATCCACAGATAAAGCTTAAAAGAAGTAAACATCGATTGATCCATCCCGAATTTTTGAATCTATACCGGCAAATACTAAAAACCGAAGGCAATGTTCATCTCAAAACCGACAGTGAGTTTTTATACGGCTATACCCTAGGCCTGATGCATAGCCCGGCCTATCGATTACGCTATTCCCACCACGACATTTATAACAACCTCAATGCTCCAAGGTCAGCTGTCGCAGTTCAAACTTTTTACGAAAATATTTTTTTAGAGCAAAATAAACCCATCACATACATTCAATTTCAATTCAGCTGATGTCTCAATTTTTTGATCAGGTTTATGCAGTTGTCCAAAAGATTCCAATAGGGAGGATTACTTCCTATGGTGCCATTGCCCTTTATTTGGGCCATCCCCAGAGTGCCAGAATGGTAGGTTACGCTATGAATGCCTCCCACCACCGGCCTGATGTTCCCGCTCATCGGGTAGTTAACCGGAATGGAATGTTGACCGGAAAGCACCATTTCCACGGGTCCAAATTGATGCAACAACTTCTTGAAAGCGAGGGGCTCATGTTAAAAAATGATCAAATAATTGATTTTGAAGATTTTTTTTGGGATCCCAATACTGTCCTTCCTCCCTTCGAAATCTAAACTTTTCTTTCCGAACAGATTAGAGTATATTTGTAAAAAAAAAACAAGTTTGCTGGAGATGAAATTGAACTACCAAGATGTGGTGCAAGCCTTAAAAACAATAACTACGCCGGGAGCAGTAGAAAACTTGATTGACAGCAAGGCAGTAACCAACATCATGATATTTGGTGATGAAATTGACATTGACGTGTGTTTGTCAAACCCCAGCTTACAAGCTCGAAAAAAATTAGAGGTCATTATATTGGAGGTTTTGCACAAAAAAGTGCACCCCAAAGCCAAAATCAAAATCAATACCAAAGTAGAAACGCCTGCTCCTAGGACCCCTATTAAGGGCCAGCCCATTCCTGGTATCGATTCCATAATAGCTGTTTCCTCTGGTAAAGGAGGAGTAGGAAAATCTACAGTAACGACCAACCTGGCTGTTACACTTGCAAAAATGGGTTGTAAAGTCGGGGTTTTGGATGCTGACATCTACGGTCCTTCAATACCTACCATGTTTGATTTGGAAGGCAAAAGACCCTTGTCAGTCAATGTGGGTGGTAAATCCAAAATGGCCCCTGTAGAAAATTACGGAGTCAAGGTCTTGTCAATTGGATTTTTTACTCAACCCAACCAAGCTGTGGTTTGGCGTGGGCCGATGGCTACCAAGGCCCTCAACCAGATGATATTTGATGCCGACTGGGGAAACTTAGATTTTTTACTCATCGACCTTCCCCCCGGCACAGGCGATATTCATCTTAGCATCGTTCAGTCACTCCCCCTGAATGGGTCAGTAGTGATCAGTACCCCACAAAATGTGGCCCTTGCTGCTGCCAAAAAAGGAATCGCCATGTTCACACAAGAAAGTATTGATGTACCTGTTTTGGGGATCATCGAAAACATGGCCTACTTTACCCCTGAGGAATTGCCCGAGAATAAATACTATATTTTTGGCAAGCAAGGCGCAGAAAATTTGGCAGCAGACAAAAACGTACCCTTCCTTGGAGCTTTGCCATTAATACAGAGTGTTAGAGAAGCAGCTGACGTCGGAAGACCTGCCGCATTGCAGAAAGGTACATTAATTCAGCAGTCCATCACCGAAGTAACCCAAAATTTGGTGACCCAATTATTAAAAAGAAATACTACTTTACCACCAACAAAGGCCGTAGCCATTACCAATATGGTTGGCTGCTCTGCTGTAAAATAAAACACATGGATTCAAAAGAAATAGAAGAAAAAGTACTGTTAGCATTAGAAGAGATTCGCCCGTTTTTGGAATCCGACGGAGGAGACATATCCTTGGTCGCCATCGAAAACGACAAAAAGGTAAAAGTACAACTCCATGGAGCTTGTGTTTCCTGTACCGTCAATCAGATGACCCTCAAGTCGGGTGTAGAGATGACCATAAAAAAACACGCTCCTGAGATCGAGGAAGTTGTCAGTGTAGATCCTGCCTAACTCATGATCAGAACGAACATCATCATCATTGGAGCTGGTCCCACTGGTTTGTTTGCTGTCTTTGAAGCCGGATTACTAAATTTAAAATGCCACTTGATTGATTCCTTACCCAAACCTGGGGGTCAGTGTGCCGAAATCTATCCAAAAAAGCCCATTTACGACATTCCCTCCCGAACCGAAATATTAGCGGGGGATTTAGTTGATAAGCTAATGGAACAAATCGAACCCTTCCAACCGGGTTTTACCCTTGGAGAGACTGCTCAGGAGATTCAAAAACAAGCCGATGGCAGTTTTGTGGTCATAACAGATAAGGGAACTTATCACCATGCACCAGTCGTAGCTATTGCTGGAGGATTGGGGACTTTCGAACCGCGAAAGCCCAATCTGTCCAATTTGGCACAATGGGAGGACAAGGGTGTTGATTACATTATCCGTGAACCCGAAAAATACCGTGACAAAAAAGTGCTTATTGCCGGAGGAGGCGACTCGGCCCTGGACTGGAGTATCGTGCTGGCAGAAGTGGCCCAAAGCGTTACCCTAGTTCACCGCCGTAACGAATTCAGAGGGGCACTAGAATCAGTGGATAAAGTACAGGCCCTCAAAGACCAAAACAAAATTGAAATAATTACTCCTGCAGAAATTACTGCCTTGGAGGGCGATAAGCATTTGAACTCCTTAACTGTTACCCGGGAGGGGACTTCACTTGTTCGTTTCATCGATTTTTTTATTCCTCTTTTTGGACTTACCCCCAAACTAGGTCCCATTGCCCAATGGGGATTGGAAATTGAAAAAAACGCTATCAAAGTTGACAATAGTCTCGACTACCAAACCAATATTCCTGGCATTTATGCTATAGGGGACGTAAATACTTATCCCGGTAAGCTCAAGCTCATCCTCTGTGGCTTCCATGAAGCTACCTTGATGTGTCAAAGTGCTTTTCGACGTCTCTATCCCGAAAAGCGAAATGTACTGAAATACACTACCGTTAGTGGTATCAATGGATTTGACGGCAGCCGAAAGGAGGCCCAAAAATCAATAATAAAAACCATCGAATAAATGGATATTAAAATTACAGTTATTGATCGATCGGGTGTGCCGCACCAACTCGTGGCCCCTACCGATATGTCCATGAATCTAATGGAAGTCTGTAAAGCCTATGAATTGCATGTGGATGGAATTTGTGGTGGAATGGCCATGTGTGCTTCTTGCCAGTGCTATGTGCTGAGTGATCATCCTTTGAGTGAAAAAAGTGCTGATGAAGAAGCCATGTTGTCAGAAGCTTTTCATGTAAAAGAAAACAGCCGCTTGGGCTGTCAAATCCCAATGGATAAAAAACTAGGGGGGCTAAAAGTTGAACTGGCTCCTGAGTAATAAGTATCACTTCGTTAAGGTCCTCGTTTCGTATAGGAAAACTCCTCTAATTTATTATTAACCCCTGCCTAATAATTTATTTTTACATTAACCATAAAGAATATACTTATCCAATGTTAAAAAAAAAATCGCCATACTATCATAAAAGCCCACCCCCACTAAAGAATAAAAAGATTAAGCCTGTTAAGGTAGATTTTGATAGTATTTAAATTTTGGATTTGGTTGCAATACTAATTTAAAAAAAATTGAGAAAAATAATACCCAAGTTCAAAAAAGTTGCAAAACAAACCCATATCAAATAGGGGTAAAGCAGTCTTGTGGCTAAAAGGTCAACGGTTCTGAACTGTTGAATTGTTCTGATAATTAAAAAAAATAATATCAAAATCACCACCATGGCTCCAATAGGATTCTTCAGTCCGAAGAACACCAGTGACCAAAGTCCATTTACCAAGAGTTGGAATCCAAAGTGGTAGATTGCAGTTTTGACCCAGCGGTGATGGATACCATAGTTCCATACCCGCCCAACAGCAATTCCCATCATAAGGTACAGTAGTGTCCAAATGGGAGCAAAAAGCCAATTGGGTGGATTAAAAAAGGGTTTTTTCAAGCTTGCATACCAAGTATTGACAGAGGTTTGGGTGGCCTGACCAGCCAAAAAACCAACCATCAAGCAGACGATTACACCTGTAGCAATGGAAAAAACTAATTTTCTTTTCATGCTCAAAACTAATCATTTTCAGTCAGCAATATTTTTTTCCACCCCTGACATCAAGTACCTTTGTGATCCATGAGTACGAATTCTTTTGTTTTCGACGCCTCGATAGAAGGCCATTTTCAGACCCAATGGCAGGCACCCAGTAATATTGCCTTGATCAAATACTGGGGAAAACATGGACAGCAATTACCCCAAAATCCATCCATCAGTTTTACCCTTTCGCAATGTGTAACCACCACCAAAGTAAGTTTTTCACCACGGGAGGAGTTAAATGACAAGCATTTTGAATTTTTATTTGACCAAAAAAAACAATCCGAATTCTATCCTAAAATTCAGCTGTTTATGGATCGTATCATGCCCTATTTTCCTGCCTTGGAAGGACACAGTTTGTCGATCTCCAGCCAAAATTCTTTTCCCCACAGCAGTGGTATTGCTTCCTCTGCCTCGGCCATGGCGGCCATGGCGCTTTGTATAGTGGATTTTGAAAGACAGTTTCACAGCGATTGGAGCATGGAGGCATCCTTCCAAAAAGCCTCTTTTTTGGCCCGATTGGGATCGGGGAGTGCTGCCAGAAGTATTTCTGGCCCCCTTATGGTTTGGGGGCAAAGCGATGTTTTTCCTCAGAGCAATGACCACTTTGCCATTGCGCCTTCCGAGGAATGGCATCATATTTTCCACGATTACCAAGACACTGTTTTGATAGTGGATAAAGGACAAAAAAGGGTGAGCAGTACAGTGGGTCACAAACTTATGCAGGGTCATCCTTTTGCAACACAACGCATTGAACAAGCCAATACCCATCTAAAACAGCTCAAAAATGCACTTACCAGCGGTGACCTGGAATTGTTTATCTACCTGACTGAGGCCGAGGCACTTTCCCTCCACGCTATGATGATGACCTCTAGTCCCAGTTTTGTTTTAATGCAACCAAATACCCTGGCGATCCTTCAAAAAGTCTGGGACTACAGGGCACAAACAGGACTGCCGCTCTGCTTTACACTTGATGCTGGAGCTAATGTGCACCTCCTCTATCCCTTAAAAGATCGCACGCCCATTTTGGATTTTATCCAAAAGGAGTTGGTTTTCCATTGTCAGCAGGGACAATACATTGAAGATCAAGTGGGAAATGGCGCTAAAAAAATTTAAATTTGTAAGTTGAAAGGTCCCTTTTTTTTTGCAAAAATTCTACTCTTTGGAGAATATGGTATCATTAATGACTCCAAAGGACTCTCCATCCCTTACAATTTTTTTAGGGGAACCCTACAATGTGCTGAGGAGGAAAATGAGGTCACCCGTGCCTCTAACCAAACTTTGTGTGATTATACCCAATACCTCAAGCGCTTACCGGAGGATTTACTACGTTTAGACTGGGAGGCTTTACAAACCGATTTAGAATGTAAGCTTTATTTCGACAGTAGTATTCCCCAGGGATATGGGGTTGGGAGTAGTGGTGCACTGGTCGCTGCTTTATACGACCGATATGCTCTAGACAAAATCCCCCCCGAGGCTACCACTAATCCCCAAAAGCTTTCAGTACTCAAAAGTATTTTTGTAGACATGGAGTCTTATTTTCACGGACAGTCCTCTGGTTTGGATCCACTCAACAGTTATCTGAGTTTGCCCTTGCTAATTCACTCCAAGGACAAGATCGAAACAACCGAACTTACCTTACAAAAGACCAATGGAAAAGGGGCGGTCTTTTTGCTCGACAGTGGAGTTAGCGGAGAAACTGCTCCGATGGTCTCCCTGTTTATGGAAAACATGAAAGAAGAGGGATTTAGTAAAATGATGCGCGAGGAATTTTCACAAATGACCGATCGATGTGTGGAAAATTTCCTTAAAGGGAATATCAAATCCTTTTTTTGCAGCATGAAATCCCTGTCTGCTCTGGTGTTTAAATTCTTCAAACCCATGATCCCTATAGAATTTCACGGGCTGTGGAAAAAGGGGCTAGAGACTAATACCTACTACCTGAAGCTTTGTGGCTCAGGAGGTGGCGGCTATATGCTGGGATTTACCAAAGACTTTGAGATCGCCCAAAATGTACTGGAAGGCTATCGAATCGATTTAGTTCATTACTTTTAGCTAGATAGTTTATTACTTCAATTATATTTTTTTGTTTTCTTGGACTGCTGCTCTGGTGGGGGTCGACGCAAAAACGTATATTTGGTTACACAATCTGCTCAAAGCCCACATCCTCATAGGGGCATTTGACATCTGTTTTATGTACAAATAAGAAAATTGTGCCACAAAATATAAAAAAATCTGCCATCAAGGTTGGACCATCCTCTCTTCAGGGAATGCGTTTAAATAAATTTCTCTCCAATGCAGGTATCTGTTCACGCCGCAAGGCAGATCAGTTAATCGCCATGGGCTTGGTAAAGGTTAATGCTAAGGTGGTGACCGAAATGGGCTTTAAGGTGCAGATTGGAGACAAGGTGCACTTCGACGACCAATTAGTCAATAGCAGTCCTCTCGTTTATCTTTTGCTTAACAAACCGAAGGGCTTTGTAGCTACCACTCAAGGAGGAAAGGTCAAAAAATCGGTTCAAGAACTCATTCGAAGTAAACATTCTGAAAAGGTTCAGCCTATTGGGGATATGGGACGTATTGTTACTGGTTTATTATTGATGAGTAACGATGACAATCTGCGCCATAAGCTGGCTAATCCCAATTCTCGATTTCCTACAATCTACAAGGTGATATTAGAGGAAAACGCTGAAACTTCAGATCTAGAAGCCCTAACCAAAGGTGTCCGAATCCTAGACAAGGTTTATAAGGTAAAATCTGCTGTTTTTATTCAAGGGGGAAGCAAAAAAGAAATTGGAATTGATGCTTCCAATCTATCTCCGGGTTTGCTCAAAAAAATATTGGAACAAAGATCCCTAAAAGCCCTTTCTATCGATCGGGTGCTACTGGCTGGATTGACCAAAAAAGACCTGCCTAGAGGTCGATGGCGTTCGCTTGCCGATAAGGAAATACAATTCCTTAAAATGATCTCTTAGTCACTCTCTACTTTTTTTAACAAATTGGAATAACTCAAAATATTAGAATTTATGGAATTCACAATGTTCCTAAGTTCTATATAGACTTATATTATTATTTTCATTTTATAACTCTTTTTTGAAATGCTTTGTTTTATAATATGGAAAAAGATTCTCTATCAGTATGGAAAAGTCTTTGATTGGTTTTTGGCTCGTCCTCTAATTTGATCATTTTTTTTGCTTTCCGGCCTTTTTAGGTAGTTGTTTTGACCTTTTTTATACCCTTCTAGAGTAAATACTAAAAGCTTAAAGGAATTTTATTCCACTACTGGTGTTCGTTAAGCCGCCAGTCGAATGGCAGATAGCTAAAGTTTGTTTTTTCATAGACTCCCGTACAAGCGTATTTTTGGAGCAGGGTGAGCCGTTGTTCCAAGGAGCCAAAATGCCTAGAGTGCCAAAGAAAGATGCGTGATAATCGGCTTACTTCTTTTTGGCATTGATTTTGGCTAGGGTCGTTTAAAAACTTTATGGCAGCAGCCTGAAGTTGTTCCTCTAGCGTGCTACTGCGGTAGGGCTCTCTTGATAAACTTGGACCCGATACTGTCGCTCGATGTAAGGCGAACAAGATACGAGGATCATTCATTTTTAGCAATCGTTCTTCAATCGCTTTTAGACTCATTGACTGATCTTCCCAATGGAAAACTTCAGTTTCCCAGGGTGCATCGATTTGGCGAATACTTTGCAAGGGATAGTGTTTGAGTACCAGCGCCACCGTAGCTGCATTATATACATTGATCCAATAGGCCTTGCAATTGGTTGGTGTCCAATAGTGCTGTGGTGGATGATCCTCAAGGGCCTTAAGGTAGGCATGCAGGGCATGAGCTTCTTTTTTCCAATCCCTGTAGTTGACTACTCCTGTGGGAGCTATATAGCGCTGCAGTTGTCCTTCCCAACGCTCGTGCAAATTTCGCTGAGCCACTGTCGTGCTTAAGTATAAAAATAGAAGAATTAAAGCTCTTAAAAACATACCCTAAAATAGTGATTTTAGGAATTATCTCTTTTTATAACAAATGACAAATATTTATTTTAAAAAACTACAAGTGATTAAGGATAAAAAACCATTATACTTTTAAAAGAGAAGTATTTATCGATTATCCGTTTTTTTATTTACAAAAATTGTTGTGAAAAAGTAAAATTTAATTTTATTAAAAAAGATCGAATTAGCGAATACTTTTTATAAAATCTGGAATGGCAGAGACACCTTTCTTTTCTATAAATTGGATGAATGCTGACCCGATAATAGCACCGCTACTGAAACGGGTGGCTGCACGATAAGTTTCGGCATTACTAATTCCAAAACCGACCACTTGTGGCGTATTTAGTTTCATCTGGGCAATGCGCTTAAAATAGTCTTCTTGTGTATTCCCAAAAGTATTTTGAACTCCGGTGACACTGGCGCTACTGACCATATAGATAAAGCCACTGGACAAACTGTCAATATAGCGAATCCTTTCCTCCGGAGTTTGGGGAGTGATCAAAAACATATTGTACAAATTGTACTGGTCAAAAAGTGGTTTATATTTTTGATGGTAAATATCTACGGGCAGGTCGGGGATTATTAAACCATCAATACCGATGCTTAGACATTTTTCGCAAAACCGCTTAATACCGAACTGCATAATAGGGTTGAAGTAGCCCATCAATACTAATGGAATATGGATGCTATCCCTTATGTTTTGGAGCTGATCAAATAGTTTTTCGGTGGTCATGCCATTTAGGAGGGCACGGGTGGAACTTTTTTGAATCGTCGGGCCGTCCGCCAAGGGATCGCTAAAGGGTAAGCCGATTTCCACCATGTCCACCCCACTGTCTTGTAGTGCACAAAGTATGGGAAAAGTGTCCTCCAATTCTGGGTGTCCGGCTGAGAAATAAATGGAAAGTAGTTTTTTCTTTTTTTGGAAGGTTTCGTCTATGCGGTTCATTACAATTTAAAATGGTCGATATAGGTTTCTAAATCTTTGTCTCCTCTTCCGGAACAGTTAAAAACGATGACTTCTTCCCGGGAGAATTTTCTTACATCCAATACGGCAAAAGCATGGGCGGTCTCAATGGCAGGGATGATGCCTTCCATTTGAGAGAGGGTCAATCCCCAGTCCATGGCCTCCTTATCTGGGATGGAAATGAATTCGGCCCTTTGACTGCGGAACAGGTGGGCATGCATGGGCCCAACCCCCGGATAGTCTAGCCCGGCAGAGATGGAATAGGGCTCTGTAATTTGTCCGTCGGGCGTTTGCATCAACAGAGTTTTACTTCCGTGGATGATGCCTTCTTTTCCCAAGGCCGATGTAGCAGCACTTTTACCGGAGTCGATGCCTTTTCCAGCTGCCTCCACCGCAATGATGTTAACCCGTGGGTTTTCCAAAAAGTGATAATAAAGACCTGCAGCATTACTGCCACCTCCAACACAAGCAATTATGTGATCGGGATAATCCCGATTCTCTTTTTTCAACAATTGGGCTTGGGTCTCGGCACTGATTACTGATTGAAAACGGGCAACCATGTCGGGGTAGGGATGAGGCCCCACAACTGATCCAATGATGTAGTGGGTGTCTACTGGATTGTTGATCCAGTCGCGTATAGCTTCATTGGTTGCGTCTTTAAGAGTTTTACTCCCCGATTCGGCTGCCCTGACCTTTGCACCCAGCATCTTCATTCGGGCCACATTGGGGGCTTGACGTTGGATGTCCAAAGTACCCATATAAATGATACATTCTATCCCCATTAAAGCACAAACAGTGGCAGTCGCCACCCCGTGCTGTCCCGCTCCAGTTTCTGCTATGATGCGGTTTTTACCCAAGCGTTGAGCCATTAAAATTTGCCCAATGGTGTTGTTGACCTTGTGGGCACCCGTGTGACACAAATCTTCCCTTTTGAGGTAAATCTTGGTGTTGTATTTTTTAGATAAACGCTCCGCAAAATAAAGGGGAGTCGGACGACCTACATAGTCACTGAGCAGCGACTTAAATTCTTTTTGAAAAGACTCCGATTCACTGATCTGAATGTAGTTTTGTCTCAATTCTTCTACATTGGGGTAGAGCATCTCGGGGATATATGCTCCTCCGAAATCACCGTAAAATCCCTTTTCATCTACCTGATATTTCATTTTATAGTGATGCTTTAAATTGCTTTATGATTTCAATGTCTTTTATCCCTGGTTCCCTTTCAAATTTGCTGTTGATGTCTATTGCATAAAGAGGCAAATTTAACCTAATTATCGATGCGATAGCGCCTTGATCTCCTGGACCGATTCCGCCGCTCAAAAAGAAAGGTTTTTCCAAGGGATATTCTTTTAATACCGACCAATCAAAACGCTTGCTGTTACCACCGGGCAATTCGCCTTTACTG
Source organism: uncultured Flavobacteriaceae bacterium (assembly GCA_913043275.1). Taxonomy (GTDB): domain Bacteria; phylum Bacteroidota; class Bacteroidia; order Flavobacteriales; family Flavobacteriaceae; genus UBA8316. Next base: position 11,450 of record CAJWLL010000015.1, on the reverse strand, counting down.
TCGAACAAAAAATAATCGCAGACAGATTCGTAGGCCTCCAAAAGCGAAAAATCAAAAGCAGAATCTACTGCAAAGGCTTTGATGATTTCCAGCCCTGTGGTTTGCATTTTTTGACAAAAATCAGGGCTTTCACTACCGTGTAGTTGAAGGGCCTGAAGTTGGTGTTGTTTTGCAATGTCCAAGATATAGGTCAAATCGGCATCGACAAAGACGCCTGTTTTTTTGATGGAGGGATGTAAATCGGGAGTGGATGCAGAGATAAACCTCTTAGAGTGTTGCCAAAAAATAAAGCCCATATAGTCAGGTGCCAAATCCGATAATAAAGCAATGTTTTCAAGCGAACGCATACCGCAAACTTTTAGTTTCACTGGGTCAGGGCATTAATGAAATCCTCGGCAGAAAGGCCGGGAGATTCAGTTTTCATAAAGTTTTCACCGATCAAAAAGCCGCGATATCCATAGGACTGAAGAGACTTAATGGCCGTAGTTGAACTGATGCCACTTTCGGATACTTTTACAAAATCGTCGGGGATATGCTCGGCCAAGGCCTTGCTTGTGTCCAAACTAACTTCAAAGGTTTTGAGGTTGCGGTTGTTTACCCCCAGCATATTTAAAGTGGGCATTAGGGCTTTTTGAAGTTCACCTTGGGTGTGGACTTCCAACAACACCTCCAAGCCCAAACTTTGTGCCGTTCCCGAGAGTTGCTTGATCTGTTCACGATCCATAACGGCAGCGATCAACAAGATCACATCGGCACCGTGGGCCTTGGCCTCGAACAGTTGATAGGGATCGATGATGAATTCTTTTCTCAAAAGCGGAAGTTGGCACACTGCCCGGGCAGCGGTCAAATCTTCCAGACTGCCCCCAAAATATTTTTGATCGGTCAGTACCGACATCCCACAGACCCCCGCTTTTTCATAGCCTTGGGCGACCTGATGTACGGACAAACTGCTGTTGATGTTGTTCCGGGAAGGAGAACGCCGCTTGTGCTCGGCGATGATGCCCGAGGGGCTGTCCTGCAAACGTTGGGACAAGGAAAAACCCTCCCGCTCGAACAAGGGTGACTGTTCCCAATAGGCCCGAGGAAACGCTTTTTTTCGCAGCTCGACCTCCTTGATTTTATCGATGATGATGCGGTCTAAGATGGTCATGCAGCACTGAGTTTTTGAACGGTTTTAAAGGCTTTGTCGGCCTGTCCCGACAAGAGGGCATCTTTTGCTTTTTCAAATCCTTCCAGCGGGGTGCAGTCGGTAGCAGTGGCAATGGCCATGGCGGCATTGGCGCAGACCACATCGTTTTGGGCCGGGCTGCCCTTTCCGTCCAATACGGCCGTAAAAATGGCCGCAGAAGAGGTAACCGTATCCCCACCGCTGATTTGTTTTTTGTCCAGTGGTGCCAAACCAAAATCTTGGGGAGCAATAAGGCTTTCTCCACTGTTTCTGATGGCCTTGGCAGGGCCGGTCAGTGAAATTTCATCATAGCCGTCCAAGGCGTATAAGATGGTAAAATTTTGATCTGTTTTTTGGAAGAGGTAGCCGTACAGCCTTGCCAATTCTAGATTGAAAACCCCGGTGAGTTGGTGTTGGGGAAAGGCGGGGTTGACCAGTGGTCCGAGCATGTTGAAAAAAGTCTTTACACCCAATTCTCTGCGGATGGGGGCAACGTTTTTCATGGCCGGGTGGAAAAGGGGGGCGTGGAGGTTGCAAATTCCCGCCTGGTCGATGCAGCGTTTGAGAAAATCGGCATCATTGGAAAACCGAATTCCCAAATGCTCCAAAACATTGCTGGAGCCACAGCCGGAGGAAACACCGTAATTACCGTGTTTGGCGACCTTAATCCCGGCTCCTGCAGTGACAAAGGAAGCTAGGGTTGAGATGTTGAAGGTGTCCTTGCCGTCTCCGCCCGTTCCACACAAATCGATGGGGTTGAATTCACTCAAGTCGATGGCCAAACAAAGCTTTTGCAGTGCTTTTCTAAAGCCTTCGAGTTCCTCGAGGGTGATGCTGCGTATCATGAATACGGTCAAAAAAGAGGCGATCTGACTGGGGTTGTACTGCCCCTGGGCAATGCCCGTCAGTATGCTTTCCGATTCCTTACGGTCCAGGGTTTCGTGTTGGGTCAGGCGGTTGATTATGGCTTTCATGGTTTAGCTGTTGATCCAGTTTTCTAATATTTTTTTCCCATGGGGGGTTAAGATGGATTCGGGGTGGAATTGTACGGCTCTTACGGGCAGACTTTTGTGTCTGAGGGACATCAATTGCTGGTTGTCATCAAAAGAGGTGGCGACCAAATCCTGAGGCAATGGGGTTTGCACAACCCAGGAATGGTAGCGTCCCACTTCAAAATTTTGAGGTAAGTCTTTAAACAAGAGGTCGTCTTCGGCTACCCTTAGCGGTGTGGCTACGCCGTGGAAAACGGTATCCAAATTGACCAGACTGGCGCCAAAAACTTCTCCTATGGCCTGTTGCCCCAAACACACCCCTAGAATTTTTTTGGTGGAGGCGTATTTTTCGATGGTGGCTTTGAGCAATCCCGCCTCGTCTGGAATACCGGGTCCGGGGGAGAGCAAGAGGTATTCATAAGCCTCGGGCTCGGAAAGCTCAAATTGATCGTTCCGCCTCACGGTGACCTCGGCGCCCAATTCCTCCAGATAATGTACCAAATTGTAGGTGAAGGAGTCGTAATTATCAATGACAAATATTTTTTTCATGCTTATATTTTTTCGGCCAGTGTAAGGGCTTTGTCCAAGGCCCCGAGTTTGTTGTAGACTTCTTGTAATTCTTTTTCCGGTACAGATTTTGACACGATGCCCGCCCCGGCTTGGTAGTGGAGCTGTTGGTTTTTGCTCATAAAGGAACGGATGATGATGCAGTGGTTGAAGTTGCCTTGAAAATCCATATAGCCCAATGCCCCTCCATAGGCGTTTCGGGCAGTGTTTTCATAACGGTCAATGAGTTGTAGGGCCATGTGCTTGGGTGCTCCACTGAGGGTTCCCGCCGGAAAGGTGTCGGCCACCACCTGAAAGGTTTTGGTCTTGGGTTTGAGGAAGGCCGTTACTTTGGAAACTAGGTGAATGACGTGGGAGAAAAATTGTATTTCCCTATTTTTTTCTACAACAACCCCGGTTCCGTTGCGGCTGAGGTCGTTGCGGGCCAGATCGACCAGCATCACATGCTCGCTGTTTTCTTTTGGATCAGCCGCCAGTCGCTCGGCCGAGGTAAGGTCTTCAGCGTCGTTGCCCGTTCGCCTAAAGGTACCCGCAATGGGGTGAATCTCTGCTCTTCCCTGCTCCACCACCAGTTGGGCCTCGGGCGAACTGCCAAAGATCTTGAAATCCCCATAGTCAAAAAAGAACAGATAGGGCGAGGGGTTGACGGATCTCAATGTGCGGTAAACATTGAATTCGTCTCCCGAAAAGCCCTGTGAAAAGCAGCGGGAAAGCACCAGCTGAAAAACATCTCCCCTAAAACAGTGCTCTTTGGCCTTGTTGACCATGGTCGTAAATTCCTCATCTGTGAGGTTGGAGGCTTTGTCGCCCTGTTTTTTGAATTGATAGGCGGTAGTATTGTCTTTTTTAAGGATTTTTTTGATTTGATCAAGATTGTCTGAGCCGTCGTAACTGTGAGAAAACAAATGCGCCTGGTGATTGAAAAGACTGATGGCGATGATGTTTTGATAAACGGCATAGTAGATTTCGGGCAGCTCCAAATTGCTTTTGTCCGTCCTAAGGGTCAAATGTTCAAAATGGGACACGGCCTCGTGGGCGATGAATCCAAAAAGTCCGTTGGTGATGAACTTAAAAGGATATTTTTTTGATTCAAATTGCCGGGCAAAATCTTGAACTAATTGTGGCACTGAGTCTGCCGGTATCAAACTTTTCTCTTGATAGCTACCGTCGGGAAAAGTACAGTTGATTTTTCCCCCGCCTATACTGAGGGTGGCAATGGGATTGCAACAGATGTAGGAGAAGTTGTTGGTCCGAGCGTCGTAATCACTGCTTTCCAGCAAAAGGCTGTGGGGGAATTGATCCCTGATTTTGAGATAGACGCTGACCGGGGTGAGGGTGTCTGCCAGGATTTTTTGATGTTTAGAATGTAGTTTAAACCTTGGATGCATGGTGTAAAATTAAAAAAGGCTTGTCGTGATGACAAGCCTTTTGTATGGATATTGCGGGATCACGAATTGATTAGATCAGTTCGCTCCACCAGCTTATCTTATTATTTTTAAAATTCATAAGACAAATATATATGAAAAATAATTTAAAACAACTTGAAGTTGCATTTTTAAGCCTAATTCCACTGTAAGCCTACTTCCATCCTGATGTCGTCTAGAATGAGTTTGTCTCCGAGATTTTCGAAAAAAGAACCGGAACGGAAACGCACATTGTATTTGGACCTATCAAAAGTCATTTTGGCCACTGCGGTTTTGTTGTCTCCCAGGGTTATGGTACAATCGATGGGATGTTTGATTCCCTTGATGGTCAATTCGCCATAGAGGGTTTGTGTGCTGCCATCGACTTTAGATTTTTGGCTGATTTTAAGGGTGGCCATCGGATTCTTTTCCACACTGAAAAAGTCGTCGGATCTGAGGTGCCCTTCAAGTTTTGCCTTCCCGCCCCCGCTGAGGTCTTCGACAGTGAGGGAAGTCATGTCTACGACAAAGTTTCCACCGGTAATGACACCGTCTTGAAGGTCGATTTGAGCTTCTTTAAAGCTGAGGTTACCGAAGTGGGTTTTTCCGGTGAGCTCTTCTCCGTACCAACGGATATTGCTTTGGGCCGTATTGGCCGTTAGCCTTTGGGCTTGACTCCAGCCAAAGGCCAAAAGGATCATACTGATGGATAGCAGTAATTGAAATGGTTTTTTCATTGTTTTAAAATTTAAAGATTAATGATTTAAAGTGATTTTATTGATTAAGCTTCTGAGGGTTCTTTGTTCTTCCAAATTTAAGGGTTGCAATATGGCAGCCTCGGTTTCCTGGATTTTGGTATCCAGTTGGCCTAGTAAATTTAAGCCTTTTTCTGTAATGGAAATTTCAATTTTTCTTCTGTTTTCTTCACAAATCTTTCGGTTTACGAGTTTCTTTTCAATCAATTTGTCAATCAGTCGTGTAGTATTGCTCATTTTGTGGATCATTCGCTTTTGGACAGTTTGTAAATTAGCAGGAATTCCTTTACGTCCCCTTAAGATCCTTAATAAATTGAACTGTTGTAGAGAAATTTCTGAGTTTTTTAGTGTATTCCCCAGAAACTCTTCAGCTTTAGATCCAGCTTTTAGAATTCCGACCACTGTGTTTTTAGCAAGGTCAAATGATTCCATATTTGTTATTACAATTTTTGTATATACAAATTTAATTAAAAAACAAACATCTCTAACAAAATTGATCTTTTTTAGCTTAAAGTCTGTTAAATTTGAATAAAAAAAATATATGGATTTATCACAAGAGGAGTGGAAGAATAAGCTTGAAACTGATGACAATGCATATTTACTTGACGTAAGAACTCTAGAAGAATTTGAGGAAGGGCATATCCCCAATGCAAAATTGTTAGATATTCTCCAAGCTACAAATTTTATTGAAGGCATTCAATCTCTAGACTCTTCAAACAATTACTATGTTTATTGCAGATCAGGTGCTAGAAGTGCCCAGGCTTGTCAATTAATGAATAAGATTGGAATCGATACTACTTTTAATTTACTGGGTGGATTTATTGAATGGAAGGGAGTGTCTAACTAATGATTATTCTAATTTATCTACTCTACACCTAGATAAAAGGGAGCTTTGTCTTCTATCTATGACGATTTCAATAACTTGGTTGCTCATAACTTTGTTTTTTTAGAGCTTCTACCTTTGTGGGGTGTTGGTTTTAAAATTTTCCTGAAAGCCTATTAATTTTCTCATCACATCCATTAACTAGGTAAAAGTTATTACACTATCATTCTTGAAACGGTTTGGTAAAATGATTTATAAGTTTGTTCTTCTAGCGTAAGATTGATTCCTTTACTGGAAATATCTTAAATCATTACTATTAGATGGGTTGATACACTTCCCCAAAAATTTAAATAAACACCCAATCTATTCTCATTAATTACATAGGCTTAAAAACTTTTATTGCAACTAAAAAAGGTATTTCCGTTGTGCAATGAAATTTTATTTGTTCGATTTTTCGTCTTAAATTTATGTCATGAATAAGATAAGTTCATTGCGTCATTTTTTTGAAAAATATGGCTTTGCAGTTTCCACACGTCTGGCTGATTCTTTAGGCATGAATGTAAAAAGTGTCCGTTTATTTTTTATTTACGCTTCGTTTACGACTATCTTGGGTGGCTTTCTAATCTATTTGACCTTGGCCTTTTGGCTCAAACTCAAAGACATGGTCTATACAAGCAGAACTTCTGTATTCGATCTATGAAGCTAAATCTTTATAGTTCCAATTTATATTATGCTTTAAATGTAATTTAATTCTTTTTTTTCATAGTTGTTTAGAGAAAGAGAGTTTTAATGGATAAATGATGATCAATGTTTCAACCAATATTAAATTAGAGTACCGTAGCAATTTGATTATATTCAAGGGATGTCACTTTCATGGCCAAATGAAATAAAATGTTTGATTTGGAATAATTTGATATTCTCTATGTTTTTAGAGATATTGCAAAGGACAATATAAAAAATCATGATACATCAGTCTCTTTCCAAAACCATCTTTTTTTTCTTATTAATGACAGTGATTCCCTGGAGCAGTAGGGCACAGGATCAAGGTTTGGACGATAGAATAAATGATACTTTTACACCTATTGCTAATTGGTGGGGTGCACTAGTTTTACACAATTTTCCGGGGACTTCAATTCCTACTATCATCATTTTATTGGTGGGAGGGGCAATGTTTTTCACTCTCTACTTTGGTTTTGTTAACGTGAGGCATTTTTCTACAGCTATTAATACCGTTAGAGGGAAATACGATGAACTAGACGTTAAAGATACCATTAGTGAAGAAAGTCAAAAGGGTGAAGTTAGTCATTTCCAAGCCTTGTCCACGGCAGTCTCAGGAACTGTTGGAAATGGAAATATTGCTGGAGTGGCACTGGCAATTGCCGTTGGTGGTCCAGGTGCAACTTTTTGGATGATTCTTTGTGGTCTGTTGGGCATGTCGACCAAATTTGTAGAATGCACTCTTGGAGTGAGATACCGAGATGTTGGTGAAGATGGAACTGTCTATGGAGGTCCGATGTATTACTTGACCAAAGGCCTCAAAGAACGTGGTCTTGGTGGAGTTGGAAAATTTTTGGCTGTTACCTTTGCGTTACTTTGTATCGGAGCTTCCTTTGGAGGAGGTAATGCAGCTCAGTCTAACCAAGCTGCTATGCAATTGGTCAATTCCTTTGGAATGACTGGAGGGAGTGCCAGAACTATTATCGGATTGATCATGATGGTTTTTGTGGGCATCATCATTTTCGGAGGAATTAAACGAATAGCCTCAGTTACAGAAAAAATAGTGCCCTTTATGGCCCTGATTTATATATTAGCATGTCTCTATGTTATTGGAATAAATTTTAGTTTTGTTGATGATGCTTTTGGAATGATCTTTTCCCAAGCTTTTAATCCACAAGCTGGATTGGGGGGGCTTTTGGGGGTTCTTATTACCGGTTTTCGTCGCGCGGCTTTTTCCAATGAAGCAGGAGCTGGTTCAGCCTCAATCGCCCATGCCGCCGTTAAGACAAGATACCCAGCCTCAGAAGGACTGGTGGCACTTTTGGAACCTTTTATAGATACTGTAGTGATTTGTACTATGACGGCTTTGGTGATCATCATTTTTAACGGTGACAGCTCAGTTTTCGACTATGGAGGGGTAGGAGGAAAAGTGATTATAGACGGTGTGCCCGTTGAAGGTGCTGGAATTACGTCTGCCGCCTTTTCAAAATATATTTTTTTTGCAGGACCTTTTTTAACCATTGCAGTTGTTTTGTTCGCCGTTTCTACCATGATCTCTTGGTCTTACTACGGATTGCAATCTTGGATTTTTGTATTTGGTAAGAGTAAAGTCGCAGACCTTTCCTACAAAATCTTATTTTTGATATTTATAGTGATTGGTGCTGCTGGAGATATGTCTGCGGTTTGGACCTTCTCCGACGCTATGATTTTGGCATTGGTTTTCCCCAATATGATTGGCTTAGTACTCCTTTATCCCAAAGTAAAAGAAGAATTGAGTCTCTATATCAATCATTTACATAAAAGTTAAGAAAGGCTGACCCCAACTTTAAAATAAAGTTTTTTAGATCCACATTTCAGTCTAATTAAAACCGACAAGAATGATCCGCTGATATACGGGGATTTTGCCCCTGTATTTCTTATTTCTATGAAATTTTACTGAAGTATCCGAGCCTAATTAACTAAAAGAAGAGTAAATGTCTTAAAATCAAAAACTTATTGACCGCTTAGTAAGTTCAAATTTGACAAAACTGACTTTATACCCTTTAAACTCTAACTTTTTATCCGATTATCGTACTTATATTTTGGGTTTGAAGATCTTCAAAATATTGAAGGATTTGACTCATTGAAAATAAAGAGAATAAGCTTATATTTACAGACATTTTAATACTATGTTTGAGTTAGACAGTGTGGTGGGAATGAACTATGGCGAGACCACTAAAATGGTAATTGAGTCCGCAAAGCATTTTTCAGAGCAGTATATTCAACCCAATGTAATGGAATGGGATGAGTCTCAATTTTTTCCTTCTTCAGTATTGCGAAAAGCTGGAGAATATGGTTTTATGGGGTTATTAATCCCTGAAATCTATGGAGGTTCGGGAATGGGTTACCACGAATATATTGCTGTAATCGAAGAAATTTCCAAAGTCGATCCTTCTATCGGTTTATCGGTTGCCGCACATAATTCCTTGGCTACGCAACACCTCTACCTTTTTGGCAATGAGGAGCAACGAATGAAGTGGTTGCCTAAGTTGGCCACTGGTGAATGGATAGGAGCTTGGGGTTTGACCGAGTACAACACTGGTTCTGATGCCAAAGGCATGAATGCTACTGCAAAAAAAGAGGGAGAAAATTGGGTTTTGAATGGGACTAAGAATTTTATTACACACGGTAAGTCTTGTGACTTGGCCATTATTATTTTTAGAAATGGTAAAAAAGGAGACAGTCATGGCATGACTAGCTTTGTCATTGAAAAAGGTACTCCAGGTTTTAGCTCTGGAAAAGTAGAGAACAAATTAGGAATGCGTGCTTCGGAAACTGCCGAGATGATCTTTGACAATTGTATCATCCCAGACAGCAATCGTTTGGGAGATCTAGGTGAGGGCTTTATTCAATCTATGAAAATATTGGATGGTGGAAGAATATCTATAGCCGCCCTTTCTTTGGGGATCGCTAAAGGTGCTTTTGAGGCCTCGGTAAAATACGCTAAAGAGCGTGAACAATTTGGAAAACCTATTGGAAAATTTCAAGGAATTTCATTTATGTTGGCCGACATGGCTACAGAAATTGAAGCTGCCAGCTTGATGACCCATCAAGCTGGTGAAGATAAAAATCAAGGGAAAAATGTTACGCAAATTGGAGCGATGGCAAAATTGTTTGCCTCGGAGGTATGTGTTAAAGTAGCCAATAATGCTGTGCAAGTTCATGGCGGCTATGGTTTTATAAAGGATTTTCCCGTTGAAAAATTTTTCCGTGATTCCAAATTGTGTACTATTGGGGAGGGAACCAGTGAGATTCAAAAATTAGTGATTGCTCGTAATTTGTTAAAATCCTAAATCCCCCCTTTTTATTACTTGCATTAGGGATACTATTCCTATATTTGCCCATCATTATGAAAGGAGGTGCTAAAACATGCTAATTATACCAGTAAAAGACGGAGAAAACATCGACCGAGCTTTGAAGCGCTTTAAGAGAAAGTTTGATAAAACTGGGGGCATGCGTCAATTGAGAAGTCGGAAGCAATTTGTAAAACCCTCCATTAGAAATCGCGACAAGATCAAAAAAGCACAATACATTCAGCGATTAAGAGACATAGAAAATCAATAGTCCTTTTAATCTTTGTTCATCCTAAACGTTGTAAGTTATAAGTTTCATAACTTTGATTTACAACCCTTTTTTTATGTCTATCGACCGATTTCTGGATTACATCACTCACGAAAAAAAATTTTCTTCCCACACCTGTATTGCTTATCAAAAGAATCTGAATGACTTTAGTGACTTTTGTTTAACGCATTATGATTTGGGCAGCATAGAGCAAGTGGATTATAGTCAAATCAGGACTTGGATCATTAGTTTGGTTGAAAAGCAAAATACGAACCGAACGGTTAACCGTAAAATTTCTGTTCTAAGGTCCTACTATAAATTCTTACTCAAAACAGAAACAATAACCCTTTCCCCGCTTAAGCTGCACCGTCCCCTTAAAGTTTCTAAAAAGGTAAATATTCCATTCTCAACGGAGGAGGTTGATAGATTATTGAATAGTGATTTTTTTTCTGAAGATTATGAGGGAATCCTTCAAAAAACCATCATCACTTTATTCTATTACACTGGAATCCGACGTCAAGAGCTAATTAATCTGGAAGCCAATTCGGTCGATTTCGAAACTAATTATATCAAGGTTTTAGGCAAGCGAAATAAAGAACGGATGCTCCCCCTTCTACCTGGAGTAGTGAAGGGTTTGAAGACTTACCTTTCTTATAAAAAAGATTTGTCCGTGTCCCTGCCAAATTATTTTTTTTGCAATGCTACCGGATCAAAACTCAGTGAAGGATTTGTATATCAAACTGTAAATTATTATTTTAGTTTGGTATCAACTAAGGTTAAAAAAAGTCCACATATGTTACGTCACAGCTTCGCAACCCACCTGCTGAATAATGGAGCCGATCTTAATTCGGTTAAAGAACTTTTGGGGCATGAGAGTGTCGCCGCGACTCAGCTCTATACTCATAGTAGCTTGAAAAGAATACAAGAGATTTATGATAAGACTCATCCGAGGGGTAAAAAAAATTGATCCTAACTATAAAATTCTGCAAAATGAACGTCAACTTTCAATCCGTTAATTATACAGCCGATATCAAGTTGGTTGAATTTACTCAAAAGAGAATTGAGAAAATCACTCAGTTTTACAATCAGATCGTTGATGTTTTTGTTTACACCAAGATTGAAAACTCTTCGGACAAGATTAATAAATTTGCAGAATTGAAGATTGGAATTCCTGGTGATGATGTGATTGTAAAGAAGAGAGCCAAGAGCTTTGAAGAGGCGATCAATCAAGCTGCAGATTCTGCAGAAAGAGTCTTAAAAAGACGCAAGGAAAAGCAGCGTCTTTTGGACTGATTTTTTTAGGTTATTGTTTTGAAACCCGAAAAAATAATATTTACTTTGCAGACCGTTTTTACGGTCTTTTTTTTGTAAAAAAGCCGATGTAGCTCAGCTGGCTAGAGCAGCTGATTTGTAATCAGCAGGTCG
>CAJWLL010000014.1 GCA_913043275.1 uncultured Flavobacteriaceae bacterium | reverse complement strand
GAATCTCTAAATCCTTTTTCTACAGAGGGAATGTATTCTTTAGGAATATTACCTCCTTTGATTTCATTAATGAAGTCTAAACCTACTTTTCCTTCCTCAGCAGGTTCAAGCGTAAATACTATATCCGCATATTTACCACGACCACCAGTTTGCTTTTTGTAAACTTCTCGATGATCTGCCAAAGCTGTAAGCGCTTCTTTATACTCCACTTGAGGTTGTCCTTGATTTACTTCTACCTTAAACTCACGCCTCAACCTGTCAATGATAATGTCCAAGTGCAATTCTCCCATTCCGGAGATTACAGTTTGTCCAGAAGCTTCATCCGTTTTTACTTGGAAAGTAGGATCTTCTTCTGCGAGTTTTGACAAAGACATTCCCAATTTATCAACATCGGCTTTGGTTTTAGGCTCAACAGCAATCCCAATTACAGGATCAGGGAAGTCCATGCTTTCAAGAATAATCGGAGACTTTTCCGAAGAGAGCGTATCTCCAGTTTTGATATCCTTAAATCCTACTGCAGCCCCAATATCACCCGCCTCTATAAAATCAATAGCGTTTTGTTTATTGGAATGCATTTGATAGATCCGTGAAATACGTTCTTTCTTTTCAGTTCGATTGTTTAACACATAAGATCCCGCATCAAGTCGACCTGAATAAGCTCTAAAGAAAGCCAGACGACCAACATAAGGGTCCGTAGCAATTTTAAATGCCAAGGCTGAAAAAGGTTCGCTAACCTCAGGTTTTCTCCCAATTTCATTACCTGTATCAGGATCTGTGCCTATAATGGCGTCTTTGTCTTGGGGTGAAGGCAAATAATGACAAACAGCATCCAACAAAAACTGAACACCTTTATTTTTAAAAGAGGATCCACAAATCATAGGAATAATACTCATTTCCTGAGTCGCAGACCTCAATGCTTGATGGACTTCATTCTCTGAAATGGAATCCGGATCTTCAAAATATTTTTCTAATAGATTTTCATCATATTCAGCAACAGCTTCTATGAGTTGTCCCCTAAGTAATTCTGCCTCTTCTTTCAAATCTTCGGGTATATCAATAATATCGAAAGTAGACCCAAAGTTATCGTCGTGCCATACAATGGCTCGGTTTTTTACCAAATCAACGATCCCTCGGAAATCCTCCTCGTCTCCAATATTCAATACAATAGGAACAGCATTGGACTTAAGCATATCTTTAACCTGTTGGCAAACGTTGAGAAAGTTAGATCCCTGTCTATCCATTTTATTAACAAATCCAATACGGGGAACTTTGTAGTTGTCCGCCAAACGCCAGTTGGTTTCTGACTGTGGCTCAACACCATCAACAGCGGAAAACAAAAAAACCAATCCATCAAGCACTCTGAGTGATCGGTTAACCTCCACCGTAAAATCTACGTGGCCAGGGGTATCAATTATATTAAAATGGTAATCCTTTGCATCTGTGGTGGGTTTTCCTTGTTCTGTTGGGAATTGCCATGTACAAGTGGTCGCTGCAGAGGTAATGGTGATCCCTCTTTCTTGCTCTTGCTCCATCCAGTCCATGGTGGCAGCACCATCGTGTACTTCACCAATTTTATGACTCACACCAGTATAAAACAATATCCTTTCGGTAGTAGTTGTTTTTCCTGCATCAATATGAGCAGCAATACCAATATTTCGAGTATATTTTAAATCTCTTGCCATTTATGATTAAAATCTAAAGTGAGAGAATGCTTTGTTGGCCTCGGCCATTTTGTGGGTATCTACTCTTTTTTTAACCGCAGCACCTTCTTCTTTAGCAGCGGCCAAAACCTCTTGGGCAAGACGGAGGGCCATAGATTTTTCGTTTCGTTTGCGTGCAGCGGTAATCAACCACTTCATAGCCAGTGAAACTTTTCGATCGGGTCTAATTTGCATAGGAATTTGAAAAGTAGCACCTCCTACCCTTCTGCTCCTAACCTCTACATGAGGCATGACATTTGAAAGAGCTTCTTTCCACAATTCCAATGAGGTTTTTTCTTCATCCTTATTCCGCTCTTCTACAATCTCAAGAGCGTCATAAAAAATATTAAAGGCAGTAGATTTTTTCCCCTCCCACATCAACATGTTTACAAAGCGTGTAACCAGTTGATCATTGAATTTTGGGTCGGGAAGCAGGGGGCGTTTTTTAGCTTGTCTTTTTCTCATAATCAGTCATTAAGGAATTAAGGCTATTTCTTAGGTCTTTTAGCGCCATATTTGGAACGGCGCTGCAGGCGACCTTCTACACCAGCAGTGTCTAAAGCCCCTCTTACAACATGATATCTAACTCCCGGTAGGTCCTTAACTCTTCCGCCACGGACCAATACTATCGAGTGCTCTTGGAGGTTGTGTCCTTCTCCGGGTATATATGCATTGACCTCTTTACCATTGGTCAAACGAACTCTTGCGACTTTTCGCATCGCTGAGTTCGGTTTTTTGGGCGTAGTGGTGTACACTCGGGTACAAACACCGCGTCTTTGTGGACACGAATCCAAAGCCGCCGATTTACTCTTTTTGGTAATGGTGACTCTTCCTTTTCGTACTAATTGTGCTATCGTTGGCATAAACTTTTATAAAACCCCCCATTTTAAGGGCCTGCAAATGTAAAAATTATTTTTTTTTATTCAAACCCTTAACCCGCAAATTTTATAGTTTTTATTTTTTTTAAAAAACCTAACAAAATGTTGTCAACAATTATTCTTTTGGATACTACTTTTGATCCTCTCAGATTGGAGTGGTAAAATCTTTGTTACAAATGAATTTTGAAATATAAAATCACTAACCCATTTATTAACTTTTTTTTAAGTTAAATTCACTTCACTAAATCAATAAAAATTAAATATGTTACCATTAACTACGATGGATGACAATTCAAATATCACTTAAAAAAACAGATGATTAAATACAGAAAGTCTAATATGATAAAACCACTCTAGATTAGGGTGATTATTATGAGTTTTTTTAATCCATCATCATCAACACGATAGTTTTAAATTAAATGTATATTATTACCTTTATGAGCTTTTCTGTATATATCTGAATTAGAAGTTTATTGGATTTAATTGCAGGAGACTTGATAAGTATATTTTATGAAAGAATTCTTGAATTGCATAATTCTGGCATTGTTTACCCCTTTTGTCATTTTGGCACAACAAAATATTAATGTAAGCGGAGTCATTTCTGATGAGTATGGGATGCCTTTACCAGGCGCCACAGTTATAGAATTAGGAACCGTTAATGGGGTTTCGACAGATTTTGACGGAAACTATAACATTGAAGTTATAGAAGGAGCCACACTGGAATACAGTTATGTTGGCTATGAAGCACAAACAGTTTTGGCCAGTGCAACAAGCCCCATAAACATATCACTAATTCCTGCTAATGAATTGGAGGAAGTAATCGTTGTTGCCTATGGAACCCAATCCAAACAATCCATTGTAGGATCAGTAGCAGTGATCTCCGAAAGTGACATACAGTCTCAACCCGCCACCACCATTACCCAAGCCATTCAAGGAAGTGTTCCTGGAATCAATGTGGTCAACACAGGAGGAGTTCCAGGTACCAACCCCACCATTAGGATCAGAGGGGTTGGATCGATCAATGCCTCTGCTGCACCACTGATTATTGTTGATGGTGCACCATTTAATGGAAACCTCAATAGTATTGCACAAGAGCAAGTGGCATCGATTTCTGTACTAAAAGACGCCTCTTCCACATCTCTTTACGGTTCTCGGGGTGCCAACGGAGTCATTATTGTAACAACAAAATCGGGAACCAGAGAAACACCTACCAGAATTTCCATAAACACAGTTTATGGAAATTCTAACATGGCAACCCGTATGCACGATTTATTGGGAATTGACGATTATACTCAATTCTTTTGGGAAGCATTTCGTAACAAGGAAATGTATGGGAATGGTCTTTCACCAGAAGCTGCTGGAGCTGCTGCCTCCTCCAACTTAATTTCTGCGCTGGCCTATAATCCTTATGGAGTAGATCAACCTGTTGACAGCCAAGGTAATCTGAATGCAACTCCTGCCTGGGATACCGATTGGAAAGGAGCTATTCTCAATAAAAATGCCTACAAAAAACAACATGGTCTGTCCTTTTCTGGGGGGAGTGAAAATACCACCTTCTATTTAGGATCCAACTACATCAAAGAGCAAGGACAAGTCAAAAGCACTTATTTTGAGCGATTTGCTACCCGAATCAATGTGGATACAGAAGTTAACGACTATATCAAATCGGGGCTGAATATCTCTTACTCTACATCCAAACAAAATGCCCCAAACCAATCTGGAACAAGTTATTCTAACTCCATTCAATGGATATATACTATACCTAGTTATTATCCTCTCTTCAGAAGAGAGAGTGATGGAACATTATTTAATGATTTTGGGGGGTTACCTGAATTCGACTATGGAAACAATAACAGCCAAATTGTAAATGGTGTCAGACCTGCCTTATCAAATGAAAATGGATTGGGAGCCATAATCAACAACGAAATTTTAAAAACCAGAACCTATGCCTCAATCAATGGTTTTCTAAAAATCAACCTTCTCTCCGAATTAAATTTTAAATCAAATATTTTTTACGAAAGGGCTACACTTGATGATTTCAGATACACTCATAACAAGTTTGGTCCTGCCTCTTCTGTTCAGGGAAGAGTTTCCCAAGATCGTAATTTTTTCACTACTTTAAATGCCATTCAGACTCTCAACTACAGCAATACTTTTGGTGTACATTCCATCAATGCAGACGCTATATTCGAATCCTATCAGTTAGAACAAAACCTTTTAGAAGCCCAGGGGACGGGTTATTTACCCAATGTAAAGGTGTTAAATGGAAGTACTGTGCCAGAAAGTGTTGGTGGAGCCATCAATGAGGAACGAATTTTAAGTGCCATCTCCCGTTTTAGTTACAACTTTGACAACACCTACTTTGCAGAGGTCTCCTTTAGAAGAGACGGTTCTACCAAATTTTCAAAAGACACCCGCTGGGGTAATTTTTACTCTCTTGGAGGATCTTGGATTTTATCTAATGAGTCGTTTATTGATAATGTTATTTGGGTAGATTATTTAAAATTAAAATTTTCCTATGGTGAATTGGGAAACAACAGAAACATCGGATTCTTCCCCTATCTTCAAGTTTTTGATACGGGCTATAACCAATTGGACAATACCGGGGTAATTTCCTCCGAATTTGTTGATCCAAAGTTAACTTGGGAAAAAACAGCACTCCATAATATTGGAACTGAGTTTACGCTTTTTGAGGGCAAGCTTCAAGGGAGTATTGAATACTATAGTAAAGAATCCATAGACCTAATTTATGACAAACCTTTAGCTATTTCCACCGGTAATGAATCTATTAAAACAAACATTGGAGCGATTAAAAATTCTGGTATTGAATTTTCCTTCAATTCAATGGTTTTGAAGAATGAAGAGTTAACCGTTGACTTGGGAATGAATTTTTCCTTTGACAAAAATGAAATCAGTGATCTAACACAAGACGAATTCATCAACGGAACCAAAAAATGGAAAGTTGGAAAATCCTTATACGAATTTTTTATAAGAGAGTCTGCTGGGGTAGATCCTGAAGACGGTTATCAAATGTGGTATAAAGATATTCTGTCAGCTGATGGAGAGGCGACCGGAGAGAGGATTACCACCAAGGATTATGCAGATGCTACCCGATATTATTTGGACAAATCATCGCTTCCCAAAATGGTTGGAGGTTTTAATGCCAATGTTTCTTATAAAAAATTCGACCTGAGTGCTTTGATTAATTTTAGTTTTGGGTCCTATATCTACGACAATGTATATTCAAGTTTGATGAATGGTTTTGAATCTCCCGGAAGAAATGGACATCCTGACCTTAAAAAAAGATGGCAGAACCCTGGAGACCAAACTGATGTTCCTCTTTTCCTCAACAAACAAAACGATTTTAATGCTACCTCCTCACGATTTCTATTTAATAACAACTACATCAGAGTGAGAGGACTCAACCTAGGATACGCCTTTGATGAAAGCTGGATGGAAAAATATCAGATCAATGGCTTGAAGATTTATCTGCAAGGTGACAATTTATTCACCTTTCAGTCCCATAAGGGGATTGATCCCGAGCAAGCACTCTCTGGTTTGACAAATTACAGATCACACCAAATGAAAACTATTTCCCTAGGGGTTAATCTCCAATTGTAAAATTTTGAAAATGAAAAAACTACATGCTGCACTTTTGGCCCTTAGCCTAATAATCTTAAAAGGATGTGAAAAAGGTTATTTGGACCAACCCAAGCCTACTGAATCCGTCAACGCATCGGTGATTTTTGAATCCCGAGATGGAGTAGATGCCTTTATGTCAGGTATACTCAGGCAAAGTCGTGGTCAATTTGAAAGAACGGATGCAGGTGGTCTCTACTCAATGTATTTTGCCAGAGTCGTAAAAGGAAACGACCTTGTTTTAGGTTTCCAATGGTATCTTTATGACTATGAAAATGACAATAGGGAACCGACCTACACCCGTACTAAATTCAGCTGGGAATTTCCCTACTATATAATTAATCAGATCAATCAATTCATCAATGGTGTGAATAACAGCTCAACCTTGTCAGACATAGAGAAAGACGAGTTCTTGGGCCAAGCCTTTACCTTAAGAGGTTTTTATTTTTTTCAATTAGCCATGGAGTTCCAACACACCTATAGTTATGACCTATCTCTCCCTGCACCCCCTATATATAAGGAGCCTGCCATTGAAGGAAAAGCCATGTCCACTTTGAGTGAGCTTTATGATTTTATCATAACGGATTTGAATACTGCTGTCGAAACTACTCCAGCAAACAGAACTAATAAATCATTCATCAATCGAAATGTGGCTTATGCTATTATGGCTAGGGTCCAACTGGTTATGGGCAATTGGCAAGAAGCTGCCAATGCAGCTGCAATTGCCCGGCAGGGATATCCGCTAAACCCCAATCAATATGCTTTGGGTTTTGACGATATGAACGCAAGTGAGTGGATTTGGGCAATGCCCCAACGTGCCGATCAAACCAACTATTTTTACATCGCTCCACACGCTTTTACAGACAACATCAATGATGGTTATGGTTTGGCTTTTTGGAACAAAGATTTTGTATCCCTTTTCAGTTCAACAGATGTTAGAAATACTTTTATAGATCTTTACAATGTGGGAGAAGGTAATCAGTATTTTGCCAGAGCCTCCTCAAAATTTACCTTTGATTTCAGTTCAGACATTCCAATCATTAGGTCTCCGGAAATGATGTTGATAGAAATAGAAGCTAACGCAAGACTTGGAAAAGAAAACGATGCCGCCAGTATGTTGTTGTCATTTCAACAAAACAGAGATCCTAATGCAATAGCTTCAGATAATAATGGAGACTCTTTAATTGAAGAAATACTGATTGAAAGAAGAAAGGAACTATATGGAGAAATGGGAGTAGAATGGTTTGATGCTAAAAGACTTCGAAGGGGCATTAGCAGGACAGGTAATCACAGGATCGGAACTTCTGCTAATTTACTTCCTGATGATAAAAAGTTTTTCCTCAAAATTCCACAAAAAGAAATTGACGCCAACCTAAACATTGATGAAGCGATTAACAGTAATCGATAAAAGACTTCTTTTAATGCTTATTGAAAACTATTGATTCCAAAAAAATAATTCGCAGTTTATAATTGGTAATTTCTAAATTGCAATGATGAAAAAAACTCAAGAAATTTATGGTATTCGTGCTATCATGGAAGCCATCATTCAGGATAAAACCATAGACAAAATTTGGATGCTCAAAGGTCAGAAAGGCCAATTATTCAAGCATTTAGAGCAAAAAATTCATAAGAAAGGTATTTCTCACAGCTATGTCCCCGTTGAACGTTTGGAACGTTTTTCCCATCAAAATCACCAAGGGGTAGTAGCCAGAATTGCGCCTATCAACTTTGTCTCATTGGAGAATTTGATAGAAGAAAAATGTAATAAAAATATGGTCTATCTTCTTTTGGATGGCATTACAGATTCCCGAAATTTGGGAGCAATCCTAAGAACAGCCTCTGCAGTAGGCGTTAAGGGTGTCATTTTACCTCAAACCGGTTCAGCTCCCGTTAACTCAGATACGGTCAAGACCTCTGCCGGAGGTGTTTTTTCGGTACCCTTGGTCAAAGTGAATCATCTAAAAGATGCACTATTCTTTTTTCAGTCACATAAAATCAAAACTGTTGCTGTAACTGAAAAAGCTGCAAAAACAGCCTACGAATACAATTTCAATGGTCCCGTTGCACTAATTATGGGATCGGAAGATAAAGGGATTCAAAAAGGGCTTTTAAAAGTAGCAGACGACACTATAAAGCTCCCAATGAATGATAAGATGGGTTCCCTCAATGTGAGTGTGGCATGTGGGGTGATATTATATGAAATTCAGCGGCAACAAAACCATACTTAAAACCACTACCATGAATATTCCATTGGCTGAAAGAATGCGCCCTAAAAGTCTGGAACAATATGTGGGACAAGAACATCTGATTGGTCCCGAAGGAGGATTGACCAACATCCTGAAAAGTGGAAAACTACCATCAATGATTTTATGGGGTCCGCCTGGAACAGGAAAAACGACACTAGCAAAATTATTGGCACTTCAAAATGAGCGTCCCTTTTACCAACTCTCCGCAATCAATTCAGGCGTAAAAGAAATCAGAGAAATTCTTCAAAAAACTAAACATAATGGTGGTTTATTTTCCGGCAAAAACCCCCTTTTATTCATAGACGAAATACACAGATTTAGTAAATCTCAACAAGACTCCCTGTTGGGTGCAGTTGAGAAAGGAAGCATCACGTTGATCGGAGCCACAACAGAAAACCCAAGTTTTGAAGTTATCAACGCATTGTTATCCAGGTGTCAGGTTTATATACTCAATCCACTAGGTAAATCCCAATTGCAAAAATTGATTTCCAATGCCCTTCAATACGATACTGAATTAAAAAATAAAAAAATTGAAATTTTAGAAGACGAAGCACTATTAAAAATCTCTGGGGGAGATGCCAGAAAACTGTTATCTGCACTTGAACTGGTCATCAACAGTTCTTCCAAACCCATAAAAATAGATAATGCCTTGGTGATGAAAAATGTTCAAACTCAAATGGCAATGTTTGACAGAAATGGCGATTTGCATTACGATATCATCTCCGCCTTTATCAAATCTATTCGCGGAAGTGATCCAAATGGAGCTGTCTACTGGTTGGCGAGGATGATCGAAGGTGGTGAAGAGGTTAAATTTATCGCCCGAAGGATGTTGATCCTCGCTTCAGAGGATATTGGCAATGCTAATCCCACGGCACTGGTATTGGCAAACAGCACATTTCAAGCAGTAATTGTATTGGGTTTACCGGAAGCTAGAATCCCCCTTAGCCAGTGTGCAATTTATCTGGCCAGTTCCGAAAAAAGCAATACATCCTATACTGCCATCAACAAGGCACAACAAAAGGTTAAAGAAAAAGGTGACCTAGGCGTACCCCTACCCCTTCGTAATGCACCTAATCAAATGATGAAAGAATTAGATCACGGTAAAGAGTATCAATACGCCCATGAGCATAAGAGTCATTTCTTCGATATGGAATTTTTACCAAAAGATTTAGAGGGTTTTCGATTTTATGAACCTGGAGAAAACAACAAAGAAAACCAAATCAGAAAGTTTCTAAAGTTGAGATGGAAAGACAAGTATGGTTATTAATTTTTCTTCCAGAAAAATGGCGTAAACAAAATCAAAACCGTAAACAGCTCCAACCGACCCATCAACATCAAAAATGAAGACCAATATTTACCAAAGGCAGGCAATTCACTATAATTGCTTGCAGGACCAAAATCTCCTATGGCCGGACCTACATTTCCCAGAGAAGAAGCCGCTACCCCTATCGCATTTTCAAAATCTAATCCCATCAAACCAAAAACCAGACTTCCTATAATAAAGGAAATCATATAAAGGATTAAAAAACCTAAAATATTTCCTATGATTTCTTTGCTGACAACTTTTCCATTGTATCGGGATTGAATAATGGCGTTGGGGTGCAAAGCCCTCTTGAATTCCAGAAAACCACTTTTGATCATAAGCAAATGTCTAACAACCTTTATTCCTCCTGAGGTACTTCCCGCAGAACCACCCAAAAACATTAATCCAAAAAAGAATATTGTCATAAAAGGGGTCCAAGCTGTATAATCTGAAGTTACAAATCCTGTCGTAGTCACTATGGCCAAAACTTGAAAAAAGGAATGTCTAAGACTACTTTCAATCTTTCCCCAAACTTCAGGATGATCGAAAGAATCTTTTGATAGATCAACTTGAGTAACAAGTACAATAAAAACAATCAAGGAAAAAACAAAAATGGATTTGACAAAAGCCAAAAACTCATCGTCTTGAAAAACCTTTTTTATTTTACCAGTAAAGGCAAAATAACTCAGCACAAAATTCGATCCTGCCAAAAACATAAATACGATAATGATATATTGCACCCAAGGCAAATGATTCCAGTGTGCCAAACTAGAATTTTTAGTCGAAAATCCTCCAGAGGCCATGGTGCTCATTGCATGGTTGATGGCATCGAATAGGGACATCCCTGCTAAATACAAAAGTAAAGTTTCGGCAAAAGTGAAGGAAACATAGATCAACCACAATCTTTTGGCAGTATCTGTGATCCTGGGGTGGAGTTTATCACTGTTTGGTCCAGGAGCCTCTGCCGTAAACAACTGCATTCCTCCAATACCCAATAAGGGTAGTATTGCAATAGCTAAAACAATGATCCCCATTCCACCAATCCAATGTGTCATACTTCGCCAAAAAAGAATCCCAGCGGGTAAAGATTCAATGTTGGTCAAAATCGTGGATCCTGTTGCGGTATAGCCCGACATAGTTTCAAAAAAAACAGAGGGCAAATCCTGAATAGCATCAGTTAAAACAAAAGGGGTCATTCCAGTAATAGTCATCATGACCCATCCCAAAGTTACAATCAAATATCCCTCCCTTTTATGAATTTGAGCTTCGTGGTTTCTGGAAACCAACATGAAAAATCCACCTAAAATCATCACCATAAAGGCGGAGAGTGTCATCTCGAAGGTTACTCCATCTTTCATCAGCCAACTGGCCATGGTTGCCAAAAGCATTAACCCCCCGTTGAAGAGCAACAGAACGCCTATAATGTGGAGAATAACTTTATAGTTAAATTTGGACATGTAAAACCTTATAAAAACAAACTTTCAACGCGCTTAATAGATCGTGGCATAGCACAAACAACAACACGATCACCAGGCATGATAGTATAATCCCCCAAGGCGATAACCCCTTTACCATCCTGGATCACTCCACCAATGGTAGCCAGTCTGGGAAAATCTAAATCTTTAATTTTATAATTGGCTACCTTGGAATCGGGGTGAACCACAAATTCCAAAATTTCTGCATTGAGATTATTTAGTGTAGTCATATCGACTACCTCTCCCCTTCTAATATATCTGAAAATAGTATTTGCGGTAATAAGTTTTTTGTTTATCAGTGTATCGATCCCAATGGCTTGAGACAAATGAAAATAATCCATATTTTCTACTAGTGCAATTGTTTTTTCTACTCCTTTAGAACTGGCCATAAGACAAGACATGATGTTAGTTTCTGAATTTTCAGTGACAGAAATAAAGGCGTCCATGGATTCAATCGACTCTTCTTCTAAAAGTTCAGAACTTCTTCCATCTCCATTAATGACCATCAAATCAGGAAGTTCTTCAGATATTTCCATTGCTTTAAGCTTGTTTTGTTCCAGTAATATCACCATGAATTTCTTTTCACATAACTCCCGAGCAGTATTAACACCAATCTTACTGCCTCCAAGAATCATGACTTTTTTTATAGGCTTTTTGCTCTTACCCGAAAGTTTCTGAATTTCCTCAACACCTTCAGGTAGGGTAATAAAAAAAACAGTATCTCCTGATTCAAAAACGGTATCCCCTCTGGGTATAAGAGTGAACTGGGTTCCTTTGCGTTGAACTGCAATAGGCATAAAGTGAACATCGGGGAAGAAAGAGGCTGCTTCTTTTACTGTTTTTCCAACAAAGGGAACATTAGTCCCTAGCTGAGTCCCAATCATAGTCAAAGCTCCTTCCTCAAACTCATAACTGTTACTGAAGGCTGATTGATCTAGCAACTGCTGAATTTCATCTGCAGCCAATTCCTCTGGAGAAATTAATTCATCCACACCAATGTCTTGAAAACTTATAGATTCGTTAGGATTAGTAAATTCTATATTTGAAATCCGAGCAATAGTTCTTTTGGACCCCAATTGTTTGGCCAAGGCACAAACGGTTATGTTTACAGATTCTGAGGCAGTTACAGCTATCAACAAATCAGACTCCGCAGCATTGGATTCTTTTAGTACAGAAAGAGAACAGGCATTTCCCCTGAGGGTTTTGATATCTAAGTGCCCTTCGGCATAATTCAATCGATCGCGCTCTACGTCGATTAAAGTGATATCAAGAGATTCGTATGAGAGCAGCTTTGCCAAATGGAAACCTACTTCTCCAGCTCCTGCGATTATTATTTTCATGATATAAGTTCGAAAACTTGATACAAATATAAGAAAACCATTGGGGCCAATTTTTTTATTTTGATGAAATCACAATGGTTTTCATTTATCATATCTTTGCATATGAACAAGAAACAAGTCGTTCCCTACGAAGTCAAAAAAAACTCTAAAAAAATTCAAATACGTCAAATGTTTGATGGAATCTCCACTCAATATGACATGATAAATCGAATTATTTCAGGAGGGGTCGATGTAAAATGGAGAAAAAATGTAGTGGCTTTACTAGTGCCAAAAAAGCCTCAAAAAATTCTGGATGTTGCCACAGGAACTGGAGATTTGGCGGTTGCACTTGCCAAAACCAAAGCCACAGAAATTGTTGGAATAGACATTTCTAAGGGAATGCTAGATGTTGGTAAAAAAAAAATAAAAAAAAGTCAATGGCATAAAAAAATAAAAATGGAAATCGGAGACAGTGAGAAAATATCCTATCCTGCCAATTATTTCGATGCCGTTACTGTTGCTTTTGGTGTTAGAAATTTTGAAAACCTCGACAAAGGACTTTTAGAAATCCAAAGAGTACTTCGCCCGGGTGGGGATTTGATCATTTTGGAAACCGCAGTTCCCCAAAAAATTATCCTTCGAAAATTTTACAATTTTTACACCCATTTCATCATCCCTTTTATCGGTTGGGTTTTTTCCAATGACAAATACGCTTATCAATATTTATCAGACTCTGCAAATGCTTTTCCCTTCGGCAAAGCTTTCAACAATATTTTAGCAAAAAATGGGTTTATAGAAATAGAGGATATTCCACAATCATTGGGGGTAGCTTCTATTTATCGTGCAAAAAAACCAAATCAATAAAATTTTCTTTTTTAGTTCTGCCTTACTTTCCTTTGTCAGCAATTTTGCTTTTGCACAATATCCAGAGGTAAGAGAGAAAATAATCAATCTTCCCACTTTTGATGACCGTTTTCTCCATTATGGTTATTTTTTTGGGATCAACTCATATGACTTTAAGTTTTCTTATGAAAAAGATTTTTATCTATCAACTCTTAAGGACATTGAGGTCATTCCCTCAACGGGGTTTAATGTCGGTTTGATAGGTGACTTAAGGGTCAATAAATATATAAACATCAGAATCGAACCTGGTTTGTATTATTCCAAAAGAGATTTAATATTTCAAGAAAACCCTCTTTTTACAAATGAATCTGATCGTTTAAGAGAGGTGAAATCAACCTATATTCATCTTCCATTAATGCTTAAATTCAGTACTGCACGTATCAATAACTTCAGGCCCTTTGTCTTGACTGGTATTTCGAAAGATTTCAACCTATCGAGTAACCATAAAAATACTGATGACAATTATAGTAATGTATTTAGAACAAGACCTCAGAATTTAAATTATGAAATTGGATTGGGGTTCGATTTTTATTTATTCTACTTTAAATTCTCTCCATCCATCAGAGGGATATTTTCGATGCAAAATGAATTGATTCCTGATAGTGTAAATGATCCTGCAGATAGTCCTTGGACAGGAGGCATTGATAAAATGGTCAGTCGAGGTTTTGCTATCAACCTCACTTTCGAATAATTGATCCAAGATCATGGACGAAAAATTTCACTCAACAAAATAGCTGTTGCCGAGGCGACATTTAGGCTTTCAGCTCTGGCTCCATCCGAATGGGAAGTAATCCTAATTCGATTTTCGATCTTTTTTAATAATTCATTACTTATTCCGTGAGATTCGCTCCCCATTACCAAAAGTCCACAATTTTGAAACGATTCTTTGTAATGCGAATTTCCGTCGAGTGTAGCAGCGTAAACTTTAGTTTCGCAATTTTCGATTAAACTTAAGAGGTCAACATAGTGACACCTTACCCTTGCTATGGATCCCATAGTAGATTGAACCACCTTAGGATTAAAACAATCTACTGTATTTGGACTACAAAAAATATTTTTGATCCCAAACCAATCACACAATCTTATAATTGTCCCTAAATTACCAGGATCAGCAATACTGTCCAATACAAGAGAAAATCTATTGTTTTTTACATCGGTAAAATTCTCTTTAGGAAGGTGAAAGATTCCTAAAATAGGGCTAGCAGAAGTCAAATGAGTTATTTTTTTAAGTATAGATAAATCGACCAGCGTATGAGGGGTTTTTTGGAGAGGTAGAGTGGTGTATACTTGATCAGCTTTCCAGCCTGAATCCAACAATTCACTTACCAACTTTTCGCCCTCAGCAACAAACAAACCACTTTCTTGTCGATATTTTTTTCGGGATAATTGACGGATATGTTTAAGTTGGTTTTTGCTTAACATCCAAAAAACGTAATTTTAGCGAATATTCTTCCCATGGGAAACATCATACCAACAAAGTTAGCGATTATCTTTATCTTGTTAATGATACTTAATGGGTGTGCTAGTAACAAAAAAATTGCAAGGGATCGTTACTTATTGGAAAGTAATACAATCTTTAAAAACAAGAAAGAATTAAATAATGATCCGATTAAGTTTTTGCTGGTTGATCAGCCCAACAAAAAAGTCTTGGGAATTCCATTCAAGAGAAATATTTACTCCCTGGCAGTGTCCAATCCTGATTCTGTTTTTAACGATTGGCTGCAAAGAAAAGAAAAAAGAAAAAAACGCTTGGACAAATGGCTTTCCTCAAAGCAGGTTCAGGAGTTGAGTAGATACAAGTCTGGCTTAAACAATTGGCTAAAAGAAAGTGGAGAAGCCCCAGTTTTTTTAGATACTTTGTCCATCCAAAAAAGTATAAATCGCTTACGACAATTTTATAAAAACCAAGGTTATTTTGATGCTGAAGTGATTTCAAAGAACACATTAGGTTCTGAACGTAAAGCTCGTGTTCAATATTTTATTAAGACCGGAGAACAATACACAATTGAATCGTTGAGAAAAAAAATTAACTCCCGTGCACTGGATTCACTTTACGAATTATCCATGTCAGAGAGTTTAATCCAAAAGGGACATCTATTTGAGATAGATCGATTTGAGGCCGAGCGTTCTAGGTTAATTAATTTTTTTAGAAATAACGGTGTTTACAATTTTCAGCAAAACAGTATTCAGTATACAGCGGCAATTGACAGCAGCGGGATGGATACCAAAATCCCAGTAGTGATTGAAATTGCTGATCTGCAAAAAAGAGAAAATGACACACTTAAAAATATTTCCTACCGTATCCATCCTGTCTCAAAAATCAATATATATATCGACACCCCAGGACAACTGGGTCAACTATCTAGTTATACTGATAGCATCAATCACAATGATTTTACCATTTATTTTAAGGGAAAATTAAAATTTAAACCCAAAGCCTTGGAAGAAGTTATATTTCTTCAAAAGGGTCAGCCCTACAGCGATATAGAAAGAGCCCAAACCTATCGATACATTTCGAACCTCAGAAATTTTAAATACCCCAGTATTACTTTTAGCTTGATGGACAAAGATCATTCAGATTTAGCAGCAAATATATTTTTAAATCCTAAAGAGCGCCTTTCAATGGGTTTTGATCTAGACATATCCCATTCTAACATTCAAGATTTTGGTTTTTCAATAGGTAGTTCCTTTGGTATCAGAAATATTTTCAGGGGGGCAGAAAATCTAGAAATAGCTATAAAAAATACTCTTGGTTCGTCCAGCGACATCGCCTCTATTGAACAGCAGTTATTCAACCTTTATGAGCTGGGTGCAAACATTAAGCTGAGGTTTCCCAGGATTATATTTCCTATTAATGTTGACCATATCATTCCCAAAACAACTAATCCTTCTACTAATGTCAATTTTAGTACTAACCTTCAACAAAACATTGGATTGGATAAACAATATTTTGGTGCTGGCTATCAATTGAACTGGCAACACAATACATTGACTAAGATTAACCTTAAAATCATTGATTTAGAATTTATTAATAACCAAAATATCAAAAATTATTTCAACGTTTACAGAAATTCTTTCGATAAACTCAATGAAATTGCTATATACTACAACAATAACCCTAAAAATATTGACCCAAGGGGAAATCTAAAAATCCCTGGTGGTGCAATCAACTTTATTTCCGAAGTACTTAACAATCAAACTTCTTTAATACCAGAAGATAGCAGATATCAAGATGTAAACCTGATAAAAGAACGACAAACGCGATTGACCACCAACAACCTAATTTTTGGTTCTTCATTTCTGATAAATTACAAGAGTCAACAAAACATATTGGATGAATCTTTTTTTCAATTGCAATGGAAACTGAGTTTTGTAGGAACTTTACTCAATGAAATAATAAAATCTACTAATATCAAAAAAAACGAAAACGACCAATATAAAATTGCCGGCGTTACGCCTTCACAATATGTCAAGACAGAATTAAATTATATCAAACACTGGAAATTATCTTCCAGAACTGTTTTAGCAATTAGGGCTTTTGGAGGCATCGCAATTCCCCTTGGCAATTCTAATAGCATCCCTTTTACTAGATCCTATTTTTCGGGGGGGGCCAATGATAATAGAGGTTGGAGAGCTTATAAGTTAGGGCCAGGAAGCAGCAATAACCTCAATGAGTTTAATGAAGCTAATTTTAAATTGACCTTCAATTTAGAATATCGTTTTCCCTTGGTCGGTAAAATGAATGGTGCTTTTTTTATGGATGCCGGAAACATATGGAATGTTCAGGACAACGTAACTGACCCAGATTACCGTTTTGACAGCTTTAAAGATTTGAGTGAGATCGCTATAGGTACCGGTTTTGGTTTGCGATATGACTTTGATTTTTTTGTTTTTAGGCTGGATACTGGATTCAAAACTTATAACCCATCACTTCCTCAATTTTCTCGCTGGCAAGGAGAGTATGCCATTAGTAATGCTGTTTTCAACATTGGTATAAATTATCCATTTTAAACTGAAAAAGTTTGATACTTTTGTCAGTGTAAACTAAATATTAATGTTCCAAAGCTTTAAAAAAGGTGTACTGACAGGAAGTCAAGTGAAAGATTTATTTCAATTTGCCAAACAAAAGTCTTTTGCCCTGCCGGCAGTAAATGTAGTAGGCAGTAACTCAGTAAATACAGTGATCGAAACTGCCACTGAACTAAATAGTCCCGTAATCATTCAATTTTCAAATGGAGGTTGCCAGTTTATGGCTGGAAAAGGGCTGTCAAACGAAAATCAAAGGGCGGCAATTGCGGGAGGTGTTTCTGGGGCTAAACAGGTCCATGAGTTGGCCAAACACTATGGAGCAACTGTTATCTTGCATACCGATCACTGTGCCAAAAAATTATTGCCATGGATAGATGGTTTGCTCGATGCTGGAGAAATTTTTTATCGACAAACGGGAAAACCACTCTACAGTTCTCATATGTTAGACCTCTCTGAGGAACCCATTGAAGAAAATATAGAAGTTTGTAAAAATTACCTCATACGTATGGAAAAAATGGGAATGACCCTAGAGATAGAATTAGGTGTCACGGGAGGAGAAGAAGA
This sequence comes from uncultured Flavobacteriaceae bacterium, assembly GCA_913043275.1. Taxonomy (GTDB): domain Bacteria; phylum Bacteroidota; class Bacteroidia; order Flavobacteriales; family Flavobacteriaceae; genus UBA8316. The sequence goes on along the minus strand of CAJWLL010000014.1, from coordinate 26,903 downwards.
TGGTGTTGATAACAGCGATATCGATGTTTCCAAATTATACACCCAGCCTGAAGAAGTAGCCTATGCTTATGAGGAATTAAGTAAAATAAGTCCACGATTTACTGTAGCTGCTGCTTTTGGAAATGTGCACGGTGTATACAAACCTGGCAATGTTAAATTGACCCCAAAAATTTTAAAAAACTCTCAAGAGTTTATCTCTCAAAAATTTGGAGTGGCAGAAAATAGCTTAGATTTTGTTTTCCACGGAGGATCAGGTTCTAGTATTGAAGAAATAACTGAAGCCATTTCCTATGGTGTAATCAAAATGAATATTGATACTGACTTGCAGTTTGCCTTTACTGAGGGCATCCGTGATTATATGATAAACAACATCGATTATTTGAGAACACAAATCGGAAACCCAGATGGCCCAAACTCACCAAATAAAAAATTCTACGACCCTAGAAAATGGTTGAGAAAAGGAGAAGAAACCTTTAAAAAGAGACTTATCAAGGCTTTTGAAGATTTGAATAACGTAAATACTCTTAACTAAATAAAAAAAGTTTTTAGGAATTAAATTTTCCCATATATGAGCTGGTTTAAAAGAAGTGAAAAGGGTATACAGACGAAAACTGAAGAGAAAAAAGACATTCCCAGGGGTCTTTGGTATAAAACCCCGACAGGAAAAATCATCGAAACTCAGGAATTGGCTTCAAATTTTTATGTTTCCCCAGAGGACGACTATCACGTTCACATTGGAAGTAAAGAATATTTTGAGATTTTATTTGACGACAACCACTATAAAGAGTTAGACGAAAAAATGAGGTCAAAAGACTTTCTGAATTTTAAAGATTCCAAAAAATACGTGGATCGCCTAAAAGACGCTCACAAGAAAACAGGCTTAAACGATGCCATCCGAACTGCAGTAGGTAAATCCAAAGGAAGGGATTTATTAGTTGCTTCTATGGACTTTTCTTTTATCGGAGGATCAATGGGTTCAGTAGTGGGGGAAAAAATCGCTAGAGCATGTAACCATGCTATCAAGCATCACATACCCTTAGTCATTATTTCAAAATCAGGTGGCGCCAGAATGATGGAGTCTGCCAATTCACTAATGCAGATGGCAAAAACCTCAGCAAAACTTGCAGAATTGGCTGAAGCCAAATTACCTTTCATTTCCCTATGTACGGATCCCACCACGGGTGGAACTACTGCCTCTTTTGCCATGTTGGGGGATATCAACATTGGAGAACCAGGAGCTTTGATTGCATTTGCTGGACCTAGGGTAGTTAGAGACACGACTGGAAGTGATCTTCCAGAAGGGTTTCAAAAAAGTGAATTCTTATTGGAGAAAGGTTTTTTGGACTTTATTTGTCACAGAAAACTACTTAAAGACAAAATCAACCTATACTTAGACTTGATCCTAAACCAACCCCTAAGGGATTAATTAAAGCAATAAGGTTGTAATTCTGATTATTACAATTATATTTGCACTCGTTTCACATAAAATTTATTGACACAATATTTGCATGTACTTAGACAGAAAAGTTAAAGAAGGGATTTTTAAAAAACATGGTGAATCTGAAAAAGACACAGGATCTACTGAAGGGCAAATAGCACTTTTCTCCCACAGAATTGATCACCTTTCCAACCACCTCAAAAAAAACAAAAAGGACTTCAACACTGAACGCTCCTTAGTTAAACTGGTCGGTAAGCGTCGTAGCCTTTTAGATTACCTCAAAGCAAAAGATATTGAACGTTACCGTTCGATTATCAAGGATTTGGGATTAAGAAAATAATCTAATTCTTATTAAAAGCGTATCTATTTACTGATTCAGTTTTTCGTTGGTTGCTACAACACACAACAAAATTAATTTACAACCAACTTATAAAAAATGAAACCTAAAACATTTACCCAAGAAATTCGTCTCGACGACGGAAGAACTATTACCCTTGAAACTGGTAAACTAGCCAAACAAGCACATGGCTCTGTTGTAGTAAAAATGGGGAACTGTATGCTTTTGTGTACAGTAGTTTCCAACTACAATTCCAGTCAAGTAGACTTTTTACCCCTCACAGTAGATTACCGTGAAAAATTCGCTGCCTCAGGGAGATACCCCGGTGGTTTTTTCAAAAGAGAAGCAAGACCTAGCGATGGAGAAATATTGACCATGCGAATTGTCGACCGTGTTTTGCGACCTCTTTTCCCAAAAGATTATCACAACGAAGTTCAAGTGATGATTCAATTGATGTCTCATGATGAAAACGTTATGCCCGATGCTCTAGCCGGATTAGCAGCATCTGCTGCCATCCAATTGAGTGACTTCCCTTTTGAATGTCCCATTTCCGAAGCGAGGGTTGCCCGATTAGATGGAGAATTTGTTATTAACCCCAGCCGAAATCAATTAGAAGCTTCTGATATCGACATGATTGTAGGTGCTTCTTCCGATTCAGTTATGATGGTAGAGGGTGAAATGGACGAATGCAGCGAAGAAGAAATGGCTGATGCCATTAAATTTGCTCACGAAGCTATCAAAGTTCAAATTGATGCACAAATGAAATTGGCTGACGCCTTTGGAAGAAAAGAAGTACGCGAGTATGAACAATCTGAGGAAAAAGAAGCCCTTAAAAAGCAAATACATGATTCTGCTTATGATAAGTGCTATGCAATTGCCAAAAAAGGCACAGGAAAAGCCCAGCGCAGCCTAGCGTTTGGTGAATTAAAAGAAGAAATTAAAGCCTCTTTTTCAGAAGAAGAGCTTGAAGAAAATGGTGATTTGATCAGCAAATACTTTGGCAAAGCACAAAAAGAAGCAGTCAGAGAATTAGTGTTGAGTGAAGGTATGCGTTTAGACGGTAGAAAAACAGATGAAATCAGACCGATTTGGTGTGAGGTAGATTACCTACCTTCTACCCACGGATCATCGATCTTCACACGTGGTGAAACCCAAGCTCTCGCAACAGTAACTTTGGGAACTTCAAGAGATGCAAATCAAATTGACATGCCCTCCTATGAAGGTGAGGAAAGGTTTTACTTACATTACAACTTCCCTCCCTTTTGTACAGGAGAAGCCCGTCCGCTAAGAGGAACATCAAGGAGAGAAGTGGGACATGGAAACTTGGCTCAAAGAGGTTTGAAAGGTATGATTCCTGACGATTGCCCATACACTGTTAGGGTCGTAAGCGAAGTTTTAGAATCAAATGGTTCATCTTCAATGGCAACAGTTTGTTCAGGAACTATGGCTTTGATGGATGCAGGGATAAAGATCAAAAGACCCGTTTCCGGAATTGCCATGGGATTGATATCTGATGGTGATCGATATGCTGTTTTGAGTGATATCCTTGGAGATGAAGATCATCTGGGGGATATGGATTTTAAAGTTACAGGAACAAGCAATGGAATTACAGCTTGTCAAATGGACATCAAAATCAAAGGCTTGTCCTATGAAATTTTGGTCAAAGCACTTAAACAAGCTCGTGAAGGTAGATTGCAAATACTTGAGAAACTCGTAGAAACCATTGACCAACCCAATGAAAGCGTGAAGGCACATGCGCCCAAAATGGTTAACCTTACCATTCCCAATGAATTCATTGGGGCTGTAATTGGACCTGGTGGTAAAGTAATTCAGGAAATGCAAAAAGAAACTGATACCACTATTGTTATTGAAGAAGATGGAGATATGGGTGTCATTGAAATATTGGGTATAAATCAAGAAAAAATCGATGCTGCTATCGAAAGGATTAATAACATTACATTCAAACCAACAGTTGGTGAGATTTACAATGTTACTGTGGTTAAAATATTAGATTTTGGAGCAGTAGTCGAATTTGTCCCTGGAAATGAAGTGCTACTTCATATTTCAGAAGTTTCATGGGATAGAATTGATAAAGTGACAGATGAGGTTAATCTGGGCGATACTTTTGATGTAAAATACTTTGGAATTGATCCCAAAACAAGAAAACAAAAAGTTTCCAGAAAAGCACTATTACCAAGGCCTGAGAGGAATAATAATCCTAGAAACAAATAAATCAGTACCCAGATGTAACATTTTTTGTTTTTTAACGTATAATAGTATGTAAACAAATACTTTTTCATGAGACAACTCAAAATCACAAAACAGGTAACCAATCGTGAAACTGCCTCCTTAGACAAATACCTTCAAGAAATTGGAAAGGTTGATTTGATCACGGCAGAGGAAGAGGTAGAATTAGCTCAAAGAATCAAGGCGGGAGACCAGATTGCCTTAGAAAAATTGACTAAAGCTAACCTCCGTTTCGTTGTCTCTGTTGCTAAACAATATCAAAACCAAGGGTTAACCTTGCCAGATTTGATCAATGAGGGAAATTTGGGATTGATAAAAGCAGCACAGCGTTTTGATGAAACAAGAGGTTTTAAATTTATTTCCTACGCTGTTTGGTGGATAAGACAGTCTATTTTACAAGCCTTGGCAGAGCAGTCGAGAATTGTTAGGTTGCCCTTAAATAAAATTGGATCCATTAATAAAATCAACAAAACCTATGCTTTTTTAGAGCAAGCACACGAAAGAGCACCATCAGCTGAGGAAATCGCTAAGGAGTTGGACATGACCATCAATGATGTTAAAGAGTCCCTAAAAAACTCCGGTAGGCATGTCTCTATGGATGCTCCTTTGGTTGAGGGAGAGGACTCTAACCTCTATGATGTTCTGAATAGCGGTGAATCACCCAACCCTGATAAAACTCTTTTACATGAATCCCTAAGAACTGAGATAGAAAGGGCTTTAGAAACGTTAACACCTCGTGAGGCTGATGTTGTGAGATTATATTTTGGTTTGGGTAATCAACATGCTATGACTTTGGAAGAAATTGGTGAAACATTTGATTTAACCCGTGAAAGAGTTAGACAAATCAAAGAAAAAGCTATCCGTAGATTGAAGCATACCTCTCGAAGTAAAATTTTGAAAACTTACTTGGGATAAATTGAATTTTTCATAATGGAAACCATTATTGCTCCCTCATTATTGGCGGCGGATTTCGGAAATCTGGAATACGACTGTAAAATGGTCAATACTAGCGTAGCAGATTGGTTTCATATTGATGTAATGGACGGAGTGTTTGTGCCAAACATATCTTTTGGGATGCCTGTGATTAAGTCGATAGCTACGCATGCTGAAAAGCCATTAGATGTTCATTTGATGATAGTTCAACCGGAGCGCTTCATTGAAACTTTTGCAGAATTGGGGAGTGATATACTAACAGTACATTTCGAAGCCTCCACTCACTTACACCGAACCTTACAATCTATAAAAAGTAATGGTATGAAAGCGGGTGTGGCATTAAATCCTCATACTTCTGTTGATTTACTAGAACCCATTATTAATGAAATTGACCTGGTCTGCTTGATGAGTGTAAATCCTGGGTTTGGTGGGCAAAGTTTTATAGAAAATACTTTTGAAAAGGTAAAAAAGCTCAGCGCTATTATTAAAAAGACCGGAGCTTCCACACAGATTGAAATTGATGGTGGTGTTACAAATCAAAATGCCAAGAAATTGATTGAATGTGGTGCAAACGTCTTGGTTGCGGGAAGTTTTGTCTTTTCCTCCGAGGATCCCAAAAACACCATATTGGAGTTAAAAAATATAAATTAAAAAAAGGGGTTTTCACCCCTTTTTTGTTTCCTAAAATTCAGTTCTAAATTGTACCCTCCTGTTTAGTGCTCTGCCTTCGGCAGTCTCATTGTCAGTAATAGGTTTTTCCTCACCATAGCCCTCAGTTTTCAATCGATCAGGATTAACGCCCAAGTTGACTAAAAAAGCCTTTACAGCAGCTGATCTCTTTTGAGAAAGCTCAAGATTTGCCTCAGTCTCTCCATCACTTGAAGTATGTCCCTCGATCACTAAATTACCATCAGGGTTATTATCAAGTAATAATTTAATTTCGCTTAAGGACTCCAATACTGGCTTGCCTTGAATCCTATCGGTTCCCGCTGCGAAATTGATTTGTGTAGCCAACTGATTAATGGTTTGAACCACTTCCATTGAGAGATCGGGACAACCGTTATTTTCTTCAGAGCCAGCTTCATCTGGACAAGCATCGATATTATCGCTTACTCCATCTCCATCGGTGTCTGGCCAAGGACAGCCCTTGTTTTCTTCATCACCAGGCTCTTCAGGACACTCATCATCTTTATCTGCAACACTATCCCCATCAGCATCAGGGCAACCATTGAGCTCAACCAAGCCCTCTTGCTCTGGGCATTCGTCTTCATTGTCTGCAACACTATCTCCATCAGTGTCAGGGCATCCGTTCATGATTTCAGCACCAAATTCCTCAGGACAATTGTCCTTGTTATCAGGGATTTTGTCACCATCACTATCAGGACATCCATCGAATTCTTTGAGGCCAGGTTCCTCTGGACAGGAATCTTTGTTATCTGGAATTCCATCTTTATCTGAATCCCCTTGACCAAAATTATAATTTAATCCAACCATATGCTGAAGATGTTTATAAGTTCCTTTTTCTTCAGACCATCTGTATGCAGATCTAAGATTTAATGAAAGTTTATTTGAGATTGAAACATCAAACCCAACCCCACCAAGGACTGTTCTTCCTGCACCCAATGATTTAAAAACCCCCTCAAAAGAAAGTTTTTTGCCAAAATCAGATAATCCATAACCAGCCATCATATATGGAGAAAATTTATTTGAGGTCAAGTTAAATTTCAGGAAAGCGTCGACTGAAGTATAATCTGTATTGTTATTCTCTATTTCAAACTTATTTATACCGTAATTAGCTCCTATTGAAAATCCTGCTCCTAAGTATCTTCCTAAAGAAACTGATGGGCCCAATCCGAATTTTGATTCCACTGATTCATCCATGATTTGTATGGTGTTTACTCCTACACCTATCGACCAAGGATTATCCGCAGTTTGAGCAACCAAAATTGAAAAGGGAGTAAATAGTATAAAAACGAATTTTAATAATTGATTTTTCATATGTGATTTTATTCTTTTTAAATTTACAAAATCTATTTCAAGTTATTTGTTATTGACTCTATTTTTGAGATTACGAATAGTTATAACCTTACTGAATGCCTTAATTTCCTGACATATTTTTATCTTATTTTTTTTGTTGAATCATTATTAATAATTTAACAGAAAATCAACAGATGATAAAAAGAAGGTTTTTTGCCAAAAGCTTTGCTTTGGCTTTATTTTCAGTATTTTTTCCCTCAAGTGGTTTTTCCCGAAAAAATAAATTGCCAAATGTTCTAATCCTGGGAGACTCTATATCCATAGGCTACTTCCCTTTTGTCAAAGAAATTATGGAAGGTCGCGTAAATTTAAGTCGGCCCATTTCAGCTAAAGGCGGTTTTCAGAACTGTGCTGGAACCACCAATGGGATTAAAAAAATATCACAGTGGATTGGAAAAACGCAATGGGATTTGATTCATTTCAATTTTGGACTACATGATATCAAGCATGTAAACCCCCAAAACGGTAAAAACAGCAAAAGTTTTGAAGATCCCCACCAAGCATCACCTGAACAATATGAGAAAAACCTCAATTTTATTGTCAAACAACTAAAGAAGACGAAAGCAAAATTGATTTTTGCCACAACAACCCCCTATCCAGATGGAAAGCTAAAGCCGGCCAGGAAACCTGGAATGCCAAAAATCTATAATACTGTTGCACTAGGAATAATGAAAAAAAATAACGTTTACATCAATGATTTACACGGTTTTGTTGAACCAAGAATCAATGAGCTTCAAAGACCTAACAATGTTCATTTTACTGAATTTGGCAGTGAAGAACTGGCAAAAGAAGTTGTAAAATCGATAATGAAATACCTTTAATAATGTTATCGATTATAAAGTTTAATTTTTTACTATTAGCCTTACTTGTTTTCTCTCAGGTCATTTGCCAAGAAAATCGTTTTGAGGTAAAAAGCAATATTGTGGTTGGAAAGAATACTGAGTTCTGGAAAGCCGCTGGCTCTGATCATCTTTTTTATCACAGCCTCAGACCTGCTGGCCAATATTTACTCAAAAGAATGGGATCTACAAATTCACACCATTATTTGCGATCACACCACACCTTCAATCAAGATTTAAAACACGGAGTCATCAGGGGACAAAATGTCTATAGCGAAGACCCTAAGGGGGATCCCATTTATGATTTTTCAAATCTAAATAAAGTCTACAGGGCTTATATCGAAAATGGAATCAAACCCATTGTGGAATATGATTATTTACCCGAAGCATTGAGCCTTGATGAAAGTGATTCCTCTAGAGGGAATGATGAGGGCATGACAATTATCAACACTGGACCTAATGATTGGAGAAAATGGTCCAATTTGATGAAAGCTACTACTCAAAACTTTATTGATGAATTTGGAATTGATGAGGTCAGGAGTTGGTATTTTGAAGTATGGAATGAGCCCGATGGTTGGCCTGAGGAAGAGTGGCATGTGTTTTATAAAATGTACGATGTATTTGTCGATGCGGTAACATCTGTTGATTCGAAATTAAAGGTGGGTGGACCAGCTTGTTATCACGAGTATTTTTTAAAACCTTTTCTTAATCATGTGGCCAATGGAACCAATTATGTAACTGGTAAGAAAGGTACCCAGATCGATTTTATTTCATATCATATCTATGGGCTGTCAGGAAAATGGTTAAACAATGAACCCCATCTACAGCCTCAAGTTCAAAGATTTTCTCAGGCGATCCTTTGGATTAAGCGACTTCTAAAGGCATATCCTTCTCTAAAGGGTACACCATTTCATTTGAACGAATGGGGACTTTCATCCAATTACTTTCGTACCGTTGCTGATTATCCAGATTTGGAGTATCGAAACTCGATCAGCTCTCCACTGTTTTTATTTAAACTTGTCGATGCGCTTTATCAAATAGAAGATAACTACAATTTCCCTACCTCTATGCTTCTCTATTGGGGATTTTCTTGGGAGGCAGATGAAAATGAATTTTTTACAGGTAAAAGGGAACTTTTGACCGAAGGAAATACGCCCAAGCCCATCCAAACGGGCTTTGAAATGTTGGCACAACTTCAGCCCCAAAGACTAGAAGTAGTAAAGGATAAAAAAGGCAGTCGGTTCGGTCTGATTGCTACTAGATCTAAAGAAAAAATTGTTCTTTTAGTTTACAACTATCAGGAATCCGATGGGGAAAAAGTGGTGGGTAATGACAGAATAAACATCCAACTATCGGGCTTAAAAAATAAACTCGAATATAAGGTTGAATCCATTACTCTGGATTCAAAAAACAACAACACATACCAAGCTTGGTTGTCAATGGGCAGTCCCAAAAGCTCAGAATTGATTGATCTTATGCCTTTACAAAAGGCAGCTTCTATTGATATTACTAGTGAATTTGACTTAAAAACCAATGGTCAGGGGGAGATGAATTTTGACATGAACCTCAAACGCAGATCTGCACATATCCTGATTATTAAACCTAATGAATAAAATGATGAGGTGCCTTTTGATATTTACTTTTTTCGTTGCCCAAGCGCAGCAATCACCAGGGGTAATGATTGATAGTTTTCAAACTTTTGATTCTTATAAAGACATTAAATACGACGAGTCATTGCGACCACAGTTTCATTTTTCATCAAAGAAAAATTGGATCAACGACCCCAATGGAATGGTGCATTACAAAGGGGAATATCATCTGTTTTTTCAACATAACCCAAAGGCTATTCACTGGGGCAATATGACCTGGGGTCATGCAGTAAGTAAAAACATGGTTCATTGGGAACAATTACAACACGCTATTTTACCCTATGATAATGGTACTATTTTTTCGGGAACTGCCGCAGTGGATTATTCAAATAGCCTAGGAAAAAACACGAAGGGAGACAAGACGATTGTGGCCTATTTTACCCATGCTCAAAATGATAAAAAAGATTTATTTTATCAAGCGGGGGCCTATAGTACTGACAAGGGACGGACATTCCAACTGATCGATGGTGGTCGTCCATTAGTTCCCAACCAAGGCTTTGATAGAGCAGAGCGTGATCCAAAGATTTTTTGGCATGCTCCCTCCAAGAAATGGGTACTTATATTGTGGATCAAACGTGCACATAAAAAAAAGGCCAATGATTTGGGAAAAGTTCGTTTTTTTGGTTCTACAAATCTAAAAAACTGGCAAAAACTAAGCGACTTTGACAGAAAGTGGGTTTATGAATGTATGGACTTGGTTGAACTGAAAGTCGATGGAAACCCAAACAATAAAAAGTGGTTGATCTTCGATGCCAGCTTTGATTATGAAATTGGAACCTTTGATGGGTTAAGCCTTTCAACTAATAAAAAAAATCACCTCGGTGACCTGGGTAACGCATACTATGCAGCACAAACTTTTAATAATAGTCCCGATGGAAGAACGGTCATTATGGGGTGGTTGAGAACCCGTGACAAAAACATTGGAAAAAATTTTTATGTTGACCAAAATATGCCTTTCAATCAACAGATGTCTTTTCCGGCTACTATGGAATTGAGAACAACTGCTACTGGAATTCGTCTGTTTCGCTGGCCCATAAAAGAAATCAAAAGCCTATATCAAAAGAGATATATATTCGAAGAAATAGAATCGGGGGTCTTGAATAAAAACTTGAAAGGTGAGAGTTTTGATGGTATTGATCTTTACACATCATTTGATCGGAACAAAACCTCATTTTTTCAAATTAATATTCGTGGGCAAATGCTTACTTATCAAAAGGGTGATTTTTATTTTAACGATGTTATCCTGCCTACTCTAGACAAAAATAAGGTGAATGTGAGGATACTACTGGACCGTACTTCTATTGAAATTTATGCAGATGACGGGTTTTCGGTGCTCTCTTCTTATGCCGTTCCGACTCCTGAGAACAAAGAGATATCGGTAAATACTAGCGAGGCATTCCTCTTCGATGTATTTGAGGTGAATAAGCTCGGGTCCATATGGCGCTAGGCGATGGGTTGAATTAATCTACTCTTTCAATTTCCACCCATAGTGGAAAGTAGTTGCTCCTCCTCTGCTTTCTGTAAAAGGGTATAAAATCAAATTGACCTTGGGGAAGTGAAACCCCCTTCCATTGCAAAAGATCGGTCTCAGCCAAAGGGTTGTGTTTTTTCAAGATGCTCTGACCCAACTCTAAGAACATCTCTCCTCCTGTCTTCAAAGGTTTTAAAAATTTAAATTTTAGATTATAAAGACCTTTTTCTAGGTCAACCTTCCAATAAGAAAACACCTGTTCCTGAGTCCAAACAGCCCTTTCACCGCCAGCATCGTTACGATTTAGATAAACCGGATTTTCGTTTGGGGTACCTATGGCAATCCTAGGGGAGTTAACAAGATTTGGAGAAGCAGTCAATTCATAAATCAATGCATCCATTTCTGTTCTTAGGAAGGCAGCTTCTTCTTTATTTTGGGCTACTAAATTGTTTTCCTCAAATGGATCTTCCTCAAGGTTATACAATTCAAAATCATCTACAGCAGCATCGAAATCCTTTTTACCAACAAGTTTGTAATTGCCTCGCTGAATAGCTACATTATTATATTTTTCTGGAAACTTTCTGGTCCAATAAGAGAAAAAACTGCGTTCGGCTAGAGCTTTTCCCTCTAGGGCAGGGACAAAACTTCTTCCATCAACCTTTCTGTCTTGGTCTGTTGGAGCAGCACACAACAAGGAGAGTGTAGGCAACAAATCAATATGGGCGGCCATATCATCTACTTCCCTATTTCCTTCGAATTTTGAGGGGTAACTCATGAAAAATGGAACACGTATACCTCCTCTGTGAACACTTGATTTTCTTCCGCGCATGCCAGCCACATATCGGGCTTGTTGGGGGCCGTTATCAGTCATAAAAATTATGATGGTATTGTCTTTAATTCCCAATGTTTCAACTTTCTGAAACAATCTTTTGAGATTATCATCAATATTGGTGACCATAGCATAGACCTTTCGGGCAGCCTCATCACTTTTTTCATTTATATCCTCTATAGGTAAAAGCTTGGGATCAATTCCATCTGATGGGTCAATATCCTTATACATTTGGTAATATTTGTCTGGTACCTGAAGGGGAGTGTGAGGTGCGTTGAAAGACAAATAACAGAAAAAAGGTTGCTCGTGGTTTTTTTCGATAAAATCAATAGCGTTTTCAGTGAAGATATCTGAACAGTATCCCTTGTAAGCTTTTTGTTTGTTGTTGTGCCATAGTACAGGATCAAAATAGCTGGTTTCCTTTTTAAAATAGTTGGTAAAATCTCCAACTTGTCCCATACCCCCTGCCAAGTGAATGAGTGACTCGTCAAATCCCTGATCACTGGGACGTGAGGGATAATTGTCTCCAAGATGCCATTTTCCAAAAATACCGGTAGTATAGTTTACTTTTTTTAGCATTTCTGCAAGAGTGAATTCTGAAGAGGCCATTATGGCACCTCCATTATAGGTGTCTCTTACCCCAGTTCTGAGTGAGTACCTTCCTGTCATCAAGCTGGATCTGGTCGGGGCGCAAACTGGAGAAACATGAAAATTATTAAACCGAATACTTTGTCGTGCAAAAGCATCAACGGTTGGGGTGTTGATATTAGGATTATTGTGGATGCCTAGATCACCATAGCCTTGATCATCTGTTATGATTAGAATCACATTGGGTGGAGTGAGAACTTCTTTTTTTTGACAACTCATAGAAAGTAGTGCAAGTAAAAATGGGATTAAGTATTTCATTTTTATGTTATTTAGGTTTTTTATTTTTCAGGCACAGCTTCCAAATGAGAGCAGACATAGGTAGCCAAATCAGAAGCTTCTTTGTTGATTTGTTCCAATGGTTTTTTATCAAGCCAACCCATCACGGCAGAAGCGACAAAGGCATCTCCAGCTCCAACAGTACTTTTGATTTTAATAGTATTCTTGGTATAATAAAAACAAAAATGATCTTTACTGGCCATTACTGCTCCTTTTTCCCCTAAGGTAATGATTCCGAATTTTAGATCAAATTTGCGAATTAATGATTGTAATCCATATTTATGGTTTTGTGATAAAGAAAGGATGGATGCTATCACTGAAAATTCAACTTCGTTCATTTTAACTGCACTAGCCAAACCAAGACTTTGTTCGACCATTTCTGGATTGTAAAAGTCTTTTCTAAAATTGACATCAAAAACCCTCAAGCATTCTGGAGCAGTTGACTTAAGTATTTTCAAAATAGTATTTTGTGAAATCGAATTTCTTTGGGCCAAAGTTCCAAAACAAAGGGCATCCAAACGTTTAGCTATATTTTGTTTAGTAGTGTCGAATTCGATATGATCCCAAGCTGTATTTTCTTCAATTTCATAGCTAGGGTTTCCCATTGTGTCAATACTTACGATGACACGACCCGTAGGAAAATCTTCGTTGAGCTGAATACCCGAAATATTTACTTTTAAGTCCTTTATAACGGCAATGGCTTTTTGTCCCATTAAGTCATTACCCAAAGCAGTTAATAGGTAAGATTTAGCTCCCAATTGCTGAACATGTGCCGCAAAATTGGCAGGCGCACCTCCCAATTTTTCAGCACCGGGAAATACATCCCATAACACCTCACCCAGCCCAGCTATCAGATGCTCTTTTTTTGGATATGGCATATTATATATTACATCGAAATTTTCATGAATTATAAAGCTACAAAACAATTTAGATTAGGGAACTATATTGATTCATTCGTGGAATAATTGGAATGAGAATTGGTTAATGGTTGTACAGTATATTTTTATTTTACTTAAATTTAATTTTTAAGTAGAATTAATGATTGAAAAAAAACTAGAGGGAATCATTGCAGCACCCTTTACTCCTATGGATGAAAAAGGGGAAATCAATCCTATAATTATAAGTGATTATGCTCATAAATTAAAAAATGACGGACTCTCTGGGGTCTTTATCTGTGGCACTACTGGTGAGGGAATGTTGATGACTCTAGAGGAAAGAAAAATTATTGCTCAGGAGTGGATCAAATTTCAGCAAGACAATTTTAAGGTAATTGTACATGTGGGTACCACATCTGTAAAACAATCTCAAGAGCTAGCCCAACACGCTCAACAAATCGGAGCTTATGGTACTAGTACTATGGGGCCTTTGTTTTTAAAACCCCAAACTGTTATGCCTTTGGTCGATTTTTGTGCTGAAGTTTCATCAGCTGCACCAGATATTCCTTTTTTTTATTATCATATTCCCTTGATTTCTGGAATTGAGCTTTCGATGATTGATTACCTTGAATTAGCCAAGACAAAAATTCCAAATTTTGCAGGCATCAAATATACCCAAGACAATTTTGATGAAATGGAAAAATGCAACACTATGGACAATGGAAAATGTAGTATTTTGAATGGATTAGATGAAAATTTATTTAAGGCACTCAATATGGGAGTTTTCAGTGCGGTGGGTAGTACCTATAATTATATGAATCCTATTTATCTCTCAATGATAGAGGATTTTAAATTGGGAAATATTGACGCAGCAGAAAAGAAACAGCAAAGTTGTAATGACATCATTGAATCACTATTTGAAAACGGAGGCCCAATAATTGCTGGAAAAGCGATCATGAAATTGATAGGTATAGATTGTGGCCCTTGCCGATTACCCCTTACTAATCTATCAGATAAATCCATCTCAAAGCTCAACGAAGTTTTAAAAGAAAAAGGCTTCTTTGCATTGAACCAATAAATGCATTATGATGTCTTTTCTTGATATATTGGTCATTTCAATCTACTTTATTATTATTTCATGTCTTGGATATTACTATTCAAAAAGACAAAAAAATTCCAAAGATTTTTTTAAAGGTGGAGAAAGAATACCTTCTTGGGCAGCGGGATTAAGTCTTTTTGGCACTGCTCTTAGCCCCATTACTTTTATGGCCATTCCGGCCAAAACTTACAGTACTGACTGGTCTTATTTTTTACTCAACATTAGTGTTTTTTTAGCCATACCCCTAGTAGTTAACCTTTTCATTCCTTTTTACAGGAAGGAAAATATTAAAACAGCCTATGAGTATTTGGAGATTCGATTCAATCTTGTGATTCGTCTAATAGGCAGTGGATGTTTTATTCTATATCAAATTGGACGGATGGGTGTTGTGCTTTTTTTGCCTTCTATTGCACTTAATTTGGTAACAGATATGAACATTTTTGTTTGTATTTCTTTGATGGGAGGCATTAGTCTGATCTACACTTTGATGGGAGGGATCGAAGCAGTAATATGGACCGATGTTGTTCAAGTTTTTATTTTAATGAGTGGGGTTACTCTATCACTTATAATGATTGTATCAAATACAGACGGTGGATTGATAGGCATCTTGGAGTCAGCTCAATTAGAAAAGAAATTCAATGCTTTCGACCTTACCCTTAGCTATAAAGAGCCAACGGTTTGGGTAATGCTTCTTGGTGGATTTTTTGTTAATCTAACAACCTATGGAACAGATCATACGATGGTACAACGATACCTTGTTACTCCCAATCAAGAAATGGCAAAAACAAGTGTATGGATTGGCGCATTGCTTACCATACCCTCTACCCTTATTTTCTTTTTTGTAGGAACCGCACTTTTTGTTTTTTACAAAATGAATCCCGTAGCATTACATACCAATTTTATTACCAACGATGCGATATTTCCCTGGTATATTGTCACTCAACTACCCAAGGGAATCTCTGGAATATTGATCGCAGCAATCTTTGCCGCAGCCATGAGTAGCCTTAGTTCGAGTATGAATGCTGGAGCAGCTTCATTTAGTGAAGATATATACGGTAGGTTTAATTTGGGAAAAAATGGGATTGATCTGAAAACAGCAAGATGGGCAACATTTTGTATTGGATCTTTGGGAATTCTTTTTGCCTTTTTTATGGCAAGCTATGATATTAAGTCCCTTTGGGATGAATTTAATAAAATTTTGGGCTTAATTTTTGGGAGTCTTGGGGGTGTATTTTTGTTGGGTCTAATTACAGAAAAAGCAAATTCTAAAGGTGTTCTTGTAGGAATCTTAATTAGTTTTTTCACTCAAATTTTCATTAGTAATTCCCAAGCTGTTCACCTGCTACTTTATGCAGCTTGCGGGGTGATTTCTTGTTTTGTTTCGGGATATATTGCAAGTCATTTTTTTACTACCAACAATGAAGCATAATAAAGATTGTGTTTCCTCTTCTCATTTTTTAAAACAAATTTGAGGTTTATCCACTATTCAAAGAATTAGTCAAAAAAAGTATTTCCCTTAATAAAAATGGACTTTGGCACTTTAAAAGGCTAAAAATCTACTGCAATTATACTGCAAGCATTGTATTTACATGTTTTTG
Source organism: uncultured Flavobacteriaceae bacterium (assembly GCA_913043275.1). Lineage (GTDB taxonomy): Bacteria > Bacteroidota > Bacteroidia > Flavobacteriales > Flavobacteriaceae > UBA8316. Next base: position 10,627 of record CAJWLL010000014.1, on the reverse strand, counting down.
TAAAGTTTTTGTTAATTATTTGTTCATAATTTATGCTTTAAATTAAATAATTATGTCTTTTAATAAACGTTTTAACAATAACTACCCAGAGTTTTTGCCAAGACTTTTGGATAGATTTTCTGATTTGACCCATAGAGAGATTTTACTTTGCATGTACCTAAAGCAAAATTATTCAAATCAAGAAATTAGTGAAAAGATGGAAATCTCTCGAACTACAGTTGACATCTACAGACACCGAACAAGAAAGAAAATGAGATTAAAACGCTCCGATTCTATCATAAGTGTTTTGAATCGACTATAGAAAATCAATTAGAAAAATAACTTGACAAGGATTTTTATTTTATTAATGTTTGTGATTTTTGTTTCTAATGCAAGTTTATGCATAGGACAACAGAGAAGTCATTTGCTTTTTTTCAAGGACAACCTTATTCATTTTAATCCTGCTCACGCTGGAATAGATGGTTCTAAAGTCCAAATAAATAGTAGAAGTCAGTGGTTGGGAATCAAAAATGCACCTAGAACAAACTCAATAAGATATGTCACAAATACTAAAAAGAATGTTACCTGGAGTTACAATGTTGAAACAGACAAGGTTTTTATTGAGAATAAAAATTCATTCGCTGCAGACTACAGTTATCAATTAAAATTAGACACAAATAAAAAACTTAATCTTGGAATGAGAGTTGGATTGTACTCCTATAATTTTGATGTTAACGAATTGGTTCGGGTGACAAATGAGCCTAATGAATTTCTGAGTGCCGTTAGGGGTTATGTAGGTAATATAATTGGGGTCGGTTTATATTATTCAGATGTAAGAGAAAAAGTAGAGCACTTCTTTTCATTTTCCATACCCAACATCGTTAGTCTTAAAAGATTTAAGGCTGAAAATGGAATTACCACAAAAGTAACCGACAGAATTCATAATTATTTTGTTGGTGGAAGTAAGTTCAAAATGGGTGAGAATACTTTAGTGCCTCATTTACTGGTTCGTCATGTTAACAATGCTCCAGTTTTATATTCCATGCTTATTGGTTTTGATTTTCAAAAGAAATTTGAGCTTGGATTTGGCATCACAAATAATGATTATTTAAGTGGATATTTCACTTTAAACAAAACAGAGAAATATAATTTTGGAATTGGTTATGAATTCCCAAATAGTAACAGAAAAACAGCATTAAGAAAAGGGACTTTTGAATTCAATTTAATTTATAAATTAAAAGGTCAAGATGAAAAAGGTGTTACAGAAGAAATGACAATAGAAACTATTAAATCAACTTCACTTGAATAAAGGTTTTATTAAAATATTGTTTGAAAAACCTATTTTTAAATGGGCAGGAATCCTATTTTTAGGATTTATAAGCTTTTCTTTTTCTAACAATCTAACCTCATTTAATATTGAGGATAACCTTGCTTTCCCAGTTCTAAATTCATTTACTGATAATGATAGCGACAATCAACTACAAACTGCAAGTGAGGTAGTATTCACAGCAGTCTTTCAAAGTGCCGTTACTGTTTCCCCCACTATAGAAATTCCTGGTGCTGTCAACGGTGGAGTAATGATAACAAGTGACAGGCTTACATGGTATTATACCTGGGATGTAAGTAGTTCAGGGCCATCAAATGGTAACTATTCTGCTAGAGTTCGAGTAACTGACCCCTCCAACATGTCAACAACATTAATTGGGTCGAGTATAGATTTTACTCTTGACAGTACAGTTCCCACGGTAGTTCTTACAGATACAGATGCAGATGATCGTTTAACGATTTACGACAATATAAGAATTACTGCCACTTTTAGTCAGCCAATGGCTAGCTCCCCACTAATTAATATTATGAGGGGTAGTACAACTGTAACACTCACAGCATTAACGCAATCAACGACTTCAATATGGTATTATGATTGGGCTTTGACTACTCCGTCTACGGGAATACCAGCTGATGGTTTGTATACTGTGACTGTTTCTGGAACATCGACTGGTGGTAAAGTATACCCAAATGCTAACGTTGATAATATTTTATTTCAAGTTTTAGATGACTCAGATGGGGATCAACTTGCCGATGGGGGGGCTGATAAAGATGATGATAATGATGGTATTTTAGATTCCAGAGAGGGCAATGGTGATATTGACGGCGATGGTATTCCCAACAGATTAGATAGAGACTCCGATGGAGATGGTTGTCCAGATACAATAGAAAACAATTACTCTGACCCAGACAATGACGGTGTTGTTGGAACCTCTCCTGTCCAAACCGATGATGATGGTAAGGTTACCTCAGATGCAAATAATAACACCTTCAGTCATGGAATTGTAATTTACTTGAATACTTTTAGAGATGCTGATAGTAACGGCACTTTCGACTACCTCGAAGTACCAAACATTTCTTTAACTAGTGATACAGCAACTAAAACTGTTCAGGACACTGGAAGTTTAACATTAACTGTAACAGCTACGACCTCCAACGGTTCATTTTCATATCAATGGCAGTCTAAAACATCCAGCTCAGTTGCCAACTGGACCAATTTATCTAATTCTCTTTTCTTTGCAAATAACGTTACTAATAGAACCTTATCGATAACTGCTAGCGCATCTATAGACAACTATGTTTTTCGAGCAGTGGTAACTCCGAGCTGTGGACCTGTTCAATATTCCACACCAACTGAGCTTGATGTTTTTATTGATACAGATGGCGATGGAATTAGAAACTCAATAGATCCTGATGATGATAATGATGGAGTCACAGACGTAAATGAGATTGATAATTGTGCTAATGGATCGGACAATACTAATCCATTACTTGCTGATACTGATGGTGATGGACGTAATGATTTGATTGATGTTTTTCCATGTAATGGTTCTGAGTGGCTTGATTGTGATAGCGATGGTACTGGTGATAATGCAGATTCAGATGATGATAATGACGGTGTGGCTGACAGTTCAGATCTTTTCCCCTGTAATGCAGGTGAGACTTCTGATAATGATTCGGATGGTGTGGGAGACAATACTGATTTAGATGATGATAACGATGGTATACTGGACACCTATGAAGATTCTGCAACAACCTCTTTTACCGCCGCTGATATAGCAACAAGTGCAGATGGTGCACGTTTTGTCTTTGCAGCAGATATGGATGGGGATGGGGATATGGATATTATATCGGCTTCTGCTTTTGACGATACCATTGCTTGGTATGAAAATAATGGGGCTGCAAACCCTACTTGGACTAAAGCTGTTATAGCAACAAGTGCAGATGGCGCAAGAGAAGTTTATGCAGCAGATATGGACGGGGATGGAGATATGGATATTATATCGGCTTCTTATAATGATGATACTATAGCTTGGTATGAGAACAACGGGGCTGCAGATCCTACATGGACTGCTGCCAATATAGCAACAAGTGCAAATGGTGCAAACTCTGTCTTTGCAGCAGATATGGACGGGGATGGAGATATGGATATTATATCGGCTTCTTATTTAGATGATACTATAGCTTGGTATGAAAATAATGGGGCTGCAAATCCTACATGGACTGCTGCCAATATAGCAACAAGTGCAGATGGTGCACATAGTGTCTTTGCAGCAGATATGGACGGGGATGGAGATATGGATATCTTATCGGCCTCATGGCTTGATGATACTATAGCTTGGTATGAGAACAACGGGGCTGCAAATCCTACATGGACGGCTGCTGATATAGTAACTGATAAAGTTAATGCAAGATCTGTTTTTGCTGCAGATATGGATGGAGATGGCGATATGGACATTTTATCCGCTTCTGCTGGTGATAACACCATTGCTTGGTATGAGAGCAACGGGGCTGCAAATCCTACATGGACTGCTGCAAATATAGCAACAAGTGTAAATGATACAAACGCTGTCTTTGCAGCAGATATGGACGGGGATGGGGACATGGATATCCTATCTTCTTCTAATGATGACGACACCGTAGATTGGTATGAAAATAATGGGGCTGCAAATCCTACATGGACTGCTGCAAATATAACAACAAGTGCAGATGGTGCACGTTTTGTCTTTGCAGCAGATATGGACGGGGATGGGGATATGGATATTATATCGGCTTCTCTTAATGACGACACCATTGCTTGGTATGAGAATAGTGTTGTCTATAGCTTCTCTAGGGATGTAGATAGTGACGGTATTGTAAACAGTAAAGATCTAGACTCTGATGGTGATGGGTGTTTTGATATAGCTGAAGCAGGTCTGTCTAATCCCGATGGTAATGGTATTTTAGGTAATGGAGCAGTTGTTGTTAATGCAAAGGGACTAGTAACTACCGATGCAAGTAGCACAACATTTACATATGGGAATAATGCTTATCTATCAGCCACAAACTCAGCTTCAATTCTTGATCTGGATTCTAACAATACTAAGGATTTCCTTGAATTGCCAAATATTACTATAAGCGGTCAACCCCAATCTGTTTCAGTGGTTCAAAATGTAGGATCTTCCTATACAGTAACTGCTACATCTGCAGTAACCTCCCTTTCGTATCAATGGCAATTTGCTACATCAGTCACTGCAACAACTTGGTCAAATATCTCAAATTCAGGTTCATACTTAGGAAGTAGTTCACCTACCCTAACTATTTCTCCTACTCTTATAAGTTTTGATAAATATCAATACCGTGTACTAATTAGAAATAGCTGTGGAGGTTATACAGTGACTTCCACTCAAGCAACCCTTACAATCAGAATCGATACAGATGGCGATGGAATTCCAGATGACACCGATCCTGATGATGATAATGATGGGCTAACTGATGCTTACGAGATCAGTGCTCAATCCAGTACCACTTCTGCAGTTAGGTGTTTGGATCCAACTGATCCAGATTCCGATAATGACGGGGTTAATGATGGTCAAGATCCATTCCCTTGTGATGCCTCTGAAAGCGCAGATTGTGATAATGATGGCATTGGTAACAATACAGATACAGATGATGACAATGATGGAGTGCTTGATATCGCTGATTTATTTCCATGTGATTCTACACAATCCTTTGATAATGATTTTGATGGTATAGGCGATGCAGATGATATTGATGATGATAACGATGGTATACTGGATACTTATGAAGATTCTGCTGGAACTAGCAATGACATTGATGGTGATGGTATTGTAAATAGTAAGGATTTAGACTCCGATGGTGATGGGTGTTTTGATGTGGCTGAGGCAGGTCTGTCTGATCCCGATGGCGATGGTATGCTCGGTAACGGATTTAATCTTACCGACTCCTCTGCCTATAACTTTATTAACGGCTCCTACGCAAATGAGCTTGCAGGGCAGGGATACACTACTGATTTTTATCCCTACAATATAGGTCAAGGGGTAGACATCTCAGCTGATGGTAATATTGTAATTTATGGAGCTAGAGAATATGACGGTCCCCCTGGCGGATCAAACAGCGGTCACGCTGCTGTCTATCAAAGAACACCTACAGGAGTTACCTCTTGGAGCTTAATCGGCGATTTTTATGGAGATACCAGTACAGATTATTTCGGACAATCCGTCTCCATAAACGGTAGGGGAGATATCGTGGCCATTGGAGCGCCCCGCGATGAGCCCAGCGGAGGATCTGATAGAGGTGCTGTGTATATCTACAAGTATAATAGTGCCACTGCCTCTTGGTCACTTCTTGGAGGAGCTCCACTAACAGGTAGTGGTAATTCTGATTATTTTGGAACCTCACTCTCACTTAATCACCAGGGTAATAGAATAGCCGTTGGTGTTCCATTTGATGATGATTCTGGAAGTAATAGAGGTTCAATTATAGTCTATCAGTATAACACCGGTACAAGCTCATGGGATAATATTGGACAGGTCGTTGGAAAACAAAACTCTACCTACTTTGGCTTTGGGGTGAAAATGAACAAAGCGGGAGACAGGTTTGTCTCCTCCGCTCCCTATGATGATCAGTTTGGAAGTAATGTGGGTACAATGAGGGTTTATCAGTACGGTGGGGGTACTACTTGGAATCAAGTGGGTGCTGATATGAGGGGATACTCAACCAGTGATTACTATGGAACCGTTGCCATAAACGCAGCAGGGGATCGCGTGGCTTTCTCGGATGGTCAGAGAAACAATCAAAGAATATTTATTTACGGTGAAAGCGGTGGAACATGGACTCAACTAGGTACTAACGGTAGTGGCTCAAGTTCAATTTTTAATTCTAATACTTATTTCGGAGCTTCTATTGACTTTAACGAGCGAGGTAATCTTCTAGGAGTTGGTACTAGGGACAAAGTTTATTTTTATGAGTATAACGGTTCAACTTGGAGTCAAAAAGGTAGCTACTTAGATCAGAATTATAGTTTTGGAGCATCCATTGCATTATCAGCATCAGGAAATATATATGCAGCTTCAATGCATGATTACGATCCGCCAGGGCTTAGTAATGCAGGTAGGATACTGGTAATTGGACAGCAGCTATCTGTATCAGCATCTGGAACAGTTATCTCGGATGCCAGTGGAACAAATTTCACTCCAGGGACTAATGCTTACCTCTCTCCCACCAGCGTGGCAAGTATAACCGATGCAGACAGCAACAATGTTAAAGATTTTCTAGAGGTTCCTCTAATTACTATAACTGGTCAACCAACTAATACTTCAGTTATTGAAAATTCTCCATCATCATTTACAGTAACAGCTACATCTGGTGCTACATCATTTACCTACCAGTGGCAATACGCAACATCGGTCACTGCAACCACTTGGACTGATATTACAGAGTCAAATTCATATTCAGGATCTAACTCTGCAACACTAAATATTCCGATTTCCCTGATTAGTTTAAATGGGTATCAGTTTAGAGTACTTATTACAAACAGTTGTGGTGGATATACAGTAACCTCCACCCAGGCTACCCTTACTATTACATTAGATGACTGTGATAGCGATGGAACTCCTAATAATTTAGATCCAGACGATGATAATGATGGGGTCTTGGATGCTGATGATCTGTATCCTTGTGATCCCACTCAGTCTGCCGATACTGATGGCGACGGCATTGGTGATGGTGACGATATTGATGATGATAACGATGGTATACTGGACACTTATGAAGATACTGCTGGAACTAGCAACGACATCGATGGTGATGGTATTGTAAATAGTAAGGATTTAGACTCCGATGGTGATGGGTGTTTTGATGTGGCTGAGGCAGGTCTGTCTGATCCCGATGGCGATGGTATGCTCGGTAACGGATTTAATCTTACCGACTCCTCTGCCTATAACTTTATTAACGGCTCCTACGCAAATGAGCTTGCAGGGCAGGGATACACTACTGATTTTTATCCCTACAATATAGGTCAAGGGGTAGACATCTCAGCTGATGGTAATATTGTAATTTATGGAGCTAGAGAATATGACGGTCCCCCTGGCGGATCAAACAGCGGTCACGCTGCTGTCTATCAAAGAACACCTACAGGAGCTACTTCCTGGAGCTTAATCGGTGATTTTTATGGTGATAGCGGTACAGATTATTTCGGACAATCCGTATCCATAAACGGCAAGGGAGATATTGTGGCCATTGGAGCGCCCCGTGATGAGCCCAGTGGAGGATCTGATAGAGGTGCTGTATATGTCTACAAGTACAATAGCGCCACTGCCTCATGGTCACTTCTTGGAGGAGCTCCACTATCAGGTAGTGGTAATTCAGATTATTTTGGAACCTCGCTCTCACTAAACCACCAGGGTAATCGAATAGCCGTTGGTGTTCCTCGTGATGACGATGGTGGGTCTGAAAGGGGATCAATTATAGTCTATCAGTATAATGCCTCTACAAATGCATGGGATAATCTTGGACAGGTAATTGGAAAACAAAACTCAGGTTACTTTGGCTTTGGGGTGAAAATGAACAAAGCAGGAGACAGGTTTGTCTCCTCCGCGCCCTATGATGATCAGATACAAAGTAATGGAGGTACGATGAGGGTCTATCAGTATACCCCTTCAGGAAGTTCATCCTGGACACAAGTAGGTGCTGATATGAAGGGATACTCAACCAGTGATTACTATGGAACCGTTGCCATAAACGGAGCGGGTGATCGCGTGGCTTTCTCAGATGGTAGGCGGAGTAATGATAGGATATTTATTTACGGTGAAAGCGGTGGAACATGGAGCCAACTAGGAACTAACGGTAGTGGCTCAAGTTCAATTTATAATTCTAATAACTATTTCGGAGCTTCTATTGACTTTAACGAGCGAGGTAATCTTCTGGGTATTGGAAGCGCGGATAGAGTATATTTTTATGAGTATAACGGTTCAACCTGGAGTGAGAAAGGAAGCTACTTAGATATGAATGATGATTTTGGTTCCTCACTGGCCCTTTCTGCCTCAGGGAATATATATGCAGCAGCTGAGCCTAATTATGATCCTCCTGGGCTGAGTAATGCCGGTAGGATACTGGTAATTGGACAGCAGCTATCTGTATCAGCCTCAGGAACAGTTATCTCTGATGCCAGTGGAACAAATTTCACTCCTGGAACCAATGCATACCTCTCTCCCACTAGCGTGGCGAGTATAACCGATGCAAATAGCAATAATGTTAAAGATTTTCTAGAGCCTCCAGAGATTACAATTAGTGGTCAACCTCAGTCTGTAACTGTTCTTGAAAATAGTCCAGCTTCATTTACAGTAACCGCTACATCCGGTGCTACATCATTTACCTACCAGTGGCAATATGCAACTTCTGCCACTGCAACTACATGGAGTAATGTTCCAGAGTCAGGTTCATACTCAGGATCCAACTCTGCCACACTTAATATAAATCCATCAACAATTGGTCAAAATAGATATCAATACCGACTAAATATCATAAGCACGTCTTGCGGTGGAACTTATACTGTCTCTTCTTCTCAAGCAACACTGACAGTAAATTTTCTTGATACTGACTCAGATGGTATTCCAGATAGCTCTGACCCCGACGATGATAATGATGGTGTGGAGGACTCTGAAGATGAATTCCCAACTGATAACACAGAGTCTATTGATACTGATGATGATGGAGTTGGGGATAATGCAGATATCGATGATGATAATGATGGAATCCTTGACACTTATGAAGATTCTGCGCTTAGCAATTTAATTCCAAAGCAAACTAATTTAATAGGAAATTATTATTTTTCTGGTAATTCTCAAGATAGTAGCACCAGAAATAATCATACCACAGCATCAGGTGATCCAACATTAACTACAGATCGTTTTGGTAATTCTAATTCAGCATACTTGTTTGATGGAGTTGGTGATTATCTGTCCACATCAAATAGTATAGCAAGTCAAGTTGCAACTAGATTTACTATCAGTGGTTGGGTAAATTCTACAGACTCGAATAGGCGAGATTTATTTGGCCTTGGAGCATGGACATGTGATAATAATTCAGGACCTGTAATAAGACATGGATCAAATCTAAACTTTAGTAGATGTAATAGAGGCATTGGGACATCTAACGCAGGAAATAATAATGATGGACAGTGGCATCAATATGTTTTTAGCTATAATGGAAATACAAGAAAGATATATATAGATGGCAACCTTGCTCATACTCATAATCAAGGGAATATTTTTAATATACAAAATCGTGGTTTTGTAATTGGTAGGGGACCGCTAAATATGAATAATTCTCAAACAACTTATTTAACAGCAGCAGTTGATGATGTTAAAGTTTGGAATATAGAACTGACTGATGGAGAAGTTTCACAGCTATACAATTTTGAAACTTCTCCAAGTTCAGCACCTTCATTTACAGATATCGATGGAGATGGTATTGTCAATAGTAAAGATTTAGACTCTGATGGTGATGGTTGTTTTGATGTCACAGAGGCAGGTCTGTATGATCCCGATGGTGATGGTATACTCGGTAATGGGTTTAATATAACGGATTCCTCCTCCTATAATTTTATTTATGGAACACAAGCTTCTGAAAATGCTGGAAGAGGTCATAATAGTGAGATGGCTCCTAATAAAAACGGACAGGCAGTTGATCTCTCAGACAATGGAAACACCGTAGTCTTCGGATCGCAAGTCTACGATCATAACGGAAATAGCAACTCTGGTAAAGCGGCTGTCTATAAAAGAACACCCTCTAGCAGTTCTTCTTGGACGCTATCTGGAGAATTCTTTGGAGATACATCCAATGACTATTTTGGTGGTAGTGTCTCAATTAATGGTGCAGGAAATATTATTGCCATTGGAGCTAATAGAGATGAGCCCAGTGGAGGTTCAGATCGTGGGGCAGTTTATATCTACCAATACAACTCTGGGACCAGTAGTTGGACCCAGATGGGAAGCACCCTTACGGGTAACACTAACGCTGATCGATTTGGAACTTCTGTATCCCTAAATAACGATGGAACAAGACTGGCTGTTGGTAGTTGGCAAGATGACGATGGTGGCACAAATAGGGGTTCAATTATTGTCTATCAGTATAATGCCACTACAAATGCATGGGATAATCTTGGGCAGGTCGTCGGAAAACAAAACTCAGCTTACTTTGGCTTTGGGGTGAAAATGAACAAAGCGGGAGACAGGTTTGTCGCCTCCGCGCCCTATGATGATCAGGTACAAAGTAATGGAGGTACGATGAGGGTCTATCAGTATACCCCTTCAGGAAGTTC
>CAJWLL010000013.1 GCA_913043275.1 uncultured Flavobacteriaceae bacterium | reverse complement strand
AGTGGTTTTCTAACTAAAAATCGATCAACTCTACCTCAAAAATCAAAGTAGCATTGGGTGGAATAACACCTCCAGCCCCTTGGGATCCATAAGCTAGCTTACTAGGAATGACCAGTTTTGCCGCTGATCCTTTTTTGAGTAACGCAATACCCTCATCCCATCCTTTGATTACCTTGCCTTGTCCCAATTGAAAACGAATTGGTTCATTTCGTTGATAGGAAGAGTCAAAGACGGTTCCGTCAAGCAACATACCTCTGTAGTGTACAGAAACATTTCTCCCTTTTGGAGGAAAATCTCCAGATCCTTCTTGGGTGATTTTATAGAAAAGGCCACTATCAGTTTCGTACATGCTGTTGGTCAATTTTTCAAGTTCTTTAACACCAGCTTCATGAACCGCTTTGAGTCTTACTTCTTTTTGATTTACAAAAATATCGAAAGCAGCAGTATCATCCCAAGCCTCAGCATCAGCCCCTATGCGTTCAATGGTGATTTTCTGAATCTTATCGTCTTGAGTTATGGCATCTACAACCTCTTGACCTTCAACCAAGTATCCAAAAACAGTGTGCTTGCCATCCAGCCAAGGTGTGGCTGCATGAGTAATAAAAAACTGACTACCATTAGAATCGGGACCTGCATTGGCCATTGACAAAGTCCCAGGACGATCGTGTTTGAGATCCGGATAAAACTCATCATCAAATTGATATCCGGGTCCACCTAGACCTGTTCCTTCTGGACAACCTCCTTGAATCATAAAATCTGAAATGACGCGGTGGAACTTTAGACCATCGTAAAAAGGTTCTCCTTTAGAACTCAAGTCGTTATCAATTGATCCTTCAACAAGTCCAACAAAATTCCCTACAGTACCAGGTGTTTTGATATATGTCAATTCAACTTTAATATTTCCTTTTTCAGTTTCGAAATAGGCAAAAATCCCCTCCTGCATGATGTGTATATTTATTTTTTCGAAGATAACAATAGTTAAAAGAAATGGAAGAATTTCGATTAATTTCCAACCTCACTTATGAATTTTAGTCTAAAAAGGCGCAACTCATCTTCCTCGTAATCTCCATCAAATTCATCAGAGGCCAAGCTCAACTCGTCGGAATCTGCTTCCATAAAATAATTGGTTAATTCCTCGATTTGATCCTCATCAAAAATATCATTGATCCAATAATCAATATTGAGTTTTGTTCCCGAAAAAAGAATGGTTTCCATTTCTGAGATCAATTTAGGCATATCCATTCCCTTTGCTGAGGCAATGTCATCCAGGGATAACTTTCTGTCAATGCTTTGGATCAAAAAAAGTTTCAAGGATGAATTAGCTCCAGTACTTTTAATGATTAAATCATCGGGTCGAATAATTTGATTTTCTTCTACGTGTTTTTTGATAAGTTCAACAAATTTAACCCCATAACGTTTTGCTTTACCCTCCCCAACCCCATTAATTTGATTTAGTTCCTGCAGACTAATCGGATATTTGAGTGCCATATCCTCTAGTGAGTATTCTTGAAAAACGGCAAAAGGTGGAACATCCTCATCCTTTGCAACTTTTTTTCTCAGGGAGCGTAATAAATCCATCAATAATTTGTCAGTAGTTAGTTGAGGTTTGTTTAGGACTATATTGTGTCCTTGAGATTCATAGTCGTGGTCTGCAGTAAACAAAAAAGAACCAGGTTGATTCAAAAAAAACGTGCCTTTTGGGGTGAGCTTAATAATCCCATAGGTCTCAATCTCCTTGATTAAATATCCTGCGATTAATGCCTGTCTTAGCAATGCCATCCAGAATTTTACATCTTTGTTTTTACCGATTCCAAAAAATACTTTTTCGTGTGTTTTGTGTGAAAGTATTAATGCATTTTTGACTCCCACCAGGGTTTTCACAATTTCTTTTGACTTGTATTTCTGATTAGTGTCAGAAACTGTTTGAATTAAAATTTTCAATTCCTTCCCGGCCTCACTTTTAGGTTTGGGATAACGCATATTATCATCCATATCTGCCCCCTCTCCTTTATTTGAATCGAATTCTTCTCCAAAATAATGGAGTATAAATTTCCTTCTCGAAATAGAGGTTTCGGCATAGGCAACTATCTCGTTGAGAAGTGCATATCCCACTTCCTGTTCGGCCAGGGGTTTTCCAGACATGAATTTTTCCAGTTTTTCGATATCTTTGTAGGAATAAAAAGCCAAGCAATGTCCTTCTCCACCATCTCTTCCGGCCCTTCCGGTTTCTTGGTAGTAGCTTTCTATACTTTTTGGAATATCGTGGTGAATAACAAACCTTACATCAGGTTTGTCTATTCCCATTCCAAAAGCAATGGTGGCTACAATGACATCGCAATTTTCCTTAAGGAACATGTCTTGATTTCGCACTCGCGTTTTGTAATCCAAGCCCGCATGATAAGGTAAAGCATTTACACAATTTACTTGAAAAACCTTTGCCAATTGCTCCACACGCTTTCTGGAGAGACAATAAACAATTCCCGATTTACCTTTATTACTTTTAACGAATTTGATAATATCAGTTTCAACCTGGTCCTTTTTAGGTCTGATTTCATAATACAAATTCGGTCGATTAAAAGAGGCTTTAAATACTTTGGCATCATTAATTTTTAAATTTTTCAAAATGTCCTCTTGAACTTTTGGAGTGGCTGTTGCGGTCAAAGCAATGATAGGAATGTTTTGCCCGATTTGATCCAAAATGGTTCTTAAATTCCTGTATTCTGGTCTAAAATCGTGTCCCCATTCCGAAATACAATGTGCTTCATCTACTGCCAAAAATGAAATTTTAATAGTTTTTAAAAAAATAATGGTTTCCTTTTTGGCTAAGGACTCTGGAGCCACAAACAGTAATTTTGTAACCCTATTTACAAGATCTTGTTTGACCCGAAGAGTTTCATTTTTGTTTAATGAGGAATTTAAAACATGAGCAATGCCATTTTCAGCAGAGATGCCTCTGATGGTATCGACTTGATTTTTCATTAAGGCAATTAGTGGGGAAACGACAAGTGCTGATCCTTCACAAAGCAATGCAGGCAATTGATAGCATAAAGATTTCCCACCACCAGTAGGCATTATTACAAAAGTGTCCTTGTCGGAGAGCAAATTCTCAATGACTGGCTCCTGCAAACCTTTAAAACTCGAAAAACCGAAGAATTGTTTTAGAGATTTTTTTAAATCTACTTGTTTCTCCAATGGGTGGTTTTAGTTTTAAAAATTAGCTAAATTTGTAAATACAATATAAGTCTTTTAGCAAAGAAAAACTAATCAAAAAATACAAATTGAGCGAAACCTCATCAGTTATTGAAATTGCTCGTAACACTATTCGTCTTGAAACTCAATCTTTAAAATCATTGAGTGAATCCATTGGTTCAAATTTTAATCAAGTTGCTCAATTGATTAATCAATCCAAAGGGAGAGTAGTTGTTACAGGTGTCGGCAAAAGTGGAATAATTGCGATGAAGATTGCTGCCACTCTTAGCTCAACTGGAACATCATCCTTTTATCTTCACGCTGCAGACGCAACCCATGGTGATTTAGGAATGATTGAAAAAAAAGACTTGGTCATAGGTATTTCGAAAAGTGGGAATTCACAGGAGATAAAAAATCTAATCCCTTTTTTAAAAAATAATGGCAATCTACTCATAGGAATGACTGCCAATCTTGAATCTTTTCTTGCAAAGCAATCGGACTATCTGCTTTTTACACCTGTACATGAAGAGGCTTGCCTACACAATTTAGCTCCTACTACCAGCACAACTGTGCAAATGGTAATGGGAGATGCACTAGCTATTAGTTTAATGGAACTCAATGGTTTTCAACCTAATGATTTTGCCCAAATTCATCCATCGGGAAGTTTGGGGAAAAAATTAAATCTAAAAGTGATTGATTTATTAGGAGACTCCAAAATACCCAGGTCCTCATTAAATTCTACACTTAAAGAAGTTATATATGAAATATCAGAAAAAAGACTAGGAGCTACAGTAGTTGAAAAAAACGGGAAAGTATACGGATTGATTACTGATGGGGATATCAGAAGGATTTTGGAAAAACACGAAAAAATCAATGGACTGAAAGCCTTTGAAGTGATGACTCAAAACCCTATAAGCGTGAATGAAAATTTTTTGGCGTTTGAAGCTTTAAAATTAATGCAAGCAAAAAAAATTAATCACTTAGTTGTTTTTGGAAAAGGGAATGTTTATCTGGGTATTGTCCATATTTTAGATTTTATTAAGGAGGGATTAAATGGATAAAAATCCTAATGAAATGTCATTTTTAGACCACCTGGAAGAACTTCGGTGGCATCTTATCCGGTCTTGTTTGGCCATCTTAATATTTGCTTCTGTAGCTTTTATATGTAAGGATTTTATTTTTGACACTATTATTTTTGGGCCTAAAAAAATTGACTTCCCTACCTATAAATGGTTTTGCCATCTTTCCGAGTCTTTTGGTCAAGGGGATAGTTTTTGTATAAGTGAAATGCCTTTCAGAATTCAGAGCAGAACGGTTGCAGGTCAATTTTCTGCGCATTTATGGACTTCAATTTTGGCTGGTTTTATTATCGCATTTCCCTATGTGATGTTTGAGTTTTGGAAATTTGTAAGTCCTGGTTTACACAAAAACGAACGAAAAAATGCGAGAGGTTTTATTTTTATCTCTTCCATTCTGTTTTTTATCGGAGTGATTTTTGGTTATTACGTGGTTACTCCACTATCGATAAACTTCCTGGGGAACTATACTGTAAGCGGAGAAGTCTTTAACGATTTTGACCTTAGTAGCTACATAGGTCTTTTGAGAGCTTCTGTTTTGGCCAGTGGGCTCATTTTTGAACTACCCATCTTGATTTACTTCCTTACCAAAGTGGGAATCATAACACCCAAATTTTTAAGCAGAAATAGAAAGTTTGCTTTGGTGATCGTATTGAGTTTATCTGCCATCATCACTCCTCCAGATATTGTAAGTCAGATAATTGTAAGTATTCCACTACTAATATTATATGAAGTAAGTATATTTATTTCAAAATTCACCCATCAAAAAATAGAAAATGAAGTGCAACAAAACTCCTCTGTCAAATGAAATTGAGTGCCGAAAATATTGAAAAGACCTACAAAGGAAGAAAAGTGGTCAAGGGGATTTCAATAGCTGTTAAACAAGGTGAAATTGTAGGTTTATTGGGTCCCAACGGAGCCGGAAAAACCACTTCTTTTTACATGATTGTTGGCTTAATCAAACCCCAAGCAGGCAGGATACTTTTGGATGATATAGACATCACTACATTTCCAATGTACAAAAGAGCGCAAAACGGAATCGGATACCTGGCTCAGGAAGCCTCAGTCTTTAGAAAACTTAGTGTAGAGAACAATATTTTGAGTGTTTTGCAACTCAGTAAACTCTCCAAAAAGCAACAAAGAGAAAAAATGGAAGCATTGTTGGAAGAGTTTGGTTTGACTCATATTCGTAAAAGCAGAGGAGATTTGCTATCGGGTGGAGAAAGGAGAAGAACTGAAATTGCAAGAGCACTGGCCACGGATCCTAAATTCGTTTTGCTTGATGAACCATTTGCAGGAGTTGACCCTGTGGCTGTTGAAGACATTCAAAAAATTGTCGCACACCTCAAGAAAAAAAATATCGGTATTCTCATTACCGATCACAATGTTCAGGAAACCTTGGCTATTACTGACAAAACCTTTTTAATGTTCGAAGGAAGTATTCTTAAAGAAGGGACACCTGAGGAGCTAGCTAAAGATGAGATGGTTCGAAAGGTATATCTGGGTAAAAATTTTGAATTGCGGAGCAAAAAAGTTGAATTTTAGTAAATTATTTTTTGAAATTTTCTACATCCCATATACTTAAATTTGCTTTTAAACCCTTTAAAAGTTTTAAACTATTTAAACCAAAAAAAAAAGCAAAACAGTGGGCTCAATTTATTTTAGTTTTCTATCAAAAATCTGTATATAAAAATTAAAATCCGATTTTAAAGAGACTGTTGTTGATCAAGTTTAAAAACAGATATAACAAAACACCTAGGCTAATTCCTCCCAAACCAAAAAAATAAATTAAAACAGGGACAGCTAAAACCAAAAACATTCTTAAAATTGAATCTAATACTCCTGTATTCATCGACTTAAATGAAAAGAGATGGAATTTGGCATTCATCAAAAGAAAAAATATAAAAGTTAAAAACATCAACCCAGGGTTAGAAATTAAAACAGGTTTTAAAAAAGAAAAATCAGGATGCTTTAAAAGTAAAGGAAGTGCGCCAAAAAACATTGCCATTGCTGGCGTAGGTAAACCAACAAAGTGTTTTTTTATGGAGCCATCAATATTAAATCTTGCTAATCGAAAAGCAGCGCCTAAGGGTATTAAAAAACCAATGAATACCCACGGAATAAATTCTACTACTGATTCGATCGGCCAGCCAATTTTAATTTCCAAGGGTTTGTTTCCAGCCATAACAAAAAGCTGAGCCAAAATTATTCCTGGAGCTACCCCGCAAGTAACCATATCAGCCATTGAATCTAGATGTATCCCCATTTTACTTTCGACTTTGAGCAAACGGGCAAAGAGTCCATCCCAAACATCAAAAAAAACACCAGCCAACAGAAAAATAAAAGCTATTTCAAATTGAAATATATAGGCGAAATAGATTGAAAAACAACCTGATAAAAGGTTTAATGATGTGAAAAAATGCGGTACTGATTTTTTAATCATTAGTTTTGTAAAACCAATTATTAATTAAATATTTTGGCAAATTAAGACTTGATCCATTAAGAAAAAAATAAGCAGACAAAAATTCAATGATTTTTTATAAAAAACCCTTATTGTTGTCTATTCTTTCTGGAATACTACTTACATTATCCTGGCCAGTTAAGGGATTTTCCTTACTCATATTTTTTAGTATAGTTCCCATGTTTTTTGTTGAAGATCAGATCACTAAGGACTCTTCAAAACGAAAAAAATTACGTTTATTTTCCCTTAGCTTTTTAGGGTTTTTTATCTGGAATTTAGGGACTACTTGGTGGATCGTGAACTCCTCTTTTTTTGGAATGGTTTTTGCCATTTTTTGCAATACCTCATTCTATGCCATTATAATGATGATTTTTCATTGGTCCAAAAAAAGACTTCCTTTACGAACTGCCTATATCTTTTTAGTTGCCCTCTGGATTGCCTTTGAAAAATTTCACTTAGAATGGGACTTTTCATGGCCTTGGCTAAACTTTGGAAATGTTTTTTCTGAAGACATTAAATGGGTACAATGGTATGAGTTTACCGGCGCGTTTGGAGGAACTCTATGGGTTTTATTTATAAATATTGGTCTTTTTGAAGTACTTAAAAATAACCCTCCAAGCTTTAAAAACACTCTCTGGATTAAGAAAATGAGTCCCTGGTTGATTGGCATAGCCATCCCTATTTCAATCTCATTAATACTCTACAACAGTGAAAAAGGCTTGACCCCTTCTACAGAGGTTTTAATATTACAACCCAATATTGACCCATACAACGAAAAATACAATAAGGAAAACGATTACTACTTTAATTTGATGTCCAATATGATTGCTGATAAAATCACAGATCAAACCCGATATATCTTTACTCCCGAGACATACTTTGGTTCTGGATTTGGCGTTTCAATTGAGGAATTTAGAACCACCTCTTTGCATCGTAAAATTGATTCTTTACTCGAAAAAAATCCTAATATACAATTGATTAGCGGGATTCAATCCTATAGTCTTTTCAGAACAGAAAGCCCCCCAACCGCGACAGCAAATTTTATCAGGAATGGCATCTGGGTGGATTTTTACAACTCGGCAATGAAAATGGAATTCCAACAAGAGCCGGAATTCTATCACAAGTCTAAATTGGTCGTTGGTGTAGAAAACATGCCCTATAAAAGTTTTTTTAAGCCCCTTATGGGAGAGTTTTTACTAGACCTAGGGGGTACGGTTTCCAGTAGGGCTATCCAGAAAAACAGAAGTGTTTTTGAGCACAAAAAAATCAAACTTAAAACAGGGCCAATAATCTGTTACGAATCCATCTACGGTGAGTTTGTTACCGAATACGTCAGAAAAGAAGCTAATTTTTTGGCAATCATAACCAATGATGCTTGGTGGGGGGAAACACCTGGTCACAAACAATTGCTTAGTTACGCTCGACTCAGAGCCATTGAAAACCGTAGGAGTATTGTAAGAAGTGCCAATACGGGTATTTCTGCAATCATCAATACCAAAGGTGAGATTATAAAAAAACTCCCTTATGGAACTAAGGGGGTGTTGAGGGGTAAATTTGCCCCTGCAGATAGTATTACATTCTATACCCAATATGGAGATTATATTGCACGTTGGTCTCAATTTATTACGGTTTCATTTTTTCTTATAGGACTCAGTGGTAGATTAAAGGAAAGTTCATGAAATAATGCTAAAGTCAAACAATGTGTTAATTATTTAAAAATGATAAAAATCTTTGATTTTAATGGATTTATACGATAATGGTTAATTATTATTATTTTCACAGAACTAAAAAATTAAAATCACCAAAGAAGTAAATTACTTTTATATTACTTCTTACAAATGAAAAAGTGAAAGGGAGAGAAATGAGTAATTATAAACTTTACACCAAAAAAGGAGATGACGGAAAGACTGGATTGCTTTCAGGTAAACGTGTCAATAAGCATCATATTAGGGTAAAAGCTTATGGAACTGTCGATGAATTAAATGCATGGGTGGGTATGATTAGAAATTTTAAAATCGATAAAAAAACCGAAAATACCATTTTGGATATTCAAAATGAATTAATGACTATGGCTTCTCAATTGGCAGACGACACCTCTTATGAACTCACCAAATTGGTCAAAACATTAGAACCTATAGACGATGAAAATGTTAAAAAATTGGAAGATCAAATCGACCTGATTAACAATGAGCTTCCAGAACTTAAAAACTTTGTGATTCCAGGGGGAAACATTGTCGTTTCTTACGTTCATTTAGCACGTTGCACTTGTAGAAGAGCAGAAAGATTAATAACCGAATTGAATGAGATTGAAAATGTACCACATATTATAATTGCTTACATCAACAGACTTTCAGATTTCCTTTTCATATTGTCAAGAAAATTAGCTCGGGATCATGAAGTTGAAGAAGTAAAATGGAGTCCTAAAAAAAAATAGCGCCTTCTCTTGGATAATTCTATTAAAAATCTATTTTTGCAAAAATTTGTTTCTTATGTATTGGACGTTAGAACTTGCCTCATACCTCAGTGATGCCCCATGGCCAGCGACCAAAGATGAGTTAATTGACTTTTCTATTAGGACTGGAGCGCCATTAGAAGTAGTGGAAAACCTTCAATCTATGGAAGATGAGGGAGATGTTTATGAATCTATTGAAGAAATTTGGCCCGACTTTCCAACTGAAGAGGATTATCTATGGAATGAAGATGAATACTGATTTCAAAAATCAAAAATTAAAAGTCTCAAATGAGGCTTTTTTTTTGCTTAATTTTGTAAAGATTTTAAAACTAACGAATGAGCCTATTAGATTCCGTTTTAAAAGTTTTTGTTGGAGATAAAACCAAAAAGGATTTAGCTAAAATATTGCCCTTGGTTGACCAGATCAATTCACATTATAATTCCTATAAAGACCTCAGTAATGATGAACTTAGAAATAAAACCTTTTCTTTTAAAAATAAACTCAAATCTGATTTGAAGGAGGTCAATGATCAAATTCAAAAAATCATGTCCCAAATTGAAAAAACTGAAGACATTGATCAAAAAGAAAATCTATACCAAGAGATTGATGATTTGACCACCGAAAGTGAGAAAATCACTTCCCAAACCCTTGAGGAAATTTTACCCGAAGCATTTGCTGTGGTTAAAGAAACGGCTAGAAGATTTGTTGAAAATACTACCATCAGCGTATCCGCAAGTGAGTTTGATCGTCAGCTCTCACATGACAAGAGCTATGTAAGCTTAAAAGATGACAATGCCATTTGGTCTAATGCTTGGGATGCAGCTGGTAAACCGATTATTTGGGACATGATCCACTACGATGTCCAATTGATCGGAGGCATAGTTCTACATCAGGGCAAAATTTCCGAGATGCAGACTGGAGAAGGTAAAACTTTGGTAGCGACACTTCCTATCTATTTGAATGCTATTACCGGAAAAGGGGTTCACCTTGTAACCGTAAACGATTACTTAGCTAAGAGAGATAGCGCATGGATGGGCCCATTGTTTGAATTTCACTGTATGAGTGTGGATTGCATTGATTACCACAAACCCAACACCCCCGAAAGAAGAAAGGCTTATTTAGCAGATATTACCTATGGAACCAACAATGAATTTGGTTTTGACTATCTAAGAGACAATATGGCACATTCAAACTCTGATTTGGTCCAGCCCAAACATCACTATGCAATTGTCGATGAGGTCGATTCTGTTTTAATTGATGATGCCAGAACTCCCTTAATCATCTCTGGACCTACTCCTGAGGGAGATCGACAAGAATTTGATGTACTCAAGCCAAAGGTGTCCGCATTGGTAGCCCAACAGAAATCTTTCCTTAATGGAGTTTTGGTAGAGGCAAAAAAGAAAATCCACGAAGGAGATACTAAAGAGGGTGGATTTCTCCTCTTAAGGGTTTTTAGAGGTCTACCCAAAAACAAAAGCCTCATCAAGTTTTTAAGTCAAGAGGGAATAAAACAACTCCTTCAAAAGACAGAAAACTTCTATATGCAAGACAATAACAGGGAAATGCACAAAGTTGACGCTGAATTGTATTTTACCATTGATGAGAAAACCAATCAAGTGGAACTGACCGATAAAGGAATTGAAACACTTTCGTTGGAAAATGAAGACAAAAACTTTTTTGTTCTCCCCGACATCGGTGGTGAAATTGCAAAAATAGAAAATCAGCAGCTAGAACCTAAGGAAGAAGCTACCCTTAAAGAACAACTATTCAAGGACTTTAGCGTTAAGGGAGAACGTATCCATTCAATGAATCAACTTTTCAAAGCCTACACTCTTTTTGAAAAAGATATAGAGTATGTGGTTATGGAAAACAAAGTCATGATTGTTGATGAACAAACAGGTAGGATAATGGATGGCAGAAGGTATTCCGACGGTCTACATCAAGCAATTGAGGCCAAAGAAAATGTAAAAATTGAAGCTGCTACTCAGACTTTTGCTACCATCACCCTTCAGAACTATTTCAGGATGTATGAAAAATTATCCGGAATGACCGGTACAGCCATTACTGAAGCTGGAGAATTCTGGGAAATTTACAAACTTGACGTAATTGAAATTCCTACCAATAGACCCATTACTCGAAAAGATAGAGATGACTTAATCTACAAAACTAAGCGGGAGAAATACAATGCGGTTATCGAGGAAGTAACTGCACTTTCAAATGCAAACAGACCAGTGTTGATTGGAACGACCTCTGTAGAAGTTTCAGAATTGTTGAGCAAGATGCTTAACATCAGAAAAGTATACCACAACGTATTGAATGCAAAATTGCACAAAAAAGAAGCTGATATTGTTGCAGAAGCAGGAAAAAAAGGAGTTGTAACCATAGCCACCAACATGGCGGGAAGGGGAACCGACATTAAACTATCTAATAACGTAAAAGAAGCCGGTGGACTTGCAATAATCGGAACAGAACGTCACGATTCGAGGCGTGTAGACCGTCAGCTTAGAGGTCGATCGGGAAGGCAGGGAGATCCTGGGAGTTCACAATTTTACGTCTCTTTAGAAGATAACCTCATGCGTCTTTTTGGATCAGATCGTGTAGCTAAAGTGATGGATAGAATGGGGCTTGAGGAAGGTGAAGTTATTCAACATTCCATGATGACCAAATCCATCGAACGAGCTCAAAAAAAAGTAGAAGAAAACAACTTTGGAATCAGAAAAAGATTGCTAGAATACGATGATGTGATGAATGCCCAGCGAGAGGTCATCTACAAAAGAAGAAAACACGCCTTAAGTGGAGACAAAATTAAACTTGATATCGCCAATATCCTCTACGATACTTGTGAGGAAATCACACTGAACAACAAAGCCTCAAATGATTTCAAAAATTTTGAATTTGAAATCATCAGTAATTTTTCTATCACCTCTCCCATATTAGAAGAGGCCTTTCAGGAAACAGCAGAAAACGAAATCATCAACCTGCTCTTCGATGAGCTTAGCGAACATTACAGGAACAAAATTAATGCAAATGCGGCATTTGCATTTCCTGTGATCAAAGAAGTTTATGAACAACCCGGAAACACATTCGAAAGAATCGTGGTGCCATTCACTGACGGTGTCAAAACATTAAAAGTGGTAACTGACCTGCAAAAAGCCTACGAAACTAAAGGAAAATATTTGATTCAAGATTTTGAAAGGAATATCAACTTAGCATTAATAGACGAGTCTTGGAAAACCCATTTACGCAAGATGGACGAACTCAAACAGTCAGTTCAACTGGCCGTTCACGAACAAAAAGACCCCCTTTTGATTTACAAATTTGAGGCCTTTGAACTCTTTAAGTCCATGATCAATAATCTGAATAAAGAAATACTGTCTTTCCTTTTCAAGGGAGGTCTGCCTAGTCAAAGTGACAATCAGATTCAAGAGGCCAAAAGAAGACCCTCCCCGCCAAAGGGATACAGAACTTCAAAAGATGAAGTTCTCAATACAGATGAAATGGCACAACGAAATCGTAATATAGGTACTGGAGCAAGTGGACAAAGAAACGTAGTAGAAACCATTGTTAGAGAACGACCCAAAATAGGAAGAAATGAAAAGGTTGTAATCCGAAACGTCAGTAGCGGTGAAACCAAAACTGTAAAATTCAAACAAGCCGAACCGCTAATCAAAAAAGGAGAATGGGTGATCAATTAATAATTTTATAAATTAGTAATCACAATAATTCGGTGATGGAGGTTTATGCTAAGGTTTTGTTGTGGGTAATTCCCTTCTTCCTAATATTAATCATTATAGAGATTGCTTATGGTCATTTCACCGGTAAGCAAACACATACATTTATGGATACCTTGTCCAGCCTTAGTTCTGGAATGTCCAATATCCTAAAAGATATTTTGGGTTTGGTCGTGGTAATCATTTCCTACCCCTATTTACTTGAAAAACTTTCTTTAATTAGCCTTGAGAATAGTTTTTCTTTGTACTTAATTGCATTTGTCTGTATTGATTTTGCAAGTTACTGGAGTCATCGATTGAATCATAAAATCAATTTCTTCTGGAACCAACATGTCATTCATCACAGCAGCGAGGAATTTAACTTAGCTTGTGCCCTTAGACAAAGTGTTTCAGACTTATTGGGATATACTGCACTATTTCTCATTCCCGCAGCTTTTTTAGGTGTCCCCCACGAAGTGATTACTGTCTTGTCGCCGGTTCATTTATTTGGTCAATTTTGGTATCACACCCAACACATTGGAAAACTTGGAGTTCTAGAGTATTTTCTAGTAACTCCCTCACAGCACCGCGTTCACCATGCCATCAACCCCATTTATATCGACAAAAACTTGGCTGCTATTTTTTGTGTTTGGGATCGCTGGTTTGGAACCTTTCAAGAAGAACTAGAAGAGGAACCTCCTGTATACGGTGTTTTAAAACCGGTGCATACTTGGAACCCAATGATAATCAACTTTCAACACCTGTGGGGTTTGATTCAGGATGCTTGGTATACTAGTTCTTTTAAAGATAAACTTACACTTTGGTGGAAGCCCACCGGTTATAGACCCGACGATGTGAATTTGAAATACCCCAGGACCAAAATAAGCACTAATTCCCCCTTCGAAAAATACAATCCTGAAATTAGTTTTTTTAAAAAAGTTTGGGCGCTTTTCCAGTGGCTGTGCATCACCTTTTTGTTGTTTTTTTTATTGTCCAAATACGAATCGTTTACCTCCTCTCAAGCACTTCTTATGGGGGGACTGATAATGATCAGTATTTTTGGATTTACTGCACTGATGGATGGTTATGATTGGTCCTATTCATTTGAATTGGGAAGAAACTTCTTTGGTTTGTTGTTTTTTTGCTTTCCCTATCAAACTGACTTTTATTTGAATAATATTCCGGCCTTGTTCTTTTTTGGAATCATCTACTTTTCTCTGAGTATAATAGGGCTGCAAATGCTGGGTCAAAAAAGAAGAGGACCCCTTTGAGAATGAAGGATAAGAAAAAAGTATTGCTTTTAGGTCCTGCTCATCCTTTTCGCGGTGGCATTGCCAATACACAAAATTATTTGGCACAAAATTTAGATGCACTAGGGCATGAAGTAACATTATTCACCTTCACTATCCAATACCCCAGATTACTTTTCCCCGGCAAAACACAGTTCACTGAAGATAAGGCCCCAGATCAACTCAATAGCAAAAGAAAAATTCACAGTTTCAATCCTTTTAATTGGTATAAAGTTGCCCGATCGATCAACCAGATTAAACCCGATTATGTCATTTTTAGGTACTGGACTCCTTTTCTTTCCCCATGTTGGTATGGAATTGCCCGAGGAATCAATAAAACCATAAAAAAAATAGGCCTTGTTGACAATTGGATCCCACATGAAACAAAGTTTTGTGACAAAACCCTAACCCAACTATTTTCAAGTCAAATGGATGGTTTTACTACCCTTTCGGCAGCTATTGGAGATCAAATCTCCTACGACAATCCTCACCTACCCATATTAAAGGGGTTTCACCCTATAGCAGATAATTTGCCTCATGCGATTGAGCAAAAAAAAGCACGCAAAGTATTGGGATGGCCGCAAGACAAAAAAATTATTCTTTTTTTTGGTTTAATCAGAAAATACAAAGGGTTGGATTTGCTGATAGAAGCATTTTCTAAAGCCCCACTGAATCACTCAAATGTGATCTTGGCAATAGTGGGTGAGTCTTATGAACCCCAAGAGAAATATACCGAACTCATCCGAAAGCTCAAGCTCAATGAGCGAGTCATTTGTGACTTCAACTATGCCAGCACCCAAAAAGCGAGCCAAGTCTTTTGTTCCGCAGATGTAATTGCTCAAACCTACATCAGTTCCTCACAAAGTGGAGTAACTTCCTATGCCTACCATTTCAAAACCCCACTCTTGGTGTCTGACCTTCCTGGACTTAGCACTCCTATATTAGAGGATCAAACTGGAATGATTACTGAAATTAAACCCGAAAAAATAGCAGAGAACTTACAAAAAATGCTCCATGATAATGTATTATCTAACTTTCAACCCGCTTTTGAAAAAGCAAGAAAGAAATACAGTTGGAAATTATTTGGACAGTCTTTGATGACCTTTATGGATCAACTATAAAAAGGATAGTGAAGTAAAATTTGTATTTTTAAATAAATGACAACATGAAATATATTTATATAGTGATTTTTCTTTTGGTTATGAATTCTTGTGATTCCAAGGTTAAATCTTCCGACAGTACCCCACCCAATATCGTTATAGTTTTTACAGACGATCAAGGCTATCAAGATTTGAGCAGTTTTGGATCTCCAAATATTTACACCCCAAATTTAGACAAGGTTGCAAAAGAAGGAATTCGTCTTTCAAGCTTTTATTCTGCTCAAGCTGTCTGCTCAGCCTCTCGAGCAGCACTTTTAACAGGTTGTTATCCTAATCGAATAGGAATTTACGGAGCTCTAAACCCAAAAGCTAAAGTAGGTATAAACTCAAGTGAAACAACTTTAGCGGAAATGCTAAAAACCCGTGGTTATACAACTGGAATTTTTGGAAAATGGCATCTGGGACATCACCCGGAGTTTTTACCCAATAATCATGGATTTGATGAATTTGTTGGAATACCTTATTCTAATGATATGTGGCCTGTTGATTATGATGGCAAACAAGTTTCTGCAAATCATCCTCTAGCTAAAAGATATCCTCAACTTCCTTTCTTCAAAAACTTTGAAGTGGTCAAAGAAATTCGAACATTGGAAGACCAAGGACAGTTGACTACAGAGCTAACCTATGCTGCCGTAGATTTTATTGAACGAAACAAAGAGAATCCCTTCTTTCTTTATGTTCCACATCCCATGCCTCATACACCTATTGCAGTCTCTGAAAAGTTTAAGGGAAAAAGTGAGCAAGGCTTATATGGAGATGTCATCATGGAAATAGATTGGTCTGTAGGGCAAATAATTAAGAAGCTCAAAGAACACCAACTATACGAGAACACCTTGTTCATTTTTACAAGTGACAATGGACCTTGGCTAAACTTTGGAAACCATGCAGGCAGTGCATTTCCCCTTAGAGAGGGCAAGGGTACCGCATGGGAAGGAGGCCAAAGAGAACCCACTATTGTGTCTTTGCCTAAATTAATTAAGGGAGGGAAAACCATTGACACACCTATGATGGCGATCGATATATTACCCACTATTGCAGAAATAACAGGAGCAGAACTACCCGAAAATAAAATTGACGGTAAAAGTGTTTTTAAATTATTGACAGGAAAAGCTAAGCAAAGCCCGCAAGAGGCTTATTTCTTTTATTACAAAAAGAATGAGTTACATGGAGTTCGATATAAAAACTGGAAACTTTATTTCCCTCACACCTACAGATCACTTAATGGTAGAGAAGGGGGTCTAGATGGATACCCTATTAAATATGAAATGAATATAGTTGAAAAAATTGAATTGTATAATCTCAAACAAGACATCAGCGAAACCAATGACGTGGCTGTCCAGCACCCAGAGGTAGTCGAAAAAATAAAAATCCTTTCCGACGAAATACGTACAAAATTGGGAGACAAACTCTATAATATTGAGGGAACCGAAAATCGGTTAGTAGGAAGGATAAATTGATCTCAAAAAAATGAAATCTATGTATGTACTGCTAACTTTAATATTCATCAACAGTTGCCAAATTGGTTCTCCTGAGCCAGAAAATCGCTCGAGGGCTTTATGGAATCCTAGCGAAAAATTTCAAAACAAAGCTAAAGCGTACTTTGCTTCTGGATGTTTCTGGTGTGTGGAGTCTATTTTCGAAAGCTTAAAAGGGGTTGAAGAGGCTTTTTCGGGATATGCCGGAGGAAAAAAGAAAAACCCCACCTACTACCAAGTAATCAATGGAAAAACAGGGCATGCGGAGACGGTAGAAGTAGTCTATGACCCTAAGATAATTAATTTCGAAATCTTGGTAAAGGTTTTTTTTGATTCTCACGACCCCACAATACTAAATCAGCAAGGTCCTGACCGAGGAACGCAGTACCGATCCGTAGCCTTTTATCAAAACGAGTATGAAAAAAAAATAATCGAGGATTATATCTCTAAACTGACAAAAGCAAAAGTCTATCAGAAAAAAATCGTAACGGAAGTCAAACAGCTATCAAAGTTTTATTATGCCGAGAACTATCATCAAGACTATGAGAAAAATAATCCCAATGACCTTTATATATTAAATGTTTCCAAGCCTAGGCTCAATAAATTCAAAGCCATATCCTCTAAATTAATTAAAAAAGATCAGCATTGATTTTATGACAAAACTTCACCATTAATCTTTCGCCATATGCGATAAAACATTAAACCTAGCAAAGAACCAAATATTATACCCGAAAGAACATCCAGAGGATAATGTACCCCTATGTAGATTCGACTGTAAGCCACCAAAGAAGCAACAATCAACAACAAAAAAGGCAGTCTGCTATATTTGACCCAAAAAATACATGAAAAGAAAACTGCTAAGGCAAAAGAATTGGAAGCGTGGCCTGAAAAGTATCCGTACAATCCTCCACAAGTAGATTTAACCAACCTTACTCTATCTTCAAGCGCAGGCTCATGACATGGTCTAAAACGCTCAAAACCATTTTTAAAAAAATTGGTTGCCTGATCCGTTAAAAGGATCAGAATAAGAACAAATAATAGTAGCATTAAAAAATATTTTAAACGGGTTTGCTTAAGGTAAAAAAAGGCCAAAAACAAATAAAGGGAA
The DNA here is from genome assembly GCA_913043275.1 of uncultured Flavobacteriaceae bacterium. GTDB lineage: Bacteria > Bacteroidota > Bacteroidia > Flavobacteriales > Flavobacteriaceae > UBA8316. The sequence continues at coordinate 29,470 of CAJWLL010000013.1, read as the reverse complement.
ATATTAGTCGCCTTGTGCGTAATCAGCATCCAAAAATCATCAAAGGTCTTGGATCCCATTTGATTGAGAAAAAGAAATAATTGCTGATCTAAGACAATGATTTCGTCCACGGGCTAATCCAAATTTTCCATTTCATTATCGTAAAAGTCCAATGCCTGCTCAATAAGTTGGGCAGTCTGGGATTCCAATTCATCCCTGTCCTCCTTTTCAAAATCCTCCATCCAGTAAATCTCGTCATTGGCAACATTAAGAAAAAAACGAGGATACTCTGTATGAGCTACAAAAATTTCGTCTTCCAAAACTGAACTGTCTGCAATCAAAAACTTTGGTAAATTCATTTTAAATGTCGAATTAGGAATCTAATTTTTGCGAAAGATACTGAAATCTGATAATCAACAACAGTGCAGAAAGTGTTAATCCCGTCAAAAGGCCCATCCAAATTCCGGAAGTGGCCCACTCGGTTTTTAGTCCCAAATAATAAGAAAGGGGAAAACCTAGGGCTCCATAAGAAATAAAGATCAGAAAGGCCGGGACAATCACATCCTGAATTCCCCTCAAAGCACCCAAAACAACAGCTTGAAGCCCATCAGCTATTTGAAAAAAAGCCGCGATTAGGATTAAATTCGAAGCAATTTCAACCACCATATAAATATCGGAAGTTATCTCAGGTGCATTACCGTCGAGGTAAAACCAAGGTAGTGAGTCATGGGTAACGATAAAGAACAAACAAAAAAGCGAGCTCATAAGAAAAACGAGTAAAAAGTTAGACATCGCTACCCTTCTCAAAGCAATAAAATTTTGACGTCCCTTTTCGTTTCCTACCCTTATCATAGCTGTTACCCCCAAGCCTAAGGCAACCATATAAGTCATTGAAGTCAAATTGAGTGCTATCTGATTAGCAGCTTGGGGATCTTTCCCAAGCAGTCCAGACATCCAAATGGCGGAGGTAAAAAAAGTGATCTCAAAAAACATTTGCAAAGCGGAGGGAAATCCCAAAGAGATAATTCTTTTAAAAATTGATTTTTGAAGCCTTACTCTAAAAAGTTTGCGATTGTATCTTTTAAAACTCTTTTTATTCCTCACATTGATCACCATAAACAAAACCATTGCACAGCGGGAGAACACTGTTCCCAGTGCTGCACCCTCTACGCCTAACTCGGGAAAGCCGTAAAGTCCAAAAATCAAAAGATAATTCAACAGAACGTTAATTACATTACCCATTAAAGTAGCATACATGGCTAAACGGGTCTGAAATAAGCCCTCTGCAAACTGTCTGAGCCCTTGAAAACCAACCAAAGGCACTAGTGACAAAGACACCCAAAAAAGGTAAGGCTTGGCCAAGGCAACCACTTCCTCTGGTTGTCCCATTTGAGACAATAACGGTTGTGCACATAGCGCCATCAAGGCCAAAACCAGACCCAACCCAAAACACAAGATCAAACCGTGTACAAAAACATACCTTACCTTATTGTGGTTTTTTGCACCAAAAGACTCCGCTATTATGGGGGTAATGGCAGTAGAGAATCCTATTCCCAAAGACATGGCTACAAAAACAAAACTATTACCCAAAGAAACGGAGGCCAATTCAGCTGTTCCCAATTGACCTACCATGATATTGTCAATTAGCTGAACCACAGTATGCCCCAGCATACCCACTATTACGGGATAGGCTAATTTAAGGTTAGTGCCAAATTCTCTAGTATAAATACTGAGGTTCATTAATAATAAATAAATAAATAAAGATTCTTATTCAAGACCTAATTGATCTGTGAGGTAAACCAAAGTAGCCATAGTGGCAGCTCCTAACTCCAATTCTCTCTTATTGATTTGGTCAAAAGTGTCCATCTCAGAATGATGATGAATGAAATACCTTTGAGAATCGGTTTTCAAACCCGCCAAAACCATTGCATCACCCTTAAGTAAGTTGACATCTGCCCCACTTCCATTCCTTTCAAATAAATGAATTAAATAGGGTTCAAAATAAGGTTTCCATGACAAAATTTTATTCAAGTATTTCTCTTTTGTGTCAAAACTAAATCCCCTTGGGGTAAAACCTCCGGTATCGGACTCTATTGCTAAGAGGTGTTGCTCTTTATCCTTTTTAACGCTTTTACTATAGGTATTGGCGCCTTTCAATCCATTTTCTTCATTGGCAAATAATACTACACGAATCGTGTTTTTTGGTTGAAAATCCTTCAGACTCATCAATCGCAGTACTTCCATAGACTGAACCACCCCAGCCCCATCATCGTGTGCACCATCTCCCAAGTCCCATGAATCTATGTGGGCTCCAACCAAAATAATTTTCTCTGGTGATACTTCGCCTTTGATTTGGGCTATAACGTTGTGAGATATAACATCCGGATAATTCTTGCAATTTTGCTTGATAAAAAATCTCAGTTTGGGGTTCAAGGCAATCATAGAACTTAGTAATTCTGCATGATTAGTACTTATCGCAGCAGCAGGAATTCTTTTTTTTATGGGTAAATCCCCATAACTCATTACTCCCGTGTGAGGATAATCGTCCAAACGAAAATTTAAAGAACGAACAATTACTGCTACTGCGCCATATTTGGCTGCTTCTGCAGCACCGCTGTATCTCTGATCTACTCCACCAGCATAGGCTTCAAAGGTATTGACAAGTTCTGCCTGCATGGGGCGATTAAAAAAAACAATCTTGTCTTTAATTTTTTCTTTGCCCAATTTAATCAAATCATCAATGTGTTTCACTTCGACCACATTTGCTCTAATTCCCACAGAGGGTGTGGCAATTGAACCTCCCAAAGCACAAATGTTCACATTAATTGTATTTCCTGGACTGGATTCAATATTGGCATACTCAAAAGTACCCCTAACCCATTTAGGAACCATAACAGATTGCAACCAAACAGAATCCAATGGTAGTGCTTCGAGTTCCTCTTTAGCCCACTTTATAGCCCGCTTCAAATTTAGGGAACCAGACAAACGACCGCCTATTTGATTAGTGAGGTGATCTAACCAATCATAACTTTTTCCTTGGGTCAGTGCCTCAAGGTAAATCTTATTGATTTGCTTGTTCAAGCCATTTTCCTTTTGAGCGTTTAAAGAAAGACTGCTAATCAAAAAGAATAGTAATGATTTTCTTATCATCAATTAAAGTTTGGGTTTAGCGGCAAATTGCTCAATATCTTCGGCCGAAACTGGATTCGATCCAAGAATCATTAATCTTTCAATGACATTTTTAAGCTCACGTATATTTCCAGTCCAAGGGTAATACATCAATCTATCAATGGCACTTTTGGAAAAGGTTTTCGGATCTAACCCCTGCTCGGATATTAGGTTTTCGGTAAAATAATCCACTAAAAGCGGTATGTCATTTTTTCTTTCTTTAAGAGGGGGGACTTTAATGAGGATAACAGCCAAACGATGATATAGATCTTCCCTGAATTTTCCTTCCTCAATTTCCCTTATCAATTTTTTGTTAGTAGCAGCAATAACTCGAACATCTACTTTTATGTCTTTTTCACCCCCGACCCTCTGAATTCTATTCTCTTGAAGAGCTCTCAAAACCTTGGCTTGAGCTGCAAGACTCATGTCAGCCACTTCATCTAAAAAGAGCGTACCACCACTGGCAATTTCAAATTTTCCTGGACGATCTTTGATGGCCGAAGTAAAAGCTCCTTTAATATGACCAAAGAGTTCGCTTTCAATCAATTCAGAAGGGATCGCAGCACAATTAACTTCCACAAAAGGGGATCCCGATCGATTGCTTTTTTGATGCAAATGATGAGCTACCAATTCTTTACCTGTACCGTTTTCCCCAGTAATCAGAACCCTAGCATCTGTAGGGGCCACCTTTTCAATCAAATTATGAATTTCATTTATCTGATCTGAAGCCCCAATAATTAAGTGCTTTTTTTCAATCTGTTTCTTTAGGTTTTTATTCTCTAAAACCAAATTTTTTATTTGCAATGCATTTCTAACTGCCGTTAGCAATCGATTTAAATCTGGTGGTTTAGAAATAAAATCATGGGCTCCTAATTTCATTGCTTCTACTGCAGTAGAAACATTCCCATGACCGGTCAACATAATAAAAGGAACATTGATACTGTTTTCTCTGGCTTTTTGCAAAACCTCTATACCGTCCATCTTCGGCATTTTGATATCACACAAAACCAAGTCAAAATTCTCCTTTTTAAGTGAGTTTAGACCTAATTTACCATCTTCACATTGCGTAATCTCATAGTCCTTGTTTTCTTCTTCTAAGATACGAATCAGCACCCTTCTGATGGGTTCTTCGTCCTCAATCAATAAGATTTTTTTCATTTGGTCTCGGAGGTATTATTTTTAAGGGTAACAACCCTTTGAGGAAATGGTATTTCAATATTGATTGACTTCAGTTTTTCAAAAATTTTAAACCTGAGATCGCTTTTAACAAGATTGGCCTCAAAACTTTTGTTGATGGAAAAGAAAAGTTTAAACATTAAAGCACTGTCACCAAAGTCCTCGAAAAGCAAGAAAGGTTCGGGTTTTTTCAGAACCTTCGGGTGGGTATTGGTAATTTCTATGAGCGTATTCTTTAATAATTTAATATTAGTATTATAGGCTACCCCAAAATGGATGAATTCTTTGGTCAAAGTCCCATTTTCAGTCCAATTGTAAAGTATTGAGGTTAAAAATTTATGATTAGGAATGATCAATACCTTATTGTCTCGGGTGACTGCTCTAGTCGTTCTTAACATTATGTTTTCTACCCTTCCCACTTGACCATCAACTTGTATTACATCACCTACATGAACGGTTTGATCAGCCAGGATGGAAATACCTGAAAATACATCTTGAATCAATGTTTGTAAGGCCAAACTAACTCCCACCAAAAGGGCTGCAGATGCGGCAAAAATCGTACTTACTTTAATCCCTACGTTGTCAAGCGTAATCAAAATAAAGATCAAATAAACCAAATAGTTGAAAAAGGTTAAAATCCCTCTAAACTTAAGCTTAGTATCGGTATTCAAGGTTTTGAATACAATACGACGAAAGACTTTAAGGAATAAGTAAGTGAGGAAAAAAACGCCAATGATGATCAACATTGACTTGGGAGTGAGAACTATGTCACTACCCATCTTAATATCATAATTAAAAAAATCTGTTATTTTTTGCATTTTATTAAATCCCTACTAAGATAATACAAAAACAAAACCCATCCTTATTTCTAGAGATGGGAAAAAATAGCTATGAAAAAGAAATAACACTAAAGAATTAGTGTTTTGATACATATTTAGTCAAATCAGAGTTTTATGCAAACATATCCTTAACCTTTTCAAAAAATGATTTGTCAGCCTTGTCAGGATTTGGAATGAAATTTTCGTCCCGCAACATTTTTTGGAAAAATTGTTTTTGTTCCTTGTTGAGTGTCTTTGGAGTCCATACATTGACATGAACCAAAAGATCTCCCTTTCCGTATCCATTAAGATCTGGTATGCCTTTACCTCTCAACCTTAAGGTTTTCCCAGATTGTATTCCTGATTCTAGTTTAATCCTAACTTTTCCCTCTAGTAAATCAATTTCTTTAGATACACCCAAAGCTGCTTCAGCTATACTAATGTATAAGTCAAAATGCAAATGGTTTCCCTCGCGAACAAAACTTTCGTCTGTTTTTTCTTGAATCATAACCAACAAATCACCCGAAATACCATTACCCGATGCCTCGTTGCCTTTTCCCGTCACTTTCAGTTGCATTCCTTCCTCCACTCCAGCAGGTATTTTAATAGATACCGTTTCCTCGCTCTCGACCATACCATTGGTATCGCTTCCTGAAGGTCGATTTGAGATGGTTTGCCCACTTCCATTACACTTTGGACAAGTAGAAGAACTTTGCATCCTTCCTAAAATAGTGTTAGTAATACGCATGACTTGACCTCTTCCTTCACAAGTTACACAAGTGGTATAACTTACTCCATGGGCTTGAACTTTTCTTCTCACCTTCACTTTCTTTTCTACTCCATTTACCACCTCATTCAAGCTTAGATGGACTCTGATCCTGAGATTACTTCCTTTTCCTCTGGCTTGAGATTGACCAAATCCACCAAAACCACCTCCACCGAAAGCACTACCGAAAATATCTCCAAACTGACTGAAAATATCGTCCATATTCATACCTCCACCTCCGAAACCAGAAGACTCAAAGGCTGAATGTCCGAACTGATCGTACTGAGATTTTTTCTGGGGATCACTCAAAACCTCGTAAGCCTCAGCTGCTTTTTTAAAATTGGCCTCTGCTTCCTTATCTCCGGGGTTTTTATCTGGATGAAATTCTATTGCTTTTTTGCGGTAAGCCTTTTTAATTTCATTTGTTGACGCCCCTTTTGATACGCCCAATATTTCATAAAAATCTCTTTTCATATGATTTATTGTCCTACGACCACTTTGGGAAATCTAATTATCTTATCCCCTAGTTGATAACCTTTTTCGGTTACGTCAATTATTTTTCCCTTTTGGGAGGTATCCACTGCAGGGATAAGAGTAATTGCCTCGTGGATATCGGCATCAAATGTATCCCCTATATTTGTTTCAGTGGGGTTCAAGCCATTGCTTTTTAAAACATCCCCCAATTTGTTTTTGATCAATACAAATCCCTCAATGGGTTTTGCATGCACTTCCTTGGTTTGATCAATGGCCCTCTCAAAATCGTCCAATATGGGCAATATTGCTCCTATAACTTCTTTTCCAGCAGTTTTAAAAAGTTCTATTCTTTCCCTAGCAGTTCTTTTTTTAAAATTTTCAAACTCAGCAAACAATCTGAGAAACTTGTCCTTCTCTTGATTTAGATTTTCATTCAATTCCTCTAGCTGCTTGGAAATGTCAACTTTACTACTTTTTTTAAAAGAAGTTTTTTTAGATTTAGCCTTAGGTTTTGATGTTTTATTTGCCATTTTTTACAATTTGTTATTTTTGCTTCAAAATTACTGCCAATTGGAATTTTTTGCCAAAATGTCATTCATTTTTATCAAATATTTCTTTTAAGGCCTCTGGCAAAAAAGGGAATTGAAATACAAACCCCTTTGATAAAATCAATTCAGCACTTACCTTTTGACTTCCTAAAATCAAAATGGAACGTTCTCCTAAGGCCATTTTTATAAAAAAAGCAGGTATATTGGGTAAAAAAACAGGACGTCCAAAGGCTTTTCCTATTGCTTTTACAAAGCTTCTTTGTGAGACTGGATTAGGTGCAACGGCATTATAGGTTCCTTCCCAACCTTGATAGATTGCAGTTAAGAATAATCTAGATAAATCCTTGATATGGATCCAACTCTGCCACTGTTTTCCTGAGGCAAAAGCAGTTCCTGAAAAAAGTTTTATAGGAAGTGTTAATTGAGACAATAAGCCGCCAGCCTTGTCCAAAACCAAACCTATTCTCAGAATAGATAAATGTTTCGTATAATCCTTCAAAGTATTTGATTCCTTTTCCCAGGCTAAACTGACTTTTTGTAAAAAATTTTCCTGTTCCAAGCGACTGTTTTCGTCATAAACATCATCTAAGCTATTGGGATAGATACCAATGGCTCCGGCACAAACGATGCTCTTCATTTTTATTTTTTGTTGATATAACTCCTTTCCCAATAAACGAGAACTGTTAACCCTACTGTCAAAAATTTCTTTTTTGTTATCGGGAGTCCAAGGCTTTGAAATACTTGCTCCAGCTAAATGAATCAAAGTATCGACTCCTTCAAAACAACGACCATCTATCTCGCCTTTTTCAGGATTCCAATAAAACCCTTTAAGAGCATCCGAATAGATCAGTTTTTGCTTTTTAGATGTTAAGAAATGAACTGTTATATTTTGTTTTCTAGCCATGGCAATGATGTTTTTACCAATCAGTCCTGTCGCACCGGTAACCAATAATTTCATTCGCAGTTTTTTGTAAAAATAAACTAACCCCCCTTTATAGCTCTTAACATTTCTCGTTTTCCGGGAGGACCCTCCAGTCGTTCAACTGAAAAGCCTATTTTCTCTAACCTTCTTCTCACGTCCCCCTTGGCACAATAGCTTACCCAAACACCACCCGGCTTGAGTATTTCATGACATATTTGAAGGGCGTTTTCTTGCCACATATTTGATTGAGCGTGGTAACCAAATGCATCATAAAATAAAACGTCATAACTATCATCCAATCCAATACTGAAAAAGTCTTTCTTAACTTTTTTAAAAAAAAAATCGGATTGAGAAAACATTTGATTCCATTCCATTTCATGTAATTGATCAAAAAAATGGTAATGTTCCCGAGCAGGAAGGGACTCTTTCATTTTTAATGACCTAATTTCTTTTAATGATAAAGGATACTTTTCTATCGATAAATACTCACAAGATATTTTTTGATTAACAGAAAACACATAACTGAGATAAGCATTTAATCCTGTACCCATCCCCAACTCAAAAACCTTTAATTCCTTTTTGTTGTTTTGATCTAACCAATGAGCCAAACCTTTTTTTATGTAAACATAACTTGATTCGGTTAAGGCTCCATGTTTTGAATGATAGGTTTCATTTAATTCTTCAATATAAAGTGATGGAGATCCGTCTCCAGTTGAAATTATTTTTTTTTTCATTTTTAAAATCACATTGGACTTGTTAAAAACATTCTCATCAACTTAATAAAGTTATTAATCTTTTAAATTTTAATACTAGAAATGAATTCAATAATTACCTATTAAAAAACCAGATGCGATAGAAATTATTAAAACTAAAAAAAGTAATTTTAACAATATTTTTTAAATAAAAATGAAAATAGAAAAAACTTCTGCATCGAACTTAGCTTATGTGGATTTTGAAAACTTGACTTTTGGATCTGTTTTTACAGACCACATGTTTGTATGCAAATACAAAAATGGAGATTGGCAAGTACCCGAAGTTATTCCCTATCAACCCCTATCTTTTGAGCCTTCAATGAGTGTTCTTCATTATGGCCAGGCAGTTTTTGAAGGGATGAAGGCCTATAAAGATGATCAAGGGAAAATCTGGCTTTTTAGACCGGATCAAAATTTTAAAAGAATCAATCGTTCATCAGAAAGACTTCATATCCCAGAATTTCCTGAAGACTATTTTTTTGATGGATTGAAAACATTGTTGAAATTAGACAAGGATTGGATTAAGCCAGGTATAGGAAATTCACTCTACGTTCGTCCATTTGTCTTTTCAAGTCAAGCATGTGTTCAGGCCTCACCATCCGAAGAGTATACTTTTATAATTATTTGTTGCCCTGTTAAAGCATATTACGGAGGAGAGGTAAATGTTTTGATTGCTGAAGAATTCAGTAGGGCAGCTGATGGAGGAATAGGTTTTACCAAAGCAGCAGGCAACTATGCTGCCCAATTTTATCCTACTGCATTAGCCGAAAAACAGGGTTATCAGCAGATTGTCTGGACCGATGCTAAATCACACGAGTTTTTAGAAGAAGCGGGAACGATGAATATTTTTTTTAGGATTGAAGACAAATTGGTTACAGCACCAACTAATGATCGTATTCTTGATGGTGTAACTCGGAAAAGTATTATACAAATCGCTAGGGATTATGGAATTGAGGTTGAAGTTCGTCAAATAAAAATTGAAGAAATCGTAAAAGCCTCAGAAAATAATTCACTCAAAGAAATGTTTGGAAGTGGAACAGCCGTAGTCATCAATCCCATCAAAAGCTTTGGCTACAAGGGAATTAATTACAAGCTTCCCGAATTAGAAAATCCCCTTTCAATAAAGCTAAAGGAGAAAATAATGTCGATACAACACAATCTGTCCCAAGATCCTTATGAATGGCGGGTAGCTGTGGATTAATCCTTTTCAAATATAGATTCAATATTGGGTTTAAAGTAGTTAGGGCCTTTTAGCACCTTTCCATCCTCACGATAAATCGGTTTACCATCGGCTCCTAACTTGCTCATATTGCTTCGTTGAATTTCGTTAAAGACCTCCGTAATTTTGTGCTGAATTCCATGGGACAAGATAGTACCACACAAAATATAGAGCATGTCACCTAAAGCGTCAGCGACTTCGACAAGGTCTTTGTTCCTAGCCGCTTCAAGGTATTCTTCGTTTTCTTCCTTCATAAGGTTATGCCTGAGAAGGACCGTTTGCTCAGAGATATTTACAATGGGTGAGTCAGCAGATTCAATACCAAATGCATTGTGAAATTCAGCCACTGCGTTTAATTCATTTTTAATCATTTGTATATTTTAATATAAATTAAAGGAGGTAAATGTTTTTTTCTAATTTAGGCAAAAATTAAAAATGTTCAGTCAAGGACAACTTTTGTTTGCAGTATTTTTTATCATTGCTTTTGGGACACTGATAATTTTCTCTTACAAAAAAGATTCCAAAAATCATAAATTATATTACAAGGGAAGCGTCAAAATCTTTATTACATTCGTCCTTACTATAGGAATTCTATTTCTAATCAAATTTTTAACTCAAAATCCTTGACTTAGAATATGAAGCAAATCTTGATTGTTTTTATTGGTGGAGGAATGGGTTCAGTAATACGTTTTTTTATAGGTAAAGTTTTACCCTACTCTGGCAAGGGATTTCCCTGGAATACCTTTTGGACCAATTTGCTTGGCTGTCTATTAATAGGAATTATAACCGGCTATTTTTTGAGAAATAGTTCTGAAAACCAATCTTCACTGGTCCTTTTTACAACCATAGGATTTTGCGGTGGGTTTACCACCTTTTCTTCTTTTGCTCACGAAAATCTATCCTTTATGCGTTCGGGGGATTATACTATATTACTAGCCTACAGCATGTTAAGTTTAACGGCTGGAATTCTTATGGTTTATCTGGGAATTTTGATCGATAAGCATCTTCATTGATTTTTGAATATTTCTTAAAATTTAAACGATTAATTATTATACCCCTATTTTTTTTGGGGGTAAATTATTCAAAGTAATAAAAATTTAGCTTTATCCCCCTATTTTTTTATGGTCTTAGTTTTAAATATATAATTTTGAGTAGAATTATAATTGTTAACCATGTTGAATACTTCACTTAAAATCAAAGATACTTTAGGTTCAGCATCCACTAATAAGATTTTGGTTATATGGGACACGCTTCTCATAGCGTTAAGGGAGGATTGTTGGTTATACTGCAATAGCTCTTCTCAAAGGAGGCCAAGCTCATCAATTAGGTATTCTGAAAAACCGAAGGGCTGTATCAATCAAAACAAGGAATCGATGTTTTCGAGGATTAAGTATTCTATACTTTGGGCAAACAAAACACAACTTAAAACTAACATAAACACTATTATTATGAATTTTATTAAAAAAACTTTTTTAACATCTTTGGCCTTAATTACTGGCCTCGTTGCCATCGCACAGGAAGAAGAGGCAGCTCCAGCTCCAACTTTTGGTTTGAGTGGTTCCATTGACACGTATTACAGAAGCAGTGAATACATCCCTGGTACTGCTTTCGGAAACCTTCCTGGATTTGCCATGGGCATGGCCAACCTAATTGTCTCCTATGAAGGTGAAAAATCAGGATTCGTCGCTGACCTTGTTTTTGGTCCCAGGGGAGCTGATGCAGTTTTTGGTTCTCCCCAAACTGGAATTGATGGAGACCCTCACTTTTATAGAAGTTCTAATGTCGTTAATCAGCTATATGCATATTACAATGTAAGTGACTATTTCACCCTCACCATGGGTAACTTCAATACCTTCCTAGGTTATGAAGTGATTTCACCAGTAGCCAACTTCAACTACACGACCTCTTACATGTTTTCTTGGGGTCCTTTCTCACACAGTGGTATTAAAGCGGATATTGCTGCTGGAGAGAACACTTCCATTATGCTTGCTGTTTTAAACACCACTGATGCGACTGAATTTCAGCCATTGGATGATGACTATATGTTTGGAGCTCAGCTTGGAATATTTGGACAATACATCAATTACTTGGGTGGTGGTACTGCTGGCGTAAGCCAAATTGACTTTACTGGTGGTTTCAATCTGGGAGATAGTTTTTTCCTTGGTATCAACGCGACTAGCTATAGTGATGATAACAATGTTGAATTCTCAGGAGTAGCATTGTATCCACAGTATACTTTCTCTGACTCCTTTGCTCTAGGTGCTCGATTTGAAGCCTTTTCCGAAGATGGACTGGGTGCTATTGGAAGTGTTAGTGGAGAAGGTGACAATACATCCTTTACAGTAACAGGAAGTTACAGTTCTGGAAATTTCATCTTTAAACCAGAAATTAGAATTGACTCTGCTTCAGATAAGTTTTATACAGATGCTGACGGAGCAACAGATAGTCTAGCTGCATTTTTAGTAGCCGCTATCTACTCATTCTAAATCAATGCTTTTGAGTCATATTAAATTCAAAAAATATTTTTGAGCTATAACCTATAATGATAAACCTTTTGGCTGATTTTACTAGTCAATTAATGGTTCGAGAGCGTTTTCGATAATAAGCATATAAGGTAAAAGAAATGGACACAGAAAACATCCAGATCTAACTCTAACAAAAATAAATTTCAAAAGTGTTTTCTAAAACAAATATTTTAATAATCCAAAACATGAAAAAAATAGAAACAATCATCAGAAAATCAAAATTTGATGAAATTAAAGAAGCCCTTCACAATGTCGAAGTGAATTTCTTTAGCTACTGGGATGTAACGGGAGTAGGAAATGAAAAAGAAGGGCATGTATATCGTGGAATTTCATACAGCACTTCCGAAATACAAAGAAGATACTTATCCATAATAGTTTCAGAATCTTTTGTAGAAAAAACAGTCAACGCCATTCTAAAAACTGCGTCAACTGACAAAGTTGGAGATGGTAAAATATTTATTTTACCCGTTGAAGAAGCCTACAGGATTAGAACTGGGGAAAAAGGAAACGATTCATTAAACTAACAACAAAAATAATTATGGAAACTACAATTTTAACAGTAAACAATTTGTGGATGATGGTCTGTACAGCCCTGGTCTTTTTTATGCACTTGGGATTCTCATTTTTGGAAATTGGATTGACCCGGCAAAAAAACACAATCAATATTTTATTTAAAAACTTTTTCGTTATCACAGTAGGACTTTTATTATATTGCCTGTGTGGTTTCAATCTCATGTATCCCGGCTTTGAAGATGGGGACATTGGTATACTTAAATTTTCGGGATTTGGCATTTCGGCACCTGAGGGAGGAATGGGATTTGGATACGCTGACGGAGGTTATACCTGGTGGACCGATTTCCTTTTTCAAGGAATGTTTGCTGCCACTGCAGCTACCATCGTTTCTGGAGCTGTCGCTGAACGTATCAAATTGTCAGGATTTATGCTTTTTGCAGTACTCTATGTTGGACTCATTTACCCAATAGTAGGGGCTTGGAAATGGGGTGGTGGATTTCTCGACACATGGGGATTTTACGATTTCGCCGGTTCAACATTGGTTCACTCCGTTGGTGGTTGGGGTGCTTTGATCACAATTTACCTTTTAGGTGCAAGAATTGGTAAATTCGATAAAGAAGGAAAGCCTAAAGCTTTGCCCGGACACAATCTTCCCATTGCTTCTGCTGGAGTATTCATTCTTTGGTTGGGGTGGTTTGGATTCAATGGAGGTTCAGTATTGTCTGCTGATCCAGAATTGACTTCTTTGACTTTAGTCACCACTTCATTAGCTGCAGCTGCAGGAGGAGTTACAGCAGTTTTCTTTTCTAATTTACTATACAAAAACTTCGATCTAACCATGTTTATGAATGGAGTTCTAGGTGGTCTGGTAGGAATTACAGCAGGTGCAGATCAAATGAGTCCCACGGATGCGATTCTTATTGGATTAATTGCCGGTGTCATAGTTGTTTTGGGTATTGCATTAATTGACAAACTCAAATTAGACGATCCTGTAGGAGCTGTTGCAGTTCACCTCATATGTGGTATTTGGGGAACGCTAGCAGTAGGAATATTCGGAGCACTATCCGGACTTGATCAATTCTTAGTTCAATTGATAGGGGTTGGAATTGTCGGAGCTTTTTGTGTCACCGGATCATTCATTATACTTTTAATTGTCAAATCAACCACTGGATTAAGAGTTGATAAGGACGAAGAAATAAATGGTCTCGACCTTTCAGAACATGGAATGGAAGCTTATGCTGACTTTAGAATCAACGAAGGTTAATTTACCTCTATTATTTAATAAAAAAGCCTCCATCAAATGGAGGCTTTTTTAGTTGAATCCAATTAAACCTGAGAATCTATTGCTCTGATCAGACGAATCCCTATTTTTGAAAAAATATATTTATGAACCAGATCACTTTGTTGATGTACTGCACTGACAAGAAAGGAATCATTGCTGAGGTGACAAACTTCATACATCAAAGCCAAGGTAATATAACCTATATAGATCAATATGTAGATAGGCCCAATGCCGCATTTTTTATGCGAGTAGAATGTGATTTAAATGGTAATGATTTTAACTTTCAGGGTTTTAAAGATAAATTTCAGCAAGACTTGGGTTCTCGCTTTTCCCTTCATTGTGATTTTTATATGAAAAACCAAAAACCAAAAATGGCGGTTTTTGTTTCCAAATACGACCACTGTCTTTACGATATTTTGGCCAAGCAACAATCTGGGGAATTGGCTGCTGTGATTCCTTTTATTCTGAGCAATCATCTCGACCTTAAAATCATCGCCCAACGATTCGACATTCCTTTCTTCCACATTCCTGTAAACAAAGACAATAAACCCAAGGCAGAGGAAAAACAATTGGCATTACTCAAAGAATATCAAGTTGATTTTATCGTTCTAGCCCGTTATATGCAGATTGTTTCTTCCCAACTCATTGACCACTTCACCCACAAAATCATTAACATTCACCATTCTTTTTTGCCCGCCTTTCCTGGAGCAAAACCCTACCACTCAGCCTTTGAGCGTGGCGTGAAAATAATTGGAGCTACCAGTCATTATGTCACGGAAGAGTTAGATGCGGGACCAATCATAGAGCAAGACATTGCACGTGTTACCCATTTGAATTCTATTGCCGATTTTATCGAAAAAGGAAGAGACTTAGAACGAATTGTTCTGCTTCGTGCTCTCAAATTACACGTCAATCGAAAAGTAATGGTTTACGGAAACAAAACCGTGGTGTTTTCCTAAGCCTATTTGTTTAGAAACGACAGCATTCCAGCATTAAATTTTTTGGGCTTTTCCACATTAACCACATGACCACATTCTTCAAGAACCAATAGGTTTGAAAATGGATGGCTTTCTGATACCTTTCGAACGCAGGGAAGAAACATATAATCTTGATCCCCCATGATGTAAAGTGTTGGAATATCAATTGAAATTTTTCTAAATATCCTTAGTTTGGGAATGATCTCTGAAGTAAGCTTAAACCAACGTACAAACTCTTTTTGATAGAGTTTTCTTGCCTCCCGAATAAACATTATTCTTGATTCTCTATGGTTTGAATTGGGCATGATAATAAAAGCAAAAAAACGATATAGCCACATATAGGGTAAAAAAGACTTGGTAGCATTACCAAAATACATGAGTATCCTAGACTTTAAGTTTAACTCTAAGATTGCACCTCCCATAATCATCTTTTCCACGCGACTGGGTTGCATTTCAGCTAACTGACGGATGAGAATAGTACCTAGAGAAATACCTACAAAATGAGATTTTTCTATTTTGACATGATCCATTACCTCGAAGATATCTTCAGTTATGGCCTCAAAGGAATACTTGGCTTTAAAAGGATTTTGAATCAAACCCTGGGAAGCTCCATGACCACGAAGGTCAATTAGTAAAAGATTAAAATCTTTTGAAAAAAATCGAATTTGCTTAAACCAAACGGCACTACTCCCTCCTGCCCCATGAATAAAGGTAATCCAGCTTGCACTTTGTTTTTTAGCCCTATAAATACTGTGATACAACATTATATAATCCCTTTTTGACGAAGGTAAAAAGCCATTTGTTTTTGTAAATCTTTCGCCACGCTGCCAGCTACTTTATCAAAATCACTTTCAGAAGAAGCATAAATGATTCCTCTTGAAGAGTTGACCAAAAGCCCACATTCATGATTCAAACCGTTTACTGCTACCTCTTCTAAACTTCCTCCCTGGACACCTAAGCCTGGAATCAATAAAAAAGAATCAGGAATCAATGTTCTTATTTTTTGCAGTGCATGTGCTTTGGTCGCTCCGACTACATACATCAATCGGTCAGCATTTTGCCAACTTTTTGAACGTTCTATAACCTGTTCATATAATAATTTCCCGTCGGTGTTGATAAATTGAAAATCTGAGGACCCCTCATTAGATGTCAAGGCTAACAAAATGGCGTGCTTTTCTTTATACTCTAAAAAAGGCTCAACAGAGTCTTTACCCATATAAGGTGAAATGGTAACCGAATCAAATTCGAATTGCTCAAAATAGGCTTTTGCATAATGCTTTGATGTATTTCCTATATCTGCCCTCTTGGCATCAGCAATGGTAAATATTTCGGGATATTGTTGGTTTAAAAAATTCATAACTTTTTCAAGGGATCTCCATCCCTCCAATCCATAAGCCTCAAAAAAAGCAATATTGGGTTTATAGGCAACGCAATAAGGTGCAGTAGCTTCAATAATTCTCTTACAAAATGTAAAAAGAGCATCCTGCTCAACTTTCAAATCCAATGGAATAAGATCCTGATCCACATCCAACCCAATGCATAAAAAAGATTTTTTGCTCTTGATTTGTTCTAAAAGTGCTGACTGGGTCATAAGGTCTCTCCTGCCTCCTTCAGTTTTTGAGCATTCTGATAAAGTTTTAGTTCATCCACTAATTTATCAATATCACCGTTGATGATGTTTTGGAGGTCGTAAAGTGTCAAACCAATACGATGATCCGTTACCCTACCTTGGGGGTAATTATACGTCCTGATCTTTGCTGAGCGATCCCCAGAAGATACCAGTGAGTTTCTTTTTTCAGCGTCCTGCTCTAGTTTCTTATTAAGTTCTAATTCGTAGAGTCGGGACCGCAAAACCTTTAGCGCCTTTTCTTTGTTTTTGTGTTGGGACTTTTGATCCTGACATTGAGCAACAATTCCAGTGGGCTCGTGTGTTAACCTTACTGCAGAATAAGTGGTATTGACCGATTGTCCTCCGGGACCGGAAGAACAAAAATAATCAACCCTTACATCGTTCATATTCACCTCAACATCAAACTCTTCTGCCTCAGGTAAAACCATAACCGTCGCTGCTGAGGTGTGAACTCTACCCTGGGTTTCGGTTTGGGGTACGCGCTGCACGCGGTGCACCCCAGATTCGTATTTCATTGTTCCGTAAACCTCCTCTCCGAAAACTTCAAAGATGACTTCCTTAAATCCTCCAGCTGTTCCTTCATTGGAATCAACAAAACTTACCTTCCACCCTTGATCTTGACAGTATTTGGTATACATGCGATAGAGATCACCAGCAAAAATACTTGCCTCATCCCCTCCAGTACCTGCTCTAATTTCAACTACAACATTTTTTCCATCCTCAGGGTCTTTGGGAATCAGTAAAAATTTGATTTCCTCCTCAACTTGGGGGAGCTGTTCTTTGGCTTCCTCCAATTGCATTTTCGCCATATCGATCATTTCTGGATCCTTATCATTTTTGATCATTGTCTCTGCCTCCAGAATATTTGATATAATTGATTTGTAGACTTTCGCTTTCGAAACAATCTTGTTCAAATCCTTGTATTCTTTATTTAGTTGAACGTATCGCTTTTGGTCTGCAATGACGTAAGGCTGAATAATCAAATCAGATACCTCGATAAATCTTTGATGCACAATATCTAGTTTTTCTATCATTTTGAGAGGACTGAGTAGAATACAAATTTAAAGTTTTAAAACTATCTTTCAATTTTATTAAAATGCAACTGGAAATTGATAACTATTTCATCCTCCATTTTTCGCATCATAAAAGAGGGCAAAGGAACTTCGAAGTCAGAAAGGCTGAGATTAAAGTCTCCCTCCAACTCAATTTGTTTTTTATTAAAAGTGGACTTTGCAAGGATATTCTTACTCAATTCAATCCCGTGGAAATTTAATCCACCAATAAATTTTAACTCATTGTCTTTCGTTTCAATTTGATCTGAGAAAAATTCAATTTTGGGAAACCGAAAAACTTCCAATATTTCAAATGCATTGCTATCTCTATTAGTATTTTTACTATCAAAGTCACGGACATACATGGCAATAGCAATTTTTTGAAAAGAATCTTCATCTTCAATGATTAAGCCCTTTAAATTTTTATTAGTGCCAGTCCATTCATGCAAAAAGTGGGTGGCATCGTAGGTAATGAATGAATTTTTAGCATCCAACACCCACTTTTCCTGTGCTTGAGAGGTCAAAAAAAACAAAAAAACAGCA
This sequence comes from uncultured Flavobacteriaceae bacterium, assembly GCA_913043275.1. Classification (GTDB taxonomy): domain Bacteria; phylum Bacteroidota; class Bacteroidia; order Flavobacteriales; family Flavobacteriaceae; genus UBA8316. The sequence goes on along the minus strand of CAJWLL010000013.1, from coordinate 11,126 downwards.
CTCCAAAATAAATTTTTCATATGTGTTAAAATTTAAATACCAATACAGCAGCGGTATAGCTAGCAAAAGTAGTGTAAGCTGCATACTTGTGCCAATCTCTATCCTCTTTTGACCATGCATTGGTTGCAATCATACCCGTGAAATGGATATAAGCAAGCAATTTGTGAGCTTTAATGGAATTTAAGCCTTTTACTTTTTTTCTGACAAAGGGTGGCGGGGCGAAAAGTGAAAGTCCAGCTCCGGTGAAATAGGAGGCCGTAACCCACTTTCCCAAAGTCTTATGAGCGTCATAAAGTTGATAATCCCCATTATAGAGTCTTCCTCCCATAATTCCTTGAGCCACCATGCCGGCTAATGTCAAATAGCCAATAATTTGATGGGAATTAAGCATTAAATTCCTGACTTTGAGCTCCTTTTCCCTTTGATCTATAGAAATTTTTGAAATACCAGTCCTTCGAAAAAGACCATTTTTCCCCCATAAAAGAGATTGGGTAAAAATCATTTTTTTCGGTAGCAATTGTTCCTCCATTATCATCTCCTCCTCAAACAAACCGTCCAACAATAAGTCTCGTTCTTGAGAAGCAACACCTTGGAAAATAAATAGAATAAGAAAAATGATTTTTTTCATTTTAATGGCTCCAAAAGGAATACTAAGATAAATGTTTAATACTGAAAAACCCCTTGAAGGCATTGGATCGTCAATTTTTTTTCAGGGTAAGCTTCAACCCTTCCAACAATTCGGGCTTCGATATTGAAAGACAGTGCAATATCTATTACTTTCTGAGCTTGAGATTCGGGTAAATAAATCTCCATACGATGCCCCATATTGAAAACCTCGTACATTTCTTTCCAGTTGGTTCCCGATTCTTTTTGGATCAGTTCAAACAATGGAGGACAATCAAAAAGATTATCTTTAACTACGTGAAGCTTTTCGATAAAATGTAAAATCTTGGTTTGCCCACCTCCACTGCAATGGACCATACCATGAATTTTTTTTCTATTTAGGGTATGCAATACCTTTTTTATCACCGGAGCGTAGGTTCTGGTAGGTGATAAAACCAATTTTCCAACATCCAAGGGAGTGTCGGTTGGATCTGTTAACTCTTTAGAACCGCAGTAAATCAAATCACTGGGTAATTCATTGTCAAAGGTTTCCGGATATTTTTCTTTAAGAGCAGTGCCAAACACATCATGTTTTGCTGAGGTCAAACCATTACTCCCCATCCCTCCATTGTATTGATCTTCATAGCTGGCCTGCCCAAAAGATGCCAAGCCAACAATCACGTCACCTGATTGAATATTTGCATTGTCAATGACTTCACTTCTTTTAATTCTGGCGGTAACGGTAGAATCGACAATAACAGTCTTTATCAAATCTCCTACATCGGCGGTTTCTCCCCCAGTACTGTGAATTTTTACACCCCATTGAGCCAAATTGGACAAAAGTTCCTCAGTTCCATTAATGATGGCAGCAAGTACTTCGGCAGGGATTTTATTCTTGTTTCTACCAATGGTAGAAGAAAGCAAAATATCATTGGTCACTCCAACGCAAAGCAGATCGTCGACATTCATAATCAAGGCATCTTGGGCTATGCCTTTCCAAACTGATAGATCTCCAGTTTCTTTCCAATAGGCAAAAGCAAGAGAACTTTTAGTCCCAGCTCCATCAGCATGCATTACCAAACAATGCTCCTCACTACCCGTCAAAAAGTCAGGCACAACCTTACAAAATGCCTTTGGAAAAAGCCCTTTGTCAATTTTTTTTATGGCATTGTGAACATCTTCTTTTTGTGAAGAAACACCCCTGAGGTTATACCTTTTATCTTTCATTGATTTGATTAGAAATTAAAATTAATACAATTCACCCAACCCATAAGGCTTCATTTATTTTTAATGACAAAACAAGAGTTCACGGTATTTAGCCAAAGGCCATAATTCATCATCTACTATCAACTCTAATTTGTCACAGTGATATCTTATTTCATTCAAAAAAGGCAAAACTTTTACACAGTAGGCATAAGCTTTTTTATATTCATCTTCATTTTTATTCAATGACTTTCGGGTTTCGACCATTTGTTTAATGCCATTATTGATTTTATCAATATGTCCTGAAATACGTTCAATGATTTTTAATTGCACTTCAGCAAACTTTTTATAATCCTTACCATAAATTTCTTTTAAACCTTTTACATTTTCAATCAGCATATTTTGGTACTTAATGCCAGTAGGTATTATATGATTACGGGCAATATCTCCAAATGTTCTGGACTCTATTTGAATCCGCATAATATATTCCTTAAGGTCGACAATATATCTTGCTTTTAGCTCTCGCTCAGAAAGCACGTTTGTTTGTTCAAAAAGTGTAATACTTTTTTTGGCGATATAGGCCGTCAAGGCCTGGGGCGTGTTTTGGTTTTGACTCAGTCCCCTCTTTTTCGCCTCTTTTTTCCATGAATCGCTGTATCCGTCTCCTTCAAAAAGGATATTTTTTATACCTTTAAGATTATCCCTTAGGGCATTGAAAATAGCATCGTCTTTTTTCATGTCCTTTTCTTCTATCAAAGTTTCGACCTCTTTGCCAAACTTTTCTAACTGCTGAGCTAATGCCGCATTAAGAACGGTGATGGATTTAGCACAATTTGACTTGGAACCCACTGCTCTAAATTCAAATTTATTTCCTGTAAACGCAAAAGGAGAAGTTCGGTTTTGATCCGTGTTGTCCAATAAAATTTCTGGGATTTTACCAATGACATTAAGTTTTAGGTCTGTTTTTTCCTCAGGAGAGAGTTTTCCTTTAGAAACATTTTCTAAGTCATCTAAAACTGCAGTCAGTTGTTTACCTATAAAGACTGAGAGTATGGCAGGAGGAGCTTCATTAGAACCCAATCTAAGATCATTACTTGCACTAGCAATCGAAGCCCTCATTAAGGCTTCATGTGATAAAACTGCGGCAATGGTATTGATAAAAAAGGTCAGGAACTGAAGATTACTCATTGGGGTTTTACCAGGACTCAAAAGGTTAACCCCGGTATTGGTAGTGAGGGACCAGTTGTTGTGTTTACCTGATCCGTTAATCCCTTCAAAAGGCTTTTCGTGAAACAATACTATAAAATCATGTTTTAATGCAATTTTAGACATCAAATCCATCACTAAAGAATTATGATCGACCGACAAATTGGCCTCTTCGAAAATGGGCGCCAATTCAAATTGACCGGGTGCAACTTCGTTGTGGCGGGTTTTAAGAGGAATGCCCAATTGAATGGCTGAGTGCTCCAATTCTTGCATATAAGCAATTACTCTAGGGGGAATAGAACCAAAATAGTGATCATCCAATTGTTGCCCTTTGGAGGGTTGATGCCCAAAAAGTGTTCTACCTGTGATGATCAAATCGGGTCGAGAGGCAGCCAACCCCTTATCCACTAAAAAATACTCCTGTTCCCATCCAAGGGTAGTGTTAACTTTAGTTACATTTTTATCAAAATATTTGCAAATTTCCGTGGCAGTATTGTCAAGAGATTGGATGGATTTCAGTAAAGGGGTTTTATAATCCAATGCCTCTCCTGTATAAGAAACAAAAATAGTAGGAATGCACAGCGTCTTACCGAGTATAAACGCAGGAGAAGTGGGATCCCAGGCAGTATAACCCCTAGCTTCAAAAGTGTTTCTGATACCCCCACTGGGGAAACTGGAAGCATCTGGTTCTTGCTGTACTAATTGACTGCCGTCAAAATTTTCAATTGGCTTACCGGAGGCTTGTAGATCAAAAAAAGCATCATGTTTTTCAGCCGTACCACCGGTCAAAGGCTGAAACCAATGGGTGTAATGAGTAGCTCCTTTGGACAATGCCCAAGCTTTTAAGGACGCTGAAATTTGATCTGCAATAGATCGGTTAATTTTTGACCCTTTATTCACAGCATGGGCTACCTGACTAAATGTTTCTTTGTTGACGTATTGTTCAAGAACAGCATCAGTAAAAACATTACTGGCAAAAAGAGAAGAATATTTTTGTTTGTTTTGAAATGATTTAGGCTGTTTGTCAAAAAGATTTTCTAGACTTTTTTTTCTTAAATAATTCATCTGCGAAAAATTTTGGAAACTAAAGCAAAGATAATTTATAAATGAAAAAAATCAGATAAGTGTCCCTAAAATTTATGAAATTGAAAATTTACCCCTAAAAAATTAGTGTCTTCGTAAAAATGATTATAGGTTTTTATAATTAGTACCCCAAAAAGGGGTGGTATTGACAAGAAATTTTATTTTTACCATATTGAAACATAAAATCTATTATATGAACAAGTCTAAATTGGAATACATCTGGTTAGACGGCTACTTGCCGACAGCCAGTTTACGTAGCAAAACAAAAATTGTAGATGACTTTGGTGGAAAGCTAGAAGATTGTCCTCTTTGGTCATTCGATGGTTCTTCAACACGACAAGCCGAAGGAAATTCCTCTGATTGTCTCTTAAAACCAGTTGCCATTTATCCAGATCCAGATCGGAAAAATGGATACCTTGTAATGACTGAGGTTATGAATGCAGATGGAACCCCTCATATCTCTAACGCTAGAGCCACTATTGATGATGATGACAACGATTTTTGGTTTGGATTTGAACAAGAATATTTCTTATGGGATCCTGAAACAAACCTCCCCTTAGGTTTTCCTAAAGATCAGACTCCACAGGGGCAATTTTACTGTTCAGCAGGGGCTAAAAACGCTTTTGGAAGAGAAATGATTGAAGAACATTTAGAACAATGTCTTGAGGCGGGTATTAATGTAGAGGGCATAAATGCCGAAGTTGCATCAGGACAGTGGGAGTACCAGTGTTTCTCTAAAGGAGCAAAAGAAGCAGGAGATCAAATTTGGATTTCAAGATACTTATTGGAGCGTCTTGGTGAAAAATATGGATTGGCTATTAACTGGCATCCTAAACCCCTTGGAGCTACTGACTGGAATGGTTCTGGAATGCATGCCAACTTCTCTAATGAAACATTGAGAACTTGCGGATCAAAAGAAATTTATGAAAAAATCTGTGAGGCCTTCCGACCTGTTATTAAAGAACATATTGACGTTTACGGAGCATTCAATGAGGAACGTCTTACCGGAGATCACGAAACACAATCCATTGATGAATTTAGTTTTGGTGTGTCTGATCGTGGAGCTTCTATTAGAATTCCCATCATGACTGTTGAAAACGGATGGAAAGGATGGCTGGAAGACAGAAGACCTTCTTCTAATGGAGATCCTTACAAAATTGCTAGTAGAATAATCAAAACTGTCAAGTCAGCGAATGTTTAATTCCACTATATTTATTTAAATAATTGAATATTTGATAAGTAAAAATCCCGCTATAAGAGTGGGATTTTTATTTTACATAAACAAGGGTAAAATAAAAAACACATAAATGGTTATTAATACCAAGCCATCTATCCAACCCAACCTAACTCCTTTAGGAAAAAACACAAGCGGAAGTATCAATAAAGAAATACCAAACATCCACCAAATATCATTGCTTAACAATCCGGTATCTTCAACCACCACGGGATGAATCATTGCTGTAATACCCATGACCGCGAGGATATTAAAAATATTGGAGCCAATGAGGTTTCCTAAGGATATAGCCTTTTCTTTATTTATAATCGCAATGATAGAAGCCGAAAGCTCTGGAATACTGGTTCCAATAGAAACTATGGACACACTAATGATTCTTTCACTCACCCCTAGGTTTTGAGCCAAACTAACTGCGCCCTTGATCATAGTTTCAGATCCTAACCAAAGAGAAAAACCACCCAAAAGGAGGCAGGTCATTGTCTTCGATATCTCTAGGGCTTGTTCATCTTCAGGGGCTTCTTCCAAAACAGATTCTTTTTGATACTTTATTAAATAAAACATAAAGCACAAGAGCAAAAAAAATAGTATAGCTCCTTCATAGGCAACGAGCTTAAAATCAATCACTAAAAAAAAGTAAAAGAGTAATGATGAAAAAATCATCATAGGCCAATCCGTTTTGAAAAAACTCGGTGTAACCTCAATGGGAGAAATCATGATAGTGATGGCCAACACAAACCCTAAGTTTGCAATGTTTGAACCTACAACATTGCCCAGAGCCAAATCAGGATGGCCACTAAGGGCAGACTGAATACTTACGATCAACTCAGGAGCAGAGGTGGCAAAGGACACCACAGTCATACCTATAACAATTTTAGGAATGGAGAAACGAAGTGAAAGGGATACAGCAGCTTTCATTAACCAATCTCCTCCTTTAATCAATAAAAAAATGCCAACTGCAACTGCTAAAAAAGCCATATACTAAATTTAAACAAAGATAGTGTATAGTAATTTAACACTATTGCATAGCTTTATTATATAAAAAAATAAATTCTTTTATAAAAATTGCTCAAAATTCATTCAAATTGAAAAACAAAAGGTCTGCCTTTTTTTTAGCTGAAAAATAAGTTCCTGATTTATATAAAACACTGCAACCGATTGATCTATTTTTGAATTTAGAGTAACCTTGTCTAGGTTTCTCTTTAAATTACATTCTCACATAATCCATATGATTGGATGCCTTACAGGAAGATTCCTAACAACCTCGGGATGAATAGGATACATAGGCATTTCCAAATAGGTTTCTAAATATTCCTTTTTTTTGTAAGTCAACGCAGAAAATAGAATAGATGGATGATTGACAGGCCATTCTTTCCATATATATATATCTTTTTGAAAAGGCCACTTAGATTTATTTTTTATGAATGGGTAAATAAACTCAATACCTTTTTTTAAAGATATTCCATCTATAGTCTCAAATTCAAAAAGATTTTCGTCTTTCGTTGAAAGAATCATAGCAAGATTAAAAAATGCATCAATATTAAAAAGGGAATAACCATATGGTTTAGTTCTTTTTAACTCAAGAGGAAAGCTTCCATTTTCTGCCATTTGATTTGGAAGTAATGTTTTTTTAAATCGCTCAGTACATAACTCAATTACTTTGAGGTTATTAGTCAATTTTGCCATTGAGGCAGCTGTTGCGGCCCAACATGTACTGTGATTATTTGGATGATTCATTTCGGCTATTCCATACTCGTGAGTAGTCATCCAGTTTAAAAACTTACTAAACCATTGTTTAATTCGATCAGCATGCTCCTGAGAAATTCCACCTTTATCCTCAAGTACTTTAACTGATTGTGCAACCTCAACTAAATGATAAGCATCAATTAAACCAATTCCTCTTCCAGTTACTTTTCCAAAAATAGCCTGAGCATATAGCATATTGGGTTTCATTAATGTCGATTCGTCAACAAACCATGCATTTAAATGTTCAAGGGCTTTATCAGCATATACGTGGTCTTTAGTCAATAGCCAGGCAGAGGTAAGAGTTGCTACTGTTTCACTCATCCTAATCATTGATAAACGGTGATTATTAAAATTATTAGGATTAGTTTTTCCATCTCTTTGTATATATGGCCCTTTAGGATTATCAGGATTTGGCCACCAATAATCACCCTCAGAGTAAAAATCATTTTTTCCACCAGCACTTCGATCACAATGAGAATCACTGACAGTAATAATTTTATATTGTAAAAAAACTTTTGCTCTAGCTATCTCAGTTGCTTTAATTGAATTAATTACTATTTCATTAAATGCCATTGACTGTGCATTAAGTCCAAATTGGAAAATCAAAAAAACTAAAAACTTAACAATTGATTTTATTTTCATTTTAATAAAGAGATGTTTTTTATTTATTAAACTATATGGTTTATAATACTTTTCATTATTGCAATTTATTGTTTTTTTATTGTTTTTTTAAAAAACATTTAATCATACGAAAAAGAACAAGGAATATGTGTTTTGTAAAATTGGTATATTGAGTTGCAAATCAATACTATGAAAAAGCTAACTCTTGCTTTTAAGTCTTTTTTAGTTGATTTATGGTTGTAGTTCAGAAGTAGCAATTTAAATTAGTTAAAAAAAATAAAATCAAATACTCTTCTACCAAAGGTTCAAATATAAATATCATACTATTGATTCTATCGGGAGAATTAATCTTTATTCTGCCCTATTTTTTATCTCGAGTATTTAGACCTACATTTTTGGCAGTATTTAATTTGAACAATTTTGAACTAGGCAGTTTATTCTCAGTCTATGGAACAGTTGCTTTATTTTCATATATTTTTGGTGGTACACTAGCTGATATATTTTTACCAAGAAAATTAATTTCTTATTCCCTTATTTTAACTGCATTAGGGGGTTTCATTCTAGCTACATTTCCTAGTTATCGGATTTTACAAATTTTATATGGATACTGGGGCTTTACCTCAGTCTTTTTGTTTTGGGGAGCCATGATTAAAGCAACTCGTATTTGGGGAGGCACTCAAAATCAGGGACAAGCTTTTGGTTTTTTAGATGGAGGAAGAGGGCTTACTGCTGCACTTATGGGGACTATTGGAGTAGCTATTTTTTCTATTTTTTTAACTGATGATATTTTAACAGCTAGCATTAATGAACGTCAAGATGCATTTCGAAATGTCATATTATTCTCTTCTATAATAGTTGCTATTACTGGAATAGTTGTTTTTTTATTTATGAAGATAAAAATAGAAGAAGATGTGTATCAATCAAAGGATAAAAAATCATTTAAAAATATAATATCCATTCTTAAGCTGGAATCGGTTTGGCTTTTGATGACAATCATTCTTTGTGCCTATTTTGGATATAAAGTGACTGATATTTATTCTCTCTATGCGTCAGATGTAATGGGTTATGACGAAGTTAAAGCTGCAAACATTGCTTCTCTTCAACTCTATCTGAGGCCAATTACCTGTTTCACTGTTGGTTTTTTAGCTGATCAATCAAATGGGATTTCTTGGATAATAAATGGTTTTCTTGTAATGCTTTTTGGTTCCTTTTTTTTTGCTTCTGGATTCTTGGTAGCTAACCAGTATATCTTGTTTTTAATTTCTTTAATTATCCTAGCTATAGGAACATATGCGATGAGAGCACTATATTTTGCAATTCTCAAAGAAGGTAATGTTCCAATTACTTTAACTGGAACTGCTGTTGGAGTAATTTCATTAATTGGATATACTCCTGATATTTTTGCTGGACCTCTTATGGGTTATTTTTTAGATAAGCATCCTGGTATTGAAGGTTATCAGTATGTGTTTTCTTTTCTATCTGTAGCAGCAATCCTAGGACTTTTAGCTTCATTACGTTTTTCTACAAAAACTAAAGAAAAAAGGATTTAAAGTAGAAGTTAAAATTCGTCAAGTATATACTTCTGAATGACTGAAGACTTAGGTCCTATATAATGAAAGGCTTCCCCCAAACAACCACCCCCTAAAACCGCAACACTTAAAACAGCCTTAATCCCTTGTCATAGTGTTAATCGCAAGGAAATGGTCTTATGGGCCATTGTGTAAAAAGTGAACTCTCCTCTTGTATATAAAACATACTGGCTTGAGGACTTTTATCTAGGTATATATTATTATCTCAATCCTTTGATATCATATTTAGATAAAAAATTCCAAATCAGTGTCGCTGTATTTTGACCTTGATAGGTGTTGTTAAACCAAACATGATCACCTCCAATATATTTGTAATGCTCAACAGAGACAGCATTTTCTCCTTGACCATAGACATAGTATTCAATTGGCATTCCTCCACTATTGTCAAAGCTTACAGTTGGGTTTGTGGATGTATTATTAAAATCAATCCAATAGTCTAAAGTATTTTGGGCAGCACTGTAGTTGTCCCCTCCCTCATAAGGGATAACATAATCGGAAGTTCCGTGAAGATGTACTACCGGCATCGGATGACTTGTAAAACCTGTACAATCTAACATTGCTCCAGAAACAGAGGCTATTGCAGCAATTAAATCACTTTTATAATTGGCAAGCCCATATGCCATCATGCCACCGTTTGAATAACCAGCAGCATAAATTCTCTCCATATCTACATTGTGCTTGGATGAAATCTCATCTATCATGGCTTCAACAAATCCTAAATCATCAGCAGTGCTTTTATTATCCACATCTATTGGACATGGATTCCAATGGGGGGAACCCTCCGAGCAACTACCTTGAGGATAGACTAAAATAAAAGTGTCAGATTCAGCCAGTGCACGCATGTCAGCATTGATCATATGATTACTCGCACTATCACCAAAACCATGAAAATTAAACAACAAAGGTATGGGAGAAGATACATTATAGCTATCCGGTAAATACAAAAGGTATTCCCTATTCTCTCCATCATGCATTATTCCTTTGGCTTCAGGGCTAGAATGACAGGTCTCTGAATCCTTTTTGTAATCCTCAATCCCACCATTATTGCAGGATAGCAATAATAGAACTACGAAAAATAAAAAAACTCTGTTCATCATTTGACTTGTTTTACATACACCGTTTTAAAAAACAAAAATCCTAACAATAGGTGTATGATTATAAAATCACATCTTAATTACTGAACTAATAATTACAATACATTCATTCTTATAAATATCTAAAAAAATTGATTTCAATCAAAAGGTAAATGGGAATATAACAGCACCATTACCCATAGTGAAAACCGATTTTCATTTTGGAGGAAGGTTTTCAATTTGTTGTTTAACTAATTTAACAAGTCCGTCAATTTCAGGAGCTTTATGTTCGCTTACAATTGTTTTCAATTGATTAATGTGTTCTTCCTCTGGCGGAGTTAAAAGTTTAATTTTTTTATAGTATTTTATTAGTGAGTCTTATGTAAGAAGAGGTTGGGTTATATATAATATTAAGAGCCCTAAACTCCACAGAAAAACCATTCTACAAAACCCACCCCCTCTTGTCAGTAAACAGAGCATCAATGGGTAGCGTTCTGATTTATTTTTATATTAGTGGTATGAAAAAGCTAATCCCTCTTTTACTGTTTGTTCCGCTTATTTCTTTTGGGCAAATGGATTATTTTGTTTCCGCAAAAGGAGGATTAAATGTTCGTGAGGCCCCTAACGCTAAAGCAAAGAAAGTAGTTACACTTCTTTACGGTCAAAAAGTTATAATAGAATCTAAAACAGGTATTAAATTGACAATAAATGACACCTATAAAAAAACAGGAATCACAAAAGTTATTGAAGGGGAATGGGTTGAGATAAGCT
>CAJWLL010000012.1 GCA_913043275.1 uncultured Flavobacteriaceae bacterium | reverse complement strand
CTGTTGGAGATTATCAGCCTATCTATGATAGTGAAGATGTTTGTAAGTATGTATCAAAGCATATAGGAAAGAATGTGGACTATGACATTGTATTCAAAGAGATAAGCTAAAAACTTCTTTGTCTAGGGTTAAAAAAATGACACAGAATAAAACCCACCCCACCGTCAGGTAATCAGATAAGCAGGAAAGTTTTAGGGTTTAAAATATTGTAGCCGTACAAATACCGTACATAAATAAAATAAAAAATCCCTAAAAAATTGATTTAAAATGTAATAGGGATTATATAAGTGGAGAAGATGGGACTCGAACCCACGACCTCTTGACTGCCAGTCAAGCGCTCTAGCCAGCTGAGCTACATCCCCAAAATTTCAATTACTGATTTTAAATGTTTTATAAAAATCAACAAGTTTTTATCTGCAATTACATCATATGCAAATCTATTAAAATCAGCTAATTTATCAGAATTTTGTCATTCTAAATAAAATATATACTAGGATATGTAAATTTCTGTGAGGTTTTAAAATTCAAGGTTTAAATATGAAAGCCCTCTTCTCATCAAACCCTTTTAATTATACTATCTTTAAATTGATGTACTTATCAAGAATCAAATGGTTTTGCCTCCTCTTCCCCTTTTTTTTGTCTGGTTTAGCACAAGGTGACGCCAATCTTCTCCTCCAATACAATAAAGGGCCTGATCTAGATGCATTCTATCGCAAATGGAATTTTGACCTCCACTCCCATATGGTTTATGGAAATATGCGAGGAAACTATACCAATCGTAAAATTAGCTTTTCCAGCGGGACTTACATTCAGTACAAATTTTCGAAAACCTTTGCACTCAATTCGGGATTAGATTATTTTAAACTAAGCTATCAATACTCACTTTGGAAAAATCAATCCTATGATCAATTGACCTATCTCAGCTTCCCATTAAGCCTGCGGGTTTTTCCCTCCAGAAAGCTCCATTTTGAGACTGGCTTGTTCTACAACCTTATCCTAAGGGCCCAAAACACAGAAATCGTCGACCTAAAAAATCGAAGTAATGAATACCCCCAAGAGGTTTTCAAAAATAATTTTGCTTGGTTTTTTGCAACCCAATACAATGTTTGGAAAAGGTTTGATGTCTCCCTGCAATATCGTTTTTTTAAAAGAGCTACGGATCCGCTTAGCGATCAAAAAAATAATTTTGATGCCTTCGTTTTGGGAGTTCATTTTTTTGTACTCAACCCCAAGAAAAAACCAATGTGAAAGAGCCTAAAAAAACCTTGCTATGGAAATATTGAGATAAAGATGGCGAGCGGGAAATTGAAGTTCATTGTCTTTGGAAATACTATTCCAAAGCACCAGCAATCTCCATTTTTCATTGTAAAACGCAAAGCCCACTTCTAAACTGTTTTTATAAGGAATAGAGTCCAAAACAAAGGGAGCATCATCGTTAAAAAGTCCCCCGGAGATCATATAATCGTGAAAACGGTATTCCTGTCGTGTTCCCAAGTAAATCCCATTTCCTTTGGTTTGCATCTCCAGAGGATTTCCCAAAAATGAAAGGGCCTTAGAGCTTCCCAACAAAACGCCTAAACGCACTCCAGCTGAGATACGTTGGGTACCCAAATTTCCGAAAAACTCGTTCAAGAACGCTAAGCGGTTGCCCAATGGCAATCTCTTTCTCTGCATTGCATTGAGGTTGACGTGAAACATTTGGGGCAAGGGCTGTTCCCAGGCCACATTAGGCATGCCCAAAACCTTGTCGTGATAGAGGTTTTGAAAATAGGGCGCCAATGAAGCCTTGCCAGTCATCCCCAGCTTTAGAGATACGCCCCAGGCCGAAAGAGCACTTTTGTATTTCTCAAAAGACCTTTCCAAAAACAACCAGCCCCCATAGGGATAGTCGAACTTAAGCACATCACTGGTATATCTCTTTTTAGGGGTATAGATCTCCTGACCCAAAGTCCAATGTAAGTATTTTTTGGGATAAGCCTCCTCTTGATCTGCATCTGGATTTAACTTTCCCATGCTTATAAAAATTCCACTGGAGTAGTAATGATCCAGACCAAAATAAAGGTCATTGTCTACTCCAAGGTTAACATATTGCTGGCCAAATGAAAAGCCCGAACAGAGCAATACTATATTCAATAAATATAAATAAGGATACTTCATTTTTAATTTGTGCGCTGAATTTAATCATCATTTTTGAAATTCGCTTTTAAAAATGATTTCAATTAATGAACAGTCGCCAAAAACAAAATAGATTGGCTATTTTTGAAATTCAATGGAAGGAAGCGTTTATTTAGAAAAAAATAAGAAAATTGGAAGGATAAAATTTTTCCATCCCAAGGGAAACAGCCTTCCCTCTTCCCTATTGAAAAAAATGGTCAAGGCTTTTGAAACAGCTGAGGCTGATCTTGATATTGGAGTCATCGTTTTGGAAAGCGAAGGTAATGTCTTTTGTTCCGGAGCCTCACTGAGCGAATTAAAAAGGGTAAAAAATATCGAACAGGCCACTGCCATTTTTATGGGCTTTGCACATTTGCTTAATACTATGCGAAAAATGTCAAAATTTGTCTTAGCTAGAGTTCACGGAAAAATCGTTGGCGGTGGAGTAGGGTTAGTTTCCGCTTGTGACTATGCCTTTGCCACTAATCTAGCCTCCATCAAACTTTCTGAACTTTCGATTGGCATAGGACCCTATGTTATTGAACCTGCTTTAAGTAGAAAAATTGGAAGTACTGCTTTTGCACAATTATCCCTAGACAGTGCCCATTGGAAAAGCGCAAACTGGGGAATCGACAAAGGTCTTTATGCTGAATGTTTCAGTGATCTAGAAGCATTGGATCAGACCGTAAATGAAAAAGCAGAAAGACTCGCCGCCTATGCTCCTATGGCCTGTCGAGAATTGCGAAAACTCCATTGGAAAGACACCCAAAACTGGGACACCCTTTTGCGTAAAAACGCGAAAAAAACTGCACAATTAGCTCTGTCAGATTTTACCCAAAATAAGATCAAATCACTCTAAAAATGGATAAAAAAGTTCGAGTCACAAAACAATTTAAATTTGAATCCGGACACGCACTTTATGGCTACGATGGACTGTGCAAAAACGTCCATGGCCACAGTTACAAGTTGGACGTAACGGTGATAGGCCAACCGATTGCAGACCCTAAAAACGTCAAAAACGGGATGGTTATCGATTTTGGTGACCTTAAAACCATAGTCAATCAGGAAATCGTTCATGCCCTTGACCATGCTACCATGCTCAACGTAAACTCCCCTCATATAGAAATTGCTGATGAAATGGAAAGCAGAGGTCATAAAATTTTAAGATTAAACTATCAGCCCACTAGTGAAATGATGATCTTAGATTTTGCAGTAAGGATTAAGGCAAAGCTGCCTAATCATCTAAAATTATTTTCCTTAAAATTAAGAGAAACAGAGACTGCTTTTACAGAATGGTTTGCCGAAGATCAATAATCAACATCTCTGTTTTTCAATTAATTTATTGAGGCCATAACGAAGGCGTCAAAAACCCAATTGATCCAAGTCGGCATGGGGTTTGGCTGGTACCATCGGGTCAGCGTCGTTATCATATTCTTTGCAATCCAGAGGAGTGCTCACCTGATCCGGTGCCACGAATTCCTCTTGTGAAATGTCAAATTCTTCATTTTCATAGGCCTGTTTCATATACAAGGCCCAAATGGGTAGAGCCATGGTCGCTCCCTGTCCAAAGGCAATTTCCTGAAAATGAATCGAACGGTCCTCTCCTCCTACCCAAACCCCTGTAACCAAATTGGGTACCATTCCCATAAACCATCCATCACTTTGATTTTGCGTTGTCCCGGTTTTTCCGGCTATAGGATTCTCAAAAATATAAGGGTAGCCAGTGACTACTTTTTCATATACATAATTGGTTTTTTCCAGTCCAGCATGACGCAGTCTGGCACCCGATCCGTGTTCGGTAACTCCTTGCATTAGATTAACTGTAACATAGGCCGCTTCTTCACTGATCACATCTTTGGTTTTCGGTACCACCTCAAACAAAGCCATTCCATTTTTATCCTCAATCCGGGTAATTACAATTGGCTGAATGTATATCCCCTGATTGGCAAAGGTGCCATAAGCACCTACCAATTCAAAGAGGCTGATGTCAGGGGTTCCCAATGCAATCGAAGGCACCTTAGGAATATAGGAGGTTACACCTGTTTTTTTGACCAGATCAATCACCGGTCGGGGACCTACCTTGTCCATAATTCTGGCACTAATAGTATTGACCGAATTTGCCAAGGCGTTTTTTAAGGTTCGCGTTCGGCCATATCGGTCTCCCGAATTTTTAGGACACCAGGGGTCAACATTGCCGTGTTTCATGGCATCGATACAGTACAAAGCGTCTGGCAATTTATCGCATGGAGAAAGTTTAAGCTGGTCGATGGCCGTGGCGTATAAAAAGGGTTTAAAGGTAGAGCCAATTTGTCGGCGGCCTTGCTTTACTTGGTCGTACTGAAAATGCTTGTAGTTAAATCCTCCTACCCATGTTTTGACATGACCTGTTTGAGGTTCCATCGACATCATGGCAGCCCGAAGGAAATGTTTGTAATAGCGAATCGAATCCATTGGGGTCATAATGGTATCGATTTCTCCTTTCCAACTGAACACCTGCATGAACACAGGTTTAAAAAAGCTTTCCAAAAGGGATTCTTCGTCCATTCCTGCTACTTTTCCTTTTCGCCAACGCTCGCTACGGTAGGCAGTTCGGATCAAAAGAGTGTCGATTTCCCCTTTTCGCAAATCCAAAAAGGGTGCGGTGGGGTTCAGTTCTTTAGTGTTTTGAAGAAAAAATTCTTTTTGCAAATTCTTCATATGATCCGAAACGGCATTTTCACCCAGTGCCTGTAGGCGGGAATCAATAGTGGTATAGATTTTTAACCCATCCCGATAGAGATTGTATACGCTGCCATCGGCTTTTGGATTATTCCGAATCCATTTTTTCATAAACTCTTGGAGGTAAGCACGAAAATAAGTGGCCAAACCTTCACGGTGGGATTCGGGCGAAAAATTTATTTGGAGCGGAAGCGTTACCAAGGAATCTTTTTCCTCCTGTGTTATCAATTCATTCCTGAGCATTTGCTGAAAAACAACATTCCGTCTTTTTTCGACCATTTTGGGCCGACGTAAGGGATTGTACAAAGAAGAGTTTTTGAGCATTCCCACTAAGGTCGCCGATTGCTCTAATTTCAAGGCTAGGGGAACGGTGTCAAAATAAATTTTAGCTGCCGAGCGAACCCCATCGGCATTGTATCCAAAATCATAGATGTTGAGATACATTGCGATGATCTCCTTTTTAGTGTACCTTCTTTCCAATTGAACCGATAGTACCCACTCTTTGATTTTTTGAAGTACGGCTTCTTTTTTATTACGGGAACGCACCCCAACAAAAAGCTGTCTAGCCAACTGCTGGGTAATAGTACTAGCACCGCCTTTTTTTCCCAAATAAAATACGGCCCTTAGTGTCCCCAACCAATCGATTCCGGCATGGTCATAATAACGCTCATCCTCTGTGGCGATAAGTGCTTCAACGATGTTTTCGGGCAATTCTTCATATGTAATAGGCGTTCGGTTGTCATTAAAATAAAATTTTCCCAATACCACTCCGTCAGAGGAAAGGATCTGCGTCGCCAAATTAGTTTTGGGGTTTTCCAACTGCTCCAACGGCGGCATGGATCCAAAATAGCCCAAAGCGGTAATCCAGAAAACACACACCACTGCAGATAGAAGGGCAAGAAAAAGTAACCAAAAAGCCCAAATGAACTTTTTATATTTCCTTTTTTTCAATTTATCCTTTTTGGGTTTATTCATCCTTTGAAATTTCCTCCATGGCAAAACCTACGCTAACGATTCCCTCTAATGTGTCTATGCTTTTTTCACTACTATTAAATCTTAATGCATGTTCCAGCTGAACTTTTAAATTTTCTTTAGTTGATAATTCGTAGTTTTCTTTCCACAAGAGTTTGCTTTCCTTGACCTCCAAAAATCCTTTCCCCAGCCACTGACCTTCTGCATTGGCCATTGCGTATTCCAGGGTATCACAAAGTAAAAGGGAATCCCCCATTTTTAAACGTGCAATTAAAAAGATGTTTGAAAAGGGATAACGTTGGTTGTTTCGGAGGTAAATCATTAAATTGACAGGCTGATCGTTTGAGGTAGGGATATCAAAAAACACTTTTTCAGAAGTTAACCACTTCCCATCAAAATTACGGTAATCCATGAAGAACGGTGGCTTACTACAAGTAAAAATAATACTCAAAATGAATGCCGAAAAGATATAGTACTTGCTAAGCATTGTTTTGACTCCGGTTGGGCTTGCGTTTTTTTATCCTCTTATTTTTGGTTTTTTTGGGACTATCAAAGCGGTTCAGCCTGTCCTGCCCCACTAAATTTTTAAACATAGCATCTGGCTTTTCAATCACAGGAAAATTTTCTTCTACGATGTATTCTTCAAGGCTAGGTACTTTTTCTTTGTTCTTATTTTTGGCAATGATCTCATGAACCGAATCTAGGGTCAAATTATACCAATTCATCCATTCACCTTTATAAGCATACCACAATTGATCTTTAAAAATATCTATTTTTTGCAAAACAGCCAATCCTTTTTCGGTTTGGAGTTTGACTTCTGATTTAGGGAAAGTTTTGAGTGCCTTGCGATAAGCATCCAATTCGTAATTCAAACAGCATTTGAGTTTTCCACATTGACCCGACAGTTTAAGGGAATTAAGGGACAACTGCTGGTAGCGGACAGCAGAGGTGGATACGGATCGGTAATCGATCAACCAAGTTGAGCAACACAATTCACGTCCACAGGAACCAATGCCTCCCAGGCGTGAAGCCTCTTGGCGCAAACCGATTTGCCGCATTTCGATCCGAATGGAAAAGACCTTGGCCATATCCTTGATCAACTGTCGAAAATCTACCCGGCTGTCTGCTGTATAATAAAATGTTGCCTTTTTCCCATCCCCTTGAAATTCCACATCGGAGAGTTTCATTTCCAAGCCCAAGCCTATGGCCAGTTCACGAGCCCGTTTTTGGATTTGTGGTTCTTTGTCTCTTAGGATGTGCCATTTATCTATTTCCTTTTGGCTAGCTTTGCGCAGAATTTTTGACACCTCATTGCTGTCATGGAGAATTTTTTTCTTTTTCATCTGAAAACTAACCAATTCCCCAGTCAAGGTAACCAGTCCCAGATCATAGCCATTTTCTTCCCCGGTAATTACAGGTTCGCCTACCGCTACACATAAGCCTTCGGGTAGGGTGTAAAATCCTTTTCGGCTATTTTTAAAACGTACCTCAACCATGGGAAAGGGAGTTTTGCCGGTAGGCATTTCCATGTTACCCAACCAGTCAAAAACAGTCAATTTATTACAGCTATCTGTCCCGCAGGTACCATTACTTCTGCAGCCGCGTGGGGAGCCGTTTGTATTACTGGCACATGAAGAGCAACCCATAGATCTTTATTAGAGTTCAAAGATAAGGTTAATTCAAAGTATAGGGAAGATGTAAAATCCTAAATTAATGTTTATACTTTAATATTTCTGAACGGCCTTTTTTAAAGATTTTGTTGCTATTGTGTTCTCCCTTTCGCCGTTTCCTTTGTTCCTCTATCGGCAGACTTACAATTTTTTGGCAATCGTAAGAACAGCATCCTTTCCTTTTTTCTTTACAAGAATCACATTGAATGAAAAGGAGGTGACAGGCTTCATTGGGACAATTTACATGGCTGTCGCAGGGGGTGCCACATTGGTGACATTGAGCTATAACATCATCACTTATTCGCTCTCTTCGGCGTTCGTCGAAAACAAAATTTTTTCCAATAAACTTATTTTCTAAACCATTTTCATTAACCTGACGAGCATATTCAATGATCCCACCCTCCAATTGAAAAACATTTTTAAATCCTTTATGTTTAAAGTAAGCGCTAGCTTTTTCACATCGGATGCCTCCAGTGCAATACATTAATAGCTTTTTGTCCTCTTTGTATTCAGAGAGATTTTCTTCGATCAAAGGTAGAGATTCCCTAAAGGTATCCACATCTGGGATGAGTGCTCCTTTGAAATGTCCGATCTCACTTTCATAATGGTTACGCATGTCTACACATATAGTGTCGGAATCCTTCAAAAGGGTGTTAAACTTTAAGGCATTGAGATGAATACCCTTCTGGGTTACGTCGAAAGTGGAATCGTCTAGGCCATCGGCCACGATCTTATCCCTAAATTTAACTGTCAGTTTTAAAAAGGACTCATTGTCTTGCTCTACTGCAATGTTGAGACGTACCGCTTTTAAAAAACTGATTCCATTCAAAAAGTTTTTAAAGTCATCAAAGCGTGGAGCCGGAACTGACAACTGGGCATTGATTCCTTCATAGGCAACATAAGTTCGACCCAAAACGTCCATTTCGTTCCAGTGCAGGAACAAATAATCTCTGAAAACTTGTGGATTCTCGACTTGGTGGTACTGATAAAACGACAGGGTGAGCCTTTCTGTTCCAGCTTCGGCAATCAAAAGGCGTCGTTCTTCAGCACTTAGTTTGTTGTATAGTTGCATGCTATAAACGCTTAAGTTTTGAGGCACAAAAATAATAAAATTTAGACCAAATGTAAGGCTTAATTCCTTGACCAATTTATTAAAGGTGGTCTGGATTATTTTTATAAAGTAAAGGTCTGTGAGTTTTTAGTCCTAATTTAGGTTTTGTAATATTCGTTCCTGAGCCAATTAAGCCATTGGTTCTCATGTAAATTATTGTTGTGTAAAATTAAGCTCATGATCAGTTGCCTTATCTTTATTGACTTTATATTGTTAATAATCCTTTTGGTGCCCTATTGCCCCCCAAGGACAGAAATAGTAAATTCGCTATAAAAAACAGGATTATGGTAGACGGAAATGAAGCAAAAAAGAAAGCCTTACAGCTAACTTTAGACAAACTAGATAAGACCTATGGCAAGGGAGCCGTCATGAAAATGGGTGATGAAGGCATTGAGGAAGTCGAAGCCATTTCCTCGGGATCCATCGGTTTAGATTTAGCCTTGGGCGTAGGGGGCTATCCTCGCGGTCGAGTAATAGAAATCTACGGTCCGGAGTCATCGGGAAAAACCACCCTTAGCCTACATGCAATTGCCGAATGCCAAAAAGCCGGTGGTATAGCTGCCTTTATTGACGCTGAACACGCTTTTGACCGTTTTTATGCTGAAAAGTTAGGTGTAGATGTCCGTGAACTAGTCATCTCACAACCCGACCACGGCGAGCAAGCACTTGAGATTGCTGACAACCTTATCCGCTCTGGTGCCATCGATGTGGTTGTGGTGGACTCTGTCGCAGCCTTGACACCCAAAAGTGAAATCGAAGGCGAAATGGGTGACTCCAAAATGGGCCTCCACGCTCGATTGATGTCTCAAGCCCTTCGAAAACTCACCGCTTCTATCAGCAAAACCAATTGTGCCGTATTTTTTATAAACCAGCTCCGGGAGAAAATTGGAGTCATGTTTGGCAATCCGGAAACCACCACTGGGGGAAATGCGCTAAAATTCTATGCTTCAGTACGATTAGATATCCGCCGATCCACCCAAATCAAAAGCGGGGAGGCCGAAGTTCTGGGAAATAAAACCCGAGTCAAAGTGGTCAAAAATAAAGTGGCTCCACCCTTTCGTACCACTGAGTTTGACATAATGTATGGAGAGGGGATCTCTAAAATAGGTGAGATTTTGGACTTGGGCGTTAACTACGAAATCATCAAAAAATCCGGTTCTTGGTTTAGCTATGGAGATACCAAGCTAGGACAAGGCCGTGATTCAGTCAAAGCTCTGCTAGAAGATAATATCGAACTTATGGAAGAGTTAGAAGACAAAATCATGAAGACTATCAAAGCAATATAATAAGCTATTCGAATCCGAGCATAGGAATTGGACCTCTCAGCATTTAAAGAAAAAATGTCGGCCATGGCCGCTGGGCAAAAGCCTTTTTTTTTTCTTATCGATTTCGAACTGAAAAAACCTTTGATCTGTCCTTTGGGAGACGCACAAAAAATGGGTTTTCAATTTAAAGTCAAAGGCTTTCGAAATTTCGATCCCCAAGCCCGAAAAACAACCCCCAGAAATCTTTCCATTGATCCAGTACCCAAAGTAATTTATGCACAAGCCTACCAAAAGGTAGTTAACGAGATCTATAAGGGCAACACTTTTCTGTTAAACCTTACCTTCCCCTCTACGATACAAACCCATCTCGAACTGGAAGATATTTTCCACTTGGCCAAAGCCCCATATAAATTGCTACAACAGGATCACTTTGTCGTCTATTCACCGGAGTGTTTTGTCAAAATAAAAGACGGATGTATCTATTCCTATCCAATGAAAGGAACCATCAACGCACACCTGCCCAAGGCAAAAAAGATACTAGAAAACAATCCTAAAGAGATCAATGAACATAATACAATAGTGGATCTGATCCGGAACGATCTGTCTAAGGTGGCAAAAGAAGTACAAGTGACCCGTTTCCGATACCTAGATAAAATCAAAACTCAAAAAAACGTAATCTACCATACAAGTTCAGAAATTAAAGGGAAACTATCTCCCGACTGGAAAACACAATTGCCCAATATCCTTTTTAGCATGCTTCCTGCAGGTTCAATCTGTGGGGCGCCCAAGGCCAAAACCGTTTCAATTATTCAAGAAGTAGAGCAAGGTCCAAGAGGATATTATACTGGTGTATTTGGTTATTTTGATGGAGAAAACTTCGAGAGTGCGGTCAATATCCGCTACCTAGAAAAAAAGAATGACCAACTGATCTACCGCAGTGGCGGGGGCATTACCTTTTTAAGCGACCTGGAGTCCGAATACAACGAACTTATAGAAAAAATTTATGTACCCGTTGTTTGAGTCTATTTGTGTCCAAGACGGTCGAGTACTCCACTCTGAATGGCATCAATTGCGATTTGAAAAAGCCTTTCAAAGCTTTTTTGAAAAAACTCCTAATTTCGATCTTTTAGACCCTTTGATCATTCCCCAAAAATTTTGCCGTGGAAAAATCAAATTGAAAATTTTTTATAACGAAAATAAACGAGAAATAGGTTTTCAACACTATCAAATGCAAAACATCCAAAGCTTAAAATTGGTACATACCAATCATTTGGACTACACATTTAAATATAGTAAACGGGAAAGTTTAGAGGCCCTCTTTGACCAAAGGGAGGATTGTGATGACGTATTGATTGTCAGAAATGGCTTAATCACCGACAGCTCTTATGCAAATTTGGTGTTTTTTGATGGTAAGTGCTGGTGGACTCCTGACTTGCCTTTGCTAGAAGGTACATGCCGCGCTCGACTTTTGGCTCAGGAAATTATTTGGAAAGCAACAATTGGGGTAGATGACCTTAAAAAGTTTCAAGGGCTAAAACTGATCAATGCACTACGGGATATGAATCAACCGATGATCCCCATAAATCAAATTGTATACTAACTCGTTTTGGTGACTTTTTTCCAAACTAAAATTGCATTAACTGCAGTTTGCAGTGGATCGTTTTGCAGTTCGGAATAGATCAGATCATAAATTTTTTGTTGTAGCTCAGGAATATCATCTTTTTTAAGGCCAGCAGTAGGCACGGGTGGGTGAATGTCTACACGGAGTACCCCAGGATAACCATGAGTAGTTTTCCACGGGAATTTTCTTTTACAGTCCAAAAATACCATGGGGCAAATGGGCAACTGATGATCAACGGCAATTCTAAATGCACCTTGCTTAAAAGGGTTGAGCAAGATGGTTTCATCCAAATAGTCCTTTTCGGGAAAAATACAAACGCTATAGCCTTTTTCCAAGACCTTTTTTGCCCGACTATAAACTCCATAACGACTTTTCGAGCTGCTGCGGTCCACCATAATGGCGGCGTTTTTGAAGAGGTACCCAAAAAATGGAATCTTAACCAGTTCTTTTTTTCCTACAAATACAAAAGGGTTAGGAGCAGTAGCAAACATGAGCATGATATCGATATAACTGGAATGATTGGCCACTAGCAAATAATTTTTTTTGGTATCCAAAGTGGTTTTAAATCCTTTTTTTAGCCTAAAACCCATCCCCAACAATACCCATCGGGACCAAATGTTACGAGCGATCCAAAAAAAGGGACGGTATCCATTGGGAAAAATCAATAAAATCGCCAACAGAGGGAACAGAAGTAAGACAGGGATGGAGGATAAAAAGTAAAACCAAATGCGCCAAATTATAATCAAAAACCTCATCAGGCGGTAAAAATACATTTTCTGGAAATGGCATAATAAGGAAATGAGGCAAACTTTGTGCAACCGTTGAAAAAAAATATCTTTGCAGGAAATCATTGACACCTAGTTATGGCAAGAATATTGACCGGAATCCAATCGACAGGGATGCCCCATTTGGGAAATTTGCTGGGTGCAGTGCTTCCAGCAATCGAAATGGCGGATACCCCTGAGAATGAATCTTTTTTGTTTATTGCAGATCTGCACTCCGTTTCCCAAATCAAAGAAGGGGAGCAGCTGTCTAAAAACACTTTTGCCACAGCAACAGCCTGGTTAGCTTGTGGTTTGGATGTGGAAAAAACAATCTTTTATCGTCAGAGCGATGTAAGTCAAGTCACTGAACTTGCCTGGTTCCTAAGTTGTTTTTTTCCCTACCAAAGACTTACACTTGCTCATTCTTTTAAAGACAAAGGAAATCAGCTAGATGATGTAAACACCGGTTTGTTTACCTACCCCATGTTAATGGCCGCCGATATTTTGATCTACGACGCCGAAGTGGTTCCAGTAGGAAAAGATCAGCTGCAACACCTCGAGATGACTCGTAAGGTGGCTGCACGATTCAATCATCAAATGGGGGAAACTTTTGTATTACCCAAAGAAAAAATTCAAGATAATACCCAATACGTAATCGGAACCGATGGTAATAAAATGTCCAAGTCCAAAAACAACATGATCAATATTTTTCTGCCAGATAAGGATCTTCGGAAACAGATCATGAGTATAAAAACAGATAGTAAGACGATAGAACAAGCCAAAACCCCAAAAAGCTGTAATGTGTTTAAACTCTTTTCTCTCATAGCAGAGCCAGACTCCATCGAAAATCTAAAGAAACAATATTTGGTCGGAGGCCTGGGCTACGGTCAAGCCAAGCAAGCATTGTTTGAATTGATTGTCAAAAAATTCAAAACGGAAAGGGAAAAATTCAATTACTACCAGGGTCATCCCGAAGAGGTAGAAATTGCCTTGGCCAAAGGAGCGTTAAAAGCCAGTAAGGTTGCGGACGATGTTCTACTAAGGGTTAGGCGAAAGCTGGGGTTTTAGACCAAATAAAAAAAGATCGCACTAACCGATTTCTCATTATCAAAGCCACTACTTTTAATGTTTAAATGGGAGATAAATTAAAGTTTTGGTAACCATAAATATACTAACATAGAAATTCATCGTTATTAATAAGGAGTAAATATTAGTATATTTGAGAATGCAGTTACAAAAGTATATCAAAGAGTTGCTTTTCCGACATGAGTGTGTCACGGTTCCAAATTTCGGTGCCTTTCTCACCCATACGATCAATGTATTAATCCAGCCTGAAACAGGGGTTTTTACTCCCCCAAGGAAAGACGTGAGTTTTAACAATCTTCTGAAAAGTAACGATGGTATACTGGCCCATTATGTAGCGAAAAAAGAAAATGTTTCTTACGAAAAAGCCTTGAGAAAAATTGAAAAAGAGGTAATCATATGGAAACAAAGATTGCATACCCAGTATTTGACTTTTGCAGGCATAGGTGAAATGCGCCTTAATCAGCAAAAGAAAATTATTTTTTCTCCTTTTGGAGCAATTAATTTTGACCTGAGCACATTTGGACTCAGTAGTTTTATAAGAAAATCTATATTTACCAATCCCATCAATACAGAAGAACCTAAACCCATTACCATTATGGAAAACGAAAACAAAGATAACTTGATTTTTACCCCGGAAGAAAACGAAAATAAGCGCTCTCCGATAATGCGATATGCCATCATCGGTTTAATTGGAGTTTCATTAATTGGCGTAGCCTATTATTTTGGGAATCAATATATTGCTGATGAAAAGGCCAAGGCAACAGAAATGGCACAAAAGAAAATAAAGAGCAACGTTCAAAAAGCAACTTTTGACCTAGGTGCATTATCCAAACTAGATTTGACCTTAGAGGCAAATACTGAAGTGATCGAAGACACACCTTTGGCAGAAACTTTTTACAGTGTGATCGCAGGCTCTTACCGGTCTATGGAAAATGCCGAAAAAAAACTCGCACAGTTAAAGGCAGAAGGTTTTGATGCCGCTTTTACAGAGGTTAATCCCGAAGGGCTTCACCGCGTAGCTTTCGGACGGTTTATCTCCAAGCGTGAAGCATTAAACTTGTACAATTACATCCGCTACGCCCTTAAAGAAGAGGCCTGGTACTTGGAGGAATACTAGACTACATCCTGAAAATCCAACTTTTTGGGTTTTGAGGTTTTAATTCGTTGAAAACACTGAATTGGATAGTGGTTTTGCCGGTTTGCGGATGTGTAAATATTTCGCCTATTGGCTGTTTAGCCTTAACTTTTTCTCCTTTTTGGACATAAACCTTACCCATATTTTTGTAGGTAGTAATAAAATTTCCATGTTTAATCAGTATAGTTGGGTTACTCCCTTTAAAACTTAGAATTGTCATTACCTCCCCTTCAAAAACAGCTCGGGCTTTTGATTTGGGAGATGTGGCAATAGTCACGCCGTTGCTTTTAATCATGGTGGTCTTAACCAACGGATGAGGTTGGGTGCCGAAGCGCTGGATGACTATTCCTTTTTCTACAGGCCAAGGCAGTTTACCCTTATTGGCAATAAAGTTGGAAGCCAGTAACTTCGCCTCGGGGGTAAGGGCAAAGGCATTATTAGGTTTTTTACCCACTGCCTTGTTAGAAGCTGTAATGGCCTCACGAATTAAACGTTCAATTTCCCGATCAATCGCTGCTGCTTTACTTTGTTTTTGTCTAATCTCACTTGTCAACGAACGCGATTTATTTTTCAAACTCCTAATTAGTTTTTGCTGTGATTTACGTTCCTCTTGCAATTGCTTTTGTGCTTTTCTATTCTCTATTACCAAAGCATCTTTTTGGGCTTTTTGCTCCAAAAAGGTTTTGTTAAGGGATTGAAGGGTTTTGGTTTTTTCTGCAATCTCCTCTCCTTGTTTTTTTCTATAATTTGCATACTGTTTCATGTATTGAACGCGCTTGTATGACTGTAAAAAATCCTCAGAGGAAAACAAAAACATTAATCTATTTTGGGAGGATTTACTTTTGTAGGATTTCTGAATCATTTCGGCATAGTCTTTCTTTAAGTCTTCCAACTCTTTTCTAAGGTCCGTAATATTCCTTTGATTGACGTTAATTTGTTGAGTTAAGAGGTTGGCCTGTTGGTTATTGACCTTGACCAGGTCATTTCTGACGGATATTTTTAAATTTAGGTCCCCGACCTGAGAAAGTAGGGACTTTTCCTTTTTGGTGTTATTAAAAAGCAGTGTATTGATTTGTTTGATCTCTCCTTGAAGTCGCTTTTTTTGTTTTTGAAGCGCTTTCTGTCTGGCCGCATTGTTCTGCGCGATCCCAAAAGATGCAAGGAATAGAAAAAAGAACATACAGAGCTGTCGCATGCGATAGATTACATTTCTATTGGTTGGTAACCTGCAGGAATATCAAAGGGAATACTCAATCGATCGGGAAAATCGACACGTGTATATTCCAGTTTGATTTTAGTTAATTCTGAACCGTTAAAAAGCGAAATTTGAACCTCTCCAGGAACAAATTCTCCTTCCAGTTTTTGATGGTTATGGTATTTGAAGGTCAAAGACTGCTGAGTACCCGGTACCATAAAACGCTGCTCGAGTAGAAGAAAGTTATAGGGATCAAAAAAAAAGGTGGGGCGGAATCTTAATTTATCAGATTTTGGAGTCAAAATATAAAATTTGGGATGCGAAATGGTTTCCCACCTACCTATTTTGATGTTAGTTAGGGGAAGGCCAATCAAAAGATTTTGTAAATCTTTAAATTCAAAACTTGTAGCGAATTGTTGGTTTATAAAAGAGACATCCCCTTCGAAAAAAGTTTTTTGAAATTTTTCATAAAAGGAGACCCTATCAGGGGTAACTAATAATTTCGCGATGGGGACAATCATTTTAGCACTCATCCATATGGATTTGGCTTTTTCCATCCGCAGGTTGATTATGATCTGTTGTTTTCGCTTGCCATTGTCATATGTGGTCTTTACGCGAGAACGAAATTTTTTATAATTCAATTGATTTTTAGCAATAGACTTGATCAATTCTTTTGCCTGAATGTCTTTCATTGGTATTCTACTGGAGGGGAGAGCGGGGGATTTGCAGGCAGTATAAAGAAGTATCCATACCAAAAACAGGAAAGTAATGAAGTGAAATTTTTTGAGGAAGGATTTCATGACTTTAATAATTCTGAATAATCACCAATAGAAACAAAGCTAAATTTTCCATCATATTTTACATGGTTACCGATCATGGCCCCTTCGAGCTGGGCATTTTGGATAATCGAGTGTTTTTGCACCAAACTTTTACTTATGGTGGTGTTTTCAATTCGCGTACCTTCACCTATTGCAGCATGCGGTCCAACTGTGGTATTTATTAACACCACGCCTTGACCAATAAAACATGGGGGAATGATCTGGCTGTTCTCTGCAATAACATCCTCAGCCACTAATTTATTACCCTCTTCGACAAGAATGTCCAACATTTTGGTATTGGTTTCAAGGGTGATTTTGGGATTCCCACAGTCCATCCACTCTTTGACCTCTCCAGGAGTGAATACGGCACCTTTATCCATCATGGCCAATATCCCTTCGTTTAATAAAAACTCCTCTCCTTCAGCACGTGAACGATCCATGCTTTTTTCCAATTCGCCCTTGATTGCCTGGCCCTCTTTGAAATAGTAAATCCCTGTCACAGCCATGTCAGAAACAAAATCTTGTGGTTTTTCTACCAAAGCAGTAATATGGTTGTCGTCATTTATTTTTAACACACCATAAGCTTTGGGGTTTTCAACTTTCTTAACCCATATCATCCCGTCTACCAATGGATCAAGGGATAAGTCGGAACGGATAAGAGTATCTGCATAGGCGACTATTATGGGTCCTGAAAGGGAGTCGGCAGCACACATTACAGCATGTCCCGTACCTAGTGGCTTCAATTGGCGATAAAAAGAGGCTTTTGCTCCCAGATCTTGGGCCACTTTTGCTAATTCTTCCGATATGGCAGGACTAAAAAAAGCAGGATCTCCAAGTATATAAGCAACCTCCTCTATAGGTTGGGAAACTACTCTGGCAATTTCGTTGACCAATTGGGTAACTATGGGAGACCCTGCTACAGGTAACATCGGCTTGGGAACCGTAAGGCTATGAGGCCTAAGTCTTGAGCCTCTTCCAGCCATAGGAATTATGATTCTCAATATTTTATATATTATATGTTAAACAATAACTTTAATTTATTTTTTTCCGGTACTTCCAAAACCTCCGATTCCTCTCTCAGAATCTGGTAGCGCGCCAACAATTTCCCATTGCACCTGACTATGTTGTGCGATGACAAGTTGAGCAATCCTCTCCTGTGAGGAGATGGTATAATCCTCTTGGGAAAGGTTGCACAATATGACTCCAATCTCTCCTCGATAATCAGCATCGATAGTTCCTGGTGAATTTAAAACACTAATACCGTGCTTAGCAGCCAGTCCACTCCTAGGGCGAACTTGGGCTTCATAGCCTTCTGGTAAGGCGATGGAAAGTCCCGTGGGGATTATTTTTCGCTCCAGTGTCTTGAGGGTAATGGGGGCTTCAATATGAGCTCGTAAATCCATCCCTGCAGAAAAAGGAGTCTCATAATGGGGTAAATCGCCCCTACCGGAAAAGATAACTGGAATCTTAATCATTTTATTTGTTTATGTAAAAATACAAAAAGCTCCCTGAAACCCTGAGTTCTCAATACTTAGTTAATGTTTTTTTTAAAATTGCTCTTTTTGTCAGCCCGTTCGGAATTTAAACTTTGATGAATGTTTTATTTTGGTACATATACCAGAGCAATAAATAGAGTAAAGCAAATCCTCCTATCACGTTGATCAATTCATAATAGCTTCCAGTATAGGGCGCTAGACCATAGAGTATAAAGCTAGCAATTTTGGGAAAAGGCAAAACATGGGTAACTACATATGCAGTTATAGCATTCATTCCTATGACTTTTAGAAAAAAGGCCCATTTGAATTTCTTTTTTACATCAATGATCCAATAAAAAGCAGCCACAAGGAAATAACAAATTCCCGAGGAAACCAAAACAAAAGTGGAAGACCAAATTTTCTTTACAACAGGATGCCAAATGTTCCCCAGAATTCCTAAGCTAAGTGCTATGGCTCCATAAATCAATAGGGTTTGGACTACCTTAATTTTGTCTTTTTGATTTTTAATCAGCGTTCCCGCAAATAGGCCGGAAAGGGTGGTGGCTATAAATCCAAGGCAGGACAAAAACCAAGTATACTGCTTACCGTCTTCAAAGGAGCCAAAAATCAATTGATCGACATATAGCGCAAAATTAGCATCGGGTGTGAGAGTGCTTCTACCTATACCGGGAATGATTGGTAGGGTCAAAAAAAGGGAATACACTAGTAAACACCCCATTAAAAAGAGGTGTCTCTGGGCGGGTTTTAGATAGAGATAAGCAAGGGTGGTAAAGACATATCCAACCGCAATGGCTTGAAGTGTATTGCTGAATATTTTAAATTTTGAGAGGTCTAAATCTAATAAATTGCCCTGAACAATCCAACCTAGAACAAAAAGTATAAAAAACCTCCTGAGTAGCTTTAAAAAAAGAGGTTTTCTTGTGCCGGAAATATGTATATATTTTGAAACCGAAAAGGGAATTACTGCTCCTACTACAAAGAGAAACAGAGGCATTATTATGTCGTAAAATCGAAATCCTAGCCATTCCGGGTGAGAGAACTGCTCTGCTAAGGCTGCAGTAAAATTAGAATCTACTCCCTTGTTTAATTTATGAAAAAACTGGTCCGCCAAAACGATCATCAACATGTCGAAACCGCGAAGAATATCGATAGAGTGGATGCGGTTTTGATAAGTTGTGTGCATTGTTTTCGGGAATATGTCTTAAAATTAATTAAAAAATGTATTGTTCGTTTTTTTTAATACTATTTAGAGCAATAACCGCCAACAGGTTTAAAAAAATTAAAGCCTAAAACGAGGATTTTCTCCTAATTATTCAAAGCCTCTGCCCCGCCTACAATTTCGAGAATTTCGTTAGTAATGGACGCTTGTCGTGCTTTGTTGTAGGTGAGTTTGAGTTGATCCCTAAGCTCGGTAGCGTTGTCAGTAGCCTTATGCATAGCGGTCATACGGGCTCCGTGCTCGCTAGCGAAGGAATCTCTTACTGCTTTAAGGATCTGCATTTTGAGGGATTTTGGTAACAATTCCTCTATGATAGCCAGTTGAGAGGGTTCATATATATAATCTACTGCGGACTTTTCTGTACTATCCTCTTCTGCCAAAATGGGAAGGAATTGTTCAGTCGTTACGATCTGTGTCGCCGCATTTTTAAAGCGATTATAGACTACCAAGACTTTGTCGTATTGTCCTTCGGCAAAAGCATCCATCGCTTGGAGAGCTACCTCAGCAGTTTTTCCAAAATTAAGGTTGTCATAAATGGCATCGTGACGACTGATGATGGTAAGGGTTTTGGAGAGGATGTCACCTCCTTTTTTACCAATTCCCATTACCTCAACGGTTTTGCCGGCATAATCTTCCTTGGCCAGTCTAAGGGTTTCCTTGACGATGTTGGAATTGAAAGCTCCACACAATCCTCTGTTTGAGGTTATGGATATGATAAGGACTTTTTCTATAGCACGTTGAACGGTAAAAGGGTTTTTCCCTTCCACATCTAGGCTTACTGAGAGATTTTGAATAAGCTCGCTTAGCTTGTTGGCATAGGGACGCATAGAAGTAATGGCTTCTTGGGCTTTCTTCAGCTTTGCCGCCGATACCATTTTCATAGCACTGGTAATTTGCATTGTTGAAGAGACCGAGGCAATACGATTTCTTATTTCTTTTAGATTAGCCATCTATTCATATACTTTGGAAGTTTCTTGAGCTACGGCATTTAGGGTGTCAAGGGCATTGTCAGTCAACTTCCCTGATTTAAGTTCTGCCAATGCCTTTTTATGTTTCTTCTTCAAAGTGGTTAAAAAAGCCGTTTCGAATTCTTTGACCTTGTCCACGGGAACATTTCTCAATAGGTTTTTTGACCCGGCATAAATAATGGCGACTTGATCTTCTACGGTATATGGGTCGTTTTGCGCTTGCTTGAGGATTTCAACGTTTCGACGCCCTTTTTCAATGACGTTGAGCGTAGCGGCATCAAGGTCAGA
Organism: uncultured Flavobacteriaceae bacterium; assembly: GCA_913043275.1. Lineage (GTDB taxonomy): Bacteria > Bacteroidota > Bacteroidia > Flavobacteriales > Flavobacteriaceae > UBA8316. The sequence continues at coordinate 28,166 of CAJWLL010000012.1, read as the reverse complement.
GCCAAATTTGGCAAAGGCTTCAAGTTCACGGAACTGGGCTTGATCAAGCTTTAGTGTACCCGCAACTTTTTTCATCGACTTGATCTGTGCCGATCCTCCTACCCTAGATACGGATATTCCCACGTTGATTGCAGGACGAACTCCAGAATTGAAGAGGTCGGACTCTAAAAAAATTTGTCCATCGGTAATCGAAATTACGTTGGTTGGAATATAGGCGGAAACATCTCCCGCTTGGGTTTCAATAATTGGTAATGCCGTCAGCGAACCTCCGCCTTTTACTTTCCCTTTAAGGGACTCAGGCAAGTCGTTCATGCCTTTGGCAATATCATCATCTGCAATTACTTTTGCGGCGCGCTCAAGTAATCTAGAGTGAAGGTAAAATACATCCCCAGGATATGCCTCACGCCCTGGAGGACGCCGAAGCAATAGGGATACCTCACGGTAGGCAACTGCTTGTTTGGACAGGTCGTCATAGATAATCAATGCAGGACGACCAGTGTCTCTAAAGTATTCTCCAATTGCCGCTCCAGAAAAAGGAGCATATACCTGCATGGGAGCAGGATCGGAGGCATTGGCAGCGACGATAGTGGTGTAGGCCAGAGCACCTTTGTCTTCCAATATTTTTGCGATTCCGGCTACAGTAGAAGCTTTTTGCCCTATGGCAACATAAATACAATAAACCGGTTCGCCAGCATCAAAAAATTCTTTTTGATTAAGGATAGTATCGATACAAACCGTGGTTTTACCAGTTTGACGGTCACCGATCACTAATTCTCTTTGACCTCTTCCCACAGGGATCATAGCATCGATAGACTTTACTCCTGTTTGAAGGGGTTCGTTAACAGGTTGTCTAAAGATTACCCCAGGAGCTTTGCGCTCTAGAGGCATTTGATAGGTTTCGCCCTTGATTGGCCCTTTCCCATCAATGGGTGTTCCCAAGGTGTCGACCACACGTCCTACAATGCCTTCCCCTACATTAATAGAGGCAATTTTTTTGGTACGCTTAACGGTGTCTCCTTCTTTAATTTCTTTAGAGGGTCCCAATAATACAACTCCGACATTGTCTTCTTCGAGGTTCAAGACCATCCCATCAATTCCATTTTCGAAAGTCACGAGTTCGCCATATTCGGCATGAGTAAGACCATATACTCTGGCAATACCGTCTCCTACTTCGAGGACAGTTCCCACTTCGTCAAGGGAAGCGGTAGCTTCAAATCCTGCCAATTGATTTTTTAATATTGCTGAAACTTCAGCGGGCTTAACGTCTGCCATTTTTTCTTTTTTTCAGTATTAGGATGTAATCAATTCTCTTTTTAACGCTTCCAAGCGATCCGCAATGCTAGCGTTGTATTGTAAATCTCCAACCCTAAGGATGAATCCTCCTTTGATGGTCGGATCTACAATGTTTTTGATTTCTATTTTTAAAGTGGTCAAAGTGGCTGCTTTTTTGAGCACCTCTTTTTCCAAAGCCGTGCTTAGGGGTACTGCGGTAGTAACAGTTGTAGCAACTTTACCTTGATTTTTGTCGAACAGTTCTATATAATTTTGTGCTACTCCCCAAAGAATTCCTTCCCGCCCATTTTGACAAAGTATCTCAAAAAGCCTTTTGAGTATTTTCGATGCCTTTGGAAAAACTTCATCGATGATCTTTCTTTTATGTGAACCTGGCAAAACAGGGCTATTCAGCGCATCGTCCAATTGGGGACTGCTTTCCAAGGTGGAAATTATGTTTTGCATTTCTTCAACGACGGCTTTTTGATTTTGGTTTTCAATAGCAAATTCCAAAAGTGCCTTTGCGTATCTGATCGAAGCTCTCCCTGCTTTCATAGTCTATTTATAAAGAAGCGTCTTTAATGAGTTGGTTGACCAATTTGGACTGTTTGTCTTTGCTGTCCAATTCGGATTCAATAACCTTTTCCGCTATGTCCAAAGAAATTTGCGCTACTTGATTTTTAAGTTCATGGAGTGCGGCACGTTTTTCGTTTTGAATAGACTCTTGAGCCTGAGCAATGATTTTATCGGCTTCTGCTTTGGCCTCACCTTTGGCTTGTGCAACAATATCAGCCCCATTGAAACGGGCTTCCTTTAAAAGGGCTTCGCGCTCAGCTCGGGCTTCTTTTAGAATTTTTTGGTTGTCTTCTTGTATGGAAGTCATTTCTTTTTTAGCCTCCTCTGCCAAATTTATGGCATCTTTTATAGAAGTCTCTCTTTGATTGACCGCATCCAAAATGGGTTTCCAGGCAAACTTTCTTAGAAGAAAGATCAGCCCAATAAAAATAAATAGTTGCCAAAAAAACAGACCAAATGAGAATTCATTGATTAATTTTTCCATCTTTAAACGATTTTAACCCAATCACTGGGTTGATAAAAAACACTTATTAAACTGCAAACAATGCGGCAAAACCGATTCCTTCGACCAATGCTGCTGCAATAAGCATTACTGTTTGAATTTTTCCTGTAGCATCTGGTTGACGTCCAATGGCCTCCATAGCACCTCTTCCGATGGATCCAATACCGATCCCTACTCCAATTACTACTAAACCTGCTCCTACTATTTCTGGAATTTCCATAGTTAATTATTGATTTAAATTATACATAACTTTTTTAATGATCGTCGTTTTCATCGTGTTGTTCAACTGCAAAGCCAAAATACAAGGCCGACAAGACTGTAAATATATAGGCCTGCAAAAGAGCAACTAATATTTCGATGATGGAGATGGAAAAAGCCAACACAAATGATAGGCTGGATCCAATCCAGTTTTTGAAAATAAAAATAAGGGCGATCAAACTCATTAATACGATGTGTCCTGCCGATATGTTGGCATACAATCGAATCATCAAAGAAAAGGGTTTGATGATCAGCCCTAAAAGTTCTATAGGTGCCAAAATAATTTTCATAGGCCATGGCACACCAGGCATCCAAAAGATGTGCTTCCAATAATGTTTTTTTCCAACCAAAGTAGTAATGATAAAGGTAGTTAGTGCCAAGCAAAAGGTAACGGCTATATTCCCGGTTACGTTAATTCCCAAGGGAGTTAACCCTAAAAGGTTTAAAAACCATACGAAGAAGAAAAGTGTCAACAAGTAAGCCATAAACCTCCTGTGGTCTTTTTCTCCAATATTGGGGATGGCAATTTCGTCTCTGACGTAAAGTACAATAGGTTCAAAAAAGCGTCCAACCCCTTTTGCAATCATTCCATTCTTTTGATAAGATTTTGCCAATCCTCTAAACAACACAAACATCAATAGTGCAGTAAATAATATCGATATTACATTTTTTGTAATCGAAAAATCAATCGGCTTTATGTTCGTGGGGTGATGATGATCGTCATAGTTGATCGTTCCTTGGGCGTCAGTTTTATATATTTTACCGTGATAGAGCTTATAGTAATTGTCGTCTAAGTATACTACGTTTTTGCCATGCTTGAATTTGGAAGAGGAAAACACCCTCAATCCGTCGTCCCAAAGGATGACCGGTAACGGCATCCCAATGTAGACCTTTTCATTGGTGGTTTTGTCTTTGTAGGAAAGAAGATTGAAGTAGTGCGAGTCTTCCAGGTGATGGAGAATGTAGGCCTTGATTTCAGACTTGAGGTTGCCATTTAGTTCGCCTTCTATTGGTTTAGATTCTTTTGCGCTTAGTGTACTGAATGAAATCAGTAAAAAAGTTGCTAAATATAGGTATAGTCCCCTAGGCATAATAACCACTAAACTTATAGTTTAATTGTGGTGCAAATGTAAGTCATTCGACTTTTAAATAAAATACTTTTTAAAATATATTTTTGTGCTTTGCAAAAAAGATTAATTCTCGCGATTTAAAGTTTTTATATATTGGTGAATTTCAAGGATCAAAGCAGCGGTATAAGGAATGAAAAAAGTCCAAAATTCCTGCTTTGCTGAATGCCCAATGGTCTGAAAACTTGGGTAAATCAAAACAAAAAAAAGTAAAAACTTTACTCCACTGCTAAAAAGAAAAATCCATCCCAAAATGGAGGGTTCTTGTTTTGAAACGAAAAGAAGTAACACTAATAAACCCATTGCGAAAATGGTGTTAAAGAGATAACAAATCCTTAAAAGCTCGTCTTGAACTGATAAACCCAAATGGTCTATTGCAATACTATGAAGCCAGAAGAGGCAAGTCATCATCATAAGAAGCTTTGCACAAAACTTGAGTTGAGTATTAATCAAATTTTTAGTCTCTTTTGCTTTGCTTAATGATGATGATAAGTACTAAAACTAATCCTATAGATGAAGTGGCAAGTTTAGGAAATTTGGAAGCAATGTCCCATTTTTCTTGGATCCAACCTCCCAAATAAATCATTACGTACATGATTGTGCCTATTTGAAAAGCAAGGCCAGAAAAGATCAGCCAATTTCTAGGCTGTTTTTTCATGAGTTTCGTTGGCGTTTTTCACCACCTTAAAGTCGGATTTTTTACCCTCTTCATTCATGGAGCAGTTAGCGTTTAAAGTAGCACCGGACTCTACGATCAATTTTCCAATCACGACATCACCCTCAATGATGCTTGTTGACCTAAGGCTAAGGGTTTCGGATACAAAAAGGTTGCCGTTGATTTTTCCTTCAATATCAGCATTTGAGCAAGTCACTGCTCCTTTTATACTACCATCCAAGCCTACAACAACTTTGCCATTTGTTTTGATAGATCCCTCAAGTAGGCCATCAATTCTAAAATCTCCCTTAGACAGAATTTCTCCTTTTACTTTGGTAGAGTTTTCTATACGACTGTAATGACCGTTTATCTCATTCTTTTTCATTGGTAAGTTGTGTTTTGTCTAAAAGCATTTTTTTGTAATCAGCCGATAAAGCTACAAAATTATTTGAACTTAAAATTTCTTCTTCAGTCCCATCAAATCTCTTTTTCCACTCATTGAGCTTTCTTATGTTACGAATTCCATGCAAAACTAAATAGGTTTGATTTTGATCGAATCGGTCCTCAGACAAAAACCATTGTGTTTTGGGAGTTTCGTCCAAAGCATTCTGGAGTTTGCTTTTAATCTTATTTAGAGAAGCAGTATCCCTAACTTTGAAAGTAAAAATCCATTTGTAATTGAGATATGTTTTGTTGTTGTTTTCAATTAAGTCTGCCCCTTTAAATTGATCCATAATCTCATGTGCCTTATTTGCTTCAGGAGATTCGGGGTATTTTAGTACGATGTTTACTAATGCTTTTTTTAACTTATGCCTTCCTTTCAAACGTCCCTCAAAAATAGCCATTAAAAGGTCGAATTTTGGCTGAACAGTAGTCCCGCTTATAAGTACTCGGAAAGATTTAGCTTTTTCTTCTAATTGATCAAAATCCCCTTTTTGATAGATTTTAACTAGACTCTCATATAGATTTTCTGGAGTTTGAAAATCGGAATGGCCAAATTCCTCTGGATTGGAAAGAATTATGGAGTAGGGCGATTCCGGATGGTTTGTAAGAATACGGTTATAGTATTGCTCTGCTTTTTCAGGCGATGACTTTTCATCAATCTTATAGAGATGATAGAGTGCCGGTGCTTCAATCTCTCCTGAAGGATTGAGTTGAAGCAAGTGCTCCAATCGTTCTTGTGCCAAAGCATAATTTTTAAAGCTCTCTTTATAAATCATACCCAACTGTAAATATGCATTCTGGTTTAGATTTTTGATACTGTCTATCTCTAATTTGGTCTTGGGCAATGTGTTTACATAATTCTCTGGCTTCTCAACAAAAAAAGCTTCGCTTTTTGACTTTTCTTGATCTCTGATTCCAAGAGGCTCCTTTCCGATTGAACTTATGGCTGATGCAATCGCCCAATTGTCTGAATTGGGCCGGTCACCCCATGTAGAGAGAAATTTTTGTTGACCTTGGACCACCAGCTTGGGATTGTAGAAATAAAAAGCACTGGCTTGAGAGGCTTTGCCAAAAAATGGAAAAATCCCTCTTTCTTCTGTAGCAACTTTTGCAAGTGCCTGAGCTTCTTTCGCTTCAATGTGTTTTTTAAAATGCTCCATTTGAGAGGCTTTGCTTAGGCCAGTGAGGTAAAGTAAGCTATCTGTAGTTTGGGCTATATTTTCATATTTGATCACGCCGTTGAGGTTATCCTTTTCTCTTTGTATTCTCCTTTTGAGGGTTGTTTTTTCAGGCATCGTACTTAGCAGACTATCAAGATATGCCCCGGCAAGAACATATTTGCCTCCGGTAAAATTGAAATTGGCCAAATCTCTATAATTAGCCTTTTTGGTTGGTAAATCCAGATTTACAGATTTTAAAGATTGGCTAAGGTGATATTCCCCCAGGCTATCTTCATGTTGCTGAAAATAGTGAATGCCTATAGCACGATTGATCCAATGGTCAAAGATGTAATTTTCATAATTATTGGCGAGTTTTTCATACGATTCCATTGGGTCCAAGCTATCCCGTAAGCTTATGATTTGAAGTCTTTTGATCTGGGCATTGATCCAGTATTTTCGCGGGGTTTTTCTATTGAGTGCTACAACTTTTTCAAAGGCCCAGAGAGCAGAATCGGACTTTTTGAGGCTTTCATAAAGTTGACCTGATAGAAAGTAGTAACGCCCTTTTTCACGTTTGGTTTTGGCGGTAAGAGCAGCATTTTTGATGTAGTAAATCGCCGAATCCAACTGCTTTATGTTTATAAAGGCCTGGGATATAGTAGCATTGGCCTCGCTATGGAATTTACTAGTTGGAGTTATTGACCTGGCCAAACTCCTAAGATTTTTTATGGCAAGCTCATTATTCCTCAATCGAATGTTGGTTTTTTCACGCCATATTCTCCCTTCGACATAAGTTTTACCGTCTGCGTAGTTTTCCAATAAATAATTAAATGCTTCCATGGCGGGGAAAAAACGTCGGTCAAAATAGCGGGCTTTGCCCAAAAGCAAATAGGCCTCATCAATTTTATTATTGTACTGGATCCCATTGATTTTCATTGAGTGTTTTTGAATTGCTTTTACTGCTTTTTCCTCGGCACGATCAAAGCCGGGTACAATCGTGGTTTGATCCATTTGCTCTCCGTTTAAGGCAATAGGCTCTACATTTAAAAATTCGAAAAAATTGTCATCATGAGCTTGCTCCAAAATGGATTGACCAACATTAAAAGCTTCGATTCCATTAAAAAGCACATTGTACTTAGTGTTTATAGAGTGGTAACCCCTGTTGAGCATTTTATTATTTTGGGTAGAACAGCTCCATAACAAGAGCAAGATGCCTGTTCGTAATGCCAAAAAATTCACTCCTTTTTTCAATGGAAAAAGTTTGTATATATAACTGTAAAAGATTCGGTTTAGTATAACTAAGTATTAAAAAACGACTCCAATTAAACAAAGGTGTCAGAATATAATTCATGACTGGAAATCTAAAAATTAGTCGTGAAGTTTTACATTTACTTTTTACAGTTTCTTTAAACAGAATTAGGGAATTGGGTTCAAAATTGGCAAAAGGGCAGTCATTTAGGTACTCGATAAAACACCTTATTTAAAAGCTTTGATATTGTTTTGTTATTTTAAAATAACTTTGCAAAAAAACACGCTATGGCAGAAATGTATTCCCTAATAGTTTCCAAAATCACCAGAAATACTCCGAAAGCTGTTTTGATTTCTTTTAGAGTTCCCGAAGCAGAAAAAGAAAGGTTTAAATTTAAAGCGGGTCAATACTTGACTCTTGAAACAAGAATCAACGAAAAATCAGTAAGAAGATCCTACTCCATCTGTAGTAGTCTGGACGAGGGACTTCAAGTAGGCGTCAAAGAGGTTCCCGAAGGTGTTTTCTCAACCTATGCCAATCGAACATTGCGTGAAAATGACAGTATAATGGTAGCCCCTCCCGAGGGTCGCTTTCAATATGACTCATCTAAACAAGCTCAAACGCTGTCTGGATTTGCAGCAGGAAGTGGAATAACGCCCATCATGTCCATTCTAAAAACAGCTCTTTTGGATCATCCCGACAATCGTTTTCATTTGGTTTATGGCAATAAGACGCCAAAGGACACTATGTTCTATGATGAATTGAAGGGTTTGGAAAAAGACTTTAAAGGTCGCCTTTCCGTTCAATGGGTCTTCAGCCGAGCCAATATAGAGGGAAGCCTCTTTGGTCATGTCGAATCCAGTGTGGCCAAAAATGCCCTAACACACTTGGGGGAGGCTGCCGATAAGTTCTACCTTTGCGGACCTGAAAGCATGATTGAAACCGTATTGGAGACTTTGTCTACAAATGGAGTGGAAAAAAAATCAATTCTATTTGAATTGTTTAGCAAATCAACCAAAACAGAACAAATCGAAGGAAAAACCGAAGGGGCTTCATTGGAAATCATCTACGATGAGCTAACGCATAAAATTGATATCCCCGAGGGTAAAAGTGTTTTGGACACTGCCCTTCAAAATAAGTTAGATGTGCCTTACTCATGCCAAGGGGGCGTTTGCTCCAGCTGTATAGCAAGGATCAAATCGGGAACAGCAGAAATGGCGACCAATCAAATCCTGACCGATGAGGAAATCGAAGAGGGGTTGATTTTGACCTGCCAAGCACATCCTACCAGCAGTCATTTGGTAGTGGATTACGACGATGTATAGGCCCTTCTCACTTTAGTAATTCCAAGATTTTTTCGATAACCGTTTTAGGGTCCAAAGACCTGAAAGCGTCCTTATAGTCTAAGGGAACATCTGCTCCGTAGACAGAAGTGGGAATAAGGGGGTATCGGGTTCTGTCCAGGGTGAGGGAGTGATCCAAAGGTTGATTGAAAGGAGAAAACCCACAAAAAGGATGGGTAATTCCCCATAGGGTAAGTACCCTTATTCCTGTATTGGCGGCCATATGGCCATTGGCAGAATCCATTGAAATCATCAAATCCAAATAGGCCATAAGATCGAGTTGTATTTTGAGGTTGATTTTTCCAGCGGTACTATAAACATTTGTATAGGCTTTTTCCCACACTTCTAGGATATCCTTTTCTTTTACACCGGCACCAAAAAGAAAAATCTGATAATCTTTTTGTAAATAATTAATGATCTGTTGCATAAGGTCTAAGGGGTACATTTTCCCAGGATGCGCCGCAAAAGGGGAAATTCCTATCCATTTCCTTTCACTGGTCTGATATAGCGGTAACAAGGGAGCAGGGAGTTCTTTTTTTTCGGGAAACTCATGTTGATCGAATGAAATGGGGAACCCCAATTTTCTAAAAACATCTGCATAGCGATAGCTAGTGGGAGTAAGCGGTTGAAACTTTTTGTTTTTGGCTCGAGTAAGCGCCTTTTTTTCCATTCGGCCTTTGTCAATGGATTTGACCTTGTAGCCATACAACCTAAAAAAGATGTTAAGTAGGTAGATTCGCAAAACACTGTGCAAATCTGCAACAGCAGAAAAAGGGGTGGTTTTGAGTTCTTGGAACAAAGTCCAAAGGCCCTTTATCCCCTTATGCCGACCTTTGAAATCTGTGGGATAGAAATTAAAGTTTTCAAATTCCTGAAAAAGTGGAGCGAAATGGGGTCGGCTAACAAAAGTTATTTTAAGGCGGGGGTAGGTTTTGTAAAGACAACGGATAACTGGAATTGTAATGGCTACATCTCCCAAGGCGGAAAATCGAATCAATAGTAGATGGGGGTCTTTCATAAATGACTAGGGTTTAACCCTGTACAAAACGGGATTGGTGTCCTCGTCGTTGTACATTTTCATTTGTTTGTAAACCTTCATGTATTTTGAACCGCTTGCAATGTCTTGAAGGAGATGGTCAATGGCCGCACCCAAATCCTCTCTTTGTGTCAATAATACTTGAAGTTTTGTGTTGCATTTTTCACGATGCGATTCACTGGCTTCTTGACGGCTCGCCTCTTCTTCCATATGGTAAATCTTCAATTCCAAAATAGACAAACGATCCAAAGCCCATGCCGGACTTTCAGAATTTACCGTTGCATCCTTCTGTGGTGCTACCTCTTTGAACTGATTGAGGAAATAACTATCAATATATTCTACTGTTTCAGTTCTGTCTTGGTTGGAAGCGTCAATCAATCTTTTGAGTTTCATGCCCTCGATTGGGTCGATCTCAGGATCTCTGATGAGGTCTTCATAATGCCATTGAACCGTGTCGATCCAATTTTTTCGGTAGAGTAAATACTCTAAGGCATCGGGAGGATAAAGATTTTCGAAAGCTTGCTCCACCTCATTGATAAGGTGATATTTATCAATGCTTTCTCTAAAGATATTGATGGAAAGTTGACTGGTAGAATCTTGTCTCATGTCTATGATTTTCGTTTAAACGAAGATACAATTTGATCACCAATTTTTTTCAGTTTCGAAAAGGCAATTCTAAAGATATGATTCCATGGTCAAAAAGCTTGAAGATCACAATGCCCAAAAACAGAATCGTAAACAAATTATTTTTTAAAGAATTCGATTCGATTTTTTCAATAAATCCGCCAAAAAAATATGCTACGGGAATAAAGCTGATAAACCAGCGCCCAGAGGCTGTTTGTAGACCCAATAATCCGACAGCAATGCTGAAGAATAGCCAAAAAGTCATGTAAATAAATCCTGAAAAAAACTCGGGGTATAAAAGTTTTCTATTTCTTCTTGACAACTGAACTATACAGCTCAGAGAAGCAAGCAGCAAGGTGATCAACCAAACCATATCCGCATTGGACATAAGTTGAATATTCAACAGCTTAATCTGGACAGGTGGATTTATAAGGTTAAAGGTTTTGGAGGGCAAGATTACCGAAAGGCTATTTAACGTATAAGGGATTATCAAAATAGGCAGCAATAAAGCAAAAATATTTTTGATTTCTTTTAGTCCCCTACGGAAAAAAACAAAAAGGGGAAGCAAATAAAATATCGAAAAAAAATAGTTGAATTGAACGATAATGGATATTATCAAGGACAGGTCCAAAATCCACTTTCCTGTGTTTTTGGAATGACGGGTTTTAATAAAAACATATAAGCCGAAGGTCAATAGAATAGCCTGAAGAATGGGTATGGTTTTTAGTTCGTAAACGTTGGGAAAAAAGAGATAAACCGTGGGAAAAGAAATCAGGTGAATGCCTTCTATTTTCCTTCCTTTGATTTGAATTTCCAATAGGGTAATCATCGTAATGAAAGAGATCATGAGAAAGATTTTGGAAATAATATCGGCCCATTTTTCAAGCAGTTGAGCAACGTTTTTCTCGAGTAGAAAAGAAAAAAAAACCGAAGAGATGATAAGAAATATTGAAGTAAAACAGGCTCTAGGACCAATTGTATTGAAAATCTTTACTATCATATCTGATTTTATTACTTTTGCAATATAATTAAAGACCTGTTAATGAAAAATTTTTTCGAAGCCATTGCTAGTTTATTTGTAGACCTATTGTTCTTTCCCTATCAATTGCTTGCCCAACTAGAACCCTTTAGCTGGTGGTTGGCCAATGGAATGAGTTTTCTTTTTTTAACGATTGGTTCTGTTGCTGCCGTATACTGGATCAACCAATTGCGAAAATTCGACAAAAGTGGAGAAGAAAACAAAAATCCCTCTGCTCATTCATTTTTATAGATCGAACCCAATGTCTTTTCTGAAGAACATCCCTTCAAAGTTGATTTCTTCCAAAAGCTTATAGGATTGTAATAGTGCATCTTTGTAGTTGTCACCAAGGGAAGTGACCGCTAAGACCCTGCCGCCATTGGTCAATATTTCTCCCTCTTTAAATATTGTCCCCGCATGAAATATGATGCTGTTGTATGAAGATGGCAATCCTTTTATTGTTTTTCCTTTTTCATAAGCCTCGGGATATCCACCAGAAACTGCAACCACTGTAGTCGCGCTTTGGTCTTCGACCAAAAGTTCAATTTGATCCAGTTTGCCCTTTGCTGTGGCGTAGAGCATTTCTGCCAAGTCATTTTTTATTCTTGGCAAAACGACTTGGGTTTCGGGATCGCCCATTCTGACATTGTATTCTATGACATAAGGGGCATCTCCTACCCGAATCAATCCTATAAATACAAAGCCAACATAAGGGATTTTGTCTTTTTTAAGTCCGTCTATGGTGGGTTGGACAATGGTATCTTGGATGACCTTATAAAATTTTTCATCGGCAAAAGGAACAGGAGATACAGCGCCCATTCCTCCTGTATTCAAACCAGTATCTCCCTCGCCAATGCGCTTGTAGTCCTTGGCCATTGGAAGGGTGACATAGTTTGAACCATCGGTCAAAACGAAGCAGGACAACTCTATCCCGCTCAAAAACTCTTCGATGACGACCTTGGAAGAGGCCTTTCCAAATTTTTGATCCAAAAGCATGTTGGAGAGCTCTTTTTTAGCTGTTGCTAAGTCATTGATAATAAGAACTCCTTTGCCTGCAGCTAAACCATCTGCTTTAAGTACGTAGGGCGGTTTCATTTGCTCTAAAAAGTCGTAGCCTTCTTCTATTTTTTCGGAGGTAAAGCTCCCGTATTGAGCCGTGGGTATGTTGTGTCGACTCATAAAGGCCTTAGCAAACTCTTTGCTTCCTTCTAGTTTAGCCCCAAGCTTTTGCGGTCCGATAAGGGGAATCTTATTCAATTGAGGGTCGTCTAAAAAGAAATCGTGAATGCCGTTAACCAAAGGATCTTCAGGGCCAACTAACACAAGATTTATGTTGTTTTGAATGACCGCCTTTTTCACAGATTCGAAGTCGTTAACACCTATGTCAAGGTTGGTTGCCAATGCAGCCGTGCCGGCATTTCCTGGAGCTAAAAAAAGTTGATCGATCGTTTTGCTTTGGGCAAGTTTCCAACAAAAGGTGTGTTCTCTACCTCCGCTGCCCAATACCAGTATGTTCAGTTTTTTCATCGGGAACAAATATACTTAAGTGTGCCTTATTTTGATTTAAACCTTTGAAAAATCCCTTTCCATCTGAAGTTTCTTAAGAACTTCCCCTGTTTTGGGTCGACAATAAACGGGATGCCCTTTCTTTTGGCTTCCAAAAATCCTTTGATATTGCTGAAAAAAATTCTTGCTTCTCCCATTACCCATGCCCGTTTCAAACCAATGATCAGGGTCAAAATTAGGCCCAGTCTCATGCGATAGGTTGCTATCCCTTGTAGCCGAGCAGCACCAGGACTGTATTTAATCCCTGTAGGTTTAAGGTGTTTTACTTTAAGCGAAGGGTCTACTTTTATCTCCCATCCATGATATTGAGCCATCAACTCATCCAGTGTATCCCAACCAATGGATTTTGCGATTTTACCGATTTCTAGAAAACACGCTTTTCGATAGGCTTTTAGTGATCCTCTGATATGGTCCTCTTTGTTGAGGTTTTCCAATATCCATTGATCACCCTTTTGAATGTAACACTGCCCCGCAGCCATGCCCAATCGGTTGTTTTCTTTAAAGTGCTGTGATAACTTCAGCAAATAGTTTGGTTCGAAAACCATATCTGCATCGTACTTGCAGATGATGTCATAATTCTCATCCAATAACCCATAGCCTTTGTAAAATGCTTCTACAATTTTTGCCCCGGGAAGGTGCTTCTCCGATGATTTTTTCTGAACATGTTGTATCCAAGGATTTTGTTGGATAAAATGATTGACAATTTCTGCTGTTCGATCGGTAGAGTTATCATTGACCACCAGGACTTGAGCTGGTTTCAACTCTTGGTTGATCAGCGAGTCAAGAGTTTTGGCAATGTGCTCCTCCTCGTTATGGGCCGGTATGACAATGTAAATTTTCAAGATTTATGCGTTAATTTTTTCGGCATAAACGATATAGTGTCTGGGGGTAAAATACCTCAATAAGGATCGGAGCCCAAATGATTCCGGTGGATTGATCCATTTTTCGCTTGCTACAATTTTCCAGCCTGTTTTCTTCAAAAGCCAATCGAACTGCCAATCTTCAAATTCGTGAAAGTGGCGGTCTCTCAAATCGCTTTTACTTCTATAAGCACTTGAAAACCATAGATTTAAAGGAACACTGACTAATAGTTTTTGGGCCTTAATACTTTTTAAAACTTGATAGGGTGAAACCAAATGCTCCAATATTTCAAAAGCGGTTACCACTTCAGCCTTAGAGTTGACCAATACTGTCTGATTTTCGTCTAAGTCTTCCCCTTGGGTGTTTTGCACCTTGTGACCATTGGCTTTCATCAATTCGGACATTGGGTTTTGTACCCCCAGATCCAGGATGTATGATCCCTCATCAATATGTTGATTCAAAAAATTCAACGTTTTTTGAAATCGCTTATTATGGGAGTTGGTGATGTACATGGATTACTTTAAGGGGAGTTTATCGACAATTTTTCTGTCATTGGATAAACGGGGAACTTTGTTTTGTCCACCAAGCTTTCCAATGCTCTTCATGTATTGTTGAAAACCTCCATCAGCAACGCAGCTGATGACAAGGGGTCTCAAAACCCCTCCTTTTAACAGGTCTTCATAATAGACATTTTGTTCCTGCATTGATTGATCGAGTTTTTGAGAAAAATCCTTCTTGTTTTGGGGTGGATTTTCAAATTCTATAAACCATTGGTGATAGGGAAGTCCTTCATGCGGTTCAATTTGTGGAGCTACAGTAAATTCTTTGACCTTTACCTGAGTGTCTTGACAAGCTTCTTGCATTGCTGTCTCTACCTCTTTTCCAATAACGTGTTCTCCAAAGGCAGATATAAAATGTTTGATTCTACCAGTAACTACCAAGCGATAGGGTTCTAGTGAGACAAAACGAACCGTGTCGCCTATATTATAGGCCCACAAGCCGGCAGTAGTCGAAAGAATCAAAACATAATTGATTCCTAATGCAACTTCTCCCAACGTATACCTTTTGGGGTTTTGCTCTTCAAAATCGTCAGCTTTGATGAATTCATAAAAAATCCCATTGTTCATCAACAAAAGTAGTCCCTTGTCCTTTTGTTGATCCTGATAAGCAAAAAAGCCTTCTGATGCGGGAAACAGTTCAATACTGTCAACTTTTCTGCCAATGAGTTTTTCAAACATGGGACGGTAGGGCTCATAGTTGACCCCGCCGTATACGAAAAGGGAAAAGTTGGGAAATGTTTTACCAACGGCTTTACCAGTTTGTTCCATCAGTTTCTCAAAGTACATTTGCACCCATGAGGGAATCCCTGCTATTAAGCTCATGTTTTCCTGCAAAGTTTCTGCTACGATGGCATCTACCTTTGCTTCCCAATCTTGTATGGAATTTGTTGCCCAAGAGGGCATCCTGTTTTTTTGTAAGTACTTGGGCACATAATGGGCAACAATCCCGGACAATCTCCCAATGATATTACCGTCTTTTTTGTTGAGCGCAGGACTGCCTTGTAGAAAAATTTGTTTGCCATTGACAAAATCGGTTTTTCCTGTTTCGTGAATGTAGTTAAGCAGAGCATCGCGAGCTGCCGTGATATGGGTGTGCATGGACTCTTTGGTGAGGGGGATGTATTTGGCTCCAGATGTAGTACCACTAGTTTTAGCATAATAAAGGGGTTTCCCGGGCCACAATACAGAGGTTCTACCCTCCAACATTTTATCTACATAGTGTCTGTGCCCCTCATAATCTCTAACCGGGACAGAGGATTGAAAATCTTTATAATCCGTGATCTTATGAAATCCGTGATCTTGTCCAAAATCAGTCATTTTGGCTTTTTGTAACAGATAATCGAATGTTTTTTGTTGTGCAGAAAGGGGGTTGTTGATCCACTTTTGGTTTTTCTTATGAATGTAATTGGCGAAAATTTTGGCGAAAATTTTTTTTATCATAAGGCCTGAGAAAAGTCAATAAAATTTGTTGGGTCAACTGAAAATCCATTGATCCAAAGTTCAAAATGAAGGTGCCAGCCCGTGGAAAGTTCTCCAGTATCACCGGCTTTTGCAATTACCTCTCCTGATTTAACCAAGTCACCTTGTACTTTTTCCAAGGAGGAATTGTGTTTGTAAACTGACAATAATCCATAATCGTGTTTAACAATGATTACATGTCCCGTTTCGGCAGTCCATTCAGAAAAAATAACGGTACCATGGGCTACGGACATAATCGGGGCATTCTGTTCCAATGCAATATCTACTGCAAAGTGTCTTTTATCAGCGTTGTATTTCTGAGAAACAGGTCCAACAGCAGGGGGATAAAGAAGATAATTTACATTACTCAGGTCATTAGGGATTACATTATATTTATCTTCCTGGATGACTTCTATACGCAATAAGGAATCTGCCTCGGACATTGCGTTATCCGATTTAATTAGCTCAGGCGACTGCCTTTGACCATCGAGTAAAGAATTTTCTTCCCAATTGATATCTCCAGTTAAAGCGCTTTTAATGGATTTTATAAAACGCTCTTGTTTTTCAAATTCAACACTAAGAGAATCTAGTAAAAAACTGTTTCTGATTGCCTCTTTTCTAATAAATAAGCTCGTATGGCCTGGAATAAAATTCTTAAGCGGGGTGTAGGCTAATAAGAAAAAAGACCCAACTGCAATTATGGTAACAAAGAGGAGAATAAATACAATAATGTTAAATTGTGAAATTCTAATGAAAAATTTTTCCTCAAAGGTGGTTTCATTGATAACAACCATCCGATAACGGTTCAATAAGCTTTGAACCCAGAGACGTTTCTTTTTTTTTTCTTTATCCATTAAAAACAAAGATAGTGTTTACCCTTAATAATAAATTAAAGGCCAATTAAAGAAATTTAGATTGCATTGAATAATTAATTATATTTGATTAAAATTATAAAACTATTTATTCAATAATCTACTCTTTAGGTATGATCGGTGCACCACAAATCATTCTCATTGTTGTTGTTATCCTTTTGTTGTTTGGCGGCAGAAAAATTCCTGAATTGATGAGGGGGTTGGGGAGCGGTATCAAAGAATTTAAAAATGCTACCAAAGAAGACGAAAATAAATCCGACTCAAAGATAGATAAGGAGTAGCTTACTCAAAAACTACTGTATCTAAAATTGTGCTGATTTCAAACATCTGATCCCTTTTGCTAGATGCTGGGGCAAAAACAAACCCCTCGATTACTATCCATCTCTTTCTTAGGGTGTCTTTTATCGAATAGTTGACAAAAGGTCCTGCCATAAAATCATTGCTAACCTCCCAAGTTCCTTTGGTCAAATAGGTTAGTCTTCCCTCCTTGTTTATCTTGTAGAAATATGGGCGATATGCCTTTTCAGTAATCATATAAGAACCTTTGAGTCTGCCTGGAATATATATTTTTCCAATGGAATCCCTGATTTCTGGGATACGTTTTTTTACATTTCCCCTTAATCCTGAAAGGGGAAGGCTATAGACAACAAAGTTCATGTGTCCATTTGCAATGTCTTTTTGAATCCAAACAAAATTGGTGGTGTCCTTTACTGTCTTATAGGCTGTCGGATAGACCAACGATATATTAAATCGTCTCTGTAGATTACGATCTTTGGAGGGAGATTTTTTGATCCTTCTGATTTTTTCCTCGCGTTCTTTTTCCGTCAACACAGCTTTAAAAAGGTTAATGTTTTCCTCAAAAAAATAGGCTTGTACTTCATCTTCCTCACCCGATAGCTTAGCCACTATCTGGGGTTGTGCGACTAAGTCCTCCAAAAGTTGGAATCTAGCAAGGGTGTCTTTTACAAACCAAAGGATATTTCTGCTATTTCTGGCAAAACCTGTAAAAGCCTTTGGGGGTAAATACTTAAGTGTAAATTGAGGTTCGTCGAAAGGCAAACCTTCATAAGGGCTTTCTAGCAATTCGCGAGTTTTTTTCCCCAAAGCTCCCGCCCAACTTTTTTGGGGCATCACAACCGTCAAATGGTTGATTTTGGCGTTAGAGTCAGGCAAATACCTGAACTTGGTTTTTTGCTCCTTACAAGATGTAATGAAGATGGTGAAAACAAAAAATAGCGCTTTTTTCATGATATTAAGTCCTATTCCAATAGGGCAGCAATCCCTGGCAGAATTTTTCCTTCAAGACTTTCTAGCATAGCGCCACCACCAGTAGAAATATAGCTCATTTTATCCTCAAATCCGAATTGCTTAACTGCAGCCACAGAATCTCCTCCTCCTACCAAAGAAAAGGCTCCTGCCGCAGTGCTTTGTGCAATATACTCTCCCAAAGTGATAGTTCCCATTGAAAAGTTTTCAAATTCAAACACGCCAATGGGGCCGTTCCACAGTATAGTTTTGGACTGCATTACGACATTATAGAGCTTTTTAAGGGTTTCGTGACCTGCATCCAACCCTTCCCAATCGTCTGGAATTTGACCTACTTTACAGACCTTTCGGTTTGCATCATTAGAAAAATCGTCTGCAATAATTACATCTATCGGAAGGTGCACTTCAACCCCTTTTGATTTGGCTTTTTCTAGGAGCTCCAAGGCGTAATCACAATATTCATCCTCACAAATCGATTGACCTACGCTTCCTCCTTGCGCCTTGGCAAAAGTATACACCATCCCTCCTCCGATGATCAAATGATCAATCTTATCTAACATGTTCTCGATGATGGTGATTTTGGAGGAAACCTTGGCTCCCCCCAAAATTGCAAGAACGGGTTTTTTTTCTGACTTCATGACTTTTTCTATTGCCTTGACCTCCTTTTCTAGCAGTCTGCCAAAAAATTTATCTTTCTTAAAAAATTGGGCAATGATGGTAGTAGAGGCGTGGGCCCTGTGTGCTGTTCCAAAAGCGTCGTTGACATAAATGTCCCCAAGTTTGGATAGTCCTTCTGCAAAGACCAAATCTCCTGAGGTTTCTTCTTTATAGAAACGTAGGTTTTCCATAAGAATAACACTTCCGGGAGCAATGGAAGCCGCGGCTTGTTCTGCAGTCGTGCCAACACAGTCGCCGAAAAAAGTAACAGGAACTTGGAGAATTTCTTCTACTTTACTCACAATGTGAGACAATGACAATTTTGGGTCTTTGCCCTTAGGTCGGCCCAAGTGTGAAATCAAGATACAACTGCCGCCTTGATTAATAATGTAATCTATGGATTCTTTGGCCGCTGTGATCCTTGTAGAATCGGTCACTTGAAATTGGTCGTCAATCGGAACGTTAAAGTCTACTCTAACAATGACTCTACGATTTGAAAAGTCTTGATTTGCAAGGGTTCTCATGTTATAATTTTTGTCAAAAATACCTTTTTTATACCTTTGAGCAAAGGTTTTGACCGTATTGAAAACATAATTTTTGGGAAGAAAGTGAAATCCAAAAGGATTGATTATTTTTATCTTTTTTAGGATCAAAATCAACATGTACTCAAGTGAAATCATCGGGCAAAAGGGGTTAAAACATCAATTAAAACAGATGGTTCATGAAGGTCAAATGCCTCATTGTCAGTTGTTTATTGACTCTAAAGGGTTTGGGGGGCTTCCTTTAGCCCTTTATAGTGCTTTGGGTTTAGTGCATGGATTCAGCGGTCTTGAAACTGCAGAAAATAATGGAATTCCATCACAAAAGTTATTGGAGCATCCCGATTTACATTTTGTATATCCCGTAGTCAATAAAGGATCGGCCGGCTCAAAGCCCGTTTCGGATAATTACAAAGCTGTTTGGAATGATTTTATCCTTCACCACCCTTATGGATCTACTCAAGACTGGATTCATCAATTGGAGGCCGGAAACAAGCAAGGGATTATTGGAGTCAACGAAGTCGCAAAGATGCATCACAAGATGTACCTTAAGGCACACGATGGCGGAAACAAAGTAATGGTAGTGTTCGGTGCGGATAAATTATCAGAAAATGCTTCCAATAAATTACTAAAACTACTGGAGGAACCTCCCAAAAAAAGCTTTTTTCTGCTGGTTTGTGATCAAACTGAAGGAATGTTACCCACCTTGGTGTCTCGTTGTCAGGAGGTGAAGTTGACGCCTTTAATTCTTGAAGACATCAAAACTGGACTTCAAAAATTGAAGTCCAGTTCGGACGCACCTCAAAAATTATCTTCTAGCAGAGGAAGTTGGCGTAAGGTCTTAGAGGAGCTGAACACTCCGGGTCACATGCTTAATTTTGAAAAACTTTGGATTCAATGTCTGAGGATAACATTTAAGGCGCGGGCAAATAAGGCCATTGTCATTGATTTGATTCAATGGGCAGATCAGGTTGCCGAGCTTGAGCGAGAAAAACAAAAAGCTTTTTTGGTTTACGCCCTAGAGTTTATCCGTCAAGCCATACTGATATCATATCAATCTGAAGCCTTGTGTAATCTTAAAATTCATTCTGAGTTCGACATTCGAAAGTTTGCTCCTTATGTTCACAGTTCCAATTTGACCTATATTGTAAGATTGCTCGAGGACACCTCCTATTATTTAGAACGTAATGCCAATCCTAAAATTCTCTTCACTCACTTTGCTTTGGCAATGACACGTTTTTTAAACGCTAAGGAGGCTGTTTCATAAAAATATAAACGCAAGAAGAGTGCTTTCCGGTAAAAAAAGCTTTGAGCGAAAACCATACGCCTTTTAGGGTTCCCCTGAGGAAAGGGAATGATTTCCCCCTGTGTTTTTCAGAAAGATAGCAGATATAAAAAACATCCAATCCTAATGCTCTTTTTTTGATCAGATCGAATCCGACACCCTTAGCGGACTTTATCAAGCCTTTAGAGGTGAAGTGCCACAAATGTCTAGGCACATCCAATGCCGCCCAATCTTGTTGATAATGTTTACTGTCGTGACTTTCAAAATTGGGAACTGCAACAACCAAAAGGCCGGCCGGTTTGAGTAAATTTCTATATTTGTTAATGCTGTTTTCGGGATGGGGTAAATGTTCCAGAACGTGCCAAAGGGAAATGGCATCAAAACTTTCGGGATGCAATTCCGCCTCGGTCGCCTGAACGTCTATGTTGCTTTCAAGGCAAATGCTTCTTGCTTTTACATTTCTTTCGATGCCAGAAACTTTAAATCCTTTTTTACTCATAAAGGCCAAAAAAGAACCCGTACCACAGCCGATATCCAGCAAATGGCAATTTGGTTGAAGATGCTTTTTGAGAAGGGCGTGTTTATAGGTCAACATAAAGCCTCTGGACCAAACGTACAAGAGAGAAATGAGTGAATCGGGTTTTGAGCGATGAGAGATGTAGTCAGAAGATTCGTAATAGACGTCAAGCGAGTCCAAATTCTCAACCTCTGTCCAGGCCCTACGGTGAACTGGATCCCAGTGAATTGAAAACGACTCCCCGCTGACCAGATGGTCCGTGGCTTGTAATATCTTATTATTGTTTTTTTTATTCATAGTGAGTTCCACGTGGAACAATTATCGACCCAACTTAACCATAAGTACACTAATATCGCTAGGATTGATCCCACTAATTCTTGAAGCCTGAGATAGATTGGTGGGCTTGATGTAGTTCAGTTTTTCTTTGGCTTCGTGGGAAAGCGAGGCAAGCACCTCGTAATCAAAATCATCGGGGATTTTTATATGATCAAGACGGTTAAGCTTTTCTGCGTTGGCCATTTCCTTCTCTATATATCCAGAGTATTTAATCTGAATCTCGGCTTGCTCATAAACCTCATCCGTGATATGTTGTTCGTTGATAAATTTACTAACAGAAGGAATTTCTGCTAAGTCTTTTCTGCTTAATCGGGGGCGAGATATAATTTTACAGAGTTTATCGGATTGTTTTACCGGTGCAGAGTTCTTTTTTTCAAGTATGGGGTTTATTTCTGTCGGAACATAGCTTTGGGTTTTGAAAAAGTGAACCAATTCTTTGGTTTTAGAGGCTTTTTCTTCTACGGCCTTCATGCGTCCTTGTTTGGCTAATCCCAGATCATAAGACAAAGGGGTAAGCCTTAAATCAGCATTGTCTTGGCGCAAAAGGGTTCGATATTCTGCCCTGGAGGTAAACATTCTATAAGGCTCCTCCGTGCCTTTTGTAATCAAATCATCAATCAATACGCCGATATAGGCTTGATTTCTTTTGAGGACAAAAGGATCTTTTTGGTTGATTTTAAGGTGGGCGTTGATTCCTGCCATCAGGCCTTGAGAAGCCGCTTCTTCATAACCGGTGGTTCCATTGATTTGCCCAGCAAAAAACAGTCCGGATACCAACTTGGTCTCCAAGCTGATTTTTAGCTGTGTCGGAGGAAAATAATCATATTCAATCGCATAACCGGGTCGGAAAAATTTTACATGTTCAAAACCGTTGACAGAACGAAGTGCTTGGTATTGAATGTCCTCGGGAAGAGAGGTCGAAAAGCCATTGACATAAACCTCTACGGTATCCCAGCCTTCGGGCTCTACAAAAATCTGATGTCGTGATTTGTCTGCAAAACGATTGACCTTGTCTTCTATAGAGGGGCAATATCGCGGTCCTGTACTCTGAATGTTACCATTAAACATAGGTGAGCGATCAAAGCCGTTTCGAAGCAGTTCATGGACTTGAGGGCTGGTATGAGTAATATAACAGCTTCGCTGTTGCTTAAGTGGAGTAGTGGAGCTGTAACTAAATTTTGCGGGGTTTTTGTCTCCTGCTTGTTCTTCCATAGCTTCATAATTCAAAGAACGACCATCGACCCGCGGTGGGGTTCCAGTTTTCATACGTCCTGATTCAAAGCCCAGACTTTCCAGACTTTGGGTTAGACCGGTAGAGGCTTTTTCACCTGCGCGACCACCCCCATAGTTTTTTTCTCCAATATGGATAAGGCCATTCAAAAAAGTACCATTGGTCAAAACGACGCTTTTGGAGCGAATGGGAATTCCTAAAGAAGTGACAACCCCTTCGATCTTTCCATCGTTTACAATTATATCTTTTATCGTGTCTTGATAAAAGTCTAAGTTTTGTTTTTTTTCCAAAAGATCCCTCCACTTTTTGGCGAAGAGCATTCTATCGGACTGTACCCTTGGACTCCACATGGCAGGTCCTTTGGACTGGTTGAGCATTTTGAACTGTATGGCGGATTCATCTGAGACAATTCCACTATATCCACCGAGAGCGTCGATTTCTCTCACGATTTGACCTTTGGCAATTCCTCCCATAGCTGGGTTACAAGACATCTGCCCAATGGTTTGTAAATTCATTGTAACCAAAAGGGTTCTTGAGCTCATATTAGAGGCTGCCGCGGCGGCTTCGGCTCCGGCATGCCCACCGCCAACTACTACTACATCATATACTCCTTCAAACATATCAGTGTTTCACGTGGAACAAATTTATACAGTCTTCTTCCTTCAAGCGCATAATTTGTTTTTGGTTATTTGTCTTGTCATTATAGCCCAAACAATGGAGTAAAGCATGACAAAGCAGCCTAAGAATCTCATTTTCAATAGTTTGTTCATGTGTTTTAGCGTTTTTTCTTAAAGTATCGCCTGAAATATAGGCTTCTGCCTTGATCACCTTGGATTCGGTGTAATCAAAAGTGATAATATCAGTATCGGCATCTTGATTGAGGTATTCTTGGTTGAGGGAGAGCATGGTATCTAAGTCGACAAAATTATATTCTAATTCTTCAACAGTATATCCCTCCTGCTCCGCAATAATGTTGAGCCAAAGCGCCAAATCTACCTCTGATAAGGCTAAAAATTTATCGTGGTTGAACCGAATCAAGCTTTTTTTTGCAAATATAGAACAAAGAAAAAACAAATAATTTCATTAGGGTAGTGCTTGATGTTATCTTTGAAAAAAAAAAGGATGAGTATTCGCGTTAGATTTGCCCCCAGTCCTACAGGCGCCCTTCACATTGGAGGGTTAAGAACAGCTTTATACAATTACCTCTTTGCCAAAAAGAACAAGGGGAAATTTATCTTAAGAATTGAAGATACCGACCAGAATCGTAAGGTAGAACGGGCAGAAGAGTATATTATAGAGGCCTTGAATTGGAGTGGTCTTCAACCGGATGAAAGTCCAGTAAAACCAGGGGATTTCGGACCCTACCGACAGAGTGAAAGGAAACACATCTATCATAAATATATTAAGGAATTGATTGACAAAGGGCAGGCCTATTATGCTTTTGACACAGCCGATGAACTCTCTGGTATAAGATCAGAGCACGAACAGCAAAAGAAAACCTTTAAGTATGGTTTCCATAATCGGATGGAGCTCAGAAACGCTCTGAGCCTGACCAGTGAAACTACCGAAGAATTAGTAAAAAAAGTGCCTTATGTGATAAGACTAAAAGTAAATGGCGGAAAAATCATAAAAGTTAAGGACGGCATAAGGGGGTTTATCGAAGTGCCAAGTGAGGAAATTGATGATAAGATATTGATGAAAGCAGATGGCATGCCTACCTATCACTTTGCCAATGTTGTTGACGATCATTTGATGGAGATCACACATGTAATTCGAGGAGCGGAGTGGTTACCATCACTTGCATTGCACCAACTAATTTATGATGCATTTGAATGGAGTGCACCCGATTTTATGCATTTGCCGTTGATATTGAAACCACAAGGAAAAGGGAAACTGTCAAAAAGAGATGGAAACGAAATGGGTTTGCCTGTTTTTCCATTGGTTTGGAAAGAATTAAAAGGATTTAAAGAAAGGGGATTTTTGCCTGAGGCCCTGATGAACTATTTGGCACTTTTGGGGTGGAACCCCGGAACCGATGAAGAGCTTTTTGAAATGGATGCTTTAGTAAAAATTTTTGATGCCGAAAAAATTCAAAAGGGAGGGGCGAAGTTCGATTTTGAAAAAGCGAGGTGGATCAATCACAAGTTTTTGGGATTTACTGATGAAAAAATTATTTTCGAGCGTTTTCCAGAGTTTTTGGAATGCCTTCCGAACACGTGGTCGAAAAAAAAGAAAAGCGACGTCTACGCCCTTCTTAGAGATCGATTGTTTTTACTGGAGGAGCTAAAAACCCAATCTGAACTGTTTTTGAAAGACCCTGCTGAATTCGATGAAAATGTGATGAACAAAATTCAAAAGCACCAGCCCAAAAAAATTATCGAACAATTTTGCAAAATGATAAAAGAAGGTGTTGATGTACAAAAATGGAAATCCAAAATTCAGGAGTGGAATGAAAAGGAGGGAATCCCTTTTGGAGCAATCATGCAAAGTTTAAGATTGGCCATTGTGGGTAATTTAAGTGGACCCGATATTTTTAGTGTTTGCGAGATCTTGGGAAATGAGATAACTTTAAGAAGACTTGAAAAATTTTTTAATCACCAAAATTAATAAATCATGGACCTATCTACTTATATAATTATTTTTTTAATTCTACTCTTATTGATCTCGGGGATCTTTGTTGTAAAACAACAGACTTCAGCAGTGATCGAAAGATTTGGTAAATTCATTGCCATTCGAAAACCGGGACTCCACTTTAAAATCCCGATTATTGACAAAATACCAGGAAGGGTAAGCTTGAGGATTCTTCAATTGGATGTGATCGTTGAAACCAAAACCAAAGATGATGTTTTTGTAAAACTGAAGGTCTCTGTTCAATACAAGATACTAGCCAATAATGTCTACGATGCCTTTTATAAGCTAGACTTTCCCCAAGATCAGATTACCTCTTATGTGTTTGATGTGGTTAGGGCTGTTGTTCCTAAAATGAGGCTTGACGATGTCTTTGAGAAAAAAGATGAAATCGCCAATGCAGTAAAAGGGGAGTTAAATGATGCAATGATCAACTATGGTTACGACATCATCAAAGCATTGGTTACGGACATCGACCCTGACGGAGAAGTAAAAACGGCCATGAACCGGATCAATGCCGCTGAACGTCAAAAAATTGCCGCCCAGTACGAAGGTGATGCAGCGAGGATTTTAATTGTTGAAAAGGCTAAAGCGGAAGCAGAAAGCAAAAGACTTCAGGGACAAGGAATCGCTGACCAAAGAAGAGAAATTGCTAGGGGACTTGAAGAGTCCGTTGATGTTCTCAACAATGTGGGAATTAATTCTCAAGAGGCATCGGCACTCATCGTGGTTACCCAACATTACGACACCCTACAGTCCATCGGTGAAGAAACCAATAGCAATCTGATTTTATTGCCTAATTCGCCACAGGCCGGAAGTGAAATGCTGAATAATATGGTGGCATCCTTCACTGCTAGTAACCAGATCGGTGAAGCGATGAAAATAGAAAACCAGAAGAAGCAGAATAAAGGAAAAGCGGAAGGGGAGTAGACTAGCTTTTTTTCCAGGTATCTCTCAGACCAACGGTCTTGTTAAAGAGCAAATGTTCGTCTCTTTTTTCTTCTAGAATGAAATACCCCAATCGTTGGAATTGGAATTTCTCACCTGCAGATGCACTAACCACTGCGGGTTCTATGTAACCTTGGACTTGACTGAACGAATCTGGATTGATGAACTGAGCAGGGTCTTCGTCTTTATTTTTGTCAGGCTCTTCAACGCAAAACAAACGGTCATACATATTCACCTTGATGGGTTGTGCGTCTGCTCTGGAGACCCAGTGTAGGGTTCCTTTGACTTTTCTTTGGCTTTCCTCTGTGCGGGAACCACTCTTACTCAAAGGATCATAGCTACAAATGATTTCGGTAATGTTGCCTTCAGTATCTTTTAAAACGTCTTCTCCTTTAATGATGTATGCGTTTTTTAGACGAACTTCTTTGCCCAGGGTCAACCTAAAAAACTTTCTGTTGGCTTCCTCCTTAAAGTCCTCTCTTTCTATGTATAAGCATCGGGAAAAAGGAACTTCTCTAAATCCTGCATTTTCATCTTCGGGATTGTTTTCGGCTTTGAGCACTTCGGTTTGCCCTTCTGGATAATTCTTTATAGTTAGCTTGACTGGGTTTAATACCGCCATTACTCTTGGAACAATTTTGTTTAGGTGGTCGCGGACACAAAACTCCAAAAGCGATACATCTATTAGGTTATCCCTTTTTGCTACCCCGGCAGTATTGACAAAGTTTTGGAGGGATTCTGGAGTGTAGCCTCTTCTTCTCAATCCACTTATGGTGGGCATTCTAGGGTCATCCCATCCAGACACATAAGATTGGTCAATCAGCGCTTTTAATTTTCTCTTGCTCATGACTGTGTATGAAAGGTTCAGCCTGGCAAATTCCCTTTGTTTGGGTCGGATAGTGTCCAAGGGGGACAGTGCATCTAGAAACCAATCATAAAGTTCGCGATGGGGCTTGAATTCGAGAGAACACAATGAGTGAGAAACCTGTTCGATATAATCTGATTCTCCGTGAGTCCAGTCATACATAGGATAGATACACCAATCATCTCCCGAACGATGATGGGTTTTGTAGACTATTCTATACATAACGGGGTCCCTTAAGAGCATATTTGGTGCGGACATGTCAATTTTTGCTCTGAGCACATGAGACCCCTCCTGGTGTTTGCCTGCCTTCATCTCTTGAAAGATCGCTAGATTTTCATCTACAGAGCGGTCTCGAAAAGGACTATTCCTCCCGGGCTGAGTAGGCGTACCCTTTTGTTTAGATATTTGCTTAGAAGTTTGAGAATCAATATAAGCTAAACCTTTGTTAATCAAGTCTTTAGCCCAGGAGAAAAGTTGTGGAAAATAATCAGAAGCATAGCATTCTTTATCCCATTGGAAGCCCAGCCACTCAATATCTTTTTTTATAGCCTTTACATATTGGGCTTCCTCCTTGGCTGGGTTAGTGTCGTCAAACCTAAGGTTTACGGGTGCATTGTAGGTGTTTCCCAAATTAAAATTTAAGCAAATGGCTTTGACATGTCCGATGTGAAGGTGTCCATTAGGTTCGGGTGGGAACCTAAATCTAAGTTTTGCCAGTGGTAGGCCTGAGCTGATATCTTCTTCTATAATGTGTTCAATAAAATTGAGGTTCTTTTCTGACATCTTGACTTTTTTCAAAGATATTAAAAGCTTGATTCTTTAAATATAATTAGAGTGTTATTATATATTTGTCGAAAACTCAGAGATGGGAAAAATTATGGTAAACGATATTAAGGTATATGCGTTTCATGGGTGCATGGAGGAGGAGGGGCGCATTGGAAGTGACTATATTGTGAACCTAGAGGTTGAAGTAGATATGGTAAAGCCGGCTAAATCTGATACACTTGAAGACGCGGTAGATTATGTATCGCTCAATAAGATTGTAAAAGAAGAGATGTTAGTTCCTTCCAAATTGCTGGAGCATGTTGCGCAACGCATAATAGACAGAATATTGAAACAATTTCCTGGGGTGGTGAGCGTAGAGGTTTCAGTTGCCAAACAAAACCCACCCATAGGCGGCGATGTTAGTGAGGTGTGTGTGCGTTTAAAAGGGTAAGGGTAAGCCTTAAAAAGCTTAAAATTTAGTATTTTTACCGCAAGGCATCGTGGCCGAGTGGCTAGGCAGAGCTCTGCAAAAGCTTGTACAGCGGTTC
>CAJWLL010000011.1 GCA_913043275.1 uncultured Flavobacteriaceae bacterium | reverse complement strand
CTTCTATCATACATCTGTCTTGCACCAGTTCCTTTATACTCCAAACTATCAAAAAGCTATAAAAGAATTAAAAGAGCTAAAAAAAACTTTTATTTATATTTTGATAACTTATAATTTATAGTGGGCATTTTTGCATCTATTTCTTTTATCCAGTCTTTTAATTTAGTTCTCATTTGAAGAGCAATTACTGGTTCTTGTTCGGATAAATTTATTTTCTCACCTGGATCTGCTTCCAAATTGTACAACTCTATTTGTCCCTCTTTGTTTAAAAGAGTAGATTCGTGCCATTCAATAAGTTTATAATTTTTCCATCGCATAGCACTGGCTGGTTTCATTCCAGATCCATTGTGATAGTGAGGGTAATGCCAAAATAGCTCATCACGATTAATATCAATAGTTTGATTTGTGAAAATTGGACTAATGTCAATTCCATCAAATTCATTTTTGTTCTTAAGGTCAAAATTGGTAACCTTTAAAATTGTTGGCATAAGATCAATAGAACTTATCATTATATCAGAATTAAAAGCCTTTTTAATTTTTTTTGGCCATGATATAATAAGAGGAACTCTAATCCCACCTTCATAAAGCCATCCTTTGCCTTTTCTGAAAGGCTTTTGTGAAGCGTGAGCATGTTTGCCACCATTGTCAGAGTAGAATATTATTATGGTGTTATCTAGTGATTTCAGAGATTCAAGCTTCTTAACTATTTGACCGACAGACTTATCAAGCGTTTTAATCATTGCGCCAATTATAGGATTATTTTGGTTTTTTTCTGAACCATCTTTGTTTCGGTACTTGTTAATTGATTTTTCATTTTCGATTAATGGATCATGAATAGTGTTATGTGATAAAAAGAGGAAAAAAGGAGATTTCTGATATTGATTCAAAAAGTCTAATGCTCTTTTAGTTATTGTGTCAACATTATGAAAATCTTTATTTTCAGCCTGCCACTGTTGAATTAAATTTTTAGAGGGTTTATAGGTAACAAAAGACTCACTAAAACCTTGCATATTTGGGTTGTGCAACAATGATTTAGGAGGTTGTTTTTCCTGACTCAAATGCCATTTTCCAAAAAATCCTGTGGCGTATCCCGAGGATTTAATTTTTTCAGCTATTGTGATTTCATCCAATGGTAAAAATCTTTGCCAATTATCAGGTGTTAATAGGGGCTTGTTTTTTGGAGAATTTCCAGGAATAAAATCAGTCAAGCCTATACGAGCGGGATATTTACCCGTCATAATCGCAGCTCGTGTAGGAGAGCAAATTGAAGCGGAACTGTAAGCATTAGTAAATTTAATTCCTGTTTGAGCCAATTTATCTATGTTTGGAGTATCATAGAAATCACTTCCGTAGCAGCTTAATTGTGACCACCCAAGATCGTCTGCAAGTATAATTAAAACGTTTGGAGAACTATCCTGCCTTGATGTCTTACAAGAAATTATAATTAAATAAACGCCTATTATAATAGTGTAAAGTTTATTTTTTGGAATGAACATATTTATTATTTATAATTGTATTCTTTACCCTTTATCTAACTCTCAATATTTGCTCTCTATATTCAGGGCGTTTAATCCATTCCTGAAAAAATGGTTCATACCGATTATCTTTATTCCAATAATGTGATTCTGGGTTTTTCAGGACTTTTCTTTCAGGATAATCTCTCCCAGACATACTGGAATCTACACTCTGATTCCAATGCAAGAATTCGCTTCTCATCTCTTCAAAGAGAATAGTATTTTCAGTTGCTAGATTCTGTTTTTCTCTAGGATCAGTTTTCAAATTGTATAATTCAAATTTATTTTTTTTAATACTTGTTGCGATTAATTTAAAATTGTTATCTAATAACGCCCCTTGATCTTTATATCTAAATGGGATTTTATTATGACGTTTTTTAATATCATTATCGAAAATTGACTTTATGCTTATTCCATCAATTGGCTTTATAAAATCAGCTTCAGATAAGCCAACAATTTCAGCGATTGTTGGGAAAATGTCCATAGTTGATGCAGGATAACTTGTTATCCTAGGTTTAATTACACTTGGCCATTCAATAATTGCAGGAACCCTTAATCCTCCTTCCCAAATTGTGTTTTTTGAACCTTTTAACCCTCCAACTGTTTCAGGATAAATTTCAGTTAAACCACCATTATCACTGCAATACCATATAATGGTGTTTTCTGCTAAATCAAGTTTTCTAAGTTGTTCTCTTAAAATGCCTATACTTCTATCAAATGCTGCTAGTTCTCCATAGTGAAGTTGACTTCTTTTGTCTAAGTTTTGGAATTTATTTCGATCCTTTTCACTTGCCATAAAAGGAATATGTGGAGATCCATCCCAAATAACGGTAAAAAAGGGCAAGTTTTGATTACTTTTTTCTTCAATAAACTCTAATGCCTTTTTAACAATTATTTCAGAGGAACTACCTTTTAAATCAACAAATGAACCATTTTCACTCATTAATGGATTGATGTCAAAAAAATTACTAACTGATAGCCAATGATCAAATCCAAATACACCTGGATGATGACTATCGTCTTTAAATATTGGAACCCCTGGGCCACTAAGACCATTTAAATGCCATTTTCCAAAATGTCCTGTAGAATAACCAACTTTTTGCAAAGCTGAAGCCAATGTTTTCTCCTGTCTCCTAAGAGCATATCCCCATGAAAAAACACCTGTTCGGTCATTTGTCCTCGCTGTTAATACAGTTGCTCGTGTTGGAGAGCAAACTGGTGATGCTGCATAAAAGCGATCAAAACGAAGACCGTTTTTTACCATTTGATCAAGATTAGGAGTATCCAAAACAGGATGCTTGTAATAGCCTGTTTGTCCCCAACCTTGATCATCAGTCATAATTAAGATAATGTTAGGTTTCTTTTTCTCAGCAATATTTTGGCAAGAGATAACACTTAAAAATATAATTATAATTCTCAAATGATTTAGCTTTTAATTTCTTATTAGGTAAAGTTTTAAATTTAAGTATAAAAATGTTTAATTAAAATTAAGGGATTTAATTTTTTAGTGTGTATTAGTTATATTATGTACAGATAAATTTAAATTTACACTAGCTATATAACCCTATTATTATTTACTTAAATGCTAATTCACCCCAGTATTTTGTTTCAAAAATGTTATTCACGTTATGCAATAGCAGCTGTCAATGTTTTTACCATGGAACAGATTCATGCTCTTTTTCGTGCAGGGGAAAAAGCCAATGCGCCTTTTATTGTTCAAATTACTCCAGCTGCCCGAAACTATGCGCATCCCAAAATGCTTATGGGTATGATTAGTGCAGCGGCAAAAATTTATCCCAAGACTAGATATGCCGTCCATTTAGATCACGGTATAGAATCCCATGTGTTTGATGCCATCGAATCCGGATCATACAATTCAGTCATGATTGATGCTTCTCATGATGATTTCCATCAAAACGTAAAAAGAACCAATGCCATAGTTGAAAAGGCAAAAGCAAAGTATGTTTTTGTAGAAGCCGAATTGGGTGTACTAAGTGGTGTAGAGGATGATATTTCTGTGAACGAAAAAATGGCGAAATACACCAATCCCGATGAGGCCCTCCAGTTTGTAAATGAAACCCAATGTAATAGTCTTGCTGTGGCAGTTGGAACCAGTCATGGTGCTTATAAATTTTCCGGAGGTCAAGGAATTCAATTTGATATACTCCAAGAAATCCAAAATCTACTTCCCAAGTTTCCTCTAGTTCTACATGGAGGTTCGGTTGTGAACCTTGATGAAGTAAATAAAATTAACAACTGCGGAGGTGAGCTTGACAAAACAGCCTCTGGTGTTGCCCCGGAAGAGATCGTTAAATCCATATCATATGGTATATGTAAAATAAATATTGCTACTGATACAAGGATATTATGGGCAAGAGTCCATCGGGAGTTTTTTAAAAATAATCCCGATCAATTTGATCCAATAATTCCTGGAAAACAATACGTTGAAGCGTATGAAAAATTTATGCTAGAAAAATTTGATCTCCTAAAGGCTACTGGAAAAGCCAATCACTTCAATTAGAAAAAAACATATGAAACTTGATTCACCTTTAGTCCAAAAACCAAATATCTCCTCCGAAATTTATCAAAGAGTTACTCCTGGGTCAGCCCAATGGGAATACCTGAGTTTTGAAGCAAGACAGATGAAAAATCAAAGTGTTTGGAGTCACAACACAGAAGACAACGAAATGGTAGTCGTCCTTCTGAGTGGTAATTATAAGCTCAGCAGTAATAGAGGGGAATGGGAAACAAAAAATGGAAGAAAGGACGTGTTTAGCGGTGTTGCTCATACACTTTATTTACCTCCTCATTCAGAATTTAAATTGATTGCAACCAGTGAAGTTTTGGATATTGCCTACGGTTGGTGTAAATCAGATGAGGATTTTCCTGCAAAATTTGTAACCCCCGAAGAAACACAAGTCGTAATTTTTGGCGGAGATAATGCCACAAGACAATTCAATGATCTAGTTCCTCCCGGTTTTGGTTGCAGTAAAATTGTTTCCAGAGAAGTATATACCCCATCCGGGAATTGGAGTTCATTTCCCGCCCACAAGCACGATGAAAGAATATTAGACGATAAAGGGAATGTGTTGGAACCAATACAGGAAGAAACCTATTTCTATAAATTTCAAAAACCTGAGGCATATGCGATTCAACAGGTCTACACTAAAGATAGGTCTTTGGATGAAATGGTAAGGGCAAAACACAATGATGTTGTTTTGATCCCCAAAGGGTTTCACCCTGTAGTTGCAGAGCATGGCTTTCATTGTTATTATTTAAACTTTTTGGCAGGAACAGATCAATGTTTGGCCAATACAACAGATCCTGACCATGAATGGATTTACGATTCATGGGCCTCCCAAGATCAAAGACTTCCTCTTGTAACAGCTGAAATGAATAATTATGACTGAAAAAAAACACGATGTTCTAACCATTGGAAGATCTTCAATAGATCTGTATTCTCAGAATATAGGAGCTCCTTTTAATGATATAAAGGGTTTTGATGCCTTTGTGGGAGGATCTCCACTAAATATTGCTGTGGGTTGTGCCAGATTGGGTGTAAATACCAGTTTACTTACAGGTGTAGGCGATGATAAAGTTGGAGCATTCATCTTGAATTTCCTAAAAAATGAAGGGGTTAATACACATTGTATTCCTACGATCAATGGAACAAGAAGCAGTGCGGTCGTTTTGGGCATAGAACCACCCGACAAATTTCCTTTGGTATATTACAGAGATAATGCGGCAGATAGTCAAATCAAAATTGATGATGTCATAAAGGCTAAAATTGATGACTACAAAATTATACTTTTAAACGGCACGGCCCTTAACATTGAACCTTCGAGAAGTGCAACTTTTTTTGCTGCTGAAGTGGCCGATAAAAATGATATTGATGTTTTTCTAGACCTAGACTTCAGGGCAGATCAGTGGCACGACTATCGTGCATTTGGTTTGACCATTAGGGCTTTACTCCCTAAAGTGAAAATTGCTATTGGAACAGAGGAAGAAATTTTGGCTGCTACTATGAGTAGTACCTCTCAAGTTACCATTAAAGATCAGCAAATTTCTGCTCCCGAAATTAAAGGTGATATAGATTCCTCTATCGAAAAATTACTGGCTTTGGGTATAGAGAAACTCATTGTTAAAAGAGGTTCTGCTGGAGCGAGTATACACTATCCCGGCGGTTCGAAAACAGATGTCCCGGGATTTCCCGTTGAGATCTTGAATGTTTTAGGCGCTGGAGATGCCTTTGCCAGTGGATTTATTTATGGAATTCTTCAGGGTTGGGATTTGTATAAATCTTGTAGAATGGGAAATGCCAGTGGAGCACAAGTTGTTACCAAAAAAGGATGTGCTAATTTCATGCCCTATCTGAACGAATCTATGTCCTTTATCAATGAAAGAGGAGGGTTTTAGTCACTTCCATTGGTAGTAACATAAAACTAAATAAATAATAGAATAAACAAATAATTAATGGAAGTATTAAAAAATTATATCAATGGTGAATGGGTCAAAAGCAGCTCTAAAGAATCCATTGAAGTAGTCAATCCAGCCAGTCAGGCTTTATTAGCAAAAGTGCCTTACGGAAGTTCAACCGCAATTGACGTAACCACAGCTTGTGAAACTGCCAAGATTGCGCAAAAGGAATGGAGTAAGGTTCCGGTAATGAAAAGAGTACAGGTTTTGTACCTGTTAAAGTCACTTTTTGAAACCAACATAGAAGACATTGCTAAAACCATTACAGATGAATCCGGGAAGACAAAAGATGAATCATTTGGAGAAATTCAAAGGGCTATTGAAAATATTGAAGTAGCCTGTGGAACTCCGATTTTGATGGCCGGTGATGTGATTGAAGACATCGCAAGCGGTATAGATGAAATGATGATCAGACAACCTTTGGGAGTTACGGCTTGTATTACCCCTTTTAACTTTCCGAGTATGATCGTTTTTTGGTTTTTGCCTTATGCCATTGCAACCGGAAATGCTTTTATCGTAAAACCCTCTGAGAAGGTTCCATTGACAATGATGAAGATATTTTCCTTAATTGATCAATTGGATCTTCCCAAAGGATTGGTCAGTATGGTTCATGGAGGTAAAGAAACGGTTGATTCAATTTTAGAGCATCCTACTATCAAAGCGATTAGCTTTGTTGGGAGTTCACCGGTAGCCAGATACATCTACTCCAAGGGAACAGCCAATGGTAAAAGAGTACAAGCTCAAGGAGGAGCCAAAAATCCGGTTATCGTTCTTCCCGATACAGACATTGAAATGTCTACTAAAATCATTGCAGACTCGGTATATGGTTGTGCCGGACAAAGATGCCTTGCGGCTTCGACCATAGTCACAGTAGGTGACGAAAACAGAAACCTAAAAGATGCTTTATATGAGACTGTTAAGTCCAGAAATGTAGGTTATGGTTGGGATAAAGGAGTGAGTATGGGGCCAGTCATTACCTCGGAAAGTAAGAATAGAATAACGGATCTTATAGAACTTGGAATTTCCGAAGGGGCAACTGTATTGCTCGATGGTCGAAAAACCGAAGTTTCGAACTATGAAAAGGGGAATTTTCTCTCTCCTACGATTTTGGAAAATGTTAATTTGAATAAAAAATTAATTAAAACTGAAATTTTTGGTCCCGTGATGAGTCTTATTTCAATGAAAACAATTGAGGAGGCAATCGCTTTTGTAAATTCGGGACAATATGGAAATATGGCTTGCCTTTTTACAAGTAATGGTGCCACTGCTAGAAAATTTAGAAATGAAGCTGATGCAGGAAATATAGGCATTAACATTGGGGTTGCTGCCCCAATGGCACAGTTTCCTTTCAGTGGGTGGAAAGATAGTTTTTTTGGTGATCTTCACGGTCAGGGAAAACATGCCATTGAATTTTTTACCCAAACCAAAGTAATTATTGAACGATGGCCAAATATCTGGTCAAGAAAGTTTTAATGCAGTTAAAATGATTAAAATAGCAAATGCACCTTGCTCCTGGGGAGCACTAGAATTTGACTTGGAAGAGAAATCTGAGGAAATAGGATTTGAACAAGTTTTGGATGAAATTAAAGCGACAGGATATATAGGCACAGAATTGGGTGATTTGGGGTTCATGCCAACCTCCCCCGAAGAATTGCGTAGGGAGATTAAAAAAAGAGACCTGGAAC
This sequence comes from uncultured Flavobacteriaceae bacterium, assembly GCA_913043275.1. GTDB lineage: Bacteria > Bacteroidota > Bacteroidia > Flavobacteriales > Flavobacteriaceae > UBA8316. Next base: position 46,005 of record CAJWLL010000011.1, on the reverse strand, counting down.
TATTAGGTGCTTTTGTTCCTGTTGATCTTAAAAATGAAGATAAACATCAAAGCGGTGTTTCAGCTGCACTGAAAGTGGCGAAGCTAATGTATGAAGCAGGTTTTGAAAAAGCTTTGATTGTATTGGCAGATGATAATGGAAAAGATTCCGAAAGAACTCAAAATGCTGGGAGAATTAAATCGGATATGGAATTGGAAGAAAAACAGTGGAGTGATTTTGCAAATGGTGCTAATTTAATTGCAAAATCGGTCAAAGAAACTTATGGAATCAAGACTGTTTTTCATCATCACTGTGGTGGGTTTATCGAAACACCAAATGAAATTGATCGACTGATGAACCTTACCGACCCCGAACTTATAGGTTTGTGTTTGGACACGGGGCATTTTGCTTTCGGTGGAGGTAACCCCGCTTCGGTACTTAAAAAATATGCCAACCGTCTGTGGCATGTTCACTTTAAAGATTTTAACCCCACGGCAGCCCAAAACTCCAAAGATGCTAATGGTGACTATTTTGATGCTATTAAAAAAGGTGTTTTTTGTGAGCTTGGAAAAGGGAATGTCGATTTTAAAGCCATTGTCAACCAATTAAATGAATTGGATTACGATGAATGGATTGTGGTTGAACAGGACATTTTACCCGGGATGGGACATCCAAAAACTTGTGCACAATCGAACCGATCGTATATAAGAACTTTAGGATTATAAAAAAATGGAAAAAAAGAAGTTTGCTCTTGCAGGAATAGGTAGAATTGGAAAAATACATCTGGAAAATCTTCTTATAATGGATGAAGTTGAGGTAGTTGCAGTTATGGATCCCTATTCCGAAGGTCGGGAGTTTGCCATACAAAAAGGGATTGAAAATGTATTCAGCTCTTATGAACAAATGATCAAAGATTCATCCATTGATGCTGTTGTTATCTCTTCTCCCACTGATACCCATGCTGATTATGTTGAAATTGCCGCTCATGCTGGAAAAGCGGTCTTTTGCGAAAAACCATTGGATTTAAATTTAAGACGGGTCTTAGATGTTTTAAAACTTGTATCGTCAAAAGGTATAAAGCTTATGCTTGGCTTTAATCGTCGATTTGACAAGGAGTTTTTAAAAGTGAAAAGATTGGTGGGTGAAGGTGCTATCGGAAAACATCATTTGGTAAAAATAACAAGTCGTGATCCACAAGCTCCCCCCATCAGTTATGTCGTAAAGTCGGGTGGATTGTTTTTAGACATGAGTATTCATGATTTTGATATGGCAAGATTTATTGTCGATAAAGAAATTGTGGAGGTTTATGCAAAGGGGGCAGCCCTAATTAACCCTGAATTTTCTCGGGTAGGTGACATAGATTCCGCAGTAATAACTCTTACCTATGAAGACGGAACAATGGCCATAATTGATAACAGTAGAGAGGCTGCATACGGCTACGATCAAAGGGTAGAAGTCTTTGGATCCAAAGGCATGGTAAAGGCAGAGAATAATCTCCACAATACACACCAGCTTTTCAATAGTAAGGGTAGTCACAGGTCACTGCCACTTTACTTTTTTCTTGAAAGATATGCAGATGCTTATAAAATAGAAATAAGAGATTTTGTTCACGCCTTAATCAACAAAACCGATTTACCTGTAGATGGAAATGATGGATTGCAATCGTTGATTATAGGTTTGGCGGCCATTAAATCAATAAAAGAAAATAGACCTGTTAAAGTTTCTGAAATTTACCAAAACTAGGAAAATAGTATGATTATCAATGAAGCAAGTATTTAAAACGATGGATTAATAAAAAAGATAAATAATGAAATCAATCAGATTGACAGTAGCCCAAGCTGTGATTAAATACCTTAACCAACAATATGTGCAACGTGATGGCATTGAAAATAAATTCTTTGCGGGTTGTTTTGGAATCCTTGGCCACGGCAATGTTGCGGGAATGGGCCAAGCCATACAGCAGCAAAATGATTTGAAATATTATCAGTGTCGAAATGAACAATCCATGGTTCATACTGCTGCAGCCTATGCAAAAATGAAAAACAGATTGAGTACGTTCATTTGTACGACCTCTATTGGCCCTGGTGCTACCAATATGATTACCGCCGCTGCTGGAGCTACAATTAATCGATTACCGGTCTTGTTGATTCCCGGAGATATTTTTGCAAAAAGAAATGTTGCTCCCGTTTTGCAGCAATTAGAGTCTTCAAGTTCCCAAGATGTCTCGGTGAATGATTGTTTTAAACCCATTTCAAAATATTGGGATCGTATCAATAGGCCAGAACAAATTCTATTTGCTCTTCCTGAGGTGATGAGAGTTCTTACTTCTCCATCCGAAACGGGAACTGTAACCCTTGCCATACCTCAAGATGTTCAGGCAGAAGCTTATGATTATCCCCTAGGTTTTTTTGAAAAGAAAACTTGGTGTATTGCAAGACCTAGGCCCGATCTGGATCAACTAGAACGCGCAGTTGAAATGATCAAAGAAAGTGAGCAGCCTCTCCTTATTGCAGGTGGGGGTGTTCACTATAGTGGAGCTTTGGAAACACTCAAGAAACTCGTTCACCAAACTCATATTCCCATTGCGGAAACCTTTGCAGGCAAAGGAGCTTTGCGCTTCGATGATCCCCACCAACTGGGAGCTGTTGGAGCAACAGGCACACCAGGAGCGAATCAAATCTCAGAAGGTGCAGACCTGGTTATTGGATTAGGAACCAGATACAGTGATTTTACGACTGCCTCCAAAACAGCATTTCAGAATCCTAATGTCAAATTTGTGAACATCAATATTACTGAATTTGATGCCGCAAAGCATGGCGGTTTGATGTTACAAGGTGATGCCAAGGCTGTATTGGAAGAATTGGTTGATCTTTTGGAAGACCATCAAGTGTCTGAGGATTATCAGAAACGCGCTGCCGATTACAACCATTCATGGGAGGAAAAAGTTTCAGAAATCTATAATTATCGCCACAACAAACTAATGAGTCAAGGAGAAATAATTGGTGCAGTAAATAATTTTGTCGATGACAATGATGTGGTATTGAGCGCAGCGGGAAGCTTACCAGGTGATCTCCACAAACTTTGGAGGACAAAAAGCAATAAAAGTTTTCATTTGGAGTACGGATTCTCCTGTATGGGCTACGAAATTGCAGGTGGTTTAGGCGCTAAAATGGCTGATCCAAGTCGTGAAATATATGTTTTGGTAGGCGATGGAAGCTACTTGATGCTTTCTCAAGAAATAGTAACTTCTATCCAAGAGGGCTTTAAGCTTACCATTGTTTTGATTGATAACGATGGATATAAAAGTATCGGCTCACTATCGAGAAGCTTGGGAAGTGAAGGTTTTGGAACACGATATCTTTTTAGGAACCAAATTTCCCAAAGAATTGATGGTGATGAAACTACAAGTAACGCTACTTTACCTATTAATTTCGCAGAAAATGCCAGAAGTTTAGGCGCACACGTTATTGAGTGCTCTAATTATGTTAGCCTAACCAACGCCCTTAAAGAAGCCAAAAGTATTGATAAAACAACCGTTATTTATACGACTTGTGACCGTTATCAGGAGATCGATGGTTACGGATGGTGGGAGGTTCCTGTTGCTGAAGTTTCAGAGATGAAAACTGTGGATGAAGCCAAAAAGGAAAGCTTGAAAAACAAGAAAAAACAAAGATTTCATAACTAAATCCATAAAAACTAAATATGTTAACCTTTTTAACTTTTATAGCCTTTATTGCATTTGTTGCTATTTATTCATGGGCTAAACTCAGAAAAGAAAAACTCGATTCACTAGATGGTTATTTTTTGGGAGGAAGAAGTTTGACCGGAGTAGTAATTGCGGGTTCTATTTTATTGACCAATATTTCAACAGAGCATCTGATAGGAATGAATGGATCTTCTTATAAGAATGGTTTTGTCATCATAGGGTGGGAGGTTACTTCCGCACTAGCATTGGTAGCAGCAGCTATCTTTTTTGTTCCTATGTATTTAAAGATGGGGCTTACTACTATCCCCCAATTTTTAGAAAAGAGATTTGATAATACAACAAGAACTCTGGTTGCTCTTTTTCTAATGATTTCCTTTGTGGTTACTCTACTTCCGATAGTACTCTATACGGGTGCAATCAATTTGGAGAGTATATTCAATATATCCGAAGTCTTTCGAATCAGTAGGAGTGAGGGTATTTGGCTTACAGTAGTTGGGATTGGTATTATTGGATCTATTTATGCCATTTTTGGAGGTCTTAAGGCTGTTGCTATATCAGATACAATAAATGGATATGGACTTTTGATTGGAGGATTGGCTATCCCGTTTATTGCTTTAGCAAGCATAGGTGATGGAAATCCCCTGACAGGTTTAGTCAAAGTTTTTGAAAATAGTCCTGAAAAATTTAACGTCATCGGAGCCAAAGACTCGGTGATGCCTTTTGAGGTTTTGTTTACGGGATTAATAATCAATCAGTTATATTTCTGGAGTATGAATCAGACCATTATTCAAAGAGCACTAGGAGCCAAAAACCTCGTTGAAGCACAAAAAGGTCTTTTGTTTACAGGCGTTTTGAAAATATTGGTTCCAATAATCATTATTTTGCCTGGTGTTATCGGTTTTTACTATTATGGAGACAGTTTGTACGATAATCAAGATATGATCTATCCTGAATTGATAAAAAAAGTTTTACCGGCTGGTTTGGTTGGTTTATTTGCTGCGGTTGTTATGGGGGCTGTTTTAAGCACTTTTAATAGTGTTCTAAATAGTGCTGCTACAATTTTTAGTATTGATATTTACAAACGACATATCGGAGTCAATAGCTCAGATCAAAAATTGGTCAGGGTTGGAAAGTTGGCCTCAACTGTTTTGGCCGTATTTGCTATTCTTGTTGCTCCAATGGTGGCCAACGCTCCAGATGGCTTGTATCAAATGCTACAGCAATTAAATGGTATTTTCTTTATCCCAATTGCTTCTATTATTTTAGCTGGATTTTTTTTAAAGCGAGTTTCAGCAACGGGGGCCAAAACAGCTTTAATAATCGGATTGGCTTTTTATATAACAACTACATTTATTTTAAAGACGGATATTCATTTTATTCACATCTGGGGAATTGAGTTTTTAATCAACATTTTTGTAATGTTTTTGATTTCCTATTTTTATCCAATCAGTAAAGAATTCAAAATAGAGAATTTACAAATCGTCGACCTAAGTGAATGGAAATACACCAAACATATGTCCATTGCCCTTAGTTTGGTCACTATTTTAATCTACATAATGTTGGGGCAAAATTAATGAAGTACAAATGCGTGATTTTTGACTGTGATGGGGTTTTGGTAGATAGCGAATTCATAGGTGCAAGGGTGTGGGTAGAAATGGCAAAAAAAATCAGTTTAACTATTAGTTATGAAAAGGCTTTTAATGAGTTTACTGGAAAATCATTCAATAGTATTGTTGAATGCTTAAGTGTAAACGCTAAGACTGATATTCCAAATGATTTCGAAGATGACGTTTTTCTTGACAATTTTGAGGAATTAAACAAACTCCTTAACCAATAATTAGTATATAATAAGCTTCTAATAAAATTGTTATATTTTTTTATATGATAGAAGTTGATAGCTTTCCAGTGCTGTCTGAAAAACTTTCTGTTTCAATATCCAACTTGTTAAGAATATTGACAAATAGGTTAGATAATCTTTCCTTTTTTTCATCAAACTTCGTGTAAGACCCATGATTAACTCCCATATTCGATCCTCCTGCTAGAATAAGTGGACAATTTCTTGCATTATGGTTAGTACTCTGGGAACTTCCGTATAGAATTAAAGTATTGTCTAGTAAAGAACCATGAACGTCTTTCGTTCTTTTCATTTTATCTATAAAATAGGCAAATTGTTTAGCATACCATTGGTCCAGTCGTCCCCACTCTTCCCAATGTCCAGTATGTCTATCATGTGAAATGGTATGATGTCCTTGTAAACCAAGTGCGATTTTTGGAAAATTATCTCCAAAACCCATTCCATCCTCACGTGCCATCATATAAGAGATGACTCTAGTGGCATCTGTTTGAAATCCGAGTACCATGATATCAATCATTGAGCGGACATAGTCTTCAGGAGTGGCTGTAGGATCAACGTCAAGATTGATCAAACTAGAATCGAATTCTTTCATAGGCACATCTAACCATTTTTCATTTCTGTTGAGCTGTTTTTCAACTTGGTTAAGAGATGTTAGATACTCATCCAATTTTGCTTTATCATTAGATCCTAAGCGGTTTTTAAGGTTTTTACTGTCCTCTAAAACTAGATCTACTATCTTTTTACCTTGGTGAATACTTTTTCTTCTTTCTGATGAAGTATTTCCTCCATTGGGGGAGAAATAACGTTCAAAAATTTCACGTTGAAGGTGTTCTGAAGGCATTGGTTTTCCTGAGGAATTAAACGAGAGTGTTGATGTTCTTGATTTGTAGCCGACACCACCATCAGTAGATAAAATTAGTGAAGGGAAGCGTGTGTGTTTACTCAATTGTTCTGCCGCAACCTGATCTACAGATATACTATTTTTATACTCACCACGTAAATCACCACCGGTAAGAAAAGAATCACCCGCCATATGACCAAGGACGTTCCGACTATAGGGGTGGCTTAAGCCACCCATTATTGACATATCACCCCTGTGTGCGGACAATGGAGACAAAGATTTTGTTAAACTATATTGTGTACCCTGAATTTTGGGAAACCAACTCCAATCTTTGTAGTAAGGACTTTCTTCAGGGGGCAGCCCAACTCCATTGGGAAAGTAGAGGAAACATAGACGCTTGGGGGTAATCGGCTCTGCAAGTTTTGAAAAGCTTGTCATGGCCATACCTTCAAAATAGGGTAGCATACAAGTGACTCCTAATCCCCTGAGAAAAGTACGACGATCTAAATGCCAAGGCTTTTTACTCATCTTCCAGCTATTTTGTTAAACCAACTTTGTTCCTTTTTGTAAAAAGATGGACTCAAAACGATTTGATCAATAACTGTTCTAAAACGATAGTCGTCATCTATTACTTCTTTTACAATATTATTAATTTCTTTTTCATCAGCAAAACTTACATCACGACCAATAGCATAAGCGAAGAGGTTTTCCACCAATGATCTGGTAAAATCATCTTTTTTTAATTCTAAAATATATTCTTTAATCCCTTCTATTCCTTGAACTTCAACCCCATCTGGCAACTTAGATCTGGAATCAATTGGTTTTTCTTTTGCAGTCAATTGAAATCTGCCTACGGCGTCGTAATTTTCGAACACAACTCCAAAAGGATCAATTTTTTGATGACAATCCATGCAGGAAACCTTATTTCTATGTAAAAACAGTTGTTCTTTTAATGTGAGATTTTCAAAACCAGGTGTTTCAGGATCTAATTCTGGCACATTGGGAGGGGGGGGAGGGGGATGGTCTCCCAGAATTTTTTCTTTTAACCATACAGCGCGTTTTATTGGATGTGCTTGAATACCATCGGAATGACCACTCAAAAATGATCCTTGGGATAATAAGCCTCCTCTTCGTTTACTTTCTGGGAGGTTTACCGGTCTAAATTCATTTCCTTTTACACCTTCTATACCATAAAATTCTGCAAGATTTTGATTGAGCATAGCGAAATCTGAATCAATAAAGTTCATTATGTTTAAATTATTCTTTAATAGATACTCAAAAAACTGATAGGTTTCATTAAACATATCTTCTTTTATAAAACGAGTAAAATCTTTATATACTTCCACATTGACATCCATACTTTTGTGCCGATCTAAACGCAACCATTCAAAAGCAAAAGAATTCACCATATTGCTAATTTTAGGACTGTTGATCATTCTTTCCACTTGTTCAGACAGATTATCATGTAAATCATCTTCGAGGGCTAAATTAATTAGGATTTCATCTGGAGGCGAATTCCATAAAAAATAGGATAATTTAGAGGCTAGATAAAACTCGTCATCCATTTCATTTGATTCAGGAGTTTCAGGTGTTGCTATATAAATAAAATTTGGAGAACAAAGAACGGCAATCAAGACCTCTTTTATACCATTTTCAAAACATTCAAAATCATCTTTAAGATTTCTCCAAAAATCCATATATCGATTTAATTCTCCACTTTGGAGTGGACGTCTAAAAGCACGTTGCATAAATTTGCTGATGACTTCCCGGGCATATGTTTCTGTATTTGCTTTGTTAGGGGAATCGAAAAATATACTTTTATGATTTTTTGGTGGCCAAATAGGAAAATAGGGGGCCTCGAATTCCACTGATTTAATTAATAGAGGGGGACCCTTGAGACTGTTTTCTTTTACAAGGTGATTATTCCATAATCCAACCGTCAGTATATTGGCCAGTTCTCCACTTACATCATCACTGCCTAATGGAATGGGTAAGTTTTCTAGTCTGCCTGTAAATTCAAAAGTTTGAGGTTTTTCCATCGGAGCGGTAACTTCAAAAGGTAAAGCAAAGGTTTTATAATCCATCCCATCGTCTGTTCTTGAACCAGCAAAGACCTGTATTGATGGATTTGTTGAGGCGTATTTAGAATTGTCTTTTTTTGCCTCTTCTTCAAGGATTTTGGGTAGTGGATGATCCTCTGGAAGAGGTGTGAAAACTAGATGACTGAATCCAACAAAAAACTTACCACCAATACTGCCTTTATGGACTCCCTTTGAAAGATATACTAAGGTAACAGGAGTGACAATTTTTTCATTTTCACTTAAATTTTTATTTAAATTCAAATGTCTACTAACTATCCCCTCACCGTTCCAATCGAAAAGATCAATTCTAAATGAGGGTGTTGCATCATTTTTAACATATGGGTGAATCAAATCAACCTGATATATACCAGATTTAGGTACTTCATATTCAAATTTAGCATTAACATAGCTAGCAACTTCTTTAGGCATTAACCAACGATTTTTCATTAACACAAAACCTTTGTTTCTCTTAATGTCTTTAGCAACAACAAAAAATGATCTATTTGACTCTTTTGCTGGCTTATTTTCCCTTAAATCAATAAGTCGTTCAATGGAAGTGGAATTATAACCTTTAGATGCTTCTACCCTAAATGCAAAATCTCCAGTTCTAGGAAAATCTTGCCTAATTAATAATTTTAGGTTTGGAGAGGGCCCTTGCCAGGACTTTGGAGTTACCTCCTTGGCTGGTAATGCTGAATTTAAAACCAGACCTTCTTTCACAATGTTATAGCGGTTGGCTGCAGAACCTCTCATTCCAATCCCTATTTTGCTCTTCACAAGACTTAAGGAGTCATATACTGATTGATTTAAATTTTGTATTGGTTTTCCGTCGTTATCCAAGATTTCTACTACTAAATCTTTATTGTTAACTGGTGCAGTTTGATAACCCCTAAATTCAGCTGCAGAAATTCCATCTCCAATGTCTTTTCCTATTAATACCTTATATCTTTTAGATTTAGGTTTATTTCCAAAGACGATAGATTTATCAAGGGCCTCTCTCGCTATTTTTTGATAATAATCTATATGAAGTGCTGAGGTTTGAAGGATATTTCCATTGTTGCTAAATCCCATTTTCGATTTTCCATCATCTGGAAGTACATCCCCAAAATTTACGCTAATACCAAGTAAATCCTTTAAGCTGTTTGTATACTGATCTTTTGTCAATCGACGCATTACATTTCTGCTGTCAATTCGATTGGCTAAGACAGCTTTTTCAAGGTTTTCTGACATCCAATTTACTAAGACACGTCGTTCTTGATCTTTTAATTGTTTCTTTTTTTTTGGCGGCATTTCCCCCAAATTAATTACATTCAGAGCGGAGTGCCATCTTTCTGCATCAAGGCCATTGATCATATTCCAATGCAAAGTGTCTAATCGCATATCCCCCTTTTGTTTTTCTTCGCCATGACATTCAAAGCAATAGGTTTCTAAAATTGGTCTGATGTTATTTTTAAAATACAATGCCTCTTTTGAGGTAGAATCAGCCGGAGTATTGATGACTAAATACTCATCCTCAGTATTGTCAATATCCAATAAAGTTTTCATGCCAGTAGGCATGTATCTAGTTAAATAGTCTTCCCCGTGGGTTAGATGGCCACCATAATGACCAGCTAATGAAAGCATTACTACATTTGAGGATAAAAAAAGGTAATAAAAGCGGGATATACTATTGGGATGGGTAGAAGTTTTTTTTTGCCGTAATACTAAAAGCCAAATACAAATTAAAGCCGTAAACCAACCCAGCCATTTGTGAAAATTCAACAATTCATCTTCATAACTGCCACTTGATGCCAAAAGAAAACCTAAAATGATGGTTGGAATGATGCTCACTACAGAAAACCATAGCAAAATATTACAGGCTGCATCTAAATTTAGTTCCGGGCGGAGCCTGTTGATGATTTCCATTAAAAAAAGGACTACCAAAGCACCAATGGGTAAATGGAGAATGATGGGGTGAAACCTTCCAATAAAAAACACAAAAGTGTTTTCTATATTGCCATTCAGAGGAATTAGAAGCAGCCCAAATAATACAAGGGTGAAAGTAATTGCAATTTGTAAACTGCGCTTCATAATGAATGGACGTTAATAGGTTTTAAAGGTTAATTAGATTTTTTTTACGAAAATTAAAAATTATGTTCCATCTTTCCAAGTGTGTTAATCATATAATAAAAGTCAATTTATAATAAAAATCTTTAGATTCTTTTTCGTTTTAGTTTTCTTCTACCAATTCATTGTAATTTAAAAACCTTATATTTCTATTCGAATCAATTTTATAACCCTTGGGAGTTCCCAATTTCCATTGGATTTCGGGCAACATCTCTAATAGTACTTTCCTGTGACTTTTAATGATTTTTATATTTTCCTTTTTGTAAGCAATATTATTCCATTCGTTGGGGTCAGATTGATGGTCGTATAATTCTTCAAGACCTATATCGGGGTAGTAGATGTATCGATAGTTTTTACTCCTAACGGCATGACCGGCAAAAGGTTTTTCCGTCCAGGTAAACTGATAGCTGCTAATTACAGGAACAGTTGAAGTATTTGGGTTTTTGATTTGAGCAAGCAGACTGTGACCGTCCAAATGTACCGGCTTTTCAAAACCGGAGAGTTCTACCAGTGTAGGATAAATATCCATAAGGCTAACGGGTTGGTCACAGCTTGTCTCTGGTTGTATTATTCCGGGATAGGATATGATTAACGGTACTCGTGTGGATCGCTCCCAAAGTGTAAATTTTTCAATATTCTCTTTTTCCCCCATATGCATTCCATGATCCGACCAAAGCACAATTATTGTATTATCAGCATAATCTGATTTTTTTAATTGATCAAGTAATCTACCTATCATGGCATCGGAGAAACTGATGGCTGCTGCATAGGATTGTATAACTTTTTTCCACTGATTGTTATTTTTTACCCATTTGTGAATCCAGCGTCTACCATGGTCAAAAGCGTCCAATAGGTCATTTTTTTTATGTAAGGGCAATACGACATCTTCTAATGGATATAAATTAAAATATTTCTGAGGTACTTCCCAGGGGTCGTGAGGTTTCCAAGTTCCTATGGCAAGAAAAAAAGGTTTTTTATGATCTAATTTAAGTTGATAGTTGGCCCAATCTACTATTTGATAGTCGGCCATTTTTTGATCGTTGACAGATAGTGGCCCCCATGTCCACCAACTACTTTTACCACTTCCATCGGATTCCCCTGGTCTTGTTTTATTATCTACTTCTTTGGGATAAATTACTTCATTTGGTGCACGAATTTGATAGGGATGGGAGATATAGGGACTTGGGTAATAAAAATCCCAGTTTTCGGGTTCTACTTGACTGGTGGGAGTCCATGGAGGAGCTTGACTGTGATAAATTTTTCCAGCTCCAAGGGTCTTGTAGCCTCTGTTTTTAAAAAACTGTTCTAGGGTTTCTACATTTTTTAGTTGTGGAAATTTTCTCCATTCTGGGCCATCCCCCCAATGCGTATTTTTAATTCCAGATCGGGCGTGATGCACACCAGTAAGTATGGCTGCACGTGCCGTTGCGCAAGCAGGAGAGGGGGTATGAGCATTGGTAAAAACCATCGAACTACGTGCCAGTCTGTCTATATTTGGGGTATGGATTTTCATCCCACTATGCCCGCCAAGGTAGCCTACCCAATCGTTCATGTCATCTATCGCTATGAAAAGAATATTGGGTTTGTCTTTGTTAGATTTAACTTTAAGTTTTGAGGTATTTGATATGGGTTTATTTGGAAATTGAAAACCGGATTCAACTTTGGATATCCCCATTGAGATCATCAAAAGAACGAGTAGAAAAAGAATTCTATTTTTCATAATAAAGACTTTATAAATCAAATATATCAAATTGGATCGATGACAAAAAAAGCCCTTTCTCAAAGAAGGGCTTTAATTAAAATAAGATCAATGAGTTGATTACTCAACCTTCATAGCTGCTGCCATCACACCTGTAGCATCAAAATAATCTCTAACTTCGTGGATTTGATTTTTACCATTGAAAACAAATGTGTGAAATGCGCTAACATTTATAACATTCCCTGTTGCTACACTTTTTGCTGTCCAATTTCCTGATGTCATGACTGATCCATTAGGTTTTCCTGAGTCGTCTGTTCCAGGGAACCATTTTGAATCTGAGTACGAAATATCGTCGAAATTATCCATCCATGCCTTGCCATTCGCAAGCATCTCCTCCATGTTTGCAGGTTTACTACCCAAAAATGGCGCATAATGAGTAACTCCTGGACATATGAGGGGTTTTTGACCCTCAAGATCTTCAGTTGAAAATGATGCAAAGTATTTTTGAGCTGTATCTAAATTGAGATTGTAAGTTGTTAAATCAATTTCTGGTGCTGACTCAACTGCTGGCTGGCAAGAAAAGAGTAGCGTGACAATAATAATGAGTGTTGATGTTTTAAAGATTTTCATAATTTTTAGATCGGTTAATATAAGTGTTAATTTATGAATTTTTTATGTAACCAATTTTTTTAGAAGAATTTTTATAAATTATTGGCACTCTTTTCAATCAAATTAGTATTATCTAAAATCTTATTTGAATGTATTGTGATATATTTGGAACTTTTTCTAAAATGTATATTATTGATTTGTAATATGGTGATATGAGTATTCAGTAAATAGGATGATTATATGATTTTTAGAATTACTTAAGTTGATATTCGTGTTTAAAGAAGTTTTATTGAGAAGCATCTAATCAATGGACAAGCCTAGAAATTTTAATCAAGGGATCGTACTTTTATCTGCTTTTAAATACGCATTGAGTACACTGGAGTTTATACACCCTTATTTTGCAATGCGATTGGCAGCTTTTTTCTTTACCAAGCCACTTAGTTATCAATTACTTGAGCGAGAAATTTTTGTTGATTCTAATGCTCAAAAATCATCTGTTTACATCAAAGGGTTGAAAAAAAGTGTTTATACCTATCATTGGACAGGAAAGGGTTCCAAGATCATGCTAATGCATGGGTGGAGTGGTAGAGCGACCAATTTTTTTAAAATAATAGAAAAATTAATGGACTTGGACTACGACATTTATGCCTTTGATGCACCCGCTCATGGTAAATCTCGTGGTGTGACAACAAATCTTCCAGAGTTTATACTAACACTAGAGTTCTTGTTGAACAAGTGGGGACCTTTTGAAGCTATTTTAGGGCATTCTGGTGGCGCTTTTTCAAGTGCTTATGTTTGTGCTCGCCATCCTGAAATCAAAAAATTAATATTGATTAGCTCTTTTGATAAGTCAATGGATTTATTCGAAAAATACTTTGATTTGATTGGACTGGGAACAAAAGCCCAGAAGTTAATGGGTGATTATTTTTTTCTAAAAACAAACAAAAAAATTACAGAATTTTCAACTGCTGTTTCGGCCAATTCAATTCAGGCTAAAACACTTGTCATTCACGATGAAAATGACAGGGAGGTAGAACTCTTCAATGCTATAAATATTGACAAAAACCTTAAAAAAGGTCGATTGATTATTACCAAGCGACTGGGACACCGGAGGATTTTGAGAGACGATGGGGTGATAGATGAAACTTTAGCCTTTTTGAAATCAAACTAGATTTATATCCATTTTTAATCAACTAACTTTATAATTAATGGATAATTCCTTATTTTTAATTGTATTTATTTTAAATGAAATTTTGTTTTAAATATACTCTTTTGTCGTTTTTACTTGTCTTACCTCTTGCTAATCAAGCTCAAAGAGGTAAAACCGGAGACAAAACCTTTGAGGATCGTTTTCCTTCAGATGTGATTGCACCTTCATCAAAAACTTTTTTATTGGTTAAAAATACTGTTGATCATGATATTATTGTCTGTGTTAGGGATCAGTATAAAAAATATTTAAACCACATTTATATTCGAAATAATGATGAATATTTATTCACTGGATTGCCAATCTCCAGGATTTATCTTCAGTATAAATCAAAGGAGTTTTATTTTGAAGATCTCCAAAACACAGTGATCAATTATGGTGAGCGTCACATCTTTACTTTTTTTTTCGACGCTTCTATGGAGGGAAATTTTGTTGTTATAAAAGAGGAAGATTTTTTTAAACCCTAGCCATTGGACTTTGGCTTTTTAGGCGTTTATGATAAGCAACCTTAAAATCAATATTTTATCTTAGAATTAGACTTCTTGTTCTGGTAGATATTTGGTTATTCTCTCTAGATAAATAATTGTCGTTTTAAATACAGAGAATTTATAAATTTCACCTTCTAGAATTAAGTTTAGCCAAAAGTCTTAAAATCTCCAGGTAGAGCCAGATCAGGGTAACCAAAAGACCGAAAGCACCGTACCATTCCATATATTTAGGAGCTCCTTTTTCAGCACCTTCTTCAATGAAATCAAAGTCTAATACCAAGTTAAGTGCTGCTATTACTACAACAACGGCACTGAAACCTATACTCATTGGTGAGGCGTTATCGATTTGCATAACTCCCATGCTAGAGCCAAAGAAACCCATTACAAAATTCACCAAATAAACAATTGCAATCCCACCTGTTGCGGCAAAAATGCCAAGTTTAAAATTTTCGGTGGGCTTGATGTAACCTGAACGATAGGCAAGAAGAAGTGATAATAATATGCCCACAGTAAGAAAAATTGCATCGGTAACGATCCCGTCATAAAGACTGTTGTACATGAAGGATACCCCCCCGAGTAAACCTCCTTCTAAAATTGCATAAAGTGGAACTGTAATAGGCGCCCATTCTTTTTTAAAAACAGTAATTATGGCTATTATAAAACCACCAATACCACATGTGATCAAAATGCCAGGGCTAATATTGCTAAATGTTAGATAACCGGTCCCGACTAATAAGAGTAAACTGATAGAGGTTTTATTGACTGTTCCATTAATGGTCATGGTTTCAGAGACCTCTGAGGTATTTGAAAAAGTAGATTTTCTAAGAACCGGATTTCCGGATCTAAAGGATAAATGATTGGACATTGATTTGAAATTTAATATTATCTGACCATAAAGATAGAATGATTTTAAAATTTCACTTTTAATATAGAGATAATTATCTCAAAGTGTATATAATTATAAAATTTGATCCTTATTTAATAAATTTTCCAATTCGGTAATATCTTTTTTGGAGGTTAAATCTGGAACATGTTCTGCAATGGGAATCCCTTGGACTAGGATGCCATTATTGATCATGTCCGTCAAAGCTGTAGGTAATTCTTTTTCGTCTCTTTCAGGGTGAGGGGAACAATTTTTGAGGTATTTAAAAAAATATTTACCCTCAAACAAAAAGATATTCATGCTAACCCTAATTTTTTTAAGGCTATCAGAGTAAGTTTTTATTTTGGTGGGCTCAGGCTTTTCGACAATGGACAGTAAAGTGAAACTTTCGTTAAATTTCATCACTGCAAATCGCGAAATCCTTTCATTAGGGTATTCGAGGGAGTCGATATCATAAGCCAGAATCGCTTGACGCTTGGGAGTATTTTTAAGTGTTTTTAATGCCTTTAAGGAGTAAAGATTATCGCTGTTACAGACACAGAATCTATCTTCTTTCAAACTAGGATATTGTTCGAGACACTGTTGCAAAGCATCTGCTGTTCCATATGGTTTCTCTCGCCCCTCGGGGATATATTGAGTAGCAAACTGAATTTTGATTTGGTCGAAATTTGGATTATTTTCAAAGGCTTGACGAAACATTATAGAATTTTCTCCAGTGATTATGTAAACTTTCTTGAATTCTGCATTTACAATATTATCTAACAAATAGCTTAAAAAAGGTCTCCCACCCAATTCAATCAAACCTTTACTGAGTTGATTAGCTTGAGCAATCTTTTCAGAAGATAAATTTTGATTTACTGATTTTTTCATTCTAGAGGAAGACCCTCCGGCAAGAATAATGATGTTCTCAGTCATAAAATATTTAATTTAACCTAGCTCCTTTTGTAATGTTTACAGAAAAAGCATCTTTTGCTCCAGTTGCTTTAATGGCATTAATGACTTGTTTTTTGGTTTTTTCTTCGACAATTGAAACTATACAACCGCCTCCACCTGACCCTACAATTTTACTTCCTATTGCTCCTGACTCATTTGCTGAATCAATCATTTTGTCTATCAAAGGAGGAGTGATCTTGAGGTACGATTTTAGCATTAGGTGATGCTCGCTCATTAATTCTCCCAAAACATTAATGTTTAGTTTTTTTTGTTCTAAAGCTTTTAATGCCCTTTTAGTAATATCATGATTACAAACAGCAGCATAGAAAAAGGGCTTAAGAGAAGTTTCTACCAGTTCCAGATTTTTATTTAGATCTTTAAAGTTTGTCAAGGCAATGTCAAATTCCGGGGTTTTATCTTTAACTTGATTTATAGCCTTCCAAGCATTGCTTTTTAGATGGGAAAGTGTTCCAAATGTGTCTTTTGATAAACCGGAAACCCCAACGACCAAATTTAGATTTAGACTATTAAATTGTTGAACTATATCTGTATGGGTATCTAGAAAAATAGTGTCACCAATCGCAATGGTAAAATGATCCATTTTTCCTCCCGAGGATCCCTGTTCAATCACTTCGGTTTGATATGCAAGAAGGGCTAATTCTTTTGGTGAAAAAGACCTATCTGAAAAGGCAGCAATTAAAAATTGAATCCATGCAATGGTCAGAGCCGAAGAGCTTGATAAACCAGCATTAATTGGTATTTTGCTGGTGATAGTTAAATTATACCCTTTGTTAGGGACAATTTGTATTTTATGTAAAACCTTGAGTGCAGTTTTAAGAAAATCACCTCTCGAAATTTCATTGAAGTCTGGCTTTAGTGAAATGCTTCTTTTTTGATTCACATCCGGCATGTTGATTTCAAATTGATCTTTTCCATTTTCTTGGGCATGAATTTGCATTATGCGATCGATGGCACAAGCTATTACAGGTAGTTCAAGATAGTCCTGGTGATCTCCAAAAAGACATACCCTTCCAGGAGCTATGGACAATATTTTTTTCATTTATAAAATTATCTTATGAGGGGGAGTTGATAACCGTTGAAATATTCTTTAGCAAGATAAAGATTATTAATTTTTGGATCGTCAAATTGATTTTTTTTTCTCAACCAATTTAATTTTTGATTTGCTCTGAACGATATGTTACCCATTTGTGCAACTTTAGCTACAAGAGCAGCAGCTTCTACATTACAATTTAATATTTCCGGTTTGTTTTCTCTAATAGCTTGAATAAAATTGAACTGGTGTTGTTGATGACCATTATTTGACTTCTTTTGAAGGGGAATAATAACCTTTTTTTCACTTCTTTTTTCCTCAATAACTTCCCATCCATTTCTGTCAACAACAAGGGTTGCGTTGTTTCCGATAAAAGCAATACAATGATCTCTACCATAAGAACCATTATCAATACCCATTGCAGAATCCCAAACCAAATTGAACTGATCGAATTCATATAGTGTAGTAAGGGTGTCGGGTGTTTCTTGACTCAAATTGGGATAGGCAAATTGTCCACCCAAGCCCACTATTGATTTGGGAACGGTAGCTTTCATGCCGATCAAAGCGTAATCCAGAAGATGCACTCCCCAGTCGGTCATTAATCCTCCAGCATAATCCCAAAACCATCTGAAATGAAAGTGAAATCTACTGGCATTAAAAGGTTTTTTGGGAGCTGGTCCCAACCATGCGTCATAGTCAACACCTTTGGGAGGCTCAGTGTTGGCGACTTTGGGCTGAGGGCGCATCCATCCCTGATAACAAGAGACCTTAACGGTTCTTATAGGGCCTAGCTTACCACTATGAACAAAAGCCATAGCATCTTGAAAATGGGTAGAACTTCTTTGCCATTGACCCACTTGGATGACGCTACCGTATCTTTTTTGTGCAGCGACCATTGCTTCACATTCTACTATAGAGTTTCCTATGGGTTTTTCCACATATACGTGTTTTCCCGCTGCTGCTGCATCAATCATCATTAATGCATGCCAATGGTCTGGCGTTCCAATGTAGATTAGATCAATGTCTTTTTGCTCTAGCATATTTCGGTAGTCACTATAAATCTTAATTTTATCTTTTATGTTTACAACTGCTTTGTGTTTTAATTTTTTTTGGATGGCATTTTGATCTACATCACACACAGCTACAAGGTTAACTCCAGGAACTTTTATGGCTTTCAATGTATTGGCCCAACCCATACCATTTATACCGATACTCCCAATATTGATTTGATCATTGGCTGAAAGGTTTTTTGATGATTTTGATAGCGCATAGCTTTTTAGGTTGGGAAGAAACATTCCAGCTGCACCCATAATTGCAGTACTTTTAATAAATTTTTTTCTATTCATTTGTGGTTTTTTATTAATTTAATGTAATAAAACTATTACAAAACGCTATTGATGACCTTAGGTTATATCTTAAGGATCCTAATTAGCACAATTAATATTTATAATGAAGATTAAGACTTCTTTTCAATATATTCATTTATTGCCTGCCTAATAATTGAGGAGACATTCTCCTTTTTATCTTTAGCTATTTTGTATAGCTTATTAGCTTGATCGTCCTCGATTTTAATTTTAATTCTTTGCATAATGCGAAAATAGCACAATTCGTATTGGGTTGTTTACTAATGAATAAGATTAAACATTCAATTTTTCAAATCATAGGGTAAAAACCCTTTGTAAATGATTGAAATTTGTGGGGGGTTTTTTGTCTCCATATTTTAGAAAAAAGATTAATTTTGGCCTCAATATTATTGTTCTTTGAATTATTAGACTGATAGCGTGTTTTGACAAAATATGTAAATATATATGTAAATGGAGTATTTTATCAATTTAAATATCCATTAAAATCGCTGTTAATCCTTTATATCATTACAAAAGGACGCGTAGCTCAGCTGGATAGAGCATCTGCCTTCTAAGCAGACGGTCACAGGTTCGAATCCTGTCGCGTTCACTAAATCGAGAATTGATTGACCGGGATTTGCATCCTCTTTCTACTTTTTGAGATTATTTTCTCTAGAATTGGGATTCAACCAAAAAAAAAAATTAATCTATTTGAGTTTGAATAAATCTGAACTTACTTCTTTTAATACTTATACTTTTTTTAAGCTTCCTTCTGCATGGTGGACAGGTGTTAGGGTAACAGAGGTTGATAACTTACACGCCGAGGTTTGTGTAAAGCATCGTTGGGTCAATCAAAATCCATTTGGATCCATCTTTTGGGCTGTTCAAGGTATGGCAGCTGAACTTTCAACCGCTGTTTTCCTAATGTATACAATTAGAAAATCAAAGCAACCAGTTTCAATGTTGGTATTAAAGAATCAAGCAGTTTTTAAAAAAAAAGCCAAAGGATTAATCAAGTTTCATTGTGCTCAGGGAAATAAGGCTGTTGATGCTGTAAAAAAAGCTATTAAAAGTGGTAAGGCAGTTTCTATTAAATTAAAATCTGTAGGAACTGATCCTTTTGGAGATATAGTTTCCGAATTTGAATTTGAATGGTCATTAAAAAAGAAATTAAAATGAATCAAGATTTCTACAAGTCTCTTAATTTACCAGTAATTGCAGCTCCCATGTTTCTTATTTCAGGTCCAGAGTTGGTAATTCAATGTTGTAAAAATGGAATTGTGGGTACTTTTCCTTCCCTTAACCAAAGAACTTCTGAGGGTTTTGAGGAGTGGGTTGTTCAAATCAAGGAGGAACTAGCTTATTTTGAAAAAGAAACCGGGAAAAAAGCCGCACCTTTTGGGGTTAATTTAATTGTCCACCCCACCAACATAAGAGTAAAGGCAGATCTAGATATTTGTGCAAAACACAAAGTCCCACTAGTGATCACTTCTCTGGGAGCAATAGCTGATCTAGTCAATTTAGTGCATGAATATGGAGGTCTAGTATATCATGATATTATAAAAAAAAGACATGCTGAAAAAGCTGCTGAAGCCGGTGTTGATGGATTGATCGTGGTTACTGCTGGAGCTGGAGGGCATGCCGGAACATTGCATCCTATTCCTTTAATTAATGAAGTTAAAAAAGTTTTTGATAAAAAAATAGTTTTATCCGGTTGCCTAAGTACGGGTAATGATATTGCAAGTGCACTTCAAATGGGAGCCGACATAGCTTATATGGGCACCCGCTTTATCAATGTTAATGAGAGTATGGCCGATGATGCTTATAAAAAGATGATTATGGACAGTGGAGCAGAGGACATCGTTTATACAGCTGCAGTTTCGGGAGTTAATGCCAGTTTTTTGCGTTCAAGTTTAGAAGCAATGGGTATAACTGAAAAACATTGGAAAGAAACTAAAAAAATTGATTTTGGTAGTGAGTCGGATGCTTTAAGTGAAGAAGCAAAAGCCTGGAAAACCATTTGGTCTGCTGGACAAGGAGTTACAAATATCAATGATACCCTTAGTGTTTCTAAATTAGTTAGGAAATTGAAATCTGAATTTATATCCGGAATTCAAAGCCAACAAGAACTTTTAAAACGTTATCAATAGATTAAGACTATTCTTAGAGGTCTTTTGTAAGTGATTTTACAATTTTGTTTTCCGATAGAAAGGCTTTAAAAACAACTTTTAAAGCTGTATACAGTGGTATGGCTACAATCATTCCAGTAGTTCCCATTAGTGTTCCTCCTGTAAGAATTACTATGAATATTTCCAAGGGGTGTGATTTGACGCTATTGGAAAAAATTAAAGGCTGACTTAAAAAATTATCGATCAATTGGCCAATAAAAAAGCCAATCATTACGTAAATAGTCTTGGGAAAAATCACAGTACTAAAATCAGCTTCTAAATTACTAGTCATAGTCAAAAACATCATTAAAACAGCTCCTATAAAGGGGCCTATGTAGGGGATAAGATTGAGCAGGGCACATAAGAATGCGATAACGATGGCATTTTTGATTCCGAATATAAGTAACACAACGCTATATATGATGAGCAGTATACTGATTTGAAGTAAGAGTCCTAAAAAATATCGAGAGAGTAAATTTTTGATTTTTTCGAAAGATTTTTTCAATTGTCCTTTACTTTTCTCATTGACAAAAAGCAAAATGACATTTTCTAATATATGACTGTCTTTTAATAAAAAAAAAGAGATGAAAGTAACCGAAAATAGACCAATGGTGAAACTCCCCAGTATGCTCAATAAATGATTTAAAAATTCAGGAATAGCTCCTAGGTTTTCAGTATTGATAAAGTTTTTTAGTGAAGAGTAGTGTTCAATATTTGTAGGGTCTAAATTGAAAAAAAAACTGATTTCATTTATAAGCTTTTCGAGTTTGTACTCCAATTCATTGAGATCGAGTAAAGACAAGTTTTCCCCTTGTTGGATGACCAATGGAATGAATAGTGATATGATTCCGAAAAGCACGCCCCCCAAAACTAAAAGGGAAACACTGGCGGCCAAAAGATTACTAAACTTTAGTTTATCCTTAAGGAACAACACGATCGGACGGCCAATCAATGAAATAATCGCAGCTACCACAACGTATATCAGTAAAACCTTTAACTCCATTAATAAAAATATTCCTAATGAGATTAATCCAAGTTTGATTACTGCATTTATAATACCTTGGGAAATATTTTTAGCTTCCATGCCCTAAAGATATATAAAAATAAAGCTTCATTTTATTTTTGAAATTTCACGAAGTGTGGCCACCTTACTACAGGCAACGATACCTGCGGTTTCTGTTCTCAGTCTTTGTTTACCCAGAGAGATTGATATAAAAGAATGGTTTTTAGCTGTTTTGATTTCACGGTCAGAAAAATCTCCTTCAGGGCCGATCATGATCAAAATTTCATTGTTTAAATTTTTGATTTGATGTAAGGCTGTCTTATTCCCCTTTTGACAATGTGCAAGCAACTTTATTTGTGGATGATACGATTTTATAAATTTTTCAAATGAAATCATAGGATTTAGTTGTGGCAAGAAATATTGAGCAGATTGCTTAAGTGCTCCTACCAATATTTTTTTCATCCTTTCGGGTTTAAGGATTTTTCTTTCTGAGTGGTCACAAATTAAAGGAGTGATATGGCTAACACCAATTTCAGTAGCTTTTTCGAGAAACCATTCTAAACGATCATTACTTTTGGTTGGTGCAATGGCGATGTGAAGCGGTAGACTTTTGATTTGGTGTAGGGTGACTTTTGTTTTTTTTAAGGAAGCTCTAAGGAAATCATTACTTATGATTATTCCTTTCCATTGTAATCCCTTTCCGTTCGTGACATGAATCTGTTCTCCTACTTTCTTTCGCAATACCTTACTAAGGTGTCTACTTTCCTCCAAACCAAAAATTAGGGACTCATCGTTTGCATTTAGATTTTCATTGTAAAATAGTTCCATGATCAAAGGGATAATCTTGCACTTACCGATTGATTCATCGTCCCCAATTGTTTGTTCAATAATTTATGATAGCCAACGATTCCGATCATGGCGGCATTATCTGTAGTGTATTGAAAGGGTGGTAGGAAAACCTCCCATTGATGTATTTTGGCTTTTTCACCCAATACCTTTCTGATTTCCGAGTTTGCGGCGACCCCTCCACCAATTACTACTCTGTTTAGATCATACTTTTCCTTGGCTATGATTATTTTATTTATAATTACTGTTACCAATGTTTTTTGAATGGAGGCAGAAAGATCCTTTAGATTATCGTTAATAAAGTTGGGGTTTTTCACACTTTTTCTATTGACCAAATTGATGAAAGCAGTTTTTAGCCCACTGTACGAAACGTCCAAACCATCTACCTTAGGGATGGGGAAGTCAAATGCCTCGTGGTTGCCCTCTTTAGCCAATCGGTCAATTTCGGGGCCTGCAGGGTAATTCAAACCCATGATTTTTCCACATTTATCAAATGCCTCACCTATTGCATCATCTCGGGTTTTCCCAATTTCCTTCATTTCAAAATGACTTTTTACTAGAACCAATTGGGTATGCCCTCCAGATAAAGTTACTCCCAGAAATGGAAATTCTGGAGTACTCTGATCTTCATTTTTTATAAAATGACAAAGTAGGTGAGCCTGCATGTGATTAACTTCAATTAGTGGTATTTCAAGACTCAAGGCAAGGGACTTTGCAAAAGCACTTCCAACCAATAATGATCCCAATAAACCAGGACCTCTGGTGTAGGCAATTGCGGAAAGCTCTTTTTTATCGATATTTGCAATGGAAAGAGCTTCTTGTAAAACAGGAACAATGTTGACTTGATGTGCCCTCGAGGCTAACTCAGGTACCACTCCGCCATAGGACTGATGGATTTTTTGGTTGGCAATACAATTAGAAAGAACCACATTATCTTTTAGAATGGCAGCAGCAGTATCGTCGCAAGAAGATTCTATACCTAAAATGTAAGTTGTTTTTTTCATATCAATTTGCTCAACGGCAACAAAAATAAAGGATTACTATCAAAAAGTTATACAAATTTTTTCCCATACTGTTAATTATGATCATTGCTCTGTCATTTGCTGGGTTGTTGGTGATTAGTATTCCAGCTATTCAGACTCAATTGGCAAATCGATTTAGCAAAAAAATTAATCAAAATTTTCAGACAGAGATAAAGGTTGAAGGTTTAGCCATTGGGTTTGATGGTGCAGTAAACTTGAACTCTTTTTTTATTTCAGATCATCATTCTGACACCCTTTTTTACGCCAAAAAATTCAAAACTGATCTTTACAGTTTTCGCCAATGGGTAAATGGAAATTTATTTTTCTCCACTACGGAATTTGAAGATGTTTTTTTTAAAATTACCCAGTATGAAGGGGAAGAAAACAGTTCTCTTTTTCAATTTATAGAAAAGCTTTTGGCCTACGCCGAACCCCAAAGCGAAGGTTCTGTTTTTGTACGGATAGACAATTTAAATATAACCGATGGCCGTTTTTTGATGATTGATAAAAATAGCCCTGATAAACCATTGGAATTTGATAAAATCAAACTCAAAGCCAATGATTTTTTTGTTGTAAACGATGGCTTGGAAGTTGCTTTAAAAAATCTAAAACTTGATTCTAAAGATTATGGTAGAGTCAATTTAAATCAAGTAGAGTTTTATTATAATCCTTGTACGATTGACATCCCTTCGTTTCGACTCTCTTCTGGAGATACCTTTTTAGATGGAAATATAAGTCTATTACTTCCCAATGGAAATTTCTATCGATTTCTCGATTCAGCCAGGATTGACACAAATATGAAAGGTCTCTTTTCAAGCCAACATATAGAGAATTTCATCAATTTACCGGATAATTTCCAGCCTTTAGAAATTAAACTATCAGCAAATGGAAGCCTAAATGATATTAAATTTTCCAATTTAGAAATCAATCAAGAGGTAATAGATCTAAAGGCCAAGCTTTATGTTAAAGAGGCATTTTCTGCATTGCCAATTAAGGCTTTCGTTGATCTTGAGGACCTAAAAATTATTAGTTCCAAATTGACTCAAATAATTCCATTTTCTTATCATGATCAAATTCCAATACCCTTACTCAACTATCAACCCTTTGTGGGTAGTGGAACTTTCTCTTTTGAAGAAAATCAATTGATATCAGATTTGCAGCTTATAAACGGTGATGCCTCTATAGTAAATAGAAGTCTGTTTAATTTAGCTACTGATGAAGGAAAACTTACACTGAATCTTTTTAAAGGTACTTTAGAAGTAAATAAATTAGATCTATCTCCTTGGCATCCGAAATTAGGTTGGGTAACATCAAAACTTGTTATGAGCGGAAATGGTCCTGATTCGGATGGTTTTAAAATCAATTTTGATATCGATGTAGACGAAATTTTACTCCATGATAGGGTAATCAATAATCTAAACCTAAAGGGTATATTAGAAGATAATGAATTAAAAGCCAACTTTATAGTAGCAGACGAGTACATAAGGGCTTCTTCTGTCATAGCCTATTCTTGGGGAGAAAGTCAGCGTAAGTATCAATTTGATCTTAATTTGGACCAGTTTAACCTCCATCTTTTTGATAGTGAATTGGGAGGTGGAAAAGCAATTTATTCTGGAGATTTAAATCTTTTTTTGGTTGGAGATACTTTTGAGAATCTTCAAGGGAATTTACTGTTTAAAAATATTCAATTTGAAAGTCAAACTGAAGTTGATTCCTTCAGTGATTTTATTCTTGAAACAGGTATTCACCAACAAAATAGAATCATCAGAACCATTAATTCAGATATCATTAATATCAATTTCGAAGGTAAATTTCAATTAAGTAAACTTAATTGTCTTTTTTCCAATGCCATTGCCGAGGCATTTCCTTTTTTACCAAAGAAAAAAATTGAAAAAACACAGGAATTAGTTTACTACATCAGCCTAAAAACAGCTCATCTAAATGCTGTTTTCCCAAATTTAATCATCGACAAAAAAGCTGTTTTTAGTGGAGTTTTATCCACCCATGACGGTGTCTCTAAAATGAAATTAAACATTCCAAAAATTGTATTTAAAGACCTTAGTGTAGAAAATATAGCCATACAATTGGACAATCAAAACCCTCTTTTTAACACTTTTATGTCGATTGGAAAAATAGAAAGTGATTCTTATGAAATTTCAGAATTAAATACACTAGGAGTCAAAATAGGCGATACCCTCAACTTCAGGACTGAATTTTTTGGAAGAAATGAAAAAACTGATCTTTACAAACTAAATTTCGCTCTCGCCATAGATGATTCAGAATCTAGAATTTTACTTAAACCATCGACGATTCAACTAAATCGCAATATATGGAGTATTAACCCTAGCTCGGATCAAAAACATTTTATATCATATGATCCTATTACCAAAAGGATTGGTCTAAATTTCTTCGAGGCCCGATCAGTAAATGAGTACATTCAAATGAAAGGAAATTATATGTCCTCAGAAAATTTTGGACTTTCACTAAGAATGGATAGCGTATCTCTTCAAAACTTAGCCCTATCTAGTGAAGCCTTTGATTTTAGAGGAGCAATGGACCTCAATGCTGAAATTAAGCGATCTCCTTCTAATAATAGCTTAAAATTTAATGGGTCTTTGGATGATTTTGTGATGAACGATTTGGAAATGGGATCATTGCGGTTTTTTACTTCAGGAAATACTCAGTTAAACTCATATGAGGTTAATTTTTTGTTGTCCAATGAAGGAAAAACTTCCATGTCTGCTAAGGGAAGTATTCTAGGGTTTGATCAATCTCCCCGACTTGATATAGATTTTAATTTTGATGATTTTGATCTTTCCTTTTTGACTTCTGTAGGAAAAGGAGATATTGATGATATCAGAGGGAAAGTGTCGGGTCGTGTAAATCTATGGGGACTAATCGATCACCCTAAACATAACGGTCAATTGATTCTCAACGATGGGGGATTAGCGGTACCTGACATCAATACTGAATATAGAATTTCCAATGGGACAAAAGTTACATTAGTAGATCAAAGTTTTAATTTTAACAAGACTACATTTAAAGATACACAATTTGGCACTCAGGCTGAATTTGATGGACAAATTAATCATTTGAATTTTTCGAATTGGGATTTAGATCTTAACATAGTATCAGACAGAATTCTAATGCTCAATATTTTGGAGGAAGAGGATAAAGTGTTTTTTGGAGATGGTTTTTTGGGGGGGGAGGTTCGTCTGTATGGCCCTTCAAAGAATTTAACCATTGATGTTGCAGGTGTCACAGAAAAGGGTACAACTATAAAAATTCCGTGGGCAGAAGACTATGGATTAGTTGATACGTCCTTCATGAAATTTATTGACAAGAAAAATGTTAGAAAATCCCAGCAGCAAAGTAATGATAAACCCTATAGTTTTATGGGCTTGCAAATGAATTTTGAATTGGACGTTAATAAAAATGCAGAGATTAAAGTAGTAATTGATAAAGAATCTGGAAGTTTTTTAAGTGGCCATGGGGCAGGGAATATTTTGATGGAAATTGACACCAATGGAAAATTTAATATGTGGGGAGATTTTATCACATTTGATGGAGTTTACAATTTTAAAAACTTAAGTGTCATTGATAAAAAATTCAATCTCAAGCAAGGAGGAACAATTGTTTGGGAGGGAGACCCTCTGGCAGCCCAAATGGATCTGGAAGCTGTTTACGAAGTGCCTGGTGGTGCAAATCCTGCCATATTGTTAGACAACCCAAACTTCAACAGGAAAATTCCCACAGAAGTTTTAATCAGGCTTCAGGGAAACTTACTCAAACCAGATGATCCAATTTTTGAAATTGATTTTCCCAATACCAGTGCGTTGGTAACGTCCGAAATCAATTATCGCTTGGCAGATCCTCAAATTAGTCAATTACAAGCCATATCATTATTGTCTCAAGGAATATTTATCAATGAGGTGTCAGTGAGTGTCGAAGGGATTACCAATAACTTATATGAAAAAGCCTCGGATCTTTTCAGCAATCTAATGGCTGACGATAAAGGAAAAATGCAAGTTGGGCTAAACTTTTTGCAGGGAGATAAAAGTAGCGTTTTGGACATCAATTCTGAAGACCGGCTAGGGTTGACACTTTCAACTCAGATTACAGATAAAATTCTACTTAATGGAAAAATTGGTGTCCCAGTTGGAGGAGTTGAGGAAACTCTTATCGTTGGTGATTTACAGATAGATTTTATATTGAATGAAGAGGGTACTTTGAAGGCTAAGGTTTTTAATAAAGAGAATGAGTTTAGATATATTGGTGACGAACTTGGGTATACTCAAGGAGTTGGTTTGTCTTATCGAGTTGATTTTGAAACTTTTAGAGAGCTTATTACCAAAATCACTAATGGAAGTCAAATAAACCAAGCCTCTCTAGACGATTCCCTAGTTTCCGAACCTTCTGATTCAGTGATAAATTTTATCAATAAAAAATAACTAAAAAATAGGCCTTCTAATGAGATTACTTTAGATTAATAATTAAATTTGGCATTTGTTCTAATAATGCCAATAAAAATAAGAAATATAGGTGTTCTTACTTCTGGAGGAGATTCTCCAGGAATGAATGCTGCCGTGAGAGCTGTAGTAAGGACTTGTGCTTTTCACAATGTAGGTTGTTTTGGTATTTTTCAAGGTTATCAAGGGTTGATTGACAACAACATGAAACCTATGAATGCCAGAAGTGTAAAAGACATCATCAACAAAGGTGGAACCATTCTCAAAACAGCAAGATGTCTTGAGTTCAGAACCCCTGAGGGAAGAAAGATTGCTAACGATAACCTCAAAAAGAATAATATTGATAGTTTAGTGGTTATTGGAGGAGATGGTTCTTTTACCGGAGCCATGGTTTTTCAAAAAGAATTTTCTTTTCCCGTTTTAGGAATCCCGGGAACTATTGACAATGACATTCAGGGAACAAGATTTACCTTGGGTTATGATACGGCTTTAAATACCGTTATAGATGCTATCGATAAAATTAGAGACACTGCGAGTTCTCATAATCGCCTGTTCTTTGTCGAAGTGATGGGAAGAGATGCAGGCCACATAGCACTTAACGCTGGTATTGGGGCAGGCGCCGAAGAAATACTTATTCCTGAAGAAGATATGGGCTTGGACCGTCTATTAGAATCCCTTAAAAGAAGTGAAAAATCAGGAAAATCCTCTAGTATTGTGGTAGTGGCAGAAGGGGATAAAACTGGAGAAAATGTTTTTGAAATAGCTTCTTATATAGAAAACAATCTTCCTTATTACGATGTTAGAGTTTCAGTTTTGGGTCACATGCAAAGAGGAGGAACTCCATCTTGTTTTGATAGAGTCTTGGCTTCTCGCATGGGAGTTTTAGCTGTTGAAAGCCTTTTGGATGGAAACTCTAATAAAATGGTTGGAATTATAGACGAAAATATAACCTTGACTCCCCTAGAGGATGCCATTAAAGGAAAATCTAAAATTAACAGTGATCTAATAAGAGTATCAGACATATTGTCAATATAAACACAAATAAAACATAAATTCAAATAGAATGGCTTTAAAAATTGGTATTAATGGGTTTGGAAGAATTGGAAGACTCGTTTTTAGATCGGCAATGAAACAGCCAGATGTTTCGATTATATCGATTAATGACCTTTTGGATATTAATCATTTGGCATATCTCCTAAAGTATGACTCAGTTCATGGATCATATGATGGAGAAGTATCGGTAAAAGCCAATAAATTATTGGTAGATGGAGAAGAAATCCAGATCACTGCCAAACGTAACCCAGCTGATATCGGTTGGGGGGATATGGGTGTAGAAACTGTTGCAGAATGTACTGGAATTTTTACCACTCTAGAGAAGGCTAAAGCTCACCTTGACGGTGGTGCCAAAAAAGTTGTAATTTCAGCTCCTTCTGCTGATGCACCTATGTTTGTTATGGGAGTAAATCACCTTGATGCTACTGCGGATCAAACCATTGTGTCTAATGCCTCTTGTACAACCAACTGTTTGGCACCAATTTCTAAAGTTCTCCATGATAACTTTGAAATCGTTGAAGGTTTAATGACAACAGTTCATGCGACCACTGCTACTCAATTTACAGTAGATGGACCCTCTAAAAAAGATTTCAGAGGAGGAAGAAGTGCGCTTTTAAATATTATGCCTGCCTCAACTGGTGCTGCTAAAGCAGTAACTAAAGTGATTCCTGCCCTCGTTGGAAAATTAACAGGCATGGCTTTCAGGGTTCCTACTGCCAATGTTTCTGTTGTAGATTTGACAGTAAAGCTAGGAAAAGAAACATCCTACGAAGAAATAAAATCCGCAATGAAAGCTGCTTCTGAAAATGACATGAAAGGTATTTTGGGCTATTCCGAAGGCCCTTTGGTTTCTCAGGATTTCGTTGGTGATATAAGAACTTCAATTTTTGATGTTGATGCAGGTATGGAGCTCAACCCCAGTTTTTACAAAATTATCTCCTGGTATGACAATGAATGTGGCTATTCCAACAAATTGATTGACTTGGCCAAGCATCTTCATCAATTATAATTGCAAAAAATGATTTTTATCGTTGATAGCGGCTCTACCAAGACCGACTGGATTGCGCTAGATAATTCCGGCGAAGTGCTTTTTTCGACTCAAACTTTAGGACTCAATCCTCAGGTTCTTCCTAGTGCAATTCTAACGGAGAGAATTATCAATAATTACGATTTGTATCAAAATAGAGAAAAAGTTTCTCATATTTATTTTTATGGTGCTGGTTGTGGTGTAGATTCTACAGTAAAAAGGATTGAGAAGGTTTTTAGTGAAATTTTCACTATTAGTAATTTTTCAATTTTAGAAGACACCTATGCAGCAGTATACTCTACAACCCAATCCAATGATCCTGCAATTGTATGCATCATGGGAACGGGCTCTAATTGTACTTATTTTGACGGAAAACAGATAGAACAACGAATAACTTCATTAGGATATGTTTTAATGGATGAAGCAAGTGGAAATTTTTATGGAAAACAACTTATTCGAGCCTACTATTTTGGGAAAATGTCAGATGATTTAGCCAAGAAGTTTGAGGATCGATACGATTTATCCCCAGATGTTATAAAAGAAAACGTTTACAGAAGGGAGAATCCAAATACTTACTTGGCAAAGTTTGCTAAATTTATCATTGAGCATAAAGAAGCTCCTGAAATGAAAACTATTATAAAAGACGGATTACAAAGGTTTATTTCACATCAGATTTTACAATTTGAAGAAGCCAAAAATATTCCTATTCATTTTATAGGCTCCATTGCATTTTATCTCAAAGATGAAATTTACGAATCTTTGAAAAAAAACGGTTTACATTTGGGGAATGTGGTCAAAAGACCAATTGATGGCTTGGTAGAACACCACAAGAATCTTTTAAGTCAATAAAACAGGTATTATTTAATGGCAATCATTGATATTTCTACCCTAACATTTTTGGGGAGTGTCTTGACAGCAATAGTTTCTCTAGCAGGAGCAGTTTTATTTTTGAAATAACTTCCATATATTTCATTAACTTGACTAAAATCTTTCATTTCTGATAGAAAAATAGAACTTTTCACTACATGATCAAAAGTCATTTCTGCAGCGTCCAAGACTGATTTCAAATTTTTCATAACCTGTTTAGTCTCCTTTTTGATGCTCCCTACTACTAATTCCATGGAGTAAGGATCTAGCCCAATTTGACCCGAAAGGTATAATGTATCATTGATCAATACGGCTTGATTGTAAGGCCCAATTGGAGCAGGTGCATTTTGTGTGGTGATTATTTTTTTCATAGGCTTCTTATCATCTTAACTTTCTGTCTGGTTCTCTATTCTTCTCGTATTTGATATCACTCAAAAGTCCAGATTTAATACCAATAAAAAAATTCCATGATGCGCGATTACCGAAAGGGACCCAACTAAAATCTAAACGCCAGCTATCTAAGTCCCTGTTGAACCTTAGTTGGGTATATGTAAATCCATGATTCTTAAAATCAAAACCTGAGGATCCCCCAATTTTCCACTTTGGTGTTAGTTCAATATCCCCAGAAAACATGAGTGAATTATTTGAAAAGTTATTTTCGTTTCTGGAATTGCTGTATGTGAGAGAATATCTAAATTGAAGACTCCATGGTATTTCTGCCCTATATGAAGGGTATTTGTTTTTCTTTTCATTCTCTTCTTCTTCTTCTTTATAGGATTCATTTCCCATTCCAATTGTATCTCCAAACAAATCATCCGAACGACCTCCTCCGGAGGCATTTTCAAAGAAATTCAATGGGTCGTCGTCCTTTTCTTCTTCCTCATCTTTCTTTTCTTTTGAAAAAGTTGCATTGGATAACCTATAACCTGTATTTAAGTTTGCACTGGTTAATCTGAAAAGTCCACCACCATTGATTATATTAAACTCATTAATCCTTTGATTTTCTTCATTTAAAGCATACATGTCCAGAGCTGCTCCAAGATTTATAGATATTTCTCTATCAAATAAATCAATACCGCTACTCAATCGAACAGGACTCCATTTAAATTCATCACTAATCATATTATAGTTCGTACTCAGGTTTAAGTTTTTGATCAATTGGATCTTTTTTAATTCAGTCTTTGTCGTGTCGGGATCTACAATTTTTGCTTCGAAATTATTACTTAAGGAAATACCCATGCTTTTAGACAAACCCCTAGATGGACTTCCAAATAGACCACCTTCAAAACGAGTATACTCTCTTGTGTTTCCATCAGCGTCAATAATGTATTCATCATAGTATTGGTCAAAGCTAGGGGCAGAGCTGTAAGTTACCGATGGACGCATGGTATGTCTTATTGATCGTATCTTTTTATCTTCTTTAAAATTAACAGTTCCATAGATTGCAGTGACCATACTTAGTCCGTAATTATAGGATCTAAAAGCACTAAACCCACTAATAGTATCTTTTATAACTCCTTGGTTTATAGGGTCATAGTTGTTGTATCTTACTGTTTTGGGCTGCCAAACCTCTTTGTAATTCCCGCTGGCTGCAAAATTAAAATGTTTTAAAATTTTAAAATTTGTACTTAATGGAATAGAATGTTGCATGCCTGACTTTGCACTTTCAAACATTTCACTAGTAAATAGGTTTTCCTCTGTCGTAATTATTCGGTTCTCGGCTCTGGTACTGTATTGTAAATTAATGTTTTGTAAAATTCCTTTTTTTGGTCTGTCTCTAGGTTCAAAGGGAAAAACACGATCAATACTCCCTTGAAAAGTGGGAAGTGTAAGGTTAACACTTTTGGTATTGGAGTTTTGAGACATATTTGCATTCATGGACAAATTGACACTTGGGGTACCTGGAATTCTTTTAGTATAAGCAACTGATGAACTTAAGGTGTTGTTAAGAAAGTTCGGACTGTTCAGTTGGTTGACGGACTCTCTAAAGTAATCACTAGTTCCAAAGTTAACTGATGCAGAAAAGTTGGAATTGGGACTGGCTTTTGGATCTTTAGAATGATTCCAGCGTACATTAAAAACAGTAGATTTACTATAACCAGGTATACCTTTTTCTCCACTAATGAGGTTTTCAAATCTCATGCTAAAACCTCCGCTAAAATTGTACATCAGACGGTATTTTGAATCTGCACGAAATCCATAACTCCCATTGCTGTAATAATCTCCAGTTAATGCAAGGTCAAAGTATTGAGACATGGCAAGGTAATACCCTCCATTTTGAACGGAATAACCTCTATTGTTACTTTCCCCGATAGTGGGAAATAAAAAACCTGATTGTTGGTTTTGGGATGATGGAAAGTAAGCAAAAGGAAGAGCAAGGGGAGTAGGTACATCTGCAATGTACATATTGGTAAAACCAGTTACAATTTTTCCCTGTGGGACCATTTTGCCTTTTCGGATTCTGAAATAATAATCTGAACTATCTAATTCTCCTCCAGTAGTTACCTTTGCATCCTTAATGTAATAAACAGAATCATTTTCTTTTTTAGTGAATGCTGCATAAATATTCATGCCGTTTTGAGCAGATTTAGAATTCCATATCAAAGCCTTTTGAGTGTCAAAATTGAATCTTAAAGAATCAGGTCGAATTTCATTATTGATTTGTTTGAAATAGGGATTTTGAACCAAAACACCCAAAGAATCTGGAATTCTACCGGCAGTAACCTCATTTTTTGAATAATCCAGCACGATTATTCCAGCTTTTAGCTCCATGTCTTGATAATACAATTCGGCTTGGTCGTACAAGTAGAGCTTATTTTCCTTACGATTGATTCTAACATATTCTTTTGCATTGTAATTCACCATATCCAGCAAGGTTGGTTCTTTCTTAGGAATCGAATCTGTCAGTTTGTTTTTTTTAGTTTTAGAATTGATAGTAAGTGCAAGAGAATCTTTTGATATCTGTGATTGCAAATGGTTAAGACAAAAAAATATTAACAAACCTACTGTATAAATTGAATTTGTTTGCAAACTGAATAGTCCTAAATTTATGATTTATTAATTTTTTAGTAATCAAAATTAAGGATATTTTTATTGTTGATTGACTAATTAACCTTTAATTCAATGCTCAGAAAATCAACACCAATGGGTTTTTTAATACTCCATTTGGTTTGCTTATTGTCCTTTGTGCTCTCCCCAAAACCTTTGAGTGGTAATTCTTTATCAAATAAAACTTTTGTTGTGGTCTTGGATCCAGGTCATGGTGGGCACGACAGTGGCAATAGGGGTAATGGTTATTACGAAAAAACAATTGCTTTAAATATAGCTTTAGGCATAGGTAGAATTCTTGAAAAGAATAATGAAATTAGTGTTATCTATACCCGTAAATCTGACAAATTTGTAAAGCTTGTAGATCGAGCTAATATTGCTAATAAGGAAGATGCTGACTTATTCATTTCAATACATTGCGATTCTTTTACCTCCTCCAAAGCTTTTGGAGCAGGAACTTTTGTTCTAGGGCTTCATGCTAATCAAAGAAACTTTGAAATTGCCAAAAGGGAAAATTCTGTTATTTTCTACGAAGAAGATTATGAGAAAAATTATGATGGTTTTGATCCCAACAACCCTGAATCTGTTATTAGTTTAACCCTGATGCAGGAAACGTACTCGAATCAAAGTATAGAAGCTGCTGCTAGCATTCAGAACAGCTTTGTCGCTAATTTGGGAAGAAAAGACAGATCAGTAAAACAAGCCGGTTTTGTGGTTCTAAAATACACCTATATGCCGAGTGTTCTCGTAGAAACTGGTTTTTTGACCAACAAGAAAGAAGGTGCTTACCTAAACTCTAAAAAAGGCCAAAATGAAATTTCCAAAGCCATTGCTAAAGCCATATTGAATTACAAAAATGAATTGGAAAAGGCCGTTGTAAATCAAAAAGTATTTGATAAAAATGAATCTCCAAATAAGTCTTCTAAGAAAAGACCAAAAGAAACGAACGAAATTCGTTTTATGGTTCAATTGGCTGCCAGTAAAAGCCCTATTGAGGCAAAACCTGAAAATTTTAAGGGATTAAAAAATGTTTATAGACAAAAGGAAGGAGCTTTTTACAAATATTTTTTTGGGAACTCAAAAAGCTATAAGCTAATTCAAAAAGAAAAAAGGAAAGTTCATAGAGCAGGTTTCAAATCTGCTTTTATTGTCTCATTTAGAGGAAATAAAAAAATCAAATTATCTGAGGCATTAGAAAGTTTTAAATAATTTAAATCAATAAAAAAAACATTAAATTTGAAATCTTATAAATCATCAAAAACTTGAAAATATCCAGAGAAATTAAAACAGCAATCTTGATCCTAGGAGGTGTTTTTTTGTTTATTTATGGCTATAATTTTCTTAATGGAAATGCTGTTTTTAAAAGGACCAAAACACTTTATGCAATCTATCAGGAGGTTGAAGGGTTGGTTTCTGGAGCAAAAGTGAGCATCAACGGTCTAAGCGTTGGGAAAATATCCAAAATTGATTTTCTTCCTAATACCACTAAAATTCTCGTTACCATGGATGTGCGTCAAGAATTATATTTTTCTAATGAAAGCACTGCCATGCTTTATGAGACAGGAGTTATTGCTGGGAAAGCCATTTCTATAGTGCCTGTTTTTGATCCTCAAAGGGTTGTTAATGATGGTGATACACTTAAAGCTTCTGTAAAACCTGGCTTAACTGAACTTATCAACCGTCAAATAGAACCATTACAGATTAAAATTGAAAGTATGCTTATTAGTGCGGATTCATTGTTTGCAGGGGTTAGTAATGTTCTGAGCAACGACACCCAAGCTAATCTAAAAAGTACACTTGAAAACCTTTCAATTACAACTAAAAACCTGAATAATGCGTCTTTAGCTGCTGTTGAAATTTTGAAGACAAACCAAGAACACTTCAATGATACTTTTAGTAATATTAAATACACTTCTGAAAATCTAAGGTTAATTACCGATTCTATCTCAAATGTTAAATTCAGTCGCACTATTAAATCATTCACTGAGACAGTTGAAAGTCTCAATAAGATTGTCTCTAATATTGAATCAGGTCATGGAACCGCTGGTAAATTAATTAAGGATGAAGCCTTATATGAATATTTAACGGAAGCTTCAAAAGTATTGGAAAGTCTTCTTACTGATCTAAAGAAGCATCCTAAAAGATATGTTCAATTTTCACTTTTCGGAAAAAAAGAAAAAACTTTAACCAAAGAAGAAAATTAAAAACAAAAATGTTTTATTTATCCAATATCATTTTTGCGATAGTTTTAGCCACAGCCTTCTTCTTGTTTAGACGTAACATACTTTTTATCAAAAGAAACATACAAATTGGGAAAGCTATTGAAAGAAGAGACTATCCCTTAAAAAGGTGGTCGAATATGATTCGAATTGCTCTGGGGCAATCCAAAATGGTAAATAGACCGATTGCAGGTTTACTACATATAATCGTATACATAGGTTTTATTCTTATCAACATTGAGCTTATAGAAATCGTTTTGGATGGCTTATTAGGAACCCATCGCTTATTTGCCCCTTATATGGGTATAGGATATGATTTACTCATTGCTTTATTTGAAATTTTTGCTGCATTAGTATTGCTAAGTGTGTTATTATTTTGGATTCGTCGAAATGCAATTAAAATCAATCGCTTTTGGAAATCCGAAATGAAGGGTTGGCCTAAAAATGATGCTGATTATATACTTTATTTTGAGATTGTATTGATGATGCTTTTTCTGTCAATGAATGCGACGGATCAGCTCCTTCAAGAGTTGGGATACCCTAATTATACAAAAGCCGGTTTATTTCCTGTTTCCCAGTTTATTACTCCCATATTTTCTTTTTTTTCAACAACAACATTGGTCATCCTTGAACGTAGTTTTTGGTGGTTGCACATCTGTGGAATTCTCATTTTTCTCAATTATCTTTATTATTCCAAACATTTGCACATTCTTTTGGCATTTCCCAATACTTATTTTATGAATCTAAACCCCATAGGAGCATTCAAAAATAATGATATTGTCACCAAAGAAGTAAAACTAATTTTGGACCCCAATGCTGATCAATTTGCTAGCACCTCTGAGGATACTACTCCTGAAAAATTTGGAGCCTCCGACGTAACCGATCTCAATTGGGTCCAATTGATGAATGCTTATACCTGCACCGAATGTGGACGATGTACTGATGAATGCCCTGCCAACCAGACCGGTAAATTGTTGTCTCCCCGAAAGATCATGATGGATACCCGTGACCGACTTGAAGAAGTAGGAAGAAACATAAACCAGAATGGTAGCTATCAAGATGATGGAAAGCAATTGCTTAACAATTACATTACTAAAGAAGAGTTATGGGCTTGTACTTCTTGTAATGCTTGTGTAGAAACTTGTCCTATTGGTATTGACCCCCTTTCGATTATTATGGATATGAGACAATATTTGGTAATGGAGCAATCCGCCGCCCCGATTGATTTGAATAACATGATGAGTAACATTGAAAACAATGGTGCGCCCTGGCCTTTCAGCAATCAAGACCGAATGCTTTGGACCAAGGAAAATTAATTTAATTTAATTATGGAAAAAGATGAAGTAGAAAGCTACTTACACAAAAAAGTTAAAAATGGAGAAATTGTTAGTCCTGTTCTACCCAATGGGATCAAAAATTATTTGATCGACATTGATGGTACTATTTGTGATGACATTCCAAATGAGGAACCTGAGCGAATGGCAACGGCCAAGATTTACCCTGATGCTTTAAAAACTCTTAACAAATGGTATGACGAAGGTCATTTAATTTGCTTCTTTACCTCTAGATTAGATTCACATAGAGAGGTTACTGAGCAATGGTTAAAAACCAATGGCTTCAAATACCATAGTCTTCTTATGGGTAAGCCTAGAGGAGGGAACTATCATTGGATTGACAACCACTTGGTAAAGGCTACCCGATACAATGGAAAATTCACTGATCTAATAGAAAAAGAGTTAACCATCGAGGTTTTCGACGATGGTAAAGACCACTAAATCATTCAATAATGCATGTTTCCACCCTTGCAGAATTAACAGCAGAAGGAAAAAAACCCGAAGTTTTATTTTGGGTGGGTTGTGCCGGCAGCTTTGATGAGCGTGCTAAAAAAATCACAAACTCCTTTGTTAAGATACTTCAAAAGGCAGGTGTGTCATTTGCAGTTTTGGGAACAGAAGAAAGCTGTACTGGTGATCCTGCCAAAAGATCTGGCAATGAATTTCTTTTTCAAATGCAGGCTATTGCAAACATAGAGTTAATGAATGCATATCTGGTTACGAGAATAGTTACTACGTGTCCACACTGTTTCAATACCTTAAAAAATGAATATCCTTCTTTGGGGGGTAAATATGAAGTGATGCACCATACTACTTTTATCAATGCTCTTCTAAAAGAAGGAAGGTTTACTATCTCTGGTTCAGTTTATAAAGGAAAGCGAATCACCTATCATGACCCATGTTATTTGGGTCGCGCTAATCAAGTTTACCAAGCGCCGAGAGATCTCATTCAAAAATTGGATGCTGAGTTGGTAGAAATGAAGAACTGCAAGTCTAAGGGTCTTTGTTGTGGTGCTGGTGGTGCACAGATGTTTAAAGAACCCGAAAAAGGAAACAAAAATATCAATGTTGAGAGAACAGAGCAGGCGCTAGGAGCTAAACCCGAAATCGTTGCTGCAGCATGTCCTTTTTGCAATACAATGTTATCAGATGGCCTAAAAAGTAAGAATCAAGAGAACGAGATTCAAATACAAGACATTGCTGAACTAATATCTAAAGCTGAGGATTTATAAAAAATGTTTGTACCCTTTGATCAGCTTCCCGATCACTCTCGAGTTTGGATTTACCCATCCACTAGACCGTTTACGTCCCTTGAACTAAAAGATATTCGTGAAAAAGCTGAAGATTTCTTGGAACAATGGACTGCACACGGTGCGGACCTTCAAGCTGGAATTGATTTGCCCTATGATCGCTTTATTGTTATAGGACTTAATGAATCTGTTCAGTCTGCCT
This sequence comes from uncultured Flavobacteriaceae bacterium, assembly GCA_913043275.1. Classification (GTDB taxonomy): domain Bacteria; phylum Bacteroidota; class Bacteroidia; order Flavobacteriales; family Flavobacteriaceae; genus UBA8316. Next base: position 6,716 of record CAJWLL010000011.1, on the reverse strand, counting down.
CAGGTTGTTCCATAGATTCTTCTGTTCGTTTTATTCAAACTTTGGAAAAGACATTTGCCATTAGCCTCTTGGATAAAATGAATGTAACTTTCAGAAACAATGATAGCATAGATCATATTACACTTAAAGAATTTAGAAGCAAAGCAAAGAAGAAACAAGTTCAGTCTAATGTCATTGTTTTTAATAATTTAGTTCTGAATAAAATGGAATATGATTCCCTTTGGGAAGTCCCTGCTTTTTCAAGCTGGCATGCCCGATATTTTTAATTGATATGCGTGTTATATTTACTTTTTTTGTCCTATTTGGGGCCCTTTCTTTCGCACAGCAACCCGACCCCTTACTTTCTATAAACCAAAGACTTCAACAAAAATGGGTAGATAGTGTCTACCAGTCCTTAAGTTTGGATCAAAAAATCGGTCAGCTTTTTACCCCCATGGTTTTTTCGGAAAAAGGGAATGACCATTTTGATGAAATCAAAAATTTAATTCAAAAATACCATATCGGAGGGATTATTTTCTCTCTCGGTGGCCCAGTTATACAATCTCAATGGTTGAATAAATTCCAATCTTTATCTAAAGTCCCGTTAATGATTAGTATGGATGCAGAGTGGGGGGTAGCTATGCGATTGGATTCAGTCGTAGCCTTTCCCTGGAGCATGACCCTTGGTGCAATAAAAGAGAATGCAATCGTTCGTAAAATTGGACAAAGAATCGGTGAGCAAGAGAAAATATTGGGAGTCCACATGAGCTATGCTCCAGTACTTGATATTAATACCAATCCACAGAATCCTATCATTGGAAATCGATCTTTTGGAGAAGATCCTAAAAGGGTGGCTGAAAAAGGAGTTGCTTTTATGCAAGGACATCATGATGCGGGAATACTTACTTCTGGCAAACACTTTCCCGGACATGGAGATACGTCCAAAGATTCTCATAAAACCTTACCGAACGTTGGTTTTAATCAATCTCGCCTTAAAAAAATCGAAATGCTCCCTTTTAAAAAAGCTATAGAAAAAGGTTTAAGTTCTGTGATGACTGCTCATCTCAATGTGCCTGCATTAACCCTTTCTGATGATCCTACTTCACTTTCTCAATTGGTAGTGACTAACCTTTTGAAGCAAAAAATTGGATTTAACGGTTTGGCAGTGACCGATGCGCTCAATATGAAAGGAGTAGAAGCTAATAACCCCGATACCAATATCGATTTGTTGGCCCTTTTGGCAGGAAATGATGTGCTTTTGATCTCCAAAGACATTCCGCTAGGTGTTGAAAAAATAAAAATGGCCTATGAAAAGGGTCCATTAGTTAAAACACGAGTTGAGGAATCTGTTAAAAAAATACTTAAAGCCAAATATAAAGTTGGATTGACCAAAAAACCCAAGGTAGTTATTCAAAATCTATACAAACTTCTAAATACCCGAAAAGATACTCTTCTTATCGAAGAAGCTTACGCAAAAAGTATTACACTTTTAAAGAATATAAATCAATTACTTCCTCTAGATAGTCAGACCAGTTATGCTTACCTTAAGATGGGAGATTACGATACTAATGTTTTTGAAAAACAACTCAGAAACTATGTAAATCTCAAAAAGATAACTGCATCTTCGGTTAAGCAAACACTAGCATCCCTAAAAGGGTTCAAAAAAGTAATAATTAGTTACCATCGTTCCAATCGCTCTCCTTTTTTCTCCCCTGACTTTTCAATAAAAGAAATGGAATTGATTCATGCAATCGCTCAGGAACATGAGCTTGTTTTGAATCTATTTGTAAACCCTTATCCATTGATTGATTTGGGTGATCTTTCTTCCATAGAGGCTTTGGTAGTGAGCTATCAAAATAGCTCCATCTGTCAAAAAATCAGTGCAGATTTGATGAATGGTCAAGGTTCATTTGTAGGCTTTTTACCTGTTGGAATTTCTAAAAAATTTCCAGTAGGAACAGGAATCGGTTTTATGCCTAAGGAGAAAAATAAAAGGATAAGCTTAATCGAAAAAGGTTTTGATCCTGAGCAATTAGCTAAAATTGATCAATTTGCCGAGAAAGTTATCGATTCTGCGATGACTCCAGGTATGCAAATCTTAGTAGGGAAAAAAGGGGAGATTATTTACCACAAAAGTTTTGGTTTTCACACTTATGCCAAAAAAATTAAAGTTGAAAATCATCACATCTACGATTTGGCATCACTTACTAAGATTACTGCTACTCTCCCCCTTATCATGAGGGAGGTAGACAAAAAGAGCTTTTGTTTAGAAAGTCACCTTAAAGATTTTATGCCTGAGTTTGAGGGTTCGAATAAAGCAAACATAAGTGTTAAAGAAGCTTTGTCTCATTATGCTGGGTTTACTCCTTGGATTCCCTTTTATAAAGAAACATTAGACGAAAATGGCGAACAACTAAGTAAGTTTTATAGCAGTCGTTATAAATATCGATTTGATATTCCGGTAGCTAATCAATTATACCTTAGATCAAACTTTAATCAAAAGATTAAAAAACAAATTATTGAAAGCCCTCTTTTGGATTCAATTTACTACAAATATTCTGACTTGCCTTATTATCTTTTCAAGAACTATTTAGAAAGAAAATACAAGAAGCCATTAGATGATTTGGCCTATGAATTTTTGTATGAACCTCTGGGTTTAGAGCGTACGCTATTCAATCCATTGAAATTTATTTCAAAGGATGAAATTGTACCTTCAGAGATAGACAATTATTTTAGAAATAGGGAGTTGCGAGGCTATGTTCATGATATGGGAGCTGCTATGCAAGGTGGTGTTGGAGGCCATGCTGGATTGTTCTCTAACACTGAGGAAGTGTTTAAGATTATGCAAATGTTTTTGCAAAGGGGAAATGCCAATGGGTATCAATTCATCAATTCAGAAACATTTGACATTTTCAACCAATGCTATTACTGTAAACAGGGTAATAGGAGAGGTGTAGGCTTTGATAAACCTCAGCTGGAAGGAGATGGCTCTACCTGTGGTTGTGTTTCAAAAAGTAGTTTTGGTCATATGGGTTTTACGGGAACTTACGCTTGGGCTGATCCCAAACAAGATTTGATTTTCGTATTTTTATCAAATAGAACTTACCCGAGCAAGTCAAACAATTTGCTTAGTAAAAAAAACATTAGAACCCGAATACAAGCTATAATTTATAAAGCTTTAATTCACTAAAAAATGAACATTTGAAAATTGTAATCGTATGCTATCCCACATTTGGGGGTAGTGGTGTAGTTGCTACCGAGTTAGGACTTTATTTGGTTAAAAATGGGTATGAAATCCATTTTATAACCTATAAACAGCCGGTAAGAATTCAAAACCTAACCCGCGGTTTGCATTTCCATGAAGTACATGTACCTAGTTACGATTTGTTTAAGTATCAGCCGTATGAATTGGCCTTATCTAGCAAGATTGTTGATGTGGTGAAAAAATACAAAATTGACATGCTTCATGTTCACTATGCCATTCCCCATGCCTATGCTGCTTATATGGGAAAAAAAATGTTAGAAGATGAAGGAATTCTAATTCCAATGATTACTACACTCCATGGAACGGATATTACTTTGGTAGGAAGTCATCCTTTTTATCAAAAAGCTGTTCAGTTTAGCATCAATCATTCTGAATTTGTTACGGCAGTTTCTCAAAGCTTAAAAGACCATACTGAGCGTATCTTCGATATTACGAATGAAATAAAGGTAATTCCTAATTTTATTGATGTTGAAAAAATTAAATTTAGAAGTGTTCCCTGTGAAAAAGGACAAATTGCTCCAGATGATCAAATGATCATCACCCATATCAGTAATTTTAGACCTTTAAAGAGAATTATCGATGTTCTTAAAACTTTCAAAATTGTTAGTGAGAAATTGAATGTCAAGTTATTAATGGTGGGAGATGGACCTGAGAAAGAACGTGCCATGCGTTATTGTAGAGCTCACGAAATGGAGGATACTGTTTTGTTTTTAGGAAGAAGTAATCAAATAGATGAGATACTGTGTTTTTCAGACCTATTTCTATTGCCCTCTGAGCAGGAGAGTTTTGGATTGGCTGCACTTGAAGCCATGGTTCACGGGGTGCCAGTGATTTGTTCTGATGTTGGAGGTTTACCCGAAGTGATTCAGAATGGTTTTTCAGGATTTCTTTGTTCTTTGGGTGATGTCAAGGAAATGGCAGAAAAAGCTATTCACATTTTAGAGGATAAAGATCGGCTAAAACTTTTTAAAATTCAGGCCTTTGAGTCTTCAAAAAAATTCGATATACAAAAGGTTGTTTCTCATTACGAATCACTTTACAAGGATGCAAAACAAGCCTATTTGGGGTGATAAACACGACTGGCATTGGCAAAAATAGTTTCCCTGTCGAAGGTCATTTTTTTGGTTTTAAACCCTGTATAAAGTTCCATTTGGTCTGAATAGTGTTTTGAGTCAGGATCATCTGAACTTCCGTAAGAAATAACAGACTCAATCTCCACACCTTTAGAAGTAAATTTAACCAATTCAATATAAGATTCTCCAGAAACAACCTTTGTTCTGCCTTTATTGTATTGAGTTGATCCTATCGAGGTAATAACATCAGGAAGTCCAAAAACAGCTAACTCCTTATTTCCTCTTACTAATTTTTGAAACGTACCCAATTTCACTTCAGTTTTGCCAAAATATTTCACCATATGTTCTTTGGTTTCCAATAGTGCATTGTAAAGTATACTTTTTGTAAAAATCTTAGAATCAGGAAGTTTTTTGTAGTATTTACGAAGTTTTGAATATAGAATACCATAGGCTCCAGCACCATATGATTCGGCTGAAGCTCGACGGTCCCAGCACTGAATTTGATCTAAAACAGATTTCACCTTTGGATAATTTTTAGAGTTCATCATAAAAAGTGAATCTATATTCATCCAGCTGTAATTAAAAGGTTTTGGAAATTGGTGGTCGTATTTAATATCTTTGAAATCATTATAGTCCAACTTTTTAAACCCGTCAATAAGTTGTTTGAGGCGTGTTGAGCGGTTGTTGTCATAGGTCTCAAAACCCATTGACTTCGCAAAGGCCGATTTTTTTGGATTATCTAGGGTGTCTGATGATTTAAAAGGTGAATGGTTAGCATTGTAAAAATATCCAGAATGGGGTTGAACCACTTGAGGCAATTCCTCTATATCATATGTTGTAGTCCAAAGAGTTTTTTTGGTGTTTCCAGGAACCACATTAGCCCAGTCATATCCTGCTCTCCGCTTAGGGATTAGTCCGTTAGAGATGTAAAAAATAGTATCATTTTTATCAGCATAACCAATGTTGTAGCCAGGTAGTGCTTTCATTTTTAATATACTATAGAATTCAGTAAAACTTTTTGCTTTGTTCATTCTCCACCACTGTTCAAGTGCCTTTATTTCAAATAATGAAGGAGTTCTAACTGAATAATAACCGTTATCATTTTTTAGTGTAGGGCCATAAATACTTTCAAAATATTTTCTGCTTATTTTTAAAGGGATTCCAAAAACTTTAATAATGATTTTTGCTCTATGAGTTTTGAGTTTGTAGTACTCTTGATCGACCCTGTAATACTTTTTTTTATTTGGATGCATTTCAAGTTTAAAAACATCTGTTTTGTCTGGTATATTAACAGTATGGGCCCAGGCAATATTTTCATTAGCCCCTATTAGTACATTAGGACTACCCGCAAAAAGGGCTCCTATTATATTAGTTCCCTCCTCACTGCAAAGGTGAACTTCATACCAGGAGGTTGGTCCATCAAGGGGTTGATGCGTATTGATTGCCAAATACGTATTTCCATCTTTGGTTTTAGAGCTGTTGAAAGCAAAGGTGTTTGATCCTTTTACCTCATCTTTTTCAGGGGTGTAACTCAGTTTATTTTTCAAAATATTCTTAACCCAATAGTCACCTTTTGAGGAAACAAATAACTGTAGCTGAGCATATAAAAACATTTTTTTTGGTGTTAGAGGGAAAAGTTTCTTAGTTAAAACTTTTTTTGGATGGGTCATTGCATATTGGTTTATTCCCTGGCAATAGCCTTCCAATATTAATTTGTATTCCTGGCTTATCTCTTTTTCATATTTCTCATTAAAAAGTCGTTCACTTCCAATGAATTGGGATAAATAATCAATCGCATAGGCTCTTTTCCCCTCTACAATACTTAACAATGCATTCCCTGCCAAGTATCCTTGTTGAATTGTTTTAAAATCATCCTCCGCATGAGCCCAAGCCAAACCATAGGCTAATTCAGCATCTGTTTTGGTGAAAATGTGAGGGACACCGAATTTGTCTCTTACTATGTCAATATTATTAGGATCGATTTGACCTGTCATTTGCAGTGAAGTCAAAGCAATTAAAACAATATGAAAACTCTTAATCATCTTTTTTCTTTTTAATGGCAAACATACCCAAAGGAAATAATAAAAACAGAAACCAAACCTTAGTAAAATATGTTATTATAATAGATACTAGTAGGAGTAGGAAGGTTAAAATCCATTGATTATTAAAGTTGTTGTTGATCATCTACATTCCCCTTTTATCCAGCTTTTTAGCCCATTAATTCCAGCATAGCAACTATTGGAATATGTTTTTTTATCACAACCACAGACGGGTTGGTAGATTTCTATACATGCGTAATCAATTTTAATTTTATTAGGGTCTATACAATCAACCGATGTATTGTCATTATTACAACAACAAACAAAGGATATAATGAATAATGAAATTAATAATCTCAC
>CAJWLL010000010.1 GCA_913043275.1 uncultured Flavobacteriaceae bacterium | reverse complement strand
TTGGAGAAATTGTGCAATTAGTCCCTTTAGAAAAGGAGTTACCAAATTTAGAATTCATAGTTAAAAGTGTTGAAAAAGTAATATATCCGGAACCTGATTTGGCACAAGATTGTTGTGATGAATATAAAGTTGAAGCAATAATTCTAGAAACACTTCCGAAAAAATATATTGATTTTAATAAAGAGTATATTAATTCGTTAATTGTTCATCCACCAGTAAAGGATGCTAAATTTATCGATATTCCAAGAATAAAAGCTGGTCGATTTGGGGATACATATCGAAGTTGGCTTGATTTTGATAATGATGGAAATCCAGATGTTCGACAGCAATCTGATGATAAAAGAGATGTAACAGATATACTCATAAATGGTAATTGGGTTGAACTAATGATTGGGGTTCCAATGTAATATTTAAGACTATTAGGTATATCCTCTTCATTAAGTTCAGGAAGAAAAACACGGAGTAGAGATATTGTAGATTTTAGGTATCTTGTTTCATCTACAATTACAATAAATACGATGAAAAAGCTACTTCTTATTTTACTGTTTGTCCCTTTAGTTACTTTTGGACAAATGGATTATTATGTTATAGCAAAAGGAGGTCTAAACGTTCGTGAAGCCCCTAACGCTAAAGCAAAGAAAGTAGTTACACTTCTTTACGGTCAAAAAGTTACAATAGATTCTAAAACAGGTATTAAATTAATATTAAATGATACAGATAAAGAAACAGGAATCACAAAAGCTATTGAAGGGGAATGGGTTGAGATAAGCTCAAAAAATGATATAAAAGGATATGTTTTTAACGGTTTTTTAAAGGGTTTTAATTTATCAAAGGGTTCGCTTCCTATTTATCTTGATAAAAATCAAATTACCATAAAATGTCCAGATACTGATATAGGATATAGACAGGAAGTAAATGGAAAAATTTATGAAGTGGTAGATAATAATAGCTTAAATAATAAAATTATTAAAAGTGAAGATGTTACTTGCGTCTGTACTTCTAATGTAACTAATATGACTGGGATGTTTTATGAAGATAAAGATTATGCTAAAGACATGCTTAATTATGCTAAAGACGAACTTAACATAACCGGAGTTGGAGGTTTTACTAGCAGCTACCTTGATTTTAATCAAGATATAGCAAGCTGGGACACTTCAAGTGTGACTAGTATGAGTGGTATGTTTTGGGGTGCATCCTCTTTTAACAGGGATATAGGAAGCTGGAATACTTCGAATGTTACTAAAATGACCGCTATGTTTATTGGAGCTTCTTCATTTAATCAAAATATAGGGAATTGGAATACTTCAATTGTTACTAATATGACCTCTATGTTTGCTAATGCCTCCGAATTTAATAAAGACATAGGAAGCTGGAATACCTCTAGTGTGACAAGTATGGGAAGTATGTTTTATTTTGCAGTAGCTTTTAATCAAGATATTGGTAGTTGGGATACTTCAGGAGTTAGTGATATGGGAAGTATGTTTTTTTTAGCAACTGCATTCAATCAAGATATTGGTAGTTGGAATACCTCTACTGTTACAAATATGGAAAGCATGTTTAATCGTGCCACTAAATTCAATCAGGATATTGGAAGTTGGAATACATCTAACGTGATACTAATGCCCTATATATTTCAACAAGCAACGGCATTCAATCAAAATATAGGGGAATGGGATACCTCAAAAGTAACTGATATGCGAAATATGTTTTCAGGGGCATTTGCTTTCAATCAAGATATTGGAGATTGGGAAACTTCAAGTGTTACTAATATGTCTTCTATGTTTGGCGGTTCTTTATTTAATCAAAATATAGGTTGCTGGGATGTATCAAGAGTAACTAATATGTATGCAATGTTTAGTGGTTCTTCATTTAATCACGATATAACAAAATGGTGTGTAACTAATATTTCATCTGAACCAGAAAGATTTTCAGAAGCTTCTGCCCTAACAAACGCTAACAAACCTGTCTGGGGTACTTGCCCAAGCGATTAAATCATAGGCATATCCTCCTCATTAAGCTCTGGTACTTCACCCCCTATACTTCGCATTAAGTCAGTTGCCAATCCCTAATAGTAGCGTTCTTATTTATTTTATATTAGTGGTATGAAAAAGCTAATACTTCTTACAACCCTACTTTTAGCATTTGCTTGTTCAAAAGATGATGAAGGGGAGACATTTTTGGATAAATATGATGGGACCTCTTGGACAGTTGAGGAAGATGTAAGTATAGATGGGGAAGTTGCAGATGGGGGTGGTGTTGAAATAATTACCTTTTCTAATGGGACTTATTTTTATAGTCAATTCGTTGGTGGAGGTGGGGCGATAGATGCCCTTGGAGCTTCTTTTGATTGTATGCAGTACAAAGAAGGTAGAAATGTCATATTCGGCGGAATGGAGTTAACTTATAAAATCCTAAAAAATGAAGCTGATGAGCTTTTATCCGAGGCTACTCTTTTGGGAGAGGTAATAGGAACAATTAAATTTACTCCGCAGGGAGAAAATCTTGTAATGACAGAAACTTCCATTGAAGAAGGTATCGAAACTGCTATATTGATACCTAGTGATAGTTCTTACGATGACTACTGTAACTAACTCCAAAATTTAAATCACAGGCATATCTCCCTCAGTAAGCTCTGGCACTTCTAAGCCTCTCAAATAAATCAAACTAACGTTTATAGATGAATGTCCCATAGCCTTTTGTAGTTTGGTTATACTCCCTGTTCTTTTGAATATATCTATTGCTCCAGAGTGCCTAAAAGAGTAGATTGTATTATTGCTATCAATGAGTTTAGATTGCGAATAATGCAAATACGAATTGTGCTATTTTCTCATTAAGTCAGTTGCCAATCCCTTTTGTAGGTTTTGTTATATTTGATATTATCAACCATAAATTATTTAAAATGAAAAAAATATTTTTTCTAATCACACTTATCTCAATTATATCTTGTGAGCAAACAATTTCAAAAAGCGAAAATGAAATTTTAATTGAAAGGAATAATACCATTGTTTCAAAGAATTTTGAAGCATATAATAATGGTGATTTTGAGGTGTTTGAATCTACAATTAGCAATGACTTTACCTTTACTTTAAGGGGCGAGCTCGACATATCAGGAACTTATACATATCAGGAACTTCTCAAGGCTGCTGGTGCATTTCAATCTCTTTTAAAAAATGGATGGAAAGGAAATGTAGATAAGATAATTTCTGGTGTTAATGGCTCAGTTATAGTACTTACAGGAAAAGCTGAGGGGGTCAATGGAGAATATAATAATGATTACATCTGGCTATATAGTATAAATGAGGAAGGAAAAGTCAGTAGTATTACTGAATATCTTTCTGATTTACTTTTTGTAAAACAACTTTATGGTCAGGAGATATGTGGTGAGAAGAAAACGATGGAGCAGCTTTAATAAAATAGTTCTCCGCTCGGAGGGTTACCATTTTCAATCATAAAAAAACCCTCCACTTGGGAGGGTGAAATTAATTGTTTTGAAAAATTTAATTTATATACATAATTAAACTAGACAACATCCTTTTTTTAATGGTTCTCATTTTATTATTTAAACCATATTTTTTGTTTGATTCAGTTATAACTTTTTGTGGAATATTTTGCGATTTCATAGCATCTGACTTGGAATAATATCCATCTACCGTCATATAATTCCATTCATCTGCAGCATAACTCTCTAGATTTAATCTATTATTTGCCACCCATAGTTGACGATTGGTATACTTTTCAAAGATTGCTTTTGTAGACTCTTTATGTTTTTTGATATAGTCATTCATAGCATCGACTCGCATAAAATTAATAATTGAGAATTTTGCAGGCATGTCTTCATTATTGTAGTGTGCGACTTCTCCAAGTCGTGCGACAAAGATTCTTTTTCTATTATTTAGATGGACATTCCTTAATTCATCAAAAAGAGCCTCAGGAAGCTCAGGAAAAGCCTCTTTTCTCCAATCGATATTACAAGGTTTTTGACCATTGTTGTATATGTCAATGGTGTAGTGACTTATATAATTACTCATTTCTGTGGTTGGGTCTACTTTTCGAAAAACCCATGAATCTTTACACCCCTCGTCAATCATTTTTTTTTGAATTCCTGAAATAAAATGCTTCATTACATTTTCATAACTTTCCACGTGACCCTCATTTACTTTATAGAAATTGTAAACAACTAGTTTGTCGTCTTCTTGAGCATAAGTCCAATTAACAAATGTTAAAGTTAAAATGGACAATAAAAGTTTTTTCATTTTAATAATTTATGTTTAATTAGACCAAATCTAAACTATTTACTTTTAAGAAACAAGTAATTAGAAGTAACAGATCTAACTGAGGGGGATATGCCTGTTATTCATTAACAGTGATAGTCCCAAACATTCCATTATGTGCTGAACATTGGTAGTAATATGTTCCTGCAGCTGATGGTTTCCAGTTCACCACTCCATCAGTTTGACCATTGTTATTTACTCCACTTACTAAATTCTCAGTCCCTGTACCTTGAACTGTTTTAAGATAGAATGGGTGGTTGGCTGCATTAACGATAAAGTTAACTTCATCACCAACCTTAAGGGTTACAGAAGGGTCGTTTCCTGAAACAGCTCCATTTCTATCCATGCCTGATAAGGTATAGTCAGAGCTTGAAGATGCGGTGACATTTATATTATAATCTGGACATGTGCCCCAAACTGGTTTGTTCGGGTTTGATAATTTAGAAAGTTCAGAAAAAGGAATTGGCTCTGAAGTAATATTTCTGACACACCATCCAGACAAATTTTGATTGAAAGCGTCCGCAACATAAAACATATAGCTCATATCAGTTACATTAGAAGTATCCCAGTTTCCAATATCTTTATTAAATACTAATGCATCATTAAACATGTAGCTCATATCAGTCACATTAGAAGTGTCCCAGCTTCCAATATCTTGATTAAATGAAGCTGTAGGAGAAAACATTCCGTTCATTTCAATTACACTGGAAGTTATCCAGTTTCCAATATCTTGATTAAATACAGTGGCATCGTTAAATAAACCATTCATATTTGTAACACTAGAAGTATCCCAGCTACCGATATTTTGATTAAATGTAGTTGAACCAGAAAACATATAACTCATATTTGTCACATTAGAAGTATCCCAAAATCCAATATCCAAGTTAAATGAATGATTGTTCTCAAAAAGTTCAGTCATATTTGTTACTAAAGTAGTACACAGGTTAATATTATTCTTTCCAATTTGATCTGCTATGGTTGAATTATCTACCACAGTATAGACAACTCCATTAATATTTGCAGTATCTCCAATAACTGCCTGTGGGCATTTACACGTATTATTTTCAAAGAAAATAGATGCTTCTGTAATAGTTCCATCAGGACAAGTCCCCCAGACAGGATAGTTTGAAGCTGTTAACCCAGATGGAATTGCAAATTGACGGGGTTCAGATATAATATTACTAACACACCAGCCTGATAAATTTTGATTAAAAACCATTGCAGGGAAATCGCTTCTATCGTTGTTGAACATGTTATTCATAGAAGTTACGTTTGAAGTGTCCCAACTCCCAATATCTTGATTAAATGCAGAGGCATCGGCAAACATTGCATCCATATTAGTAACATTAGAAGTATCCCAGCTACCTATATCTTGATTAAATTTTATGTCTTGGGTGAACATATTTTGCATAGAAGTTACATTAGAAGTATCCCAGCTACCTATATCTTGATTGAAAGTCGTTTGAGTTTGGTTTGGAAAAAACATAAAACTCATATCAGTTACTTTTGTGGTTACTGTTTTTGTAATATCATCTCCATTAGCTATCATTGTGGTCAATAAATTTTTATCAACTACCGTGAAGCTGTCGTCAAAAAGTTCATATACTTCACCAACAACAGCAAAATCATATGATTTTATCGTAACTCCATTATCATCTAAAAAAATAGCATTTAACTGCTCAAAAGTTGCTGTGATGTTTTGGTTCGAATTTAGGGTAATTGTCAAACTTTCATTTGTTGAATCATTACCTTCCCATTTAATAAACTCATACCCTTCATTAGGGGTAGCAGTTATAGTTACCTTTGTCCCTTCATCATAAGTTCCTCCTTCAGTTGTCACACTTCCCCCTTCACCAGCACTAACTGTTAAGGTATATTGAGTAGGAGCAGGAGGTTCTGGTTCAGGTGTTTGAACTACCGCTGCAGGAGTTGCACTATCCTGTTCTTCAGTTGAGCATGAATAGATAAATACAAACAATAGTAATAAAGCGTCTAGATATAAGTGGAAGGTTTTCATATCTCTAACTTAGTTAAATATTTTGAATCAACAGATTATATGCATTATACTCGCTCCAGCTTAAAAATAAGAGAATTGGCAAGGTAAGAAACTTTTATTTTCGATGTGTTTTAAGAGGGTTAGAAGTGTATTTGCATACTGAGGGGGATATGCCTGTGATTTTAAGCAAGATTAAACTTTGTTTAACTCAAAAATCTCATAACTCGCCATAACTTCATCAAAAATTGGTTTTGATACAGGATTTGAGCCATCCAAAAATGAATTTAAAGCCTCTTCGTCGTGTACAGCAATTTTGAATATTACAGCACTCTTATCTGGGGACACAGTGCCTAAAGTTTTAGTTAAATCTGCAACTTTTCTTCTTTCATTCATCCCCTGTTCAGATTGCATAAAGCCCATAAACTTCTCGAATTTACCTTCTTTTAGTTTTCCAACTACAAGCATATCCTTCATAATAATTGATTTAATGGTTAATAAAATCAAACATAAACTAATTACTTTAAATAGGCAAGTAATCAGAAGTGCCTAAAATTTCGATAAACTATGTGAAGAGAATTGCATCTAATAGTATAAAATAGCACTATTTGTTGCCAAATAAGTAATTTTAAGATATGGCTTCGATAGGTTTTAGGTTAAAATCAAAAGAAAATAGGCAGGTTAGTATTTATATTTACTATAGACAAGCAAACTCCAACAGGTTTTGACTCCTTGAAAATATCAAATAAATAGTATCTTTGAAACAAAAAATAATGGGTGTAGGTAATATTGTTTTGGCTTCTGTTTTTGTTTGTATTTTGTTCGGTATAGTTGCCGTGATTCAATCCAGACTGTAGTGTGGGTTATTCCACTTTAATTGATTCAATTTACAGCAAAATTTAGAGACGGTTGATAAAGCTTTCTAATGAATCTTTGAATTGTATTCCTTCAAAGGTTCTGAGTTTGTTTAATTTTTGATTTGCTTCCAGTCCCCAAAGTAGGAATTCGACCATAAAGTAGTAATCTTTTGAGTCCAGTTCCGATTGAAACTTTTTCATTATTTTTTTAATAGCCGGTATGCTATCCAAAGATTTTTGGTGATTTTTTTCATCAGAGACGTCTTCCAAAAAGAGTTTATTTTCTTTAGAAAACCATGCTATGAGTTGATCGTAAGGGCTTTCTTTATTGGGTTTTTCAAGTTTTTCAATCTTAGGAAAGTAAAGAGGAAATAGACTTTTGATAGCACACGAAATTAAATGATAAGCGACTTCTCCAGCCCCTTCTTGTTCTCCTTCGTAGACCAATTCGATTTTACCATTAATTGCGGTAATTACTCCCAGGAAGTCACTCATTCTGATGGAGGTTTTGGAATCATGGGAAATCAGTAATCGTCTTTCAGCTGAACTGATCAGGTTTTCAAATGCCGTAATGCTCATTCGCGTACTCACCCCGCTTTTGGGATCAACATACTCACTTTTACGGGCCTCGAAACCAATTTGTTCTAAAAGGTCTTTGGCTAATTCAGGAATGTGAATTTGTGATTCATTTTCTTTACTGAAATGAGCTTCCTGTTGTGTAATCCTTTTGGCAATTTCGATATTGTGAGGATAATGTGTCAAAATCTGAGAGCCTATCCTGTCTTTTAGTGGGGTTACGATGCTTCCTCTGTTGGTGTAATCCTCAGGGTTAGCCGTAAATATAAATTGTATTTCAAGAGGGAGTCGAAGTTTAAAACCTCTAATTTGAATTTCTTTTTCTTGTAAAATAGAAAAGAGTGATACTTGAATTCTGGCCTGTAAATCTGGCAGTTCGTTAAGAACAAAAATACACCTGTGAGCTCTAGGTATCATTCCATAGTGTATTACTTTTTCGTCCGCATAGCTCAATTTGAGTGTTGCGGCTTTGATCGGGTCAACGTCACCGATCAAATCGGCTACCGTAACATCCGGGGTAGCTAATTTTTCAAAAAATCTTTCATCACGATGCATCCAAGCTACAGGAGTATTGCCCCCTTTTTCTTCAATAATTTCTTTGGCCCAGCGCGAAATAGGTTGAAGTGGATCGTCATTGATTTCAGATCCGGCAACCACTGGGATCCATTCGTCTAGAAGTTCGGTCATTTGTCTTGCCAGTCTTGTTTTTGCTTGCCCTCTCAACCCCAAAAGATTGATGTTATGGCCGGAAAGTATGGCCCTCTCTAGATCGGGAATCACTGTATTTTCATATCCGATTAATCCTTCGAAAGAGGGCTCCCCTTTTTTGATTTTTTCTCTGAGATTTTGCGCGAGTTCCTCCTGTATGCTGTTGGATCGGTAAGTCGTTTTTTTGAGTTCCTTAAGCGATGTTATTATTGGTTTTTCCATGGGTTATCCAAAACGTTTTTTTCTATTTTTTTCATAATCTTCAAAAATCATTTCACCTAGGTTATTGAGCCCGGTATAGAAAGCCTTTCCGTTGTTGGCTCTAGTAAAATCTTGAACAAATTTTTTAAGATAGGGGTCAGAGGCGATCATAAAAGTGGTTATAGGGATTTTAATTTTTTTGGCTTGCCGAGCCATAGAATAGCATTTTTCTACAATTGACCGATCAAGTCCTGCACTGTTTTTGTAATAGCTTCCATCAGGCATTTTCAGGCAACTGGGTTTGCCGTCGGTGATCATAAAGATTTGTTTGTTGGTATTCCTTTTCCTTCGGAGCATGTCCATGGCCAAGTCCAAACCGGCAACAGTGTTGGTGTGGTAGGGCCCTACTTGCAAATAGGGTAATTCTTTGATGGATATGGGTCGTGCATCATTTCCAAACACTAAGATGTCTAAGGTATCTTTGGGATAGCGGGTGGTTATGAATTCTGCCAGTGCCATGGCTACTTTTTTGGCGGGGGTAATTCGATCTTCACCATACAAAATCATGCTGTGACTGATATCAATCATTAAGATTGTACTCATCTGTGATTTGTGATGATTTTTTTCAACAACCAGATCATCCTCAGTAATCATAAAATCACCGATACCCGAGTGAATTTGTGCATTTTTGATGCTTTCGGTCAAAACGATGTTCTCCAGCGAATCTCCGAATTGGAAGCTACTTAGCTCTCCCGATTTATCGTCTCCTGCTCCTTGATGCTGGGTGTTGTGGTTGCCCAATCCTGATTTTCTCAACTTTCCAAAAATTTGCTTTAAGGCGTATTCTCTCAAGATTTTTTCAGTCTTGGCGGTAATTCCCATGGATCGTTTACTGCCATCGGGTTTGATCTCAGCTTTGATAAAGCCTTTGTCCAAAAGGTCTTCAATAAAATCGTCGATGGTGTATTTCTCATCTGTTAATTGATACTCCTCGTCCAGTTCACGAAGCCAGTCGATGGCTTCATCAAAATCTCCAGAGGTATGGGTAATCAATTCCTTAAAAACTTCAA
Organism: uncultured Flavobacteriaceae bacterium; assembly: GCA_913043275.1. Lineage (GTDB taxonomy): Bacteria > Bacteroidota > Bacteroidia > Flavobacteriales > Flavobacteriaceae > UBA8316. The sequence goes on along the minus strand of CAJWLL010000010.1, from coordinate 45,134 downwards.
ATAGTTTTTCAAAAGGGGATTGATCTGCCGATTGGGCTTGACGGAATAATACTCCTGTCCTTGAGTTATAAAAATTCATTAAAAATGGTGATCATAGCAATTCAATTCAAAGATAAATCAAAATAGCACCAAAGAAAAGATATTGATTATAGAAACTGTAGATTACATTTCCAGAGATCGGATATACTGTTGCAAGAGAGCCAAATCTTCTTGATGAACACTTTTTCTTCCAATTTCAGGCATCATTATTCCAGGGTCGGTACTGTTGTATAGGTAAATCATGATGGAGTTTTCGGGTTCACCCTGAACAACACTGAATTTGAGATTTCCCGACCCTTTACCCGCGGCAATGGGTGGTTTGAATATTCCCCTCCAGCGGGTGTTTTTTTCGTTATTGAATTTTCCACAAATTTATAACCTTGTTCTCTATGTTTTTTTTGGCAGTTGGAGTGGCAGGTGGAGAAATATTAATAAAAGTTAACTGGCAGTTGGACAGGTGTTTAGAACATTGAATTGTAAAAAAATGAGTTTTGTTAATAGATTTTTTAATAGTAAACGAAAATAACTCAATCAGCAACCTGAATTCTTATTCTACATGAAATTTATATATTAGTCAAATGGAATGGTACATAAAAAACCGTTGGTGGATATGGGGAGCGACAGGAGTTTATCTTGCCTATAGAATTTATCTCTCAATAGCTTATTAGAATATAATGAAGAAAGCTCTTTTAACTAACCCTGCATTCAGATATATATTTGAGATATTTATTATTGTATTCTCTGTAACTGTATCCTTTTACATTCAAGAGGTAATAAATAAAAAAGAAAAAATAGAATTAAAAAATAAAGCGCTTAGTGGTGTATTAATGGAACTTGAGAAAGATGTCAATATTTTTAATAACGCTTTAGGAATTTTAAAGCGCAGAGTTATTATGGGTGAGGAGTTTTTAAATGGAGGGGTTTCCAACCATAAACTAAACGAATTAATGATGACGTACTCATTTACAGGGCAAAATTCTAACTATAATTCTTTAGTATCAACTGGAGTTATAGAGTTTATTAATGATAAAGCTCTATCCACAGAATTAGTAGATTATTATGAAAGAAGATATAACATGATTCAGGACATGTCGGAGCAATTGAAAAAGCTCTATTTCGAATTTTTATATTTTATGAAATTGAATTACCCCATTAGTTCAATGGATAGTATTGATGATATTGAAAACTTTCAAGAATGGAGTACTTTTTTGAAAGTAACACAATTTAACTTTAGTGAAAAAACTCTAAATAAATTAAACTCGGATTCAATATTTAGAAATCAAGTTTACAATATAAAGAGAGTCATACTTTTTTATGTTAAGTTTTATGAAGATGCTTTAATAGTTAACGAAAATCTATCTTCTTTAATAGATAATGAATTAAAATAAACTGGCAGTTGGAAATAACTACATCGGCACACACTACCTGAATTCATGCCAAGAATAGTATTCTACCCAGAGTCCTTTAGCTCTGGAATTACGCATGTAATGGAAGGAGACGAAGTTGGAAAACGTGCCAAAAAATTGCAAGATATGTTCAAGCTCAAGGCTTGTCTACAAGTTATTATATTGGTGAACAAAGTACAGAGGATAGAGAAGCTAGCAAGAATAGTTTTGTAAAAGGCAATTGAATAATCTGGTTTCAAGTTGGCTTTTTGATGAAGGAGATGAATTTTCTTTAGACTGCGATTGAATATTTATCTTAGATAATATTCTAAAATAGGGTGCTTATCAAACATGTTAGTGTAAGTAATATTTTTTTTAATATAAGAGATTTAAATAGAGATAACCAACTGAGAAATTTAAATAGAGGAATTTTTATATATATTTTTCATATAAAATTTTTTAAATAAAGTTTATGAAATGTTTACAGGGTTTAATTTAATTTAGGCACATACCAAATATTTTTGTTTAAGTCTATCCCGCCTCCTAATTCATCTTGGATGACTCTATCAGTAATGTAAACACCTAAATTAGCCATATTTGAAAAATTATCTACTCCATTTGGAAAATTCTGTCTGGTTCTATGAATATTGTATTCCTCAGAGAAGGTTCTATCAAAAGCTTTTTCAACTCCATCTTTACCAATCATAAAACCTATAAGCCCTCCCCATGTGGATGTTGGGTTATCAGAATCCCAACCCATAAGAGATCCCAATTTTATAGTTTCTTTTAAATCTCCCTCACCGGCAAATAAACTCACTAAACTTGCAGCAAAATTTATTCCAGCTGCAAAACATCCATTACACCTCAAATTTCTTGAAGTTATATCATAACCATCTTTTTCTTCTACTTGATATCTTACATAAACATTATCTCTTATGGTTTCCCATGGAAGACCATCATTATATTGTTTCTTTACAAAATCATACATTTTTGAGGCATATGAATCATTTGGTAGCTGATCTCTAGATTTTTCTGCAATGATTAATAAGTTTTCTTTAATAGTTAGGTTTGGATCAGAATTAGCAGCTAAAGAATACATAGAAACATAAAATTTTGAAATCCATTCTGCATTAAACCTAGCAGTTGTCTGAATCGGAAGCTCAGCCATTTCAACAGCAAAGTCTGGTCTGCCAGGTGAATAAAATCCAAATACTTCAGTGGTTAATTGAGCGTCAATCATATCAAAATCAGGATTGTTTATAGGATCACTTGTTTCTGGAGGAACTATTCCGCTAATCATTAGATCTAAAGCTCTTTGGTTTGAAACCCATAAATAGTTTTGTTCTTCATGTTTTATATGTTTTAACCATCCATCACGAATTTGCTTTCCACTTAATTTTGATGTTTTATTCATGTATACTAAGTGTTGATACATATATTCAATATCAGTATCATCGTCTGCTCCCCAAATCCCATCTTTTCCTTCAAAAACAAAATCTATATATTGATCAACCTTATTCCTTCGCAAATTCAGTTTATCTTTCTTTCCCCAATCTTCTCGAGTATAAAAATCCCCTTTCTTAGATTCACCAATATTTCCAATTTTATCATTCTCAGTTACGAGACCAGTCCAATTTGCAATACATTGTGCAAGCCAAAATCCCTTAAGTTTATTTAAATATTGTGCTCTTGAAATTACAATTTCATTTCCTTTAGGTTTATATTCTTCATACTTAAAATTTTCATCTTGAAGAACATCAAAAGTTGATTTTTTCTTTTCAGAGCATGAAAAGGTTAAAATTATAAGTGATAGTAAAGTATATTTTTTCATGTTAATTATTTGATTTTAATACAAAAATAATATTATAGCAAACTTATCACTCTTCTTATTATATAGAATTAGGTATATTAAAAAACAAAAAACACACAACAACAGTTCAGAAAAGCACCCCATACCTTTAAAATAAATCCATTTTACTTTTTTGGGATTATTCCCAAAATTGATGTATAATACTAAAGGTTTTAGTGTCTAAAAAGGCCAAAATCACTTAAAATTGATCAAAATGAGTCAAAAATTACCAAAAAAGGCCACAAATTAAATATTTGAACTTAATGAAAAAATCATTTTTTTTCGTTAAAAATCGTTGCTTATTTATTCCGCATTGTAATAGCAAAAATAGCTGGTTCTTAAAGGTCTAGTAAGGGTGTGTTTTTAGATATAACTAATATATTAGAGGCATGAAAAAAATACTATCCATACCGTTATTCACTTTGTTAATATTCTCTTTAATCTACAGCTGTAATAACACACAAAAAGAATCTAGTTTTCTCAACCCAAATGAATTAGACCAAATTGAAAATCTCATAAAAAAAGCAATCGATGAAAACTACATACCAGGAGCAGTGGTGCTTGTTGCAAAAAATAATCAAGTAGTCTATAAAAAGTCGTTTGGTATAAAAAATCCAGAAACAAATGATAACTATCAAGTAGACGATATTTTTAGAATAGCATCAATGACAAAAGCTATTACATCTGTAGGAGTTATGAAATTGTGGGAAAGAGGACTAATCGGTTTAGACGATCCAATAGAAAATTATATACCGGAATTTAAAAACGTTGGCATTTTGGATAAATTCTTTCCTAAAGATTCCACATTTACCATAAAATCAACCAAGAATAAGATAACGGTTAGGCATCTATTGACACATACATCTGGTCTAGGTTATGGTTTTATAGATGGAAATCCAAAAATAAAAGCAACATATGAAAAAGAGAAAAGCAAATTTATGCCGGAGGGTGTTTTAGGTTTTTCTGACTCTGACGTAACGATTGAAGAAACGATTAGAAGAATAGCAAAAATGCCATTACATCACGAACCTGGAGAAAGATATACCTATGCCATAGGAATCGATGTCTTAGGTTATTTAACTGAAATTATCTCAGGTCAAACACTTTCTGAATTTTTAGAAAAAGAAATTTTTAGACCCCTTGAAATGAAAGACACCTATTTTTATATACCTGAAGAAAAAAAGAATAGACTCGTGCCTGTTTTGACAAAAAAGGAGGGTCAATGGTCTATTTTTAATGATACCAGATATAATGTAAATTACCCTGTAGAAGGAGCTAAAAAATTCTATTCTGGAGGAGCAGGGCTTTCAAGTACAGTCGAAGACTATTACAAGTTTTTGTCAATATTTCTTAATGATGGAGCATATAAGTCAAAAAAAATAATTAGCCATTCAACAAACCAACTAATTCAGAAAGATCAACTCATAAAAATTACTAATACTTCCGATCTTGATTTAGGTCATGGACTTATCTCTGGAATTATTAGAGAGAGTGATGTTTTGACAGGAGCCAAAGGAAGTGAAGGAACTATATTCTGGGGAGGATACTTTAATACTGATTATTTTGCAGATCCCAACCAAAAAATTATAGGGATTATTTACAAACAAACACAGCTAATAAGCGAACCAACATCTGACAGGTTTAATCAAATAATTTATGGTGCACTTCAGAACTAAAAATATTCATTTTTTAATAATTAAATAATATGGTAAATATGATAGAGGATATTATAATCTTTCTCTTTTTAACCACATTCTTTGCTTGCAATAGCCAAAAAAAAACGAGTGTTCCTAATATTTTAATTTGTATTGCTGATGATGCCGGACATATGGGCGAAAAATATCCTTGGGTGAATACCCCTGCTTTCGACCGTGTAGCTGATGAGGGAATCAGTTTCTCAAATGCCTATACTCCTAATGCAAAGTGCGCTCCTTCAAGGGCCTGTTTGCTAACAGCACGTAATCCATGGCAACTAAAAGAAGCTGCAAATCATTGGAATAACTTTGAAGAAGAATTTAAAACATTCCCTGAAGCTTTGAAAGATTTAGGTTTTTTTACTGGATTTACAGGCAAAGGTTGGGGGCCAGGAAATCCGGGAGAAGTTGACGGAAAAATGCGCGAACTTTGCGGAAGCCAGTGGAGTAAAATTAAAACGGAGACACCCACAAATTCAATGGCAAATACCGATTATTCGGCTAATTTTATCGATTTCTATAATCATAAGCAAGAGAAAGAGCCGTTCTGTTTCTGGTACGGCGGTTACGAACCGCATCGTCGTTACGAGTATGGTTCTTCATTAAAAGCCGGAAAAAAACTATCAGATATAAAAATGGTTCCACCTTTTTTCCCCGATAATGACATTGTTCGTACAGACATTTTAGATTATGCCTTGGAAATTGAGTATTTCGATTCGCATGTAACAGAAATTCTAAATTTCCTCGAATCTAACGGCGAGTTGGATGACACAATTGTTATTGTTACTTCCGATCATGGTATGCCTTTTCCAAGGGTAAAAAGTGATGAATATGATGACTCAAACCATATCCCACTTGCCGTAATGTGGGGGAAGAATGTAAAAGAGCCAGGAAGGATAATTAACGAATACGTAAGTTTAATTGATATCGCCCCAACCATTTTTGATGCAGTTGGATTAGACTGGGAAAATAGTGGAATGCATGAATCCCCTGGAGCAAGCCTGCTTCCTTTATTTAAAAGTGATATCGAAGAATTCAGCGATTATGTGCTGATAGGAAAAGAACGCCATGATGTTGGACGCCCAAAAGATTATGGTTACCCCATCAGGGGAATTGTAAAAAATGACTGGTTGTACCTGCGGAATTATCGATCAGATTTATGGCCAGCTGGGAATCCCGAATGTGGGTATACAACAGTTGATGGAAGTCCCACTAAAACAGAAATCTTAAAATCAAGGCACAATGCTGAAACCAAATATTTATGGGATTGGTCGTTTGGTAAAAGACCCATGGAAGAACTTTTTAATTTGCAGGACGACCCGTTTTGTATAAATAATCTTGCGACAGAGAAAGAATTTGAAACAGTAAAAGAAGAGTTGATTAACAAAATGGAAGCAGAATTAAAGAATCAGTCAGACCCCAGAATGTTTGGAAATGGTGATGTTTTTCATAACTACTATTATACATGGGATCCTTATCGAAATTTATATGACAGGATGGTTAATAAAGGTGAAGAAATTGTTCCAATGTGGATAAATGCATCGGATATTGAAACTGATTTAATAGAAGAATAGGAAGTAACTAAATAAGAAAAGAAACTAATTGAAAATTATAAAATGAAAAACTTAATTCAATTTTCAATAATAATTTTATTGATGTTGTTTTTTTCGAATTGTGCTAAAAATTCAATAGAAATGAAAAGTCCAAATGTCATTTTTTTCCTTGTTGATGATATAGGTTGGTCCGATGTGGGATGTTATGGAAGTGAATTTTACGAAACTCCTAACATTGACAAATTAGCAAGTGAAGGGGTTAGATTTACAGATGCATATTCGGCGTGTCATGTTTGTTCTCCAACCAGAGCTAGTATTTTAACGGGTAAATATCCAGCTTCTCTTAACTTAACAGATTGGTTACCAGGAAGAAGGAATTTTTCCTTTCAGAAATTGAAGAATGTTGAAATTAATCAATATATACCGTATGATATTAGCACACTTCCTAAAATGCTTAAAAATAATGGATACAAAACAGCTATTATAGGAAAGTGGCATTTAGGAGAAGATGATGACTCAACTTTAAAGCAAGGCTTTGACTCACATTTGCCAGACTGGAATAAAGGTTGGCCAAAGGAAGGATACTATTTCCCTTATGGAATGAAAGGACTCGAAGTGGGAGATGAAGGTGAATACTTAACGGATCGATTGACAGATGAAGCTATAAAATATATTGAGCATAACAAAGAAACCCCATTCTTTTTATATCTATCACATTTTGCCGTTCACGATCCAATAGAAGGGAGAAAGGATTTAGTTAAAAAATATTCGAATAAGTTAAAAGGAAATGATCCACCTGGAGGGGAGCCATTTATTTTAGAAACCAATCCAGATGAAAAAAAATCAATAACTAGAATTGAATTAGACAGCCTGTTAGAGGATAATAAATATAAAGGCTATAAAATTTTCTCGAATGGATCAGTGAAGATCAAACAACACCAAGACAATGTTGAATTTGCAGGGATGGTCGAGAGTATGGATGAAAGTTTAGGACGAATAATGAAAAAATTGAAGGAACTCGAACTTGATCAAAATACAGTCGTCATTTTTTATTCTGATAATGGCGGAATGTCTGCTGCCAATTTTTACTTTCCTGACCGAGAAATTTCAAAGAAAGAAATAGACAAAGCCTTTTCAACTTCAAACCTTCCTCTTAGAGGAGGAAAGGGTTGGATGTATGAAGGAGGAATTAGAGTTCCTTTAATTATAAAATGGCCAGTAAAAGGCCTTCAGGGGGTTGTTAGTAATGTTCCTGTAACCAGTCCTGATTTTTTTCCAACCATAATAGAAATGATAGGACTTGAAGCAGAAAATAACAATCAAAAAGAGGGAATAAGTATGGTTCCACTATTAAAGGGTGATCAAAAACTTGAAAGAGAAGCTATATACTGGCATTTTCCTCATTATAGCAATCACGGAAATCAAAGTCCAGGAGGGGTAATTCGGAGCGGAGATTATAAATTGCTAGAATACTACGAAAATAATACCATCCAGTTGTTCAATCTAGCCGAAGATCCAGGAGAGCAAAACGATTTGTCTACCAAAGAGCCTGAACGCGTAAATAAACTTCGCTTACTTTTAACGAATTGGAGAAAGAATGTCAATGCAAAAATGATGTCGCCGAATTCTTAATACGACGCGAGTGCAGTAATTTATGAAAGCAAATAATAAAGAAGATTTATGAAAAAAACAGCATTAATGATTCTAATGTGCGCAGGTTTAATTGTGCAAACGCCAGCAGCATCACAGAGCCATACAGACTTGCCTGACGAGATCAACGAGATTTTCCCCTTGAAAGAAACGGAGACAACGCAGATCCAAAAGCAGTTTGTTGAGTTCTATATTACCAAAGCGGTCAACGATATTTCGGTTGACGATATTTCGGTTGACGATATATCAGTTGCTACTTACATGAAGACCCTTCAAGTGGATGGGACCTGGTCAGATATCAATTACGAAAGTAAGCGAAGAGCCAAATGGGATGTGGTTGATCACCTAAGGCGGATTCAGGCTATGGCAATCGCACATATTAATCCTAAGTCGAAATACTATGGCCAGAAGGAACTTAAAGAGAAGATAATTATTGGTTTGGATCACTGGCTGCAGAAAGACTACCAAAACCCAAACTGGTTTAATGCCAGGATCAGGGTGCCAAAAATGTTTTCGCAAATATTCTTACTCCTTGGGGAGGACCTTCCCGAGGCAATACTCCAAAAGGCGCTCGAGACGATACTCAGTAGAACTGAAATTTCAATGACGGGCCAGAATCGCATATGGTGCTCGGGTATAGTCCTTGTTCGGGGCGTCCTGACTGGTAATAATCAATCGATTAGAAAAGCAAGTGAGGCGATCTGGGCTGAGGTAAAGGTTACCTATGAAGAGGGTATACAGACTGACTGGACCTTTCATCAGCATGGTCCGCAAATTCAGATGGGTGTCTATGGTCTTTCCTATGCGGAGGATATTGTGAAGTGGGCCAGTGTATTATCTGGAACTTCTTATGCCCTTAGCAGTGAAAAACTCGCACTGGTGCAAAACTATATGCTAGAGGGAATGGCCTGGTTTTACTGGAAAGGTCGCATGGACTTTAGCTCTCTTGGCCGATTGGTTCGAAAAAACTGCCAGAAAGAACATGGCAAACGTCTCATCAATGTGTCGAAAAAGATGATCGGTATTGATCCTGAAAATGCAAAACGATATGACTTGGATGCTTATCCACTTAATGGTTTCAAGGGATACTGGCGAAGTGATGTAGCAGTGGCACGTCGTCCTGGGTGGTATGCATCTATTAAAATGTCTTCGGTTCGCACCATTGGGTCCGAGACTGCAAACTCAGATAATATGCTTGGGATCCATCAGGGAGATGGGGTGTTGCTTCATTATCAGAGTGGACTCGAATATGAAGATATACAACCACTATGGGATTGGCGACTTCTACCAGGAACGACTTGTGATCAGGGTCTTAAATCCTTAAAACCTCCTCGCATTGGTGATGGACCTGACAGTACATCGTCATTTGTTGGTGTTCTAGGGGATGGCAAGAACGGCGTAGCGGCGATGGTCTATAAACGTTCCAAGCTCTCCGCGCAAAAAGCCTGGTTTATCTTTGATGATCGGATTGTCTGCCTTGGTGCCGGGATTAGGGGCGAGAGTTTGGGGTCTGTTTATACGTCAGTGGAGCAGCGATTGTCTGGATCAAAAGCCCTATTTTCGGCAGGAACATTAACTAAGGGAGCGAAATCTATCAAAGCCAATAACTGGGTCCATCACCAGGGAGTAGGATACCGAATGTTGACCGATATGACTGTCTCTATTCAAAATGTTAAGAGCGATTGGAAGAAAGTATTTCCAAACTGGCATTGGGGAGAGGCTGCAGGCGACGTGTTCTCGATTTGGATTGACCATGGCGAGTCACCTGATGGCGCGAACTATGCCTACACCCTTTTCCCAAAAATTTCGAAAAATATGATGGATTCAACCACCGTAGCGACCATTCTGAGCAACACAGAATCAGTGCAGGCGGTGAATCTCAGAGGCAATCTTTCTGCTGTCTTTTATGCCCCGGGTGAATTAAGATTCGATGGCACAACGGTAAGAGTTGATAAAGCTTGTCTCTTAATGCAAAGTAAGGGACGGTTCTACATATCAGATCCGACGCAAAAAGAAAAAACTATCACTATTTCGCAGGGCAAGAAATCTACTATCGTAAAGCTGCCAATAGGCCAGATGGCTGGAAGTCCAGCGGAAGTTCATTAGCGTAATGGCCTAGCTTAGTTGAGATTTACTGAAATTGAAATCAAGAGCATTAGTTAGCCATATCTCCCCAGTTGTGCCATGGGGTATTATAATTTTCCATTTGAATGATTTTTTTCAGATTGCAATTGACATAAAATTAGTCCATTGGGAGATTCAAATGATGCATTTGCTTCTTTTAAGAATTGTGTTAAATAGGGTTTAAAGATTATTTTTTTAAGATTAAACTTCTATTATTTCTAACCTATAACGGAATACAAATAGTGTTATTTTTTTAACTTGTAGAGTAATTATAAACAATCTTTATAAATTGAAGAAACACTTTTTATACTTTCTATTACTCTATTTTTCAATAGAATTTTCATATTCTCAAAGTGGGTCTATTGAATTAAATAGTGGGGGTTTTTCTTTTGTTCCGATTTTCACTTCTGATAAGCCTCACATAATATTTAGGGGGAGTACAAATAATAAAAAACGATTAAGCCTAAATTTAATTCACTTGATAATGTTAGATGGTTTTACTCCCAGTAATTATATGTTAACTGCAAGATATAAAATAGTTGATAAAAAGTTTAACCTCTCTATTGGTACTGAGTTCCCAGGGGGTTACAGGGTTTTAAAAAATGAGGAGTATAGATCAAGAAATGTTCATGAGATAAGGTCATCATACCCTATTAACTCTAAAACTAAATTATCCTTTTTATATATGCATGGTCAAGGCAGAAACTTTGAGATGAGTAATAATTTTTATGCATTCTATTTTCAAAGAAATTTGAAAAAATTTACAGCTTCCTCTCAAGTATATGCTTTATACTCTAGTTTATTAAATGAACCAATAGCAGGAGTAGCTCAGAAAGTCTCTGTTAGACTTAAAGATAAAATAATCCTAAATCTATTTATCAACAGTTCAATTGCAGGTGAGGATTATATTTCCAATAAAACAATTGGATTAGAGTTTTATTTGTAAATAAAAATTTTGATTTAAGCCGTTATATTGTAGAATAATTCTTTATCCTGCTCATGATTTTCACCCAGCCAATCATTACACTCAGGATCTACTTTTTCAATTACAGCTTTATTTATTTTGTTACTCATTTATTTCTCACATCAGTTGCTAATTTCAAGCATAAAAAACCCTCCTAAACGTGAGAGTTTTTTGCCTCTACTCTAAATTTTCAGTGGTGACCTTAGCCTTCTCATTCATGTCCGTTTTATATGGAGCAACCTCACGGATTTCATTTAATAATCGTGTCCACTCTTTATCCATTTCAATTACCTTTTCAGGGTTACTAATTGCTAGATCATTTGATTCGGTACGATCCTGTGACAAATTATACAGTTCCCATGGTTGGCCGGATGCAGCCACTAGTTTCCATTTGCCTTGCCTGATGGCGCGATGACCTTCGTGGTAATACCAGAGAGGGTCTTGCCTGTCAAAATCTTTGACAAAGGAAGGCAGTAAGGATTGTCCTGGTAAGCCAACCTGAAAAGCACTATCAGCGGTGATACCCGCTATATCCAAAATAGTGGGAACCACATCAATAATATGACCATAGGTATGTCTCAATTCCCCTTTTCCTATGATTCCATTTGGCCAATGGGCAATTAGCGGTGTACAACTTCCTCCTTCATGAACCCATGTTTTATGTTTTCTGAAAGGGGTATTACTGGTTGTTGACCAACCTGGGCCAAGACACAAATGAGAAGCAGCAGAACCCGGAAAAGCTTCTGGGTCGTGACCGTCATCTCGAACCATAATTTCTGCACTAGCTCCATTATCAGAAAGAAATAAAATTAAACTATTTTCCAACTCTCCCATTGCATTCAATTCATCAACGATTCGACCAATTTCTTTATCTACTCGTTCAATCATAGCGGCATGAATTGTCATCTTATCTTGCTGGAATTTTTTTTGCTTTTCGGTAAGGCTTTCCCAAGCAACCAGTCTATTTACTTCACCATCGCCGAGAATTTCATAAGCATTGGCAAAGTGGTAGGGAGGCCCAACTTCAGGTTCTACTTCAGATAGTTGACCATTGATAATACTCAATTCTTTGATTTTTTCCCATCGCTTTTCTCTGGTCTTGTCCCATCCCTCAGCATAACGATCTCCTACCGCCTCAATATCTTCAGGTAAAGCATGTAAAGGAAAGTGAGGTGCAGTAAAAGCTATATATAAAAAGAAAGGCTTATCGGCGTGGCTTTCGGAATGCTCTTTAAGGTGATCAATCGCTTTTTCAGCGGTTTCAATAGTTGCATAATATCCACTTCCCCTTTCTATAGGAGGAATGGGCTGATCGTCGACATACAATTTTTTAGGACTAAAGAAACGCCCCTGGTCTCCAAGAAGGTATGAACGATCAAAACCACTTTCAATTGGCCTCCCGTCAAGGTGCCATTTACCGGAATGATAGGAACGATATCCTACTTTTTTAAGATATTTTGGAACTAGCAATGCCCATTTCGGACGATCAGCAAAAGCTCCGCCTTTGATACCGGGGGCATTATCTCTTCCTACCTGCTGTGGATAATACCCTGTTAAAATTGATGCTCGGGTAGGCCAGCAACGTGCAGCATTATTAAAACTTGAGAATCGAAGACCATTTGAAGCCAATTTGTCCAGATTGGGGGTTTTAATTTCCCCTCCGTAAGATCCTATATCTGAATAGCCCATGTCATCAACCATTATCAAAACTACATTGGGTAGTTTAACTTCTTCTTTGCTGCATTGAACAAATAATAAGGTAGTTATTACCGCTAATACTGTTGTTTTTAAAAATTTATTCATTGTTTATGTTTGCAAGTGGAGTTATTACCACCTGCCATTTTACTTTAATTCATTATCAATTAAAACTCGGAGTTTTTCTAATTCTATAAGTGCCTGCTCATAAAACCCCGCATGAAGACCATCAAGTCTTTTGAGCTGATAAGCATGATTAATTATGTATTGGTCTTTACTGAGCTGAGACAATAGCGCATTATCAAACTCCATTCGTAAAGGATGATCCTTCTCCACACCTTTTCCTGTAAACCAATCTTTAATATAACTCTTAGATGATTTCATCATTTTGCCAAAATGATAATTAACTTTTAAATAACTCATGATTTCCCAGTATAGCTTTTCTTCATTCTCTGCAGTGTCAAACAAAATGCTGTATTGGTTTTCATAATATTTTGTTAGCTCCTCGATTAAAGATTCATCTGAAATATATTCTATTGCTCCAGTAGAAATTAATGACTTTATGGATGCGTCATGGCCAACAAAACCCCAATAAGATAGAAAGGAATTTAGAATTCCAGAATCAATTCCCCCATCAATCAACTTATCTGCAGAGTTTAACTTAGAGTAAATAGACCTTAGTGCTGCATTATAAAATTCTTCATCTTTCTTTAGGTCAATCAGAACCCCCTTCAAAGAATCATCTTTAAGTTTAATTTTATCTCTTTCGTTTAGTTCATCTTGGATGTAAAACGAAATTGTAACAGAGAATACAATAATAAATATCTCAAAGATATATCTGAATGCAGGGTTAGTTAAAAGAGCATTCTTCATATGATTAATAAGATATTGAAAGATAAATTCTATAGGCAAGATACACCCCTGTAAATCCCCATATCCACCAACGGTTTTTCATGTACCATTCCATTAGGCTAATATAGAATTTGATTTTTAATTTGATTTGGGGACAATGAAACCAAATTTGAAGCCGGTAATCTCAATAATAGTTTTTCCCAGTTTCCATCTTTATCAATAACATGTTTAAATAGTTCTTTAGCCTGTTTGACTCTTGAATTATTGAGTAAAGCAACTGCTTTCCAAAATTTCATTTCCAAATTATCAGGGAATAACACTTCTGCACTAGCATATTCAAACAATGCCTGCTCCATATCACCATTTTCAATTGCAAGGTCTCCTTTATTCATATGTTCGTAAGCTCTATTCACTTTTAATAGCCTTTTAATTTCCTTTATGGGATTTTCACTGTCATCTACTCTTAAATCAATTTTTTTGTCTTCCCATTCATTTTTGGTTCTTTCAGGGCCAACAACTATAATTGCTGCAGATTGCTTGCCTCTTATATCTCCTCCGCTTTCCTCAGCCGCCTCAAAAACTTTTATAACTCTTTCAGCTAATTGTAAATTAGAGTTTTCTTCAAAAGCTTTTTTCATTGCAGGAACTACTTTGTCATTTAACATCATATTTGCTTGAACTGAAAAGTTTTTCCCAATGCAATGACCAGCACTAATTATACACTTTTTACCAGTAAATGCATTTACAGACCCATTAACATCTAGCATTGCCACTTGTCGATAATCTCTCGATTCATCATCAGACACAAGTTGAGTCAGTGCCTTTTCAGCTGAAACTCCGGATTCCATTAACTCAATTCCTTTAGGCCCATATGCAGGATTTACAAATGATTGGGTTGCAACAACTCCAACACCAGATTTACCCCAACTGACTATAGTTCCAACCGAAAACCAATGACTTTGAACACCTATTGCCATTTCACCCGTTTTCTCATCCATTGCCACTATTGAGTATGTGTGTGCAAGTTGTTGTTTTATTTTTACTTGACTAAACATTAGTAGTGGTAAAAAAAAAAGAAGAAGATATTTTTTCATCAATAAATGGTTTACTCAAATATAATTATCTAAAGCTAATGTTATGATATATAAATTGTTAATACGGTCACATAGAAGAAGAATTTGGAAAGTTTTTAGATCACTTTTTTAGCCTTCAACTCATACAATGGTATTTAGCCAAATGATTTTATATATTTATTAATACTAATCTTAAATCAATGTTTGGCTCAAGTAGAAAATTAGACACTCTAAAATTAAAAAAGTAATATATTTAAAAATTACCTACTTTAATTTCTTTCAAAATAATACAAAAAGCCATCTTCTGCACCAATTAAAACATCTTTTTTACCATCTTTATTCCAATCAACAATAGCAGGACTTGTAGTATGACCTGCCAAAACTTGTTCTCCAATATCTCCTTTAAATTGCATCCAAACTTTACCTTCTTTTTCACCCTTATTTTCAAAAAGAGCGAAATTCTTACTATTTATTATAATATCTAAGTCTCCATCATTATCCCAATCTACAAAACACCATTTTCTCCTTCCACTTTTACCATATTTCAATGAGTTTAGCCTTAGAGGACCATCTTCCTTATCCAATAAATTATTTTTACTATCGAATTGAGATCCACCCTTTCCAAAAAAAATTCTTTTACCAGGTTTTAAGATTAAAGAACCTTTTCTTTTAAAGCGTTCAAAATATGAGAGATAGCCTTCATGATCCAATACTACTAAATCTAATAACCCATCTTTATTCCAATCTATAGCATTTGGAGTAGTTCTCCATTGTGTAACCAACTCATTAGGTTTAGGATTCCACCAGTTCCATTCTGGCTTTGGTATTTCACCATCTGGCCAATCTACTTTTACAGGTTTTGATTCTTCTAGTTCAGGTTTACCTGGTTTTCCAGTATTTTTAAACCACTCTATTTTCCCCCAAATTGAGTTTACAATAATATCTTTTAACCCATCCCCATCCCAATCTGCGACAGATAAAGCTGTATAGCCCCACTTTTTTTCAGCAGGACCTTGAATAGAACCATTATATCCTGCCATAATCCTAATTTCCCTTCCCCCAGCTTTTAGATTAATAGGTTCTGCCCATGAAGGTGGGTTAGTTTCATTAATGTTTTCAATAAAACCAATATTTCCTGCAGTATTTCCGCAAATTAAGTCCTGATCCCCATCGTCATCCCAGTCTACGCTATAAGGAGTGACTAATGCACCATATTTTAAATTGTCAGGTTCTTGTTTTAAATAAATAGGAGAGTTAAACAAGGGCATGTCTTTAAAAGATTTTCCGGTATTTTCAATTAAAGCCACCCTACCATCCTCGTCACCTACAATTAAATCTATATCACCATCACCATCCCAATCAATTGCAGAAGGAATAATCATTTCAAGATCCATCTTAATAATACCAGATTCATTTTCCAAAAATTTTCCCATAGAAAATTTAGGATTCTCTCTAGATCCAATATTTTCATAATAATTCAAACGATCTAAAAATTCTCCTAAGATGAGATCAAGATCACCATCACCATCAAAATCATTCATATTAGGTGAAGGAGCCCCATATACATCAATAGGAGTATCTCCAGCCATAATTTTTCCTTTGAAATGATATTCTCCATTAATTTTTTCTAATAAATAAACATATCCATGTAATAAACCGTTGAACCATTGACCTTCTTTGTTAAATGCATTATCCCATCCATAATCTCCCCATTCATCAATTCCAACAATAATATCTATATCACCATCATTTTCATAATCAACATATTTCCACTGACTGAACCTGATTTTATTATGTAAGTTTTCTAAAGAATCTTTTTTAAAAACTCGAACAGAATCATTCAAAACGGAAACATTAAAATTTTTATACTCCAACCCTCTAGCAATAATTCTAGGTTGACTGTTAATAAAGGAAACTTGAAGGTTTTTTATACCTGAGCCAATTCTGATCGGTTTTTTCATTAATAAATTATTCGATCGATTAGGCTTTTCAAAAAAATATAGCCCATTATAAGGGGTATCTGGACAAGACACTAAAAGATCAATGTCTCCGTCTAAATCAAAATCTAAAGGAAGTGGCCAAGCCCATAATCCAACTCCTAAATCCGGGGAAGCATTTGCATTGTTATATTTAATCCTATAAAAATCCTGAGCTTTTAAAGTTATTGAATTAAAAATTCCAAAAAATATAATAAAAAGTATCTGCTTTTTCATTCAGAAATTTTTTTTCTTATTGTACTTTTTTTTGGCAGCCTTGAATAACGAGTAGGCCATTAGAGCGTATTGGTGGTTTTTTATAGCAAAGCGGAGCAGTCTAAACATATGTTTTTAAGTACAATTAATTTTGATTACTTTTTCATTCCAAAACGCAGTCCCGAAAAAGCAAGTATTAGGATTATCAAGGTCGTCAAAACTAATCCTAATAGCCTTTTATTTCAATAAAAAAACATAATCCCAACAATACTACTTCAAAGCTATATCATCAATAAACTTAGATAGTTCCTTTCTTAGAGCCATAATAAAACAGCGCCATAGTAATCAATCCTAAAATGATAACTGGAAGCGGTGCCGTTGGATCTCCTTTAATAAAACTGATCAGATCCGGTAGGGCAAAAAACCCTGAAAGCACAAATAGTAAAAAGGAAATTCTTTTTAAGGTCTCCAAATCCGTAAAAGAAGTTGCTCCAACAATAAAAAAAATGATCCCCAATACTAAAAGTCCAACAACCAAAGCAAAAGACTCGAACATGGTTACTGCATCGGCAGATGGATTAGTTCCAAAAGCATCCGCAATTAGCATCATTTTAAATTCAGGCGAAAAAAGAGATAAAAACAGAGGTATCCCTTGAATAAAAATAAGAACAGAACAAGTCCAAAAAATATTTTTAATTTTCATTTTAAATTGATTTATGTTTCGCCGAATTTAGTAAAAAAACGTTAGAAAATCTGATAAAACTATCTTCTTCTCCCCCTAAATTCCATAGCTTCACCTTTACCAAAACCATAGCTGAGCCCGATGACCCAAAATCTACCATAGAATGTTCGACTCCATATGTTAAAATTATCTCTAATGGTTTGGTTTTCATTTACACGTTTGGCAAAAAGGTCTCTTATATTAAAGCTTATAATACCTTTCCCTTTGAGTAGTTTTTTTCGTGCTCCGATATTTAGAAACTCACTGGGGCTAGATTTCCCATCAATGGTTTTAAAACCCGACTGATAATTCCAACTGAATTCCAAATCTAAATCTTTCGGAAATTTAAATTTGGAAGTGACCTCCGCGCTCCAACTGTTCCCTTTAAAATCGAAAGATTGGTTTTGCCATGAAGCTTTTCGGTCAAAGTTGTTATAATTGAAATCCCCATTGACTACAATTTTTTTGGTGGGACTTATTTTTCCATTAATCTCTATCCCATTTACCCGTTTGGTCCCGAGATTTTCAGGTGCACGAACACTTATATTGTTCTGAAATGTTGTAACAGATTCGATAGTATTAGTTGTATATAGCTGGTATAAACTCATGTTTAGAGAGATCTTTCCCATGAGGTATATTGCGGATATTTCATACGAATCTGAATATTCTGATCTTAGGTTGGGGTTTCCTTTTCTGTAGTTATAGCTATTACGAATATTGAAAAAAGGATTCAGGTCCCACAAGCGAGGTCGATAAATCCTTCTAGAATATCCAGTCTGCAGGGAAAAGCTTTTACTAAACTTATATGAGGTGTTAACAGATGGGAACAAATCAGTAAAGTTCTGCTTTTTTTTTTCATTAGTGTTTACCAAAAGCGTATTGACAAGGGTGTTTTCATTCCTCAACCCAAGTTGTACACCCCAAGTATCTGACTCGAAGGCCGCCATTCCGTATATACCCATAACGCCCTGAGTGAATTCAAACACATTAGTCAATCCAGGGTTGACAATCCATCGATCAGCCAAATCATCTTTGACCTCAAAATCATTACTCACATCATTATTAGCATATTGAAAACCCCCTTCCAAAGTCCAGTTTTCTGCAAAAGGGTGGGTATAATCCAATTTGAAAGTATGAACAGCCTCTCGAAAAAAAGTACTTGTTTGTTGATCATTAAAAGTTTCGGATCCCAACACGGTGGTGTTAAAGAATTCAGATGATTGGTCTTTACTGAAAAGATTTCCAGTGGCACTAAAAATTAAGTTGTGATCTTCATTATCCAAAAAATCTTTCTTGTAAATAAGCTCATATTGATATTTGGGATTACCCGCTGTTGTAACCTCCTCCCGGTTCCATTCTGAGGTCAATAGAATGTTATTTTCAAACTGTTTGACATTGGTGTTAGAAGGCTGTTCTTCTGCTTCAAAAGCATAAAATCCAGATAAGGTAATTACAGTTTGGGGATTGATATAATAATCTGTTCCCAGAATGATGTTGTAATACTTTTCCTTTCGATACTGGGTTCCTTCAGTTAAGATCTGTGTTTTAGTTAAAAAATTGTCGTTTTTATTCTTTCCCTCTCTTGGAAAATTTCTTGCTCCATAGCCTATCTGAGTAAACAAATTTAATTTTTTAGTACGTCTATTAAGGCTTAGACCGGCACTGTTGTTGTCCGGTTGGCCATAGTTAAGGGTTAAGGAACCATTGATTCCCTCCCTATCATCTTTTTTTATTACGATATTTATTATTCCTGCAGTTCCCTCGGCTTCATATTTGGCAGAAGGATTAGTAATCACTTCAATTTTTTCAATCATCTCGGCAGTAATTGATCCCAAAGCATTTCCTCCCTCAGTAGTTAGTACAGAAGGCTTTCCATTAATCAAAATTTGAACACCAGAGTTTCCTCTAAGTCTTACTTGGCCTTCTATACTGACTGTCACAGAAGGAACATTATCCAAAACTTCCAGCGCACTGGCACCTGTACTACTTAAGTCCTTTCCTACATTAAAAACCCTTTTGTCAAGTTTAAACTCCATAGTTGATTTCTCTCCTCTAACTTCTACTTCATTCAACATTTTTGACTGTTCAATAAGGGCTATTTTGCCTAAATCTAAACCCTTACTATTTACCTTAAAATCTACTAACCTAAAGGTCTTATAACCAATGAAGCTGATCTCTATATAAATGTCTCTTAATGGAGACAGGACAGTAAAAGAGCCATTGTCTAAAGTGGTGACTCCGGTGATAGGTTCAAGATTTGACTTATCTCCCACTAAAACAGTTGCAAAAGGAATGGGCTGTTTCGATGATTGGTCAATTATAATACCCTTTATTTCAAAAGCGTTTTGCTGGGCAAATAAATGGGTGAAAGCCATTAGCGAGTAAAATAATAACGCGAGGTTTTTCAATAAAAAATAATTTATAGATTCAGATATGTGAATATTCATAAGGCCTATCAAATATAGAACTATTTAGAACCTAATTTTTAGATTATCATTTTAAAGCATTATTGCTATTAGTTGAAAAAAATTATGAATCATCCCACAAAATTCTAGAAAATTAAAAGACTTACGCTTGAAACATTAGGTTTGAGCTGTATTCAAAAGGAGCCTTATTTTTGAATTATAAATTTAGACAATGCGAAATTATTTCACCTTTTTGGATTGGATTCAAGGCTACAATTAGGACTTACTTTGATGGTTTACCGTTCTTCTAAAACCCCATATTACTGTTTTGGGTCATATCAAAGGTGCTCCACATTTTAGAAATGTATTGCGATTCTCGGAAGAAGTTCAAACCTTTCCAGGGTATTGATCGTTAGGTTTGATGGACAACTTTTTTTGAGAACGATTCTTTTTTTACAAAGGAAATCAATGAGCGAATTGAAAATGAAAAAGAAACAATTAATCATCTAATGATTGATGCCTGTGCCTCCTCAACATTACGCCTATGTATTTAAGAACTATAAGGAACGTTACAGTAATGTGGGTCAAAGTCATAGGCCCGCTTAGGGATCTTTTCTATGGGTATGTTATGATTAAAATCATTGGAAAATGAGTTTTTTTTTCTAGTTTAGATTCTGCAATAAATCAGATTAATTGAGAAAGAAGTTTCAAGTATAAAAAATATGTCTAGTCAAATTAACCATAAGTAGCCCAGAAATGATGAAGGTAGAGCAAATTTATACCGGATGTTTAGCGCAAGGGGCCTACTATATAGAAAGCAAAGGCGAAGCGGCCATTATTGATCCGTTAAGAGAAGTAGCCCCCTACCTGAAGTCCGCACAGAAAAACAATGCAAAAATTAAATACATTTTCGAGACCCATTTTCATGCCGATTTTGTAAGCGGGCACCTTACCCTTTCCAGAGCAACCGGTGCGCCAATCGTATTTGGACCCAGTGCCGATCCAGGTTTTCATAGCATCATTGCAAAGGATGGACAGGAATTTTCATTAGGAGATATGACTATCGTGGCGATTCATACCCCTGGACACACAATGGAAAGCACGACTTATTTGCTGAGAGACAATGAGAATAAAGACATCGCCATTTTTAGTGGAGATACTCTTTTCTTGGGGGATGTAGGACGGCCTGATCTGGCACAAAAATTGGAAAACATTACCCAGGAGGAGTTAGCAGGCATGCTTTTTGACAGTCTGAGAAATAAAATTATGCCTCTATCAGATGAGGTGATGGTATACCCGGCACATGGTGCGGGTTCTGCTTGTGGGAAAAAAATGATGAAGGAGACCATGGATACCTTAGGAAATCAGAAAAAAATGAATTATGCCCTAAGACAGAATATGACCCGAGCGGAATTCATCAAAGAAGTCACAGACGGGATTCTACCCCCTCCCAAATATTTTCCATATAATGTTAAAATGAACAAATCTGGCTATGATGATATTGAAAAGGTATTGGACCGCGGATTAAATCCTTTGAACACTGAAGCTTTTGAAGTTTTGGCTAATGAAACTGATGCAATAGTACTAGACGTTAGACATCAAAATGATTTTGTCAAGGGCCATGTCCCACAATCAATTTTTATAGGACTGGATGGTAGATTTGCTCCTTGGGTGGGAGCATTGATTGGGGATGTAAGTCAGCCCTTGTTGATCATTGCCCCTGAGGGTAGAGAAGAAGAAACCATCATCCGCTTGTCTAGAGTAGGCTTTGACAATGTCCTTGGCTATTTAGAAGGAGGGTTTAAAACCTGGGAAAATGCTAATAAAGAATTTGATTTTATTAATGGCATTAGTGCATTTGTCCTAGAGTCATTGATAAGGAAAGTCGATGTTACCATTTTCGATGTTCGAAATGAAAGTGAATACATTTCTAAAAACATCAAAAATTCTCAAAACACCCCCTTGGATTTTCTCAATGAGCATCTTAATAAATTTCCTAGGAAAGACATTTTTTATATTCATTGTGCAGGAGGTTATCGCAGTGTCATTGCTTCTTCTATACTTAAAAAAAGAGGGATTCATAACTTAGTTAACGTTCAAGAGGGCTTCAAAGCCATTGAAGCAACAGGAATCAAGCTTTCGGATGGCATTTGTCCAACAGTTCATTAAAAATGATGGGGCTTTGCTTATTATCTCTCTGGCTCTTTGTTTATTTTTTAGCTTTGTTCCAATCCAAACTGTCGCATTAATTAATTTTTTAAAAGCATGAAAAATCTAACAATACTATTTGGGATAATATTATTTAACGGGTGTAAAAATACTATACCAAAAACAGACAAGATTTCTGCTCCTAACATCATCTATATTCTAGCCGATGACCTGGGCTACGGGGATATAGGAGTTTACGGTCAAACCCTTTTTAAGACACCCAATTTAGACCGATTGGCCAAGGGAGGAATGCGTTTTTTACAACACTATTCCGGCTCAACCGTTTGTGCGCCTTCAAGGTCAGCACTGATGACAGGCCAACATACAGGTCACACTTTTATTAGGGGTAATTCTGAAAGAGGTATTACCCTTAACAATGAAGGACAATTTCCATTGGATCCTGAAGAAATTACCATCGCAGAAGTGCTAAAAGAAGCTGGCTACCGTACAGGAGCATTTGGGAAATGGGGGCTGGGTTATCCCGGTTCTGATGGTGATCCTAATTTTCAAGGTTTTGATCAATTCTATGGTTATAACTGTCAACGGGTGGCACACAATTATTACCCTACCCACCTTTGGAACAATCAGATTAAAGAAAATATACAAGGAAACGATGGTACAATTTCACAAACCTATGCTCCAAAATTGATCCACCAAAAAGCATTATCCTTTTTGGAAGAAAACAAGGAAAATCCTTTCTTCATGTTTTACCCCTCTGTTATTCCACATGCAGAATTGCTCGCTCCTGAAGAATATATAACAAAATATAGAGGCGAATTTTTACCCGAGAAAAAATATGTAAATGTCGAAAAAAAAGGAGGCTACAGTGTAAGTGGTTATAATTCTCAAGAAGAAAGTCATGCTGCTTTTGCCGCGATGGTGAATGTTTTGGATGATCAAGTGGGTGAAATTTTAGACAAAGTTCACGAATTGGGGATTGCCAAAAACACCCTCATAGTCTTTACCTCCGACAATGGCCCTCACAAAGAAGGGGGCGCAGATCCTGATTACTTTGACAGCAACGGACCATTAAGGGGTTACAAGAGAGATCTCTATGAAGGAGGGATTCGCGTTCCCATGATAGCTTATTGGCCTTCAAGGATTAAGCCCGGCTCCACCACCGATCACCTCTCTGCCTTTTGGGATTTTTTCCCTACTGCAATTGAAATCGCAGGAGTTGACAAGAACATGGACGGGATTGATGGAATTTCCTTTTTGCCCACAATGATTGGTAAAGAACAGAAAACACACAACTACCTCTATTGGGAATTTTTGGAAAAGGGAGGGAGGCAAGCCATTAGAATGGATCAATGGAAAGGTGTACGTATGAAAATGGCTAAAGATCCAGATGCTCCAATTGAATTATACCGGTTGACAGATGATATTGGTGAGGAAAATAACCTAGCAGAAGATTACCCAGAAATAGTAAAAAATATTGATAGTCTAATGCACGAAGCACATGTATATTCTGAAAATTTTTATTTTGAACACGAAAAAAAATAAGCGACGACTTAGACCCTAGTTATGCCCAAAGTTTTTTTTCGCTAATTTTTCTAGCTTTAGAAATTGGTTGATCTTATACGGAGATCTTTCTAAATCTTTATATTTACTAAAAATATACTCATTAAAATGAACATCACTGACAAGGGATCCATTTTCATTGTAAGCCTGTTTTATATGATTACAATGACTTGCGGGTATATGATTCATAAGAGCGAATTAACTAGTAATAAAAATGTGGTAAATAGATTAATCCTAACCATTAATAGTCATGAGATAAACACTGAAAAAAACAGCACCATTGTTTATGAAGATGTCGGTGAACATGAGCCAATTAAAAAAGTCTATGCTGCGGGATCGATTGTAGCCATTTCTTCTATCTATGAGCAAAAAGGATATAAGCTAGACTACATTTCAGAGTTTTTGAAAAAAATGGTGGATCAAGAGGTCCTGGTTACCCGAATCTGGTATTCAAAAAAGGATTAAGTGATAGTTTAGCGAAAGTTTTGGGTGCCAAAGCCTATGCCTTTTTCGTCAAAACACAAACCAACCCCCAAATGGGTGTAATCTCCCAAGATGTTTTTAAAATGAGGTGGACTATTTTTCCACCCGGAGACCATGCATTCGGCAAAACTTTCTGCTGTTCTAGTGTCTCCACAATCTCTTACATTTTCATGCCAAGGGATTTGAGCAATATTTTCGGCTATCCCCGAAAGATGGTTTCCCTTTCTTACCCATGCCTTAACCTTAAATTCTTCTGCTCGTTGTATAGGGTTTTGTCCTAAGTGATCTATATGGGAATAAAAATGATGATTTACCATGTTCTCGCTATGAACTTGCGCTAAATTAATCAAGGAATCTAACTCTATCAATTCGAGCAAGCCCTTTTCGGCTCGAATTGCATTGGTTTTTTCAAAAATCAAACGACTTATAATCTTTAGATCACGCTGAGCAAAACAAGAGCTTAGGCCAAAAAAGGTCCATAGAGTGATTAAAAATAAATTTGTGCTGCTCTTTATCATAGAATCAAAAATAAGACTTATCAATTGGAATGCCTACTTTTGTTTATTATGGGTATTGAAGAAACTCCAAGACAAAAAAAAGTAGCCACGGCAATACAGCAGGAACTGGCTGGCATGCTTCAAAAAGCCATTAGAAATCAAGGATACTCCAACCTTGTGCTTTCAATTACCAAGGTTAACGTGACCATTGATTTATCTTTGGCCAAAGTCTACCTGAGTGTTTTCCCACAAGAAAAGGCAGCTGTTTTCTTGAAAAATATTCAAGAAAACAGCTTTCAGATCAGGCATGATATGTCCCAAAGAATGAAACACCAATTGCGACGCATGCCCAAGTTTTGGTTTTATATTGATGACTCTCTAGACTATGTTGATGGGATAGAAAAAGCCTTTAAACAACTTGACAACCCTATTAAGGATGCCAAAGGTCTCCCAAAAAGACAAAAAAAGTAAAACATGTCGGTTGTTCTAAAAATCGCATGGCGTTATTTTTTCTCTAAGAGCAGACAAACCGTAATTAACAGAATCAACTTCATTGCGCTACTGGTCATTATGATAGCTACTGCAGCTCTTATGATTGTTTTGAGTGCCTTTTCTGGGCTGAAAGATTTTGGACTGTCATTCTCGAATGTTTTTGACCCTGACTTTCGGGTGGTAGCCAAACAAGGGAAAACGATTTCGCTAGACAGTAGCCAAGTTCATCAACTAGAAAATACTGACGAGATCAAAGCCTTTAGCCCCATTTTGGAGGAAAAAGTTTTCCTTTACTTTAAAGAAAAAGACCAGGTGGCCTACCTCAAAGGGGTGGGGACAGGTTACCTAAATGTCATTCCTGCTGACTCCTTAGTTGCAGTTGGAGAATGGTTGGTCCCAGAGTCCAATGGCATTGTAGCAGGCTATAGAATTGGAGAGAGTATGGGCCTAGGGGTCTACGACTATGGATCTTTTCTCAATATCAGCATTCCCAAAAAAACCCTAAAAAACAGCCTAAAACAAAACCCTTTTTATACCCAGCAAGCCATTACGATAGGTTTGTATCAAATCAGTGAAGACATTGATCAAAAATACATTTTCAGTACTTTGGATTTTGCACGGAATCTCCTGAAATATCCCAAGAATGTTTTCTCTTCCATTGAAATAAAAGCAGATCCTCAAGCCCGTTCCAAAGATTTGAAAAAGAAAATTAAAGAAATAATGGGTGAATCAGTTGAAATCAAAGACCGAGCCCAACTCAATACCGCCCTTTATAAAATGCTCAATACAGAACATTTAGCCATCTATCTAATCTTCACTTTAGTGCTGATCATTGCTCTTTTCAATCTAGTAGGTGCATTAGTGATGATGATTTTGGACAAAAAGCCTCAGATGAATATTCTAAAAGCGATGGGGATTTCGCTAAAACAACTTCGCCAGACCTTTTTCTTTTTAGGTATTATGATCATCATATTTGGAGGAGGTATTGGACTAATATTATCTTCGTTTATAATCTTAATTCAACAATGGACTCCCTTTATTAATGTTCCAGGAACCAGTCTACCATATCCTGTGAAATGGGAATTAGAAAATTTACTTTTGGTTATGGGAACATTGTTATTATTAGGCATTATAGCTTCAGCTTGGGCGAGTCGTGGGGTAAAAAGGTAGATTAAAATCTAGGCCGGTTCTGCAACCTCATCTAAGACCCGGTTTAGAGTTTCAAAAACTCCATTGGAATCATTGGTTGTAACCATTGCTTTTCGATATAGCTTAAAATCAGGAATGCCTTTAAAATAATTGGCATAATGGCGTCGGGTTTCCAATACTCCCAATACTTCACCTTTCCATGCAATAGACATTTCTAGATGTCTTTTGGCAACTTCTACTCGGTCTTTTAGAGTTGGATAATCGGAATAAGTTCCTTTTTTAAAATAGTTTTTTACTTGATTAAAAAACCATGGATTTCCAATACTAGCCCTACCAATCATGGCTCCATCTAGCCCATATCTGTCTCGCATTTCCATGGCCCTTTCGGGACTGTTAACATCTCCATTTCCAAAAATGGGAATATGCATTCTTGAATTGTTCTTGACGGCACTAATGGGTTTCCAGTCAGCATCTCCCTTGTACATTTGAGCCCGAGTTCTACCATGAATTGAAATGGCTTTGACCCCAACATCTTGCAATCTCTCCGCTACCTCTACAATCTTAATTGAGTCGTGATCCCAACCCAAACGTGTTTTTACCGTTAAGGGCAATGAGGTGTGCTTTACCATTTCAGCAGTCAATTTTACCATCAGTGGAATGTCTCTCAAAATTCCTGCCCCAGCACCTTTGCTAACTACTTTTTTGACTGGGCAACCAAAATTGATGTCAATGATATCAGGCTTAGAAGCTTCAACAATTTCGACAGAGCGCAACATGGAATCCAAATTCGCCCCAAAGATTTGTATGCCTACAGGGCGCTCTTTTTCGTAGATGTCTAATTTCTGAACGCTTTTTGCAGCATCGCGAATCAACCCCTCACTGGAAATAAACTCAGTATAGACCACATCGGCACCATTTTCCTTACACAAGGCGCGAAAAGGAGGGTCGCTTACGTCCTCCATAGGAGCTAACAATAAAGGGAATTCGCCTAACGATATGTCGCTAATTTTGACCACCTTAAATTTTTTACAAAAGTAGCAAAATCCATCGCTATATTAAGCCATTATTTTAAGCCAAAAGTGTTTACAATATTTTGAGAGAGGTCGACGTCCCAAATTTCAGCCACAACTCCATTCTTAAGATAATATATCCTTGGAGGAGAAGCTCCTATTAAATCAAAAAAAGTGCTGACATCAATAAATGCATAAGGAGAAGAAGATTGCGTCATCCTTTCAAAATCCTGAACGGTATTAGAGCCTTCCTGATAAAAGAGTGTGTAAAGTTCTGGAAAGTTCTCGTGTTGTCTCCGAAGTTCACCAAGTTCTGTGGCCGCTTCTTGACAATGTTCACAGTCCAAATTAAAAACAGCAATCAACTTTTCCCCAGAGAAAAGGTCGACTCTGCCTTTCGGCTCAAAATGAGTAAAGGTTTCAAAGGGAAAATCTTCGTGATTAGGCATGGGCAAAAACAACCACATACTGAGAATGGTTGCCCCTGAAAATCCAAAAAGAATGGTCTTGAAAGCATGTCTGCTTTTAGCTGTTTTGTATATAACAAAAGCCACTACCAGCATTACCAAATTTTTAAGTATGGATTGCTCTGGGGTCATGGAAATCATCTCGCCAAAACAACCACAATTTTCAGTATCTCCGGTTGACCAAAGGTAGATCAAATGACCCGTAAAACCCCCCAATAGTAAAAAGGTGATTTGCATCAATTGCTTTAAGTAAAATGGCAAAATCATCAATATACCCAGGGCAAACTCTAGACCTATAAAAAACCTTGCCATATGACCCGCGAAGGCCCTACTCGGGGCCAAACCTTGATCCATCAATGTGATTTCAAAAAAACCCGGGCCTACCGCTTTAGTATAGGCTGAAAATATAAATGTGATGGCCAAAAGGATTTGCAATGTTTTAGATATAATTCTCATTATGCTGTTAATTTTTATCTAAAATTAACTTTTCTGATACAAACAAAAAACCAAACTTTCAAAATAAGTATCTTTGACCAAGTAGAGGAAAATGCGCTGATGAAATACATTAGAAATTTTTGCATTATCGCCCATATCGACCATGGAAAGAGTACACTTGCAGATCGATTATTGGAATTTACAGGGGCAGTGACCTCTCGCGAAAAACAGGAGCAGTTACTAGATGATATGGATTTGGAACGGGAGAGGGGTATCACGATCAAATCCCACGCCATCCAAATGGAATACGAATATGAGGGAAAACAATATGTTTTAAATCTCATTGATACACCTGGACACGTGGATTTTTCCTATGAAGTTTCCCGATCCATTGCCGCTTGTGAAGGCGCGCTACTTGTTGTAGACGCTGCCCAAAGCATTCAGGCACAAACTATTTCCAACCTTTACCTTGCATTAGACAATAATCTGGAAATCATCCCTGTTTTGAATAAAATAGATCTTCCGTCTGCCAATCCGGAAGAGGTCACTGATGATATCGTAGACTTGTTGGGGTGCGATGCAGAAGAGATCATTCCAGCATCCGCCAAAACGGGGCTGGGAATTGAAGATGTCTTAGTAGCAATCATTGAGCGCATGCCTCCCCCTAAAGGAAAGCTAGATGCTCCCTTACAAGCATTGATCTTTGACTCTGTCTACAACCCTTTTCGTGGTGTTGAGACATACTTCAGAGTGATCAACGGTGAAATCAGAAAGGGGCAAAAAATACAATTTATTGCTACGGGAAAAACTTATTTCGCCGACGAAATTGGAACACTTAAGCTAAAGCAAGAACCAAAAAAAATTATTGCTGCAGGTGATGTAGGTTATCTCATCACAGGCATCAAAGAAGCTAAAGAGGTAAAGGTAGGAGATACCTTGACAGGTTCAGAGAATCCAACACAAGAGGTCATCGAGGGCTTTGAAGAAGTAAAACCAATGGTTTTTGCTGGAATTTATCCTGTTGACTCTGAAGATTATGAAGAGTTACGGGCCAGTATGGAAAAACTGCAGTTGAATGATGCCTCTCTAGTCTTTATCCCAGAAAGTTCGGCAGCGTTGGGCTTTGGTTTTCGTTGCGGATTTTTAGGCATGCTGCACCTGGAAATTATTCAGGAAAGGCTCGAGCGAGAATTCAATATGACTGTCATAACAACGGTTCCCAACGTGTCCTACCACGCCTATACAAAGAAAAACCCTGATGAAATTGTCATGGTCAACAATCCCTCAGATTTACCCGACACTTCTTTTTTAGAACGCGTAGAAGAACCTTATATCAAAGCCTCCATAATAACAAAATCAGATTTTGTAGGTAACGCTATGTCCCTTTGTCTCGAAAAGAGAGGAGTCATTACCAATCAAACTTACCTTACCACAGAAAGGGTAGAGTTAAATTTTGACATGCCACTAGCGGAAATCGTTTTTGATTTCTATGACCGCCTGAAAACCGTCTCCAAGGGCTATGCTTCTTTTGACTACTCTCCCTCCGGAATGCGTCCTTCAAAGCTGGTAAAAGTGGATATCTTACTCAATGGAAATCCTGTAGATGCGCTTTCTGCACTAATTCATTCAGACAATGCTTATACCATCGGTAAAAAAATGTGTGAAAAGCTTAGAGAGTTGATCCCAAGACAACAATTTGACATTCCGATCCAGGCGGCTATCGGTGCTAAAATTATTTCTCGAGAAACCATCAAAGCCCTCCGAAAAGACGTTACCGCAAAATGTTATGGGGGAGATATTACCCGTAAAAGAAAGCTGCTTGAAAAACAAAAAAAAGGGAAGAAGAAAATGCGCCAAGTAGGTAGTGTAGAAATTCCTCAACAAGCTTTTATGGCCGTGCTAAAGCTAAATGATTAAAATATGCTGCTTCCTTTAAAGTCTTTTTTCAGCTTCTCATTTTGACTTTTGGAATTCAATACAGTTTTAAAGCCAAAAAAGAAAAGGGAGAATAAACCTTTTCTCTATCAAATCACCCCTGCAAAAAGGGATTTAACCTCTCTTTAAGGGGTGATTTTGATTTGATGCTCTAAAAAGATACATTCGTAATAAAGCTCTTCAATGAAACGTATCAATATTTTATTCTGTATCGCTTCGCTATTTTGGTTGGGTTGTGACGATCCCTCTAGCGAGGAATCCAAAAGGCCAAACATCTTATTTCTCTTGGCCGATGATATGGGTTATGGAGATTTTGAAAGGATCGGAGGGTCAACGGAAACCCCCAATCTGAATAGACTGGCTGATGAAGGCGTGTTTTTTAACAATTTTTACGCAGCAGGGCCCAACTGTTCCCCCTCAAGGACAGGGCTTATTACGGGTAAAAGTCCCGCCAAAGTGGGCATGTACAGCTATAGACCTCCTGAGCATCCCCTACACCTTCCCGACCAAGAGGTGACGCTGGCAGAACTGCTCAAAACCAAAGGTTATCAAACGGCACATATTGGGAAGTGGCACTTAGGGGAATTGACCGAAAATCCTGAGTTCAATCATCCACAACCAAAAGACCATGGTTTTGATTATTCGCTTGGAACTGAAAACAATGCAAAGCCTTCTCACCTCAACCCCATAAACTTTTTACGTAATGGTAAAGCACTTGGTCTTATAAAGGGATATTCTTGTCAGATTGTTGCCCAAGAGTGCATGGACTGGCTTAATCAAAAAAGTAATGATCCTTTCTTTTTGTATGTTGCTTTTCATGAACCACACGCTAAGATCGCATCACCTCCCAAACTGATTGAAAAATATGCTAATCTACCTTTAAAAAATGCAAAGTATTTGGCCAATATTGACCACTTAGACATCGCCATTGGACGCCTGTTGGATTATCTGGAACAACATAGCTTAATGGAAAATACGATTATAATGTTTAGCTCAGATAATGGCTCTTATCGATTGGCCTCCAATGCAAATTTGAAGGCTGTAAAAAGCTATTTATACGACGGCGGAATCCGCGTTCCTGGCATTGTTAAGTGGACAGGGATTAAAACCAATAAAAAAATAATTGATACCCCTACGGGTTTGGTCGATGTGCTCCCTACCCTTTGCGAAATCACAGGAATTGATCCGCCGAAAGACCTTGACGGAACGAGTTTTCTGCCTCTTTTAAAAGGAAAGCCCTTCATTCGTAAACGTCCACTTTACTGGTTCTTTTATCGAACCGTTCCAGAAATTGCAATGCGTGTTGGGAATCTTATGATTTTAGGCTTAGACAAAGACACCATTCCAAGGCCCCATCAATTCTCTCAAGATGACTACGGCTATCTTAAAACCATTTCCTTAAAAAACTATGAACTCTATGATTTGGATCAAGACTTTTCACAAGAAAACGATCTTTTTGATACGCATCCCAAAAAGGACTCCCTAAAAGCTTTGATTGAAACTCAATTAGCTGAAATAAAGAACAACCTCTATCCTTGGGAAGATTTACCACTTAGGTTAGAGCATCGGAAAAATAAAAAAAACTGGGTTCGATACTAATAAAAATTTGCTTAGTGAAAATTGAATTTTTATATTAATGGAATGAGTACAACTGTTTTCAAAAAAATAATGGTTGGGTTCGCGTTCTCTCCCAATCTTAAGGCCAATGTTTATGAGTCTTTAAGAATCGCTCGCTATTTTGGAGGACAGTTGATCTTTGTTCACGTAGGAAGTAAAACACCCGAAAAAGAATCTCATTTTAAAGAAATCGTTGCATCCAGTCCCGTTCAGTCAGAGAAAATTAATATTCACTGGAGGGCAGGGAATCCTGTCAATACATTGTTAAAAGCCAGCCAAGAATTCAATGTAGATTTGATTCTCTTAGGGGCATTAAAAAGAGAAAATGTTGTAAAGTTTTATTTGGGTTCAATCGCCAGAAAAATTACCCGTAGGGCCAAGTGTTCTATTTTGTTGCTGATCAACCCCTCTGAGAAAAGACATCCCTGCCATCACATCGTTGTCAATGGTTTTGAAAGTCCTCAAACCAAGGACACCATTAGGGCTGCATTTATGGTTGCAAAAGCTTTGGGGGCTAAAAAAATATCGCTCGTAGAAGAAATAAGCAGGTCTAAAGTTGCAGTAGATGTTGATGATGACAGAAGCTTGAGAAAAGCCACACTTAAAAAAGAAAAACTAAGGCGGCAGGAGCAAACAAGAGTAGAAGATGTTGTTAATAATCTTCCTGCCAAATTGACCGCCGAAATCAATTGGACTACACAAAGCATCTTTGGTAGAAGAGGATACTCTATTGGGCATTACGCTAAGGTGGTGCGCTCAGACTTATTGGTTATGAACGCGCAAGAGAACCTTGGTTTTATCGACAGACTTATCACAAGAGATATAGAACACATTTTGGCGGAATTACCTACGGATGTTTTAATTATAAGTTCAAAAGGATATGAATAAAACTACTCCTTTTATGCAGTTTTTAATAGGCTTGCCTAAAAACGTATTTTCAGGCTTTGTAGTTTCCCTCATTGCTTTACCCTTAGGGCTTGGCTTGGCCATTGCCTCCGAAGCACCTCCCATGGCAGGAATTATTGCTGCCATTGCTGGCGGTATGGTAGTTTCTATATTGGGTGGCTCACATCTTACTATAACAGGGCCTGGAAATGGGCTAGTAATAGTTATTCTCTCGGCCATTGTTGGCATGGGTGAAGGCGATTTGTATCAAGGATATTTATACACCTTGGCCGCCATTATGTTGTCTGGCTTTCTACTTTTTGTTTTTGGTGTTTTTCGCTTGGGTGCTTTAAGTGAGTTTTTTCCTACAACAGCGCTTCAAGGAATGCTAGCCGCCATTGGAGTAGGTATTTTGGCTAAGCAATTTCATGTGATGTTGGGCTTTACAGGTATCAAAGGCAATACGATCAATCAATTGATCCTGATTCCCAGCTCAATCAAAAATTTAATGAGCAATCCCACTAGCGAAATTATTTTAGCAAGTGCTATAGGAATATTGAGTTTAGTCTTTTTATTTCTTTATGCTCGAATTAGAAATTCTATTTTCCAATTAATCCCCGCCCCTATGTGGGTAGTAATTGCTTCTATTGGCGTGATGTATTATTATGATCTGATCTTAAAAAATCCTGACATATTAGGGGCTAACCTTATGATTATTCTACCCGATAACTTGTTGACTTCCCTTCCCAGTCCTGACTTTGGGAAAGTCTTGACTTCAGATTTTATGGGCTACACTCTTTCCATTACCCTTGTAGCGGTTATTGAATCTTTACTGAGCATCAAAGCGGTTGATAAGCTAGACCCTTTAAAAAGAAGATCGAACATTAATAAAGACCTAAGGGCCTTGGGAATTGCGACTGGTATCAGTAGTTTTTTTGGAGGGCTCAATGTAGTTACGGTAATTGCAAGAAGTTCGGTAAATGTAAACAATGGAGCAAAGAATCGTTCCGCCAACTTTTTTCACTCGGCTTTTCTCGTTTTATTTATTCTTTTGTTTGCTAATCAAATTCAAAAAATTCCTATGCCTGCTCTAGCAGCCATATTGGTATATACTGGATACCGACTGGCTGCGCCCGAAAACTTGTACCGTGTTTTTAAGGTAGGAAAGGAACAGGGTGTCATTTTTCTCACCACCTTGTTAGCAACACTAATTACCAATCTTTCTACAGGAATACTATTGGGAATTCTAACCACGCTTTTGGTGCACATCATCCTAAACAAAAGTGGAATTTTGTTCTCCCGCAATTGGCTTAAGCCCAATATATTGATGTACTTAGAAGAAGAGACTGGAAATTATTATGTCAGTGTAAAAAACTTTTGCAGCTTTTTGAACTTTTTTAAGCTCAAAGCGAAGCTAGACGAAATCCCACCCAGCTCACATGCTATTATAGATTTTTCACTTTGTGAATTTGTAGATCATACTGTTATGGAGGGGCTAAACGATTACAGTCGAGGCTTTTCCCGTCAGGGTGGGTTTTTTGAAATCATTGGGCTTGATGTTCACGAAGCTAAAACAGAACATCCTTTTGCTATTCGCAAGAGCTTGCCAGAGTCGTCTCTTTTAAGTTTTCAAATTTCATTGACGAAAAGACAAAAGCTTTTACAAAAACTATCTAACATTCTGAACTGGAACTACCTACCAGATCCTGTCTCAAATTATGATGGCCTTGAACGGTTTTTCTATTTCAAAACTAAATGGATCAACTACCGTTACAATAGTTTGGAAAGTAAAAACAAGGAATTCTTGCTGTTTGATCTATCTTACAGTGGGGGTGCGTTTATTACTAAAGAAGACTTTAAATCAACTTTTTTACAAATCAAAGCACCAAAGAAAATGCCTGTTTTTGCACTGGACAAAGAAAACTTTATGACTACCATACTACAACTCTCTGAATTACAAGATATTGACTTTAAAAAGTATCCTGATTTCTCGAGAAGATTTTACCTAAGAGGTGAAGACGTAAAGGCCATTCGAGACTTTTTTACAGGCGATCTAATTTACTTCTTCGAGAGTCATCCTGCTTACTACTTGGAGTCCAACGGAGATAGCATTTTGATTCGCAGCAAAGAGCGGCTGGCAAGCATTCAAGAAATAAAACAAAAATTGGCTTTTGCCGAAGAACTTATTAAAATTCTGGAGAATAAATAAAATTATCTTTTACTTTGAGTTTTATGCTCATTTTCTATAATATTAAAAAAACTATGAACCTTAAAATTATTCCATTATTTGCGATTTTCTTAATAACCTCCTTAAGTTCACAACAAAAAAGAACAATTGGTTCTGTTGATCGATTACTTCCTGAGATGAATCAGTACGTAGCACCAGGGGCTCAAATCGAGATCCTTTCAGAGGGTTTTGGATGGTCGGAAGGGCCTGTATGGGTCAGTAGACTCAATGCTTTATTGTTTTCTGATGTCCCCGCCAATAAGATCTACCAATGGGATGAAAAAAATGGCCTAAGTGTCTTTCTCAATCCTAGTGGCTATACTGGAATTGCTCCCCGAGAAAAAAAGGGTGGTCTCAATGCCGTAAACCGGGATGAAAGTGGTTCCAACGGTTTGATCTTGGATGCAAATGGACAACTTACCATTTGCATGCATGGAGACAGAAGAGTAGCTCGGCTTAAAGACTGGGAAAAAAAAGGTTTTACGACCGTTATTAGTAAATATAAAGGAAAATATTTCAACAGTCCCAACGATATGGTATACTCTAAAAATGGAGATTTGTATTTTACCGACCCTCCGTACGGTTTGACAAAAGGGGACCAAGACCCATTAAAAGAATTGGATTTCAATGGTGTGTTTAAGCTTACTCCTTCGGGTAAGCTTTCTGTGGTTATCGAAGACTTGAATAGGCCCAATGGAGTTGCCATTTCCAATGATCAAAAAACTCTATACGTGGCTATTTCCGATCCTAAAGACAGAAGGATCATGGCCTATGACATTACACCAAATGGAACTGAAAACGGCAGAGTGTTTTTTAATGATGACGAATTAGGAAAAGAAAGCCGTGGAAACTTTGACGGACTAAAAATCCACCCATCAGGAACCATTTTCTCTACCGGTCCGGCAGGCGTTTTGATCATTACCCCTGAAGGTAAACACCTTGGAACTATTAAAACGCAAGAGAAAACAGCCAACTGCGCTTTTGACGCAAACTACGAATACCTATATATGACCACCCATATGTACCTTACGCGAATTAAATTATAATCTTTGGAACTTCACTCTATTGTTTGTGGTAATTTTAAATTGGATGGTGGCGCCATGTTCGGAGTCGTCCCCAAAAAGCTCTGGGAAAAAACCAATCCTGCCGATGTCAACAATCGTATCGAGATGTGTAGCCGTTCATTGTTAATAGAAGATGGTGATCGGCTGATTTTGATAGACACTGGAATGGGCAACAAACAAAGTGAAAATTTTTTCAACCATTATGACCGTTGGGGTGATGAAAACATAGACAAATCTCTGAGTCAAAAAGGATTCCAAAGAGAGGATGTTAC
The DNA here is from genome assembly GCA_913043275.1 of uncultured Flavobacteriaceae bacterium. Taxonomy (GTDB): domain Bacteria; phylum Bacteroidota; class Bacteroidia; order Flavobacteriales; family Flavobacteriaceae; genus UBA8316. Next base: position 8,676 of record CAJWLL010000010.1, on the reverse strand, counting down.
AGATGTCTTTTTCACCCACCTCCACTTTGACCATTGTGGTGATGCAGTAATAAGAAACAATAATGGGGTTCTTGAGCCTGCTTTTAAAAATGCTGTTTTTTGGTCACATGAAAATCATTGGAAATGGGCAACAAATCCCAACCCTAGAGAAAAAGCTTCTTTTTTAACAGAAAATATTTTACCGATAGAAGAAAGTGGGCAGCTTCAACTCCTTAAGGGAGAAGATTTTTTGTTAAAAAACACCCCGTTGGGTTTTGATATCATTCTGGTAAATGGTCATACAGAAAAACAAATGTTACCTGTTATAAAGTATAAAAACAAAACATTAGTTTTTACTGCTGACCTTATACCTACTGTGGGTCATCTACCTATTCCTTATGTAATGGGATATGACACCCGCCCCCTGATGACCATGGAGGAAAAAAATCAATTTTTAACCTTGGCTATAGAAAACGACTTATTATTATTTTTAGAACATGACCCATTCAACGAATTAATTTCTCTAAAGCAGGCCGAAAAAGGTGTAAGGTTGGATAGGAAACATACTTTAGTTAACTTTTTTTAATGAAAAAACTCTTTTATATACTGATCTGGCCTTTGATAATCTCATGTAGCACAATTAAGTTTGTAGGTAGCCCCATAACGGTTCCCTTGGTAAAGAACAACAAGAAGGCGCCTCTGGTTGAAGAGGATAAAAGATTCTGGCATTTGATGGACCTCTCAAGGGACAGTATTGCAGGAATGAGTGTGGATCGTGCCCACAATGAACTAATCAAGGGCAAAGAAGGAAAAGCGGTAATTGTCGCTGTAATCGACTCCGGGGTTGATATTTATCATCCAGGGCTAGAAGAAGTCGTCTGGGTAAATAATGATGAAATTCCAAACAACCTTGTCGATGATGATAAAAACGGGTATGTCGACGATATACACGGATGGAATTTTCTTGGTGCGTCGGAACTGGAAAACATGGAGTCTGTGAGGCTTCAAAGAAAAGAAGCTGTAGGATCTGAAGCTTTCGATAAATTTGAAAAATCACGGCTTAAAAACATTGAAGATAAAAAGAAAGAATTGGCCAATATTAAGGTTTTGGTCCAAAGGAGTTTTGAGTCAGATAGCGTAATCAAAGTCGCGCTTGGCAAAGAGGACTATTCTCTTGAAGAAGCTGAGGCGTTTTCTCCCAAAACTTTTGCTTTTATGGAGGCACTAATTTTTAGAAGGTTTCTAAATGAAAAACAACTGACAAGATCAAAGCTTGAAGTATACCAAAAAGGTGCACAAAGTAGTATTAATGCCCATTACAATATCAATTTTAACGGCAGGGCTGTCGTTGGAGATGATCCTGAGAACATCAATGACAAGAACTACGGGAATGGAAATGTAGTCGGCCCTAAAAAAGAAGGTGCCAGCCACGGCACCCATGTGTCTGGTATCATTGCTGCCAATCGTAGTGATGACAAAGGCAGTAAAGGTGTTTTTGATTGCGCCAAGATAATGGTGCTAAGGGCAGTTCCCGACGGTGACGAATACGATAAAGATATTGCCTTGGCCATTAGGTATGCTGTAGAAAATGGCGCCAAGGTGATCAATACGAGTTTTGGGAAGGGTTACTCTCCCCACAAAGAATGGGTTTGGGGCGCACTAAAATACGCCCAGGAAAATGATGTTTTGATTGTCAATGCTGCAGGGAATAGTGGTGCCAATATTGACCCAGGAAAGAAAAAAACTTATGTAACCGATGAGGTTGAAGGAAAAGAAATTGTTTCAAATTTTATAACGATAGGAGCTGTTGGTTCCTCTTACGATAAAACGCAAGTCGCCTCTTTTTCCAACTTTGGATCTTTTAATGTTGATGTTTTTGCTCCCGGAGAAGAAATATTTTCAACTGTTCCCCATGGAAAATATGAGTACTATAGCGGGACTTCCATGGCTGCGCCCAACGCTGCTGGTGTGGCTGCAGTAGTAAGGTCCTTTTTTCCCAAACTTAAAGCCTATCAGGTTAAAAAAATATTGATGAATTCTGGATTGCCCCTCTACCCATCCATTGAGAGGCCCGACAATGGTGAATTGGTAAGCCCCAAGGCCCTGTCCAGATCAGGAAAAATGGTTAATTTGTATAATGCCTTAATTTATGCCTCAAGTAAAAGCTACAAAAAATGAGAACAAAAGTCAATCTTATCTTATTACTCTCCTTATCTACATTTAGTTATGCACAAAACTATTGGCAGCAAGCTGTCTATTATAAAATGAACGTCGATATAGACGTAAACACCTTTCTTTATTCTGGAAAACAAGAGTTGTTGTACACTAACAATTCCCCAGATAGTCTTAAAAAAGTTTTTTTTCACCTCTACTTTAATGCCTTTCAGCCGGGTAGTGAAATGGCTGTCAGGGTAAAAACTGGAAAAGACAAAAACACACGTTTCAATTTTGAAATTGATTCGCTAAAGCCCAAAGAGGTTGGCTATTTAAAGGTTTCTAACCTAAAACAGGAGGGAAAATTACTTAAGTATGAACTTTCAGAAACCATACTAGAAGTATTATTATCTCAACCAATCAGTCCTGGAGAAACTACTCGGTTGACTTTAGATTTTAAAGGTCAAATCCCTAAAATGGTTCGTCGGTCGGGGAGAGACTCCTCGGAAGGGGTGGCGCTTTCCATGGCTCAATGGTATCCTAAAATTGCAGAATATGACTACGAAGGTTGGAATGCTGAACCTTATTTGGGTAGAGAGTTTCATGGTGTTTGGGGGGATTTTGACGTAACCCTCACTTTAGATAAGAGATACAGCGTTGCAGCCAGTGGATACCTCCAAAACCCGAACTTGGTAGGCCATGGTTACAGTAAGAAAAAGGGCAAGGCAAAAAAGGGAAAGTTGAAATGGCATTTCTTGGCGCCAAAGGTCCATGATTTTACTTGGTCTGCAGACCCAGGTTATGTTCACGACACCTATAAAGGACCTAATGATGTGCTTCTGCATTTCTTTTATAAGGACAATCCTAAATACAATGAAAGCTGGAAAAAACTTCAGCCCAAAACTGCTGAGTTGATGCGCTTTTTCAATCAAACAATTGGTGAATATCCTTACCGACAATATACTGTAGCTCAAGGTGGGGATGGTGGGATGGAATATGCCATGCTCACTCTAATTACCGGAAATAGAAGTTTTGAGAGCTTGGTGGGTGTAACGGCACACGAACTGGCTCACTCTTGGTTTCAAAATGTTTTGGCTACAAATGAAATGAAACATGAGTGGATGGATGAAGGTTTTACTACCTATATCTCCACTTTAGCTAAGGACAAAATTCTAAAGGAGAACAATTTATTTCCTCTAGAAAGAGCCTATGATAGTTATCTCTACTTGGCGGGCTCTGGAAAGGAACAACCACAACAAACCAATGCAAACCGTTATGATTACAATATAACCTATGAGATATCTGCCTACAGTAAGGGGGCGATTTTTTTGAGTCAGTTAGGATATATCATAGGCGAAGATAAATTAGCTAAAACCCTAAAGGAATACTTTCGAGTGCATCGGTTCCAACACCCTGTTCCCAACGACTTTAGAAGAATAGCTGAACGAGTGTCGGGCATTCAACTAAAATGGTATTTGACAGATTGGACACAGACGACCAACACCATTGACTACGGTATAAAATCTGTAGACGGTGATGAAGCTAAAACGGTAATAACGATTGAAAGAATTGGGTCTATGCCCATGCCTTTGGAGGTGTTGGTTAATCTCAATAACGGTTCTTCCGAAGTTCACTACATTCCCATTCCTTTGATGAGGGGAGAAAAAGAAAACCCTTATTCGATGAAATGGATTGTACATAAAGATTGGCCCTGGGCTTGGCCAGAATACAAATTGATAATCAATCATCCTAAAAGTAAAATTGTAGACCTGTTTATTGATCCATCCTATTATATGGCCGACATCAATCGTGACAATAATAAATATTCTAATCAGCTGTGACCAAAAACATTGGTTTAGAAAAGCTCAAAAGCAAAATTCAAATAGACCTTGTTTTTAGAAAGGGATATGTGGTTAGATATGGAGCTTTGATCATACATTTCCTCATTCCCCCTAAACATGAGATAGAGTGTGTGTATATTGGGGTAGGTGTGCCCAAAAAGACGATGTTAATGGCCCACCAGCGTAATCAAATAAAAAGACAAATAAAAACTATAATTAGACAACAAAAGGAGAACCTCCTCCTTTCGCTTTCCCCTGGGTTTTATATGGTTTTGTATAAAGGAAAGGTTGGTGTAAGCTATGAAAGTTTATCGCAAGATTTTCAGGTTTTGCTGAAGCATTTTTCTAAGTGTGATTGAGATACATGGCACAATGGGGAATTCCGTCTTCTAAATAACTTTTACCTTTTTCAACAAAACCACATTGGCTATAGAATTTTTTTAGATAGACTTGAGCAGAGATTTTAATAGTTTCATTACCATAATAATTTTTACAAAACCCTATACTTTTCTTAACCAAATTGAATCCTATACCTTTTCTTCTGTTTTGTTTTTGAGTAATAATTCTACCAATCATTGCGTATTTTTTTCCGTTTGCTCCGGAGCGGAAAATACGGGAATAAGCAATGAGTTTATCTTTTTGATACCCCAGCAGATGGGTGGCCTGATAATCTTTTCCGTCCAAATCCTGATAAGAACAGTCCTGCTCCACTACAAAAACAGAGGCCCTCAGTTTTAGCAGTTCATATAGCTCTCGAAGTTCTAGCTCATCAAACTCTTTAAACGCCCATTCCATTTTATAAACACGGTATTTTATCTATTCTTTTTTGGTGTCTTCCTCCTTCAAACGGAGTCGTAATAAACAGGTCCACCATTTCTAGTGCTAACTCTTTATTTACAAACCTTCCTGGAATGCTGAGAATATTGGCATTGTTGTGTTGTCTTGATAATTTAGATATTTCTGGTGACCAACAAAGTGCGGCCCTTATGATTCGGTGTTTATTGGCGGTCATTGCAGCGCCATTTCCGCTTCCACAAACAATAATTCCCATGTCTGCCTTTTTGTTCTCCAAGTCATTAGCTACAGGGTGAATAAAGTCTGCATAGTCAACACTATCTCCGCTGTTTGTTCCGTGATTGTGTAATTGGTGTCCTTTTAGCTCTAAATGCATTACAATCTCCTTTTTTAAATCTACTCCTGCGTGATCGTTTCCTATTGATATATTCATCTTGCTTTTTTATAAATTTAGACTTTCCTTTTTTTTGTTTGTTATCTTATTTATTAATTGTTAATAATATTATCTTTTTCTTCTTCTTCTTCTTGGCTATAATTATAATTAAAAAAAGTTTATATATATGCAATTTTAATTTTCATAATTAATCATCCACTTATAAAGTACTTTTGCTTTCTTCTTAACACTAAAATTAATTCTAAATCTTGTAAATAATAAACATTTGATTGATTATAAGAGTTGTTTGTATCTATTTTAATTCCTTCACAGCCAATTTTTTAATATTTGATTAATTACTTATAAGTTGTTTACAATTTTTTTTATTGGATTTTAGATGAGTTTTTATATAAACTTATTACTCTAATTCACACCCTATAATAATCATCTTGTTTACTTAAATTTTTAAAATATATTATAATATAATTGTTAAGGGTTTTAATAAGTTAATTAATAGACATGAAAAGAAAACCTAACTTTGCTAAAGATTGAAAATTGATGTATAAAAAAAAGAGGGATAGAGATATTAGAGGAAAAGTTCTTACTGTTTTTAAAGAAAATCCTAGCAAGTTATTCAACTTCAAACAAATTGCTGCAAAACTTAATATAAGAGACGGAGAAAAAAGAAAATCCGTTATAAGAGTATTAGGGCAACTTGACTCTCAAAAAATTATAAGTCAAAAAGAATTAGGTAAATATAGCCTTCTAAAAGTCAATAAGGATTATATAGAAGGAATCATAGAAATGACATCTTCAGGTAACGCCTATCTTCTAATGCAAGAAGGAGAGGAGGATATTTTTATTGCCCGGAAAAAGACGAATAGATCCCTAGATGGAGATAGAGTTTTAGTGTATCCAAACAGTAAAAGAAATAAAGGAAAAAGAGAAGGAGAAGTTGTAGAAATATTGGAACGCGCATCTCAGTATTATATTGGTATCCTAGAGAGAAAAAAAGATTTTGGTTTTGTAAACACAAGTAATTCTAGGGTATTCACGGATTTTTTTATTGAGAAAGAAGAATTAAAGGAATTTGAGAATGGAGATAAGGTAGTTATTCATTTAAAAGATTGGCCAAAAAAAAAGCCTTCTCCCTATGGTAAAATAATAAAATCACTTGGAAAGCCAGGAGAAACTATAACAGAGATGCATGCCATCATCTATGAATATGGATTTCCTGAGGCATTTCCTGAAGAAGTAGAGGAATATGTTCAGCAATTGGATTTAGGAATTAAGGCAAAAGAAGTTTCTAAAAGAAAAGATTTTAGAAATAAAACCACATTTACAATTGATCCTATTTCAGCAAAAGATTTTGATGATGCACTTTCTTTTACCCCATTGGGCAATGGGAAAAAAGAAATAGGAATTCATATTGCAGACGTATCTCATTACGTTCAACCTAACAGTATTCTTGAGGAGGAAGCTTATAAAAGAGCTACCTCTGTTTATTTAGTTGATAGGGTAGTTCCCATGCTTCCTGAAATTTTATCAAATGGCGCATGTTCTCTAAGACCTAAAGAGGAAAAATACACCTTTTCTGCTGTTTTTACTGTCAATGAAAAAATGGAAATTGAAAAAGAATGGTTTGGTAAAACCGTGATTTTATCAGACCATAGATTTTCATATGAAGAAGTTCAATACATTTTAGACACAGGAGATAAAAAGGTAAGCGAGGAAGTTTCTTTAAATAAAAAAGAATATACTGTGGAAGAAGATGTTTTTATAGCCCTCCAACATCTGGATAATTTTGCAAAAAGACTAAGAAAGAAAAGAATGTCAAAAGGAGCTCTTTCTTTTGATCGAGTAGAAGTGAAGTTTAATTTGGATAAAGAAAAAAATCCAGAAAGTATATTTTTTAAAAGCTCAACAGACGCTCACAAGTTGGTTGAGGAGTTTATGTTATTAGCAAACAGAAGAGTTGCTGAATTTATAGGAAGACAAAAAAAACCATTTATATATAGGGTTCACGATTTGCCGGTTGAAGAAAAATTAGCCAACCTAAAAACCATTGCAAACAGCTTAGGTTATCAACTTAATTTGGAAACCAAAAAAGTAAACTCTTCTCTCAATAAATTACTCAAAGAAACGCAAGGAGAAAAGGAACAAGAGCTTATTGATACGCTTACAATAAGGTGTATGAGTAAAGCTGTTTATACCATTAATAACATAGGACATTACGGTTTAGCTTTTGATTATTACACTCACTTTACTTCTCCTATACGAAGATACCCAGACGTTTTGGTACACAGGTTATTACAGTTTTATTTGGAAGGAAAAGAAAAAATAAAAAAGGAAGCTTTAGAGGTCGCTTGTATTCACTCTTCAAATATGGAGCAGATGGCGACTAAAGCAGAGAGAGATTCCATAAAATATATGCAGGTAAAATTTATGGAAGATAAAATAAATCAGAGCTTCGAAGGTATAATTTCTGGCGTTACCGATCGGGGCCTCTTTGTTGAAATAATTCAGAACAAATGCGAAGGCTTAGTTAAAATTTCCGAGATTAAGGGAGACTATTTTATTTACAATGAACGAGCACACAGCCTTGTGGGAGAGATAACAAAAAAAACATACCAATTAGGTGACGAGGTAAGTGTTATAGCAAAAAAAGCCGACCTTATTAAAAGACGATTGGATTTTATTTTAGACGAACAAAAAGAATAATTAGTTAATTTTGATTAAACTCAGCCTAATGAATATATTTACCTTTTTTTTGTTGTTATTACCGATATCAATTACTGCACAAAAACAAGAGCGCCAAAACCCAAGGAGTTTTGAAAGACAAATTAATGTAAGTGAATTTATTAACCTAAAGGTTTATTCAGGGATAGAGATAAAACTTATACCCTCAAACGAAAACAAGTTGCTTATAAGTGGAGAGGACCGTATGGATGTAATAGGAAAAATAAAAAGACAAACCCTCAAAATACGTCATTCACTCGAACACATCTTAAACCCAACCTTTACTTATATAGAACTACATCACACAGGGTTATTGGATGAAATTATGTTGTATCAAGGAGCAAATCTTAAAACAGACAGCACATATCGACAGACCAGTATTTCTCTTAAAGTGCAAGAAGGATCCTCTATGAGCTTCAAGTTTGAGGGAGAAAAACTTACCTCAACAGTAAGCACAGGAGGAAAGCTTTTTTTATCAGGAAAAGTAACAAACCACCAATTATCCGTAAGTAGTGGAGGAGCCTGTGAGGGGGAAACTTTTGAAACCGAACAGACGAAAGTCAACGTAACAGCTGGCGGAATGTCATATGTTTTTGCAACTGAACTTTTGGAGGCAGGAGTGACTGCGGGAGGAATTATAAGAATCTATGGTAATCCTAAAAAAATTGTTACTAAAAAAGCGATTGGGGGACAAATATTCGAAATGAAATAAAAAAATCCCGTCAAATAGACGGGATGAGAAGAGGCATCGAGCGGATTCGAACCGCTGTACAAGCTTTTGCAGAGCTCTGCCTA
>CAJWLL010000009.1 GCA_913043275.1 uncultured Flavobacteriaceae bacterium | reverse complement strand
TGTGTTTTAAAACAAATGAAGCATGCCCCAACCCCTGTACCAATGGGGAGATGGAGATGTTTCGTGCATGTGCGTATTCACTTAGTTTTTGCCATTTTTCGATGGTCAAAGCGTCCGAAGAACCCACCAAGGGTTGCCGTTGGTATTTGATTTTGTCTTCTACTTCTGCAATTATGGCATTGATCTTATATCTTTTGAGTTTGTCAATCATATGGTAATAGTAATCCAAGGTTTCCATATGGTGTTTTACGTCCCAATGTATGGCCCTGTAAGAGAGTAGAGGATAGTCTTTGATTTGGCACAGGGGGAGTCTAACGTCTTGTTCCTCTGCATCTTCCATCAATTGTTCCAGGGTCGCCAGACCGTAGATAAGTCCCGCGTGATCTTTAGCGGTGATTTGGATTTGCTTTGGTTTGATGTTCATCAGATAGCCTTCTTCCTTTAGGTCTAATTCGGGATCGACGGCATAGACCAATTGGGCTTTGTCTTTTTTATCAGTGTTAGCAGTGGCTGCTAAAAAACCACTCCCTTCGGGAAGGGGGAGACCCGAGGCATTAAAATGGTATTTTAGGTCTGCGACCTTAAGTTCGCTGTTGCCCTCGATTTTCCATTCTTGGGGATGGGGTAGCAATTTAAAATCTCCCGAACGATTATCGAGTTCACAGGAAATAGTCAGACTAAGGATCAATAGGAGGTATGCTGTAATTTTCATTTTTAAATGTTTTTTATTGTGATACTTCTTTAGGGGAGAACTTGAAACGTCCTATGTTGGATTTCATTCTTTTTATATCTTTTTAAGCAATTATTAGGTAAAAAGGTATTGACTAAACGATTTTTCCCACCAAATAATCACCTACTTCACTAGTTTTATAAGCTTTAGAAAAGCTTTCAACCAAGTCTTCGGTTACGATACCTTCGCTCAAAGATTGATCGACTACCTTTCGGATCAAAGCGCCTTCTTCTAATAATCCAAAAGACATTTCAAACATCATTGCGGCAGAGAGCACAGTGGCTAAGGGGTTGGCGATGTCTTTTCCTGCGGCTTGCGGAAAAGACCCGTGAATGGGTTCAAACAAGCCGATGTCTTCTCCTATAGAGGCGGAGGGCATTAAACCCATAGATCCAGATATTACAGAAGCTTCGTCAGTAAGTATGTCTCCAAAAAGGTTTTCGGTTATCAATACATCATAGCTGTTAGGCCATTGTACTAACCGCATGGCCACTGCGTCCACAAATTCATAGGCCACTTTCACTTCTGGATAGTCTTTTTCCATGGCTTGTACTGTTTCGCGCCACAGTCTCGAACTTTCCAAAACATTAGCCTTGTCTACACAACACAATTTTTTACTACGCGTCATGGCCAATTCAAATCCTTTTTTTGCTAGACGTTTAATTTCTTCTCGACTATAAGTACAGGTGTCAAAAGCGGTACTACCCTTGTCTTTTCTACCTCTTTCACCAAAATAAATACCTCCAGTAAGCTCTCTTAAAAAAACTAAATCAGTTCCTTCAATTCGTTCTCTTTTAAGAGGAGATTTATCTATAAGAGAAGGAAAGGTAAACGTTGGACGGACATTGGCAAACAAACCGAGCTTTTGACGCATTTTGAGCAGTCCTTGTTCAGGCCTGATTTTGGCCGAGGGATCATTATCAAATCGAGGGTCACCAATTGCACCAAAAAGCACGGCATCGGAATTGATACAAACCTGGTGGGTTTCTTCTGGGTAGGGTTCTCCAACAGCATCTATGGCTGAAGCTCCAGTGAGGGCATGCATCCACTGGATTTTATGATTGAATTTTTTTGCAACGGCGTTGCAAACTTTTACGGTTTGGTCAATGACTTCTGGACCGATCCCGTCTCCTGGCAATAAGGCGATTTTTAATTGCATTAGGTTGAGATGATGTTTAACATTTTTTCTGTGGCTTTGATGGCCGATACAGTTTGATCAGAATCCAAACCACGAGTAATAAATTCTTTGTTTCCATTTTTCCAGGAGATTAGTGTTTCACACAAAGCGTCGGAATTACTTCCTGGTGGTATACGAACTGCATAGTCTATTAATTGGGGAAGAATCAATTTTTTATTTTTGTAAATTTTTTTGATGGCATTCATAAAGGCATCAAATTGACCATCGCCAGCAGCGTTTTCCTCCAAAACTTCTCCATCTATATCTAGTGATACTACTGTATTGGGCTGCAACCCTTTGGCATGTGTCAATACATAGGATTTTACACTTACCTTTTGCTCTGTATTACTGTTGAGCACATCGGAAATTATGTAGGGTAGATCTTCGGTAGTGACAATTTCTTTTTTATCACCTAATTCAATGATTCTTTGAGTTACTTTTTTGATTTCGTAATCGTTTAGGGTAATCCCCAGTTTCTGCAAGTTTTTTTGAATGTTCGCTTTACCTGAAGTTTTACCCAATGCGTATTCTCGAGTTCTACCAAACCGCTCTGGCAGGAGGTCATTAAAATAGAGATTTTTCTTTTTATCACCATCAGCATGGATACCAGCCGTTTGGGTAAAAACGTTTTGACCTACAATGGGTTTGTTAGCCGGAATTCTAAAACCAGTAAATGTAGCGACTAGCTTGCTTACTTTATAGAGCGATGATTCGTTAATATTGACTTCTACTTCTGGTAAAAAGTCCTTTAGTGTGGCTACGGTACTGGCCATGGGGGTGTTTCCAGCTCTTTCACCCATACCATTGACCGTTAGGTGGAGCCCGTGACATCCAGCTCTGACAGCTTCCAAGGTATTAGCCACACTTAGGTCGTAGTCGTTGTGTCCATGAAAATCGAAGTGTATTTCGGGATGATTTTTTACGACTTCGGAAATAAAAGTAAAGGTTTCATAATAGGTCATTACTCCCAATGTGTCTGGAAGTAATACTCTTTTGATTGGTAAGGTTGATGCAAAAGATAAATAGTCTTTTACATACTCTGGAGAGTTTCGCATTCCATTGCTCCAGTCCTCTAAATACAAATTTGTACTGATCCTTTCTTTTTGCGCCGATAAAACATTCTCTTCGATTGCTTTAAAATGCTGATTCGGAGTTTTTTTTAACTGATATTTAAGATGATTAAGTGATCCTTTGGTTAGTAAGTTTTGAACTTTGGCACCGGATTGGATCATCCAGTCCATTGAAGTACCACCATCAACAAAGGTCAAAACCTCTATTCTTTCGAAGTGTCCATTGCTCTCAGCCCATTGGGAAATTTCACTAACAGCTTTTAGCTCTCCTTTGGATACACGAGCCGACGCTATTTCTATTCGATCTACTTTTAATTCGTCCAGCAATAGTTTGGACAATGTCAGTTTTTCGGCAATTGAGAAAGAGACACCTGAAGTTTGCTCCCCATCCCGAAGTGTGGTATCCATGATCTCGATGGTTCTTTTTTTCATCGCTTATATTTAAAAGTGATATCTCTATAAGGGTGTGTCTTGAGCAAATTTTTTGATCTCCCTTTTTATATTTAAAAGGTAGTCAATGTCATCAAAACCATTCGTCATATTGGCCTTTTTGTAGGGATTGATATGAAAAGATTCCGATATACCTGAATAATCTATGCTGATTTTTTGCTTCGGCAGGTCTATCGAAAAAAAGCATTTGGGATTAGCTTCGATTGCAGAGAATATTTGTTGCAAAAATTCTGGACTGACCTGAACGGGCAGTACACCGATATTGAGACAGTTGTTTTTGAAAATATCTGCAAAAAAACTGGATACCACACAGCGGAATCCGTAATCGTAAATTGCCCAGGCAGCGTGTTCTCTAGAAGAACCTGAACCAAAATTTTTGCCCCCAACTAGAATTTTACCGCTATAGGTATCGTTGTTGAGTATAAAATCTGTTTTTGGGGAATTGTCACTGTTGTAACACCAGTCTCTAAAGAGATTCTCCCCAAAACCAACCCTTTCGGTAGCTTTTAAGAAACGTGCTGGGATAATTTGATCCGTATCTACGTTTTCTATAGGCAGTGGTACAGCGGTGCTTTTGAGTATGTCAAATTTATCGTATGCCATTTTAATTGATTAGGGTTCGTGGATCAGTTACTTTACCTGTTACAGCTGCTGCGGCAGCCATAATGGGACTGGCTAAAAGGGTTCTAGAGCCTGGGCCTTGTCTTCCTTCAAAATTTCTATTAGAAGTACTCACAGCGTATTTGCCCTTAGGGACTTTGTCGTCATTCATTGCCAAACAGGCCGAGCAGCCTGGCTCACGAAGTTCAAAACCTGAAGCTTCGAGTATATCCAAAAGACCTTCGTCTTTGATTGCTTTTTCTACATTGTGGGATCCAGGTACCAACCAGGCAGTTACATTTTCGGCTTTTTTTCTTCCTTCAACAATTTTGGCGAAAGCTCGAAAATCTTCAATCCTTCCATTGGTACAACTACCGACAAATACAAAATCAATTTCCTTTCCTATCATACTATCTCCCTCGTTATAGCCCATATAATTAAGAGATTTTTGGTAGGTGTCAGCACCACCTTCGATAGTATTCGCTTTAGGAATGCTTTTGGAGATGCCGATTCCCATTCCAGGATTGGTTCCAAAGGTAATCATGGGTTCTATTTCATTTCCATAAAATAAAAATTCTTTATCAAATTTAGCTCCATCATCCGTGTAGAGTTCCTGCCAGTAGTTCATAGCTTTATTCCATGCTGCTCCTTTGGGAGTAAACTCTCGGTCTTTTATATAATGAAAGGTCTTTTCGTCGGGGGCGATCATTCCACCTCTTGCACCCATTTCAATACTGAGGTTACAAAGGGTCATCCGTCCTTCCATAGTCATATTTTTAAAGACGTCTCCATCATACTCTACAAAGTAACCTGTCGCTCCAGAGGTTGTCAATTTGGAGATGATAAAAAGGGCAACATCCTTTGGAGTCACTCCTTTTTGCAGGGCCCCATTGATGGTAATTCTCATTTTTTTAGGCTTGGGCTGTAAGATGCATTGGGTTGACAAAACCATTTCTACTTCAGAAGTTCCAATCCCAAAAGCGATAGCACCAAAAGCCCCATGGGTAGAAGTATGTGAGTCACCACAAACGATAGTTGCTCCAGGAACGGTAATGCCGTATTCAGGACCAACGACATGTACGATTCCGTTTTTTTCGTGCCCCAATCCCCAGAAGGAAATACCGTGTTCGGCAGCATTCTTTTCTAAAGCATCCAACTGTTTCGCGGACAGTGGATCCATAACAGGTAAGTGTTGATTGATAGTGGGGGTATTATGGTCTGCAGTGGCAAAAGTACGTTCCGGGTACATTGCTTTTATTTTTCGGTTTTTAAGCCCTAAAAAAGCAACCGGACTTGTGACTTCATGAACCATATGCCGATCTATAAACAATACATCTGGGCCCTGATCTATTTGTTGAACTACATGTTTGTCCCAAACTTTATCAAAAAGTGTTTTTTTCATTGTATTGTAAAAATAAGTTTTTTATAATCCGCAGGCCTCTATAATTTTAGGAATGTCTTCATCATTAACTTCTTTTTGTTGGTCTGCAACTTTTAAAAACTGTTTGTATACTTTATCCAATTGAAGTTTGTCCAATTCAAACCCAATGTTTTTAGCACGATATGCCAAGGCGGCACGACCACTTCTTGCAGTTAATACAATGGCAGACTCTGTTACCCCTACATCATGAGGGTCCATGATTTCATAAGTTTCACGTTTTTTGATTACACCGTCTTGATGGATGCCGGAGCTGTGGGCAAAAGCATTAGCTCCTACCACAGCTTTGTTAGGTTGAACTGGCATTCCCATACTCTCTGAGACCAATTGACTGGTTGAATAGAGTAATTTGGAATTGATATTGGTGTCTAGATTTAAATCGGGATGTTGGCGCATGATCATTACCACTTCTTCCAAAGAAGTATTTCCTGCTCTTTCCCCTATCCCGTTTATAGTACATTCTATTTGCCGTGCACCGTTCAATACACCTGCTATGGAGTTAGCAGTGGCTAGTCCAAGGTCGTTGTGACAATGACAAGAAAGCGTGGCTTTGTCAATTCCGGTCACATTTTCTTTAAGGTATTTGACCTTAGCTCCGTATTCATCAGGTAAGCAATAGCCCGTAGTGTCGGGAATGTTGAGTACTGTGGCACCTGATTTAATAACAGCTTCGCATATCCGGGCCAAGTATACGTTATCAGTTCTTCCAGCATCTTCAGCATAAAATTCAACATCCTCAACAAAACTTTTGGCATAGCTCACGGCCGCAACGGCACGTTCAATAATTTTATCTCTGTTAGAATTAAATTTATATTTGATATGAGGATCAGAGGTGCCAATACCAGTATGGATCCTTGGTTTTTTGGCATCTTTGAGCGCCTCTGCAGCTACTTCTATATCTTTTTTTACAGCACGGGTCAACCCGCAAACTCTGGCGTTTTTGATCAGTCGAGTAATTTTGACTACCGATTCAAAATCACCGGGACTTGAGATTGGGAATCCTGCTTCCAAAACATCTACACCCAATTCATCCAAACGCTGTGCTATGATCAGCTTGTTATGGGTGTCTAATTTACAGCCGGGAACTTGTTCTCCGTCTCGTAAAGTAGTGTCGAATATTTGCACTTGTCCATTGGCCATTATAAATATAGATTTATACTCCCAAACGAATGTAGTGCGAAATGTGTATTACTAAGATTAATTGCTTAATTTTATTACAATATTCTCTACCTTTGTTTTGGATATAAATATCTATATAACAATATTTTAAATCAATTTTTGTTACAATGATTAATGAACAAAAAGACAATTTATTTCAGTTGATTAAGTCGTTGACAAAATCAGAAAAAAGACAATTTAAATTATACGTGGGTCGAATGGGATCCAATAACAATGCTAAATTTTTAAGTCTTTTCAATTTTCTGGACAAGTTAGACAAGTATAGTGAAAAAGCAATCTTGATTAAGGGGATTGTCACCAAACAACAGCTTTCTAATCTCAAAGCGCATCTCTACAAACAAATTTTGATCAGTTTAAGGCTTAATCCAATTCATCAAAACATTCGCATTCAAATTCGAGAGCAAATGGATTTTGCCGCTATTTTATATCAGAAAGGTTTGTATAAATTGAGTCTAAAAATATTGGAAAAGGCTAAAGCTTTGGCCCTAAAAAATGAAGAGAAATATTCTGCTTACGATATCGTAGAGTTTGAAAAACTTATTGAATCCCAATACATTACGCGTAGTCTGTCCAACCGAGCACAAGAGTTAATTGTAGAGGCTGACAACTTACGTAATCACAATGACTTGACAAGTCAATTGTCTAACTTATCTCTCTTACTCTACGAACAATTGATCAAAACAGGCTATGCAAAAAGTGATAACGAATTCAGGGAAATTACCAAGTTTTTTTACGAAAAAATGCCGGTGCTTGATTTGGATAAACTAGGGTTTAGAGAAAAATTATGGTATTACAAAGCCCATGTCTGGTATAGTTTTTTGGTTCAGGACTTTCTTTCTTGTTTTAAATATTCAAGTAAGTGGGTAGATATGTTTAACGAAAATACTGAGATGATCTCCATTCACCCCGTTTTTTATCTTAAGGGTAACAATTTTTTAATGGAATCTTTGGCCTTGATTAAGTATCCCGAAAAGTTTAAGGAAACTCTCCACAATATGTTGGTCAAGATTAATTCTGAGGATTTCCCAAAAAACGACAATCTTGCGGCTCTTAGTTTTTTATACTCCTACAACAATCGGTTTAATATGCATTTCCTTCTGGGCGAATTCCAGGAAGGTCTAAGTATAATTCCAAAGGTAATTCAAGGGATTGAAAAATTCAAAAACCAGATTGACCCCCACCATGTTATGATGTTTTATTACAAAATTGCATGTTTATATTTTGGTTTAGAGGATAATGAAAATTGCATTGTTTACCTCAATAAAATCATTAACAACAAGCATCTCAAGATGCGGGAGGATTTACTCTGTTTTACTCGAGTGCTTAGTGTTGTTGCTCACTATGAAGCTGGGTTTGATTATCATCTTGAAACACATTTACGCGAAACTTATAAGTTTTTGATTAAAATGGATGACCTACACGAAGTTCAAAAAGCGATGATCCGTTTTGTTCGCTCTCTTGGTGATATCTACCCTCATGAACTTAAGGCCTCTTTTGTAAAACTCCATAAGGAATTAAAGCAATACGAAGACGACCCTTATGAAAGACGTGCCTTTTTGTACCTTGATATACTATCTTGGTTGGAGAGTAAAATAGAAAACCGGCCAGTTGGCCAAATAATTCGTGAAAAAGCGAAAGTAATCAATAGGAAGGAGCGAAATTCCATTGTGGTTTAGCCGGTGGTGGAGCTACTATATGAATCCTTTTTTTCGTAGTAGGGTGATTGATACGCAATGACCGTGAGTGTAGATCAATATTTCCATCAGCATTACTTCTTTTTGCTCCGTATTTAAGATCCCCTTTGATTGGGAAACCAATTTGGTTCAGTTGACTTCTGATTTGGTGGTGTCTTCCTGTTTTTAGTGTGATCTCTAGAACAGCATAGTGATTCAAATCCGCTAACTTTTTGTATTGGAGTACGGCTTTTTTGGAGTCATTTATTTCATGATCATAGGCAAAAGACTTATTCATTTTCGAATTTCTTTTCAGCCAATGAATAAGGGTAGCAGCATGTGGAGCAATATGAGCCCCTACTATTGCCCAATATATTTTATCGGTCGTTCTTTCCTTAAACTGAAGATTCATTCGGCTAAGCGCTTTTGAGGTCCTAGCAAAAAGAACTACTCCACTGGTGGGTCGATCAAGCCGATGAATTACACCCAAGAATACTGTTCCCGGTTTGTTGTATTTTTTTTGGATATAGGATTTAACTTTATCTACCAATGGTTCATCTCCAGTTTGATCACCTTGAACAAGAACTCCCCCAGGTTTGTTTACCGCTATGAGATGATTGTCTTCGTATAGGATGTTAAGCACGACTACTATAGGGAGGCTAATATTGTTCTTTGTTGTTAGGAAAATCTTGGTTTTTCACATCCGTAGTATAATTATTAACGGCTTTTGAAATATCTCTATTAAGGTTGCGGTAACGGCGTAAAAACCGCGGACTGAATTCTTTGTTCATCCCCAGCATATCATTCAATACCAAAACCTGTCCATCAACATAGACTCCAGCTCCAATTCCAATGATAGGAATATTTATTTTTTGAGAGATTTTTTTGGCTAATTTAGCCGGAATTTTTTCTAAAACAATGCCAAAGCATCCTGCTTTTTCAAGCATTAGAGCGTCATTGATTAATTGATCGGCTTCGGTTGCCTCCTTGGCCCTGACTGTATAAGTTCCAAATTTATAGATGGATTGGGGGGTCAATCCCAAATGTCCCATAACGGGAATACCGGCTTGAAGAATTCGCTCTATTGAGTCTTTTATTTGACGTCCTCCTTCAAGTTTAACAGCGTGGGCTCCGGCCTCTTTCATAATCCTGATTGCTGAACGCAGAGCTTCTTTAGAATCTGCCTGATAGGTCCCAAAAGGAAGATCAACAATAACAAGTGCTCGCTCCACACCCCTTACAACACTGGCTGCGTGGTAAATCATTTGATCAAGAGTTATGGGTAAAGTAGTCTCATGACCTGCCATGACATTTGATGCTGAATCACCGACTAAAATAACATCAATGCCCGCTTTGTCAACAATGCCTGCCATGGTGAAGTCATAGGCAGTAAGCATC
This sequence comes from uncultured Flavobacteriaceae bacterium, assembly GCA_913043275.1. GTDB lineage: Bacteria > Bacteroidota > Bacteroidia > Flavobacteriales > Flavobacteriaceae > UBA8316. The sequence continues at coordinate 54,710 of CAJWLL010000009.1, read as the reverse complement.
GCAATTTTTTCACCTTGAGCCTTCATTTCTGAAAGCGTTCGTGTGGTAATTCGAGTGTAATTTTCTGATGTTTTTGACATAAAAGTTTATAAAAGTAGTTTTTTTGATTGATATAGAAAACTATTCCATTCTGTAAAAAAGTGTATGACAAGGTGTCAGAGATTTTACAATGGCACAATGCTTGAACATTAATACTCAAATTAAAAAAAATTATGAGTAAAATAATTGGAATCGACTTAGGAACCACTAATTCATGTGTTTCTGTAATGGAAGGAAACGAACCTGTCGTCATTCCCAATGCCGAAGGGAAAAGAACCACTCCCTCTGTTATAGCATTCGTTGAGGGAGGCGAAATAAAGGTGGGTGATCCTGCGAAAAGACAAGCAGTGACCAACCCAACTAAAACCATTGCATCTGTAAAAAGATTTATGGGCAATAAATTCTCCGAATCTTCTAAAGATACCAAAACTGTAGCCTATAAAGTTGTCAAAGGAGAGAATAACACTCCAAGAATTGACATTGAAGGTCGTTTATATACTCCTCAAGAACTCTCGGCTATGATTTTGCAAAAAATGAAAAAAACAGCAGAAGATTACCTAGGGCAAGATGTTAACGAAGCAGTAATAACTGTTCCAGCCTATTTTAATGACGCACAACGCCAAGCAACAAAAGAAGCTGGTGAGATTGCTGGACTTAAGGTCCAAAGGATTATTAATGAACCTACTGCTGCTGCTTTGGCCTTTGGTTTGGACAAGAAAAGTTCAGGCGATAGTAAAATTGCCGTTTACGATTTGGGGGGAGGTACTTTCGATATTTCCATTCTAGAATTGGGTGATGGTGTCTTTGAGGTATTATCAACAAATGGAGATACCCACTTGGGAGGAGATGATTTTGATCAGGTATTGATTGATTTTTTCGCAGATGATTTTAAGAAAGCCGAACAAATTGACTTGAGAGAAGACCCAATGGCATTACAACGTTTGAAAGAGGCTGCTGAAAAAGCCAAAATCGAATTGTCTTCTTCAGCTCAAACTGAAATAAATTTGCCCTATGTTACCGCAACATCTTCAGGACCGAAACATTTGGTAACTAATTTGACACGTGCCAAATTTGAACAACTTTCTGATAAATTAGTCAAAAGATCAATGTCTCCCGTCAAAAAGGCATTGGAAGATGCAGGACTTTCCACAGGAGATATTGATGAAATAATTCTTGTAGGTGGATCTACAAGAATCCCTATCATTCAAGAGGAAGTCGAAAAGTTTTTTGGCAAAAAACCTTCTAAAGGGGTTAACCCTGACGAGGTGGTAGCTATTGGGGCTGGGATTCAAGGAGGGGTATTGACTGGAGACGTCAAAGATGTTTTACTCCTCGATGTTACACCACTATCTCTGGGTATTGAAACAATGGGAAGTGTTATGACCAAATTGATTGATGCTAATACCACTATTCCGACAAAAAAATCACAGGTTTTTTCTACTGCAGCCGACAACCAGCCCTCGGTAGAAATTCATGTACTGCAAGGAGAGCGTTCTATGGCTTCCGACAACAATACCATTGGAAGATTTCACCTCGACGGTATTCCTCCAGCTCCCAGAGGGACACCTCAAATTGAAGTCACTTTTGATATTGATGCTAATGGTATCATCAAAGTAAGTGCTTCCGATAAGGCGACTGGAAAGTCTCAAGATATACGTATTGAGGCCTCTTCAGGTCTTACAGAGGAGGAAATCGAAAAAATGAAACAAGAAGCTGAAGCTAATGCTGAAAGCGATAAAAAAGCCAAGGAAGAGGTTGATAAACTAAACAGCTCGGATCAAATGATCTTTCAAACTGAAAAGCAGTTGAAGGATTTTGGTGACAAGCTTTCTGATGATAAAAAAGGTCCTATAGAGTCTGCTTTGGAAGAGTTGAAAAAAGCACACGAATCCAAAGAATTGGCTTCTATCGAAACTGCCTTAGAGAAAATCAATGAAGCTTGGAAAAACGCTTCTGAGGAAATGTACAAAGCCCAAGCAGAGTCAGCCCAAGCTAAAGAAGGAGCTACTCCGCCAAACGATTCCGAAGCCAAAGAGGATGCTAAAGGGGGTGACGATGTTCAAGATGTTGACTTTGAAGAAGTAAAGGACTGATTATGATTTGAGGTTGTACAACTAAGCCTTCCGTCGGTATGTACGGAAGGTTTTTATTTTTATAACTTGTTAGTATGGATAAAAAAAAAGTACTTGAGATTTGTAATAGTTTGGTAAAAGGCAATTTGATGGAAACCTTGGAAATCGAGTTTGTAGATGTGGGAAAAGATTTTCTATCTGCACGAATGCCAGTTACCCCGAAAGTGCATCAGTCAGATGGTTTACTCCATGGAGGTGCATCGGTTGCTTTGGCAGAAACAGTGGGTAGTGCAGCAGTTCCGGTCTTGACTCAAGACGTTAGTGTTTCTGTCGTTGGAATTGAAATCTCAGCCAATCATCTCAAAAGTGTACGCAGTGGATATGTTACTGCTACTGCCAAACCTTTACGCATGGGGAAAAACATTCAGTTGATTGAGATCAGGGTAACTGACGAGGAAGATAATTTGATCTCTCATTGTAAACTTTCTACTTTTTCTAGACCGAAAAATAAATGAACAAGCTCGATTTAGAAGAAGTCTTTGGGAAGCTTTTGTCTGATGATCAAGCCTTTGTTTTTTATAGATTACCAGAGAGTAAAATCGTTCATTGCAATTTCCAGAACGATTCCAAAGTAACTCTTACGGAAAATTTAAAAATTAATGGCTTTATAATGAGCCGATTTGATTCTCCCCTCCCCGCCGTATATATTTCCGATAAAAACCATTTGTGTTTTGAGTATAAAACTAAATCTTTTGAAACAAAAGAGATAGTTACCGCTTCCAATTTAGAAAATAAAGAATCATTTATAAATTTGGTCAATAAAACCAAAAAGGCCATTGCTTTGGGGCGCTTAAAAAAATTGGTTGTGGCCCGAAATATTATTAGAAGCTTGGAAGTAGACGCTTTCCAATTGTTTACCCATTTACTGACGCTCTATCCCCAAGCTATGGTTTATTTTTGGCATCACCCAAAAGCGGAGACTTGGATAGGCGCTAGCCCAGAACAACTTTTTTCACTCCATTCCAACCGGCTGACAACTATGGCACTGGCAGGAACTTTAAACTACAATAAAAATGAAGAATACGATTGGGGTGAAAAAGAAAAGAAAGAGCAAGGCTGGGTCAGAGATACTTTACGAGAAGATTTGGAAAAGCTTTTTTCATCATCTGTGGTCAAATGTTCTCAGACTTTTACCCGTCAGGCGGGTAATTTGGTTCATTTATGTAATGAAATATCGGTGGAAGTCCAAAACATCAATACTACAGCATTGCTAAAGAAATTAAATCCGACCCCGGCTGTAGGAGGGATTCCTGTGGAGGAGGGGATGCGTTTTCTTGCAGAATACGAAAACCTTGATCGCGCTTACTATACCGGATTTTTTGGCCCAGTAATGGGGGAGGCTCAAATCGATTTGTTTGTTAACTTACGTTGTGCGCAAATAATCCCTGAGGGTTTACTGATGTATGTGGGGGCTGGGATTACTCAAGACAGTGATCCCGAAAAAGAGTGGGAGGAAACTCAAAACAAAGCCAATACCTTATTGGCAGCCCTTTAATTTTTTGATGAGATCAATACCTCAGCGTTTTGTATTTTTGTAAGACGATTAAAATGAAAAATTCAGGGAGTACATCGATTAAATATCCGGAGATTCCAATAGCCCATACGGTTGTCCAATTCTGTGAAATGAAGGAAATCCAGCACATAGTGATTTGTGCGGGTTCTCGAAACGCACCTCTGACCAATGGTTTTGTTGAAAACCCTTTCTTTAAAACCTACAGTATAGTAGATGAACGTTCTGCGGCTTTTTTTGCAATGGGAATCGCCCAGCAACTCAACACTCCTACTGCTGTGGTTTGTACCTCGGGTTCTGCCTTACTCAACTTTTATCCGGCCGTTGCCGAGGCTTTTTACAGTAATATCCCATTGGTCGTTATTTCTGCCGACCGTATGCCCCACCGCATTGATATTGGAGATGGCCAAACCATTCAACAAAAGGGTGTCTTTGAGCCGCATTTGGTTGAATTTGCTTACCTGAGCCCTGATGTGAGTCATGCCTCTGCTACCCTTTTGAGAAACCCCAACCAAAAGTTGATTTCAAGAAAAGCGACTCAGATAGAGATCAAAATCAAACAAAAGGAAATCCAAAAAAAAAATGAAAAAAAAATCAATTCGGTTTTAAATCATTCCATACAAAAGAGCGGCCCCGTGCACTTAAATGTTCCCATGGAAGAACCATTGTATGGAATGATAGTCTCTCCTATGGATATTACCTATAATACTGCTCCCGAAATATACATGCCCAAAATAGATTTTAAAATTTTTAAAAAAAAATGGCAAGAGGCCGATAAAAAGCTTGTCCTTGTTGGGGTAAATGACCCCGACAAGATCGATAAAAAGTGGCTGGATTTTATTGACGCTGACCAATCTGTGATTTTGATGACCGAAGCTACTTCTAACTTAGGTTTACCTAATACCATAAATTCCATTGATTCTTTAATTGCTCCCTTAGAAAAGAGGGATTCAGATTTTTTTAAAACTCTCCAACCTCAAATTTTATTGACTTTCGGTGGGATGGTAGTTTCCAAAAAAATAAAAAATTTTTTAAGAGATTTTTCACCTCGAGAACACTGGCATGTAGATCCCTTCAAGGCTTATGACACTTTCTATTGTTTGAAGCAACATTTTCCCATGCCCGTCAATTCTTTTTTTTCTGAATTATATGAAGGGTACCAAATTCTGGAGAGTAATTATAAGTCCTTGATTTTGGATCAGTATCGGGCTCAACTCAATATGGGAAATACGTATCTAAACCAGATTCCTTTTTCTGACTTGAAAGCCTTTGAAACCATTTTTTTAAATCTTCCGCAAAGGCTTCACTTGCAATTGGCCAACAGTTCTACGGTACGATATGCACAGCTTTTTGATATTCCAAAGCGTGTAGAAGTTTTTTGCAATAGAGGGACTAGTGGAATTGATGGGTCAACTGCTACTGCAGTGGGAGCAGCTTTGGTTAATCAAAACTCCACCCTTTTGGTTACGGGAGATCTCAGTTTCTTTTACGATATAAATGGATTGTGGAATGATCATATTCCCTCTTGTTTTAGGATTATTTTGATCAACAATCAGGGAGGAGGAATTTTTAGAATTCTTCCTGGTGAAAATGATAGTCCAAAATACGATACTTATTTTGAAACCATTCACAATCGAAATGCTCGTCAAATTTCCAAGGAATTTAATTTTGATTACAGGTCAGTAAATAACAATAATGGATTGAAATCGGCTTTAAAATTATTTTTTAATCCTTCACGTCGACCAATGCTTCTCGAGATTAAAACCCCGAGAAAGATTAATAACAGAATCCTATTAAATTACTTTAAAGCTATGCAAAAGTCTTAAATTTAATAACTAAATAAAACCTATGAAAAAGATAGAATGGGAAAGTCTATCCGACTTTAGTGACATCAAATTTGAGTTATTCGAAGGTGTGGCAAAAATTACCATCAACCGCCCCAAAGTATATAATGCATTTCGTCCCGAGACCAATATACAGATGTTGGAAGCTATGGAGGTTTGTCGAGAGCGAAATGATATCGATGTGGTGGTGTTTACCGGAGCTGGAAATAAAGCTTTTTGTAGTGGGGGAGACCAAAATGTGAAAGGGGTTGGAGGATATGTAGGAGAAGATGGCGTACCTCGATTAAATGTACTTGATTTACATAAACGCATCAGAGAGTTGCCCAAACCTGTTGTTGCTATGGTTAATGGTTACGCTATTGGAGGAGGTCATGTTTTACATGTGGTTTGCGATCTTACCATTGCCAGTGAAAATGCCATTTTTGGACAAACTGGACCTAAAGTAGGTAGCTTTGACGGTGGATTTGGTTCATCCTATTTGGCAAGGCATGTGGGACAAAAGAAAGCTAGAGAAATATGGTTTTTATGCCAGGAATACTCTGCTGCCGAAGCTGAAAAAATGGGATTGGTCAATAAGGTAGTACCACTAGAACAGTTGGAAATTACAGTTTTGGAGTGGTGTAAGCTGATGCAAAAAAGAAGTCCATTGGCCTTGCGCATGATCAAGAGGTGTTTGAATGCAGAACTGGATGGTCAGCACGGATTGATGCAATTGGCGGGAGATGCTACGCTTATGTATTACTTGACGGAAGAGGCACATGAGGGCAAGCAGGCTTTTTTAGATAAAAGAGAACCCAATTTTAAAAAGTACCCAAAATTCCCCTAATATTTTGAGTTCACAATTTTCAGTTTGGTTGGCCGCCTCCCGTTTAAGAACCTTACCCCTATCTGTAGCAGGTATCATTACCGGTAACGCTATTGCATCCAAGGAAGAAAGCTTTTCATCCGTAATTTTTATACTTTCATTGTTGACTGCTATAGCTTTTCAAGTCGTTTCCAATTTTGCCAATGATTACGGTGATGGCATTAAGGGAACAGATAATGCTGATAGGTTGGGACCTAAAAGAATATTACAAAGAGGACTCCTTTCGGCCAAATCACTAAAAACAGGAATATTCATTTCTGCGACGATTTCAATTCTCTTGTCTATTTCTTTGATTTATGTGGCCTTTGGAGTGGATCAATTCTTCGTCTCTTTAATTTTTATTTCACTTGCAACTACTGCTGTTTGGGCTTCAATCAAATATACGGTAGGTCAAGGCGCCTATGGATATAATGGAATGGGGGATTTGTTCGTTTTTCTTTTTTTTGGATGGGTAAGTGTTATGGGTGCTTATTATTTGCAAACACAAATTATTGATAGCTCCTCCTTTTTTTTAGGAACCTCAATCGGATTGCTCAGTGCGGGTGTCCTAAATCTCAACAATATGAGAGATATCTCAAATGATAAGAATTCCCAAAAAAATACTTTGGTGGTTTTTCTGGGAAGCCAAAAAGCAAAATACTACCATTATCTTTTGATGCTAATGGGTACGTTGTTTTTATTTTTTGGAATTGGTGTAGTTTGGGTAAAGGAAAACCCCATATCACTATTGATTACACTACCAATTTTAATTCACTTGTATCAGGTTGTTAAAATTAGTAAGCCTATAGCCTACGATCCATTGTTGAAGGAACTTGCAATGTCAACTTTTTTTATTTCTCTTGCGCTGTTTGTAATCTTTTATCTATATAAATGAAAGCCCATTACAAAAGATATGTTTTGAAGTTTAAATACCCTGGAGGTACTTCTCGTGGAAAATTGAAGCAGAAAGAAACTTGGTTTTTATTTTTGACTAATGGGAATAAAAAAGGAGTAGGGGAGTGCGGTCTTTTTAGAGGTTTGAGTGTAGACGATAGGTTTGATTATGAGGATCAACTCAAAGATTTGTGTAATAGGATAAATAAGAATGAAATTGTTTCCGTCAAGTCACTCCAAGCTTTCCCATCTATTCAGATGGGATACGAAATGGCTTTATTGTCATTTAAATCAAATGATCCTTTTGAACTTTTCCCCTCTCCCTTTACCAGAGGCCAGGAGAATTTAGCCATCAATGGCTTGATATGGATGGGCGAACGGAATTTTATGAAAGCTCAAATTGATAAAAAAATCGCCCAAGGATTTGATTGCATCAAAGTCAAAATCGGTGCTTTGCATTTTGATGAAGAATACTCTTTGTTAAAGGAAATTCGAAAATATTATGGTCCAGAACAAATAATTTTGAGAGTAGATGCAAACGGTGCTTTTCCTCCCTCCGATGTAATGGATAAATTAAAGTCTTTGGCAGACTTGGGGGTCCATTCAATTGAACAGCCTATTGCTGTGAATCAGGCTAATATAATGCATAAGTTGTGTGTTAATTCTCCAATTCCCATTGCCTTGGATGAGGAACTCATTGGTGTGATTGATAAAAAAGACAGGAGAGCTTTATTGGATGAAATTATGCCTCAGTACTTGATTTTAAAACCGTCTTTATTAGGAGGATTTCAATCTTGTAATGAATGGATTTCTCTAGCCCAAGAACGCGCTATAGGCTGGTGGATAACCAGTGCCTTAGAGAGTAATATTGGGTTGAATGCCATTGCTCAGTGGACTTTTTCTTTGTCGGTTAAAAATCATCAGGGGCTGGGAACTGGAGACTTATTTTCAAATAATTTTAAGTCCCCACTGGAAGTTCTAAATGGCAATCTTACTTTTAACTCAAATGAAAACTGGGATACGTCACTTCTATGAAGTTTTTAGAACAAATCAAATTCGAAAATAATCGCTTTGTTATCTACCTTAAAGGGTTGATTATTTTTATTTTTTCCCATATTTTAGGACAGATTCCACTTTCCATCTATCTCATTTCTCGGTCTGATATTTTCGATGATTACAAGAATCAACACGAGCTGTTATCTGCTCTTCCTCACAACATGACCTTGTTCTTGGTTTTACTTCCATTTGCTGTCAGTATACCATTTGTTTATTTGGTGGTTACCAGGCTCCACAAAAGGTCTTTTTTAAGTTTAATTACTATTAGAAATAGGGTCGATTTCAATAGAATTCTATTTTCTTTTTTATTGTGGGGAACGATTTCTGCAATTATGGTGATTATTGATTATATTATGAGTCCTGAAGATTATGTTTGGAACTTCAAACCCATAACTTTTTTGATATTATTCTTTATCAGTTTTGTTATGATCCCTCTCCAAACCTCATTTGAGGAATTTGTTTTTAGGGCTTATTTAATGCAGGGTTTCGGGATGCTTTTTAAAAATCGTTGGTTGCCTTTACTATTGACTTCAGTCCTGTTTGGTTTACTACATATTTGGAATCCCGAAATTGAAAAATTAGGCATTAACTTGATCTGGTATTATATCGGTACCGGACTATTTTTGGGAGTTATCACCCTAATGGATGAGGGTATTGAATTGGCGCTGGGATTCCATGCTGCCAACAATTTGGTCACGGCTTTATTAGTCACGGCTTCTTGGACTGCATTTCAAACGGAATCTTTACTTATTGATAACTCAGATCCTTCTTTGGGCATGGAACTCATCATTACTTTACTATTTGTTTATCCATTTTTGGCCCTTATTTTTGCTAAAAAGTACCAATGGAAAAATTGGATAGCTCAATTAACCCATAAATTTTAATGAATACTCCACATTATTCCAAGATTCACAATCGATTTAAACTCAATGGCTATTATTTTTCGGTAGATGAATTAAAGGATGTTGGCTATGACCTTATCAAAGAGGGAGCTCCCTATGAGGTCGCCATTGGTGATTTCATCATGGACTGGATTGATAATGAAAACTTTATCAATGTTAAAACTTCTGGTTCTACTGGTGATTCCAAAATAATTCAGATTTCCAAACAAGCCATGGTGAGATCAGCCATTCGAACTGGGGATTTTTTTAACGTTCAAATTGGAGATACTGCTCTTCATTGTTTGCCAGCCGATTTTATTTCGGGAAAGATGATGTTGGTTCGTGCTATGATTTTGGGATTGTCATTGGATTTGGTTCAACCCACTACCGATCCTATGAGAAAAATTTACAATTACTATGATTTTGTGGCTATGACACCTATGCAAGTCCATCACAGTTTGGAAAAAATCAATCAAATAAAAACCTTAATCATTGGAGGAGCACCGATTTATAATGAATTAACTGAGAAATTAGTTTCTTTACACGACAACTGCTTTGAGACTTATGGAATGACAGAAACCATTACTCATATTGCTATTTCAAAACTTTCAGTACCAAAAAAACCTTTTTATGCACTTGAGGGTATTCATCTCGAGGTGGATGAGGAGGGATGTCTTGTGGTAGATGCCCCAGAAATTACAGATCAATTGATTCATACCAATGATATTGTTGAAATGCACGATGAAAAGACCTTTACCTATTTAGGCAGGAGAGACAATGTTATAAACAGTGGAGGTGTTAAAATTTTACCTGAGGTTGTTGAACGAAAGTTGGCCCATCATATTCAGTTTCCTTTTTTTCTTTACGGTATTCCGGATGAGGTTTTGGGTCAAAAGCTTATTATGGTGGTAGAAGGGAATAATTACCAAGCCAAGGAAGTAGAAAAACAGATTGCAGCTTGCGAGACATTGGAGAAATTTGAGTCACCTAAGGCATTGTATTTTGTATCTGAAATTTTAAGAAATAATGGTAAATTCATTAGGGGTAAGACAGTTAGTTCTTTTAAAATCACCTAGACCTGTAAAACACCCATATTAAATTTCTTATTAATCGGAGCGTGATTGGCCGCTTCAATTCCAATGCTGATACATTTTCGTGTTTCTAAGGGGTCAATAATTGTATCGGTCCACATTCGAGCTGCAGCGTAATAGGCTTGTGTTTGTTTATCGTACCTGGATTTGATTTCCTTTAAAAGAACTTTTTCTCTTTTGGGGTCAATTTTTTCACCTTCTTTTTTGAGTTTTGATTTTTCAATTTGCATCAAAACTTTGGCTGCTTGTTCGCCTCCCATTACGGCCATTTTAGAACCTGGCCAAGCCAGAATCAAGCGAGGATCAAAGGCCTTACCACACATGGCATAATTGCCTGCACCATTGGAATTGCCCATAACGATTGTAAACTTTGGCACCACAGAGTTGGCAACGGCATTGACCATTTTTGCTCCGTCTTTGATGATGCCATTATGTTCGGCCTTACTGCCTACCATAAAACCAGTCACGTCCTGTAAGAAAACCAAAGGGATTTTACGTTGATTGCAGTTGGCAATAAAACGGGTTGATTTGTCAGCACCATCACTATAAATAACACCACCAACCTGTGTTTCTCCATGCCTGTTCTTAACCATCCTTCTTTGATTGGCAACGATGCCTACTGCCCAACCATTGATTCTGGCAAAGGTGGTAATCATTGTTTTACCATAATCTGCCTTGTATTCTTCCATAGAGCCTTCATCCACCAGGCAGTCAATGATCCTATACGTGTCATAAGGAAGGGTTTTGTCTACAGGAAGAATTTCATAGATGTCCACAACCTTTTCTTTGGGAAGGCTAGCTTCAATCCTATTAAATCCCGCTTTGGGATTGTCTCCCATTTTTTCAATCAAGGCTCTAATTCGGTTGAGAGCATCCGAGTCGTCTTTGGCTTTGTAATCGGTAATTCCACTGATTTCTGAATGGGTCGTTGCTCCACCAAGGGTTTCGTTATCTATTTCTTCACCAATTGCGGCTTTGACAAGATAGCTTCCTGCCAAAAAGATACTGGCACTTTTATTTACAATTATAGCTTCGTCTGACATTATTGGCAAATAGGCTCCACCAGCGACACAGCTGCCCATTACTGCAGCAATTTGAACAATTCCTTGACTGCTCATCTGCGCGTTATTACTGAAAATTCGACCAAAATGTTCTTTGTCCGCAAAGATTTCATCTTGTTTGGGTAGATACACACCAGCACTGTCCACAAGGTAGATTATTGGAATTCTATTTTTCAAGGCGATCTCTTGAGCGCGCAAATTCTTTTTTGCACTGATAGGAAACCATGCCCCTGCTTTTACAGAGGCGTCATTGGCTACAATTACACAGAGTTTTTTGGAAATATAACCAATTACAGTAACCACACCAGCAGCTGGGCAACCGCCTTCCTCTTCATACATTTCGTGTCCTGCAAAAGCCCCAATTTCTATGCTTTCTAAATCGTCGTCCAATAAATAATTGACCCGCTCACGTGCAGTCATTTTACCTTGTAACCTGATCTTCTCCATTTTTGACTTACCTCCACCCAATTTGATTCGGGCTAATTTTTGATTTAGTTCAGAGACCAATATTTTGTTTTGGTCTATGTTTTTTTCTATGGAGAGATCTTTATTTTGTCTCAATTTTTAATTGATTTTGTACAAAAATATATTGTCAACTAATCTAAACACTTTTTTTGATTTTTTGTTGTGATTAATTTGATATTTGACCCTAGGGCTTTAATCCGTATTTAAATTATTATTAAAAGTCCAATTGGATTTTGAATTTAAATCATTATCTAAAAAAGATTTCGATAAGTAGCCTAAAAAAACCTAAATCAAACGTGATTAAGATTTACCCCCTGTCATATCCTCTGGTTTTACCCATTGGTCAAATTCTTTAGCAGTAAGGTAACCCAATGAAAGCCCAGCTTCTTTGAGCGTAGTCCCTTCGCTATGGGCTTTATTGGCAATTTCTGCAGCTTTGTAATAGCCTATTTTCGTATTTAATGCGGTGACCAGCATAAGGGAATTCTTAACCAATTCCTCTATCCGTTGCAGGTTTGGTTCAATACCCACCACACAGTTATCAGTAAAACTTACACAAGCATCACCAATGAGTCGTGCTGATTGTAATAAATTGGCCACCATTACGGGTTTGAAAACATTCAATTCATAATGTCCCTGAAGTCCTCCTACTCCAATAGCAACATCATTACCTATTACTTGCGCACAGACCATGGTTATGGCCTCACACTGTGTGGGATTGACTTTTCCGGGCATAATTGAACTTCCGGGTTCGTTTGCGGGTATGGTGATTTCTCCAATTCCGGATCGGGGTCCAGAGGCCAAAAGACGAATATCGTTAGCGATTTTATTTAGCGAAACGGCAATTTGTTTCAATGCTCCGTGGGTTTCTACAATCGCATCATGAGCTGCTAATGCCTCAAATTTATTCTCGGCACTGACAAATGGAAGACCACTAAACTTAGCGATATAAGCCACCACTTTCTCAGCATAGCCTTCGGGCGTATTGATTCCTGTACCAACAGCTGTTCCTCCAAGGGCTAGTTCAGATAAATGGCTTAGAGTATTTTTAAGCGCTTTGATTCCGTGATCTAATTGGGAAACATAGCCTGAGAATTCTTGCCCTAGGGTAAGGGGAGTTGCATCCATTAAGTGGGTACGTCCAATTTTGACAACTGATTGAAAGTTCTCCGATTTTTTTGACAAGGCATTTTTTAATTTATTCAATCCTGGCAATGTATTTTCAACAATCTTTTTGTAAGCTGCAATATGCATTCCTGTAGGGAAGGTGTCGTTGGAAGATTGTGATTTGTTGACATCGTCATTGGGAGCTAAGGTTTTATTTTCTTCTCCCAATTTATTTCCCTCTAAAACATGAGCACGATTGGCGATGACTTCATTAACGTTCATGTTACTTTGAGTACCCGAACCAGTTTGCCAAATCACCAAGGGAAATTGATCGTCTAATTTTCCTTCTAGTATTTCGTCACAAACGCTAGCAATGAGGTCTCTTTTGGACGGTTTCAAAACCCCTGCATCACAATTTGTGTAGGCAGCCGCTTTTTTTAGATAAGCAAAACCGTAAATTATTTCCATAGGCATGGAGGCCTCATCACCAATTTTAAAATTCGATCTTGAGCGTTCGGTCTGGGCTCCCCAATAGGCCTCTAGAGGTACTTTAACTTCTCCAAGGGTGTCTTTTTCAATGCGATGATCCATTATCAAATATGTTTAACATTACAAAAATAAGGCTTTTGCTTGAGGCTGTTAAAATAAAATTAGGATATACTTTAGTTGAATAAGAAAATGCAGTAAATTTGGTTAAGAATTTTAGAATATGTTTGAATTTGACCAATATTTAGGATTTCTAGCTTTTTTATCCATCCTAACTCTAGGATTTTGGCTGATGATATTTCTTTTAATATTTGTGATTCCCTATTGGTTATTTGGGTCTTTGATGCAATATCTAAAAGACCGTAGTCAAAAGAACAAAAGCTAGTTTATTAAAACTCAAAATCGTTTTCATTACCACTGCTTCTCCCTTGGGATCTACTCTTTTGTTGCTTGTTTTTCTGGTTGATTCTATAGGTGAAAGAAAGATTAAATGAAGGCAAACTTCTTCTAAATAATCCAGAGTTATTAAACGTAGGTGTAAATGTTTCAAATTGAAACATTGCGGAGTTGAACAAATCACTTATCCTAAATGAAATTGTACCTTTTTTTTTGAGGATCTCTTTACTTAATGCGGTACTGGAAAAAATCATTCCTCTGTATCTGGACTGAGCATTTTCCCTTGGTCCTCTATAGAAAAGTTGAATTTGCCAGTCGATGTCCTTAAAAATGGTGAATTTTCCATTTATCCTCGAAAACCAACTCAAATTGGTTCTGCCAAAATCTGTTCCTTCATATACTCCAATAGTTTCTGAATTAAATAAATTAAAATTGGCAAAGATTCTCGATTTTCTGGATGGGTTATAGCTGAGTGTAAATTCAAACCCGGTTCGGTTGTTTTCGGACAGATTTATGGGATTTCTGATGATTATGGGAACTTCAACTACATTACTATCGGGATCATCAGGGTCACCATCTAGAACAACGGTTTGTCCGCTGTCCTGAGAAATAAAAGTAAATACATCGGTTGATTTTTGATAGTACAAGGAGGTGTTGAGGGTTATTTTTTCCCATCTTTTTAAATAACCAACATCTATGGTATTGGAATAGCTGGGATCCAGATCGGCATTTCCTTGAAAAAAATTTGCTACACTGGCTCTAGAGGGGAAAGGGTTTAAAAACCTCCCACGGGGTCTGGAAATTCTTCTACTGTAGCCCAAAATGATACTTTCACTCTCGCTAAACTCATAAGATAAATTGACTGTAGGGAAAAACTTGGTGTAATTTTTTTCGTTGTAATTGTTTATTGTTCGCTGATCGACTACGATTTTAGAATCTTCCATCCTCAGCCCCAGTAGATAGGAAAATGCATCAATCTTTTTTCCAAACTGAGTGTATACAGCATTGATGTGTTCTTTATACACCAGTATATTCGACAAGTCATTATTTTTTTCAAAAGCGCCATTTTTGATCTGGAATACTTGATAATCGTTTTCTTGATTGGAAAAATTACCTCTGTATCCAAATTCAAATTGTGTATCCTTGTCGAGGGGCAATACATAATCGGCTTGGAGCAGGATTCTTTTTTCTTTTTCAATCTGATTGACTTTTTCATCTTTGCCTTCTATACTGCTGTCGATATTGGCCTTTTCATCTTCGGAGTTTTCTTCATATTGAAAGACAGCGGTAAACTCCTGTCCTTTGTCATCGATTTCTGAATCGAAATTAAGACTGATCTGTCTGGCGTCGTCCTTATCAGATTCCAGCTCTATCAATTCAGACTGATCAATTATAACCCTATTTGAGTCAAACCTTTTTAGCGTGTTTTTAGAGTAGTCGTCCCCACTTCGGTCTCGTATAAATCCACTAAGTATTAAAGAGGTTTTTTCTTTGAAATAATATTCTACTCCCAAACTGGAAAAAAAGCTGATATTTTCTCGCTCCGGCTTCCGGATTTCATCAAGAAAAGTACTGGGTTCAATTCCATTTAAGTATTCATTTTTATTAGATATTTTCCCGATTGAAATGCTTTTACTGTATGAGTTGGTGGAAAAAAGGTTGAATTTATTTTTTCTCAGGTTTATGTTGGCTGAGCCTCCATAATTTGATGGAATGACATCGGAATAGGTTTGTCCTGCATTGCTAACAAAATTTCCATTAAAACCTAAAAGTTCTTGTTTTTTTAGTATAATGTTCAAAATCCCTGCAGTGCCTTCTGCACCATAACGTGCAGATGGTGAGGTTACTACCTCTACTTTTTCAATGGATTCGGCGGGTAGTTGTTGCAAGCCTTTCGGTCCTGAAATACCTACCAATCCAGAGGGCTTTCCATTGATCAATATTCTTACATTATCATTTCCTCTCAAGGCTACGTTACCTTCCAGATCAACGGTTACTGAGGGCACATTGTCCAATACATCTGCCACACTACCCCCTCTAACGGTAAGGTCTTTTCCTACGTTGTAAATGCGTTTGTCTAGTCTGATTTCTACTTCGGTTTTTTCGGCCATGACTTCAACCCCCTCCAGAGCTGTACTGGCAATGAGCAAACCTACAGTTCCTAAATCAAGATTGCCCTTAATGACCACTCCAGGTTTACTAAAACTTTCAAAGCCGATGTATTCGATGCTGATTTCATAAGTGCCAGGAAAAATCTCTAAATTAAATTTTCCATCAAAGTCGGTGATTCCTCCTTGCAAGAGATTCGGATTTTTGGAGTTTCGAATACTGATGGTAGCGTATTCTAGGGTTTGTTGGGTCTCTTGATCGATGACTACTCCGGACAGTTTTAGTTTGGGAATATTTCTACCTGGGCGTTGTCCTAAAAGGGAATAGGAAAAACAGATTAGGGCAATTATGTAGACTTTTTTCATAGTATAAAAGGAAACCATATTTACAAATGGTTTAAGCCTTGTTTAAAAATTCCATCAAATTTTCGATGGGTCTAGCCAAAACTCCCTTATCGCTGCTTATTATGATGGGTCTTTCAATCAATTTAGGCTGTTCTACCAAAAGTTGTAAAATTTGATCTTCAGTGAGATCTTTGGAAGCGTATTCTTTTTTCCAAAGGACTTCTTTTTTTCTAAGAATCTCTGAAGGTTTCTTGTTGATCTTTTTTAACACCTCACCCAGTGTGTTTTTATCAAAAGATTGTTCTATATATTTAACTATGTCGAAAGAAAATCCATTATCCTCAAGGTATTGAAGAGCCTCTCGAGACTTTCTACATCTAGTATTGTGGTAAATAGTTAATGTCATGATATGTCAAACCCATCTTTTTTTAGATGGGTTGGGGTAACATGGATTATTTTACTTTGTCAACGATAGCCTTAAAAGCTTGGGGATTGTTCATGGCTAAATCCGCTAATACCTTTCTGTTGAGTTCAATGTTATTGGACTTAATTTTGCCCATAAATTGGCTGTAAGACATACCGTGTCCTCTAGCTCCTGCATTGATTCTGGTGATCCACAATGATCTGAAGTTTCGCTTTTTGGTTCTTCGGTCACGATAAGCATATAGCATTGCCTTTTCTATTGCATTTTTTGCAATAGTCCAAACGTTTTTCCTTCTTCCAAAGTAACCTTTTGCTTGTTTGATTATTTTTTTTCGACGGGCTCTTGAAGCCACTGAGTTTACTGATCTTGGCATTTTAATTTAGTATTTTGACATGGGCGGTTATTCAACACTTTGGGCCTCATATCAGGGTGATACAAATTTTAATCGTGATTGTTTTATTTCAATCTTAATTGTTCTTTGATACTCTTCACGTCACTATCATTTACCAATGTTGAATGAGTCAATTTTAGTTTACGTTTTTTAGATTTTTTCGTCAGGATATGACTTTTAAAAGCGTGTTTTCTTTTTATTTTTCCACTGCCAGTAAGCTTAAATCTCTTTTTGGCACTCGATTTCGTTTTCATTTTAGGCATTTCGTCAAATATTTTTATTTCTTTTTGGGTGTAATGAACATGGTCATTCTCTTTCCTTCTAATTGTGGCATTTGTTCTACTTTTCCAATCTGTTCCAAGTCTTGGGCCAACCTTAAAAGTAAGATTTGTCCTTGTTCCTTAAATACAATGGATCGGCCTTTAAAAAAAACAAAAGCTTTGAGCTTGGCACCATCATTTAAAAATTTTTCTGCGTGCTTTTTCTTAAATTCATAATCGTGTTCATCGGTCTGAGGACCGAATCGTATTTCTTTAATGATCACCTTAGTAGCCTTGGACTTGAGTGCTTTTTCACGTTTTTTTTGTTCATATAGAAACTTCTTGTAATCCAAAATTTTACAAACAGGTGGTGATGCTTTTGGAGAAATTTCTACAAGGTCTAACTCTAGTTCTTCGGCAAGGTCAATAGCTTTGGTTAGATTGTAAACTCCTAGCTCAACGTTGTCTCCTACCAATCTGACCTCGTTGGCTGTAATTTTCTCGTTGATTTTGTGAGGATTTTCTTTGATTATCCTCGCAGGTCTATTCGATCTTCTCCTTCGTATTGCTATGACTTAATTTTTTTAAATTAATTTCCAAATTTAGAGATACTTCCTGATATTTCTTTTTTTATTTTTTTTACGAAAACTTCTGTGCTCAAGGTACCCACGTCACCTTCTTGGTGTTTTCTGACGGAGACATTTCCAACTTCTGCTTCTTTTTCTCCCAGAATTAACATAAAAGGAACCTTACTGAGTTCCGAATCTCGGATTTTTTTCCCGATGGTTTCATTTCTATTGTCTAGGGAGGCGCGAATTTCGTTATTTTCAAGGAATTTTAAAACTTTTTGGGCGTATTTTTCGTGTTTTTCACTCACAGTCAGTAAGTTCACTTGTATAGGGGAGAGCCACAGAGGGAAATTGCCTGCAGTATGCTCCAACAAAATAGCAACAAAGCGCTCCAAACTACCAAAGGGTGCACGGTGTATCATAATGGGTCGATGGAGCTTGTTATCACTGCCTTTATAGGTCAGTTCAAATCTTTCCGGGAGATTGTAATCGACTTGAATGGTTCCTAGTTGCCATTTTCTTCCTAGGGCATCTTTGACCATAAAATCGAGCTTAGGACCATAGAAGGCAGCTTCTCCTTCTTCAATAACAAAATCCAATTTTTTTTCCTTGGCAGCGTCAATAATGCCTTGCTCCGCTTTTTCCCAATTTTTTGGATCTCCAATATATTTTTTCAGTTTTTTGGTGTCACGGATAGAAACTTGTGCCTTAAAATTATCAAAGCCCAAAGATTCGAATACATACAACACCAGATCAATGACATTTTTGAATTCTTGATCTAGTTGGTTTGGGGTACAAAAAATATGGGCATCGTCTTGGGTAAAACCCCTCACTCTGGTAAGTCCATGAAGTTCTCCACTTTGCTCGTAACGGTATACGGTTCCAAACTCTGCATAACGTTTTGGCAGTTCCTTATAACTCCAAGGGCGAGTTTTGTATATTTCACAGTGGTGGGGGCAGTTCATGGGTTTGAGCAAAAAAGTTTCTCCCTCGGCAGGGGTTTCTATGGGTTGAAAACTATCTTCTCCATATTTATCGTAATGTCCGGAGGTAATATAAAGCTCTTTGTTTCCAATATGAGGGGAAATGACCTGTTCATACCCAGCTTTTTTTTGTGCAGCTTTTAGAAAATTTTCCAAACGTTCTCTTAAAGCAGTCCCTTTGGGTAACCACAGGGGTAATCCCTGTCCAACTTTTTGTGAAAAGGTAAATAATTCTAGATCTTTTCCCATTTTTCTGTGGTCGCGTTTTTTCGCTTCTTCAAGCATTTCCAGGAATTCGGTGAGTTCCTTTTTTTTGGGAAATGAAATGCCATAAATCCGGGTCAATTGTTTATTTTTTTCATCTCCTCTCCAATAGGCACCAGCAACATTTAATAGCTTAACGGCTTTGATATAGCCCGTATGAGGGATGTGACCTCCACGACATAAGTCTGTAAAATCGGCATGGTCACAAAAGGTGATAGTGCGGTCATCCAAATTTTCGATGAGCTCAATTTTATATGGATTTTCCTCTTTGATATAAAAATCAAGCGCCTCTTGTTTGGAGACAGATCGCATTTTGAATTCAAATTTATGACGGGCAAATTCCAAAAACTTTTTTTCAATGCCTTTGAGTTCTTTTTCGGTAATGGAATGCTCCCCAAAATCCACATCATAGTAGAAACCATTTTCTATTGCTGGCCCAATAGTGAGTTTTGCTTTAGGATAAAGGGAGAGAATTGCTTGTGCCAAAAGATGGGCAGAAGAATGCCAAAAGGCACTTTTTCCTTGATTATCATTCCATGTAAACAATTCGATTTTTCCATCTTCAAACAAAGGGGTAGATGCCTCAACAACCTTTTCATTAAAGATGGCAGAAAGGACATTTCGGGCCAATCCTTCACTGATATTTTTGGCAATTTCGATTACGGTAGTTCCCGTTTCATAGCTTCTTACTGAGGTGTCAGGGAATTTTATTTGAATCATATAATGAAAATCAAAGCAAATATAGTTTACTCCTCCGAGTGAAACAATTTTTATATGGGCTTAGTTTTTTTTATGACCTAGTAGACCATTAATTAAAATTTTGATGGCCCAAAAACCGTAAAAAATTGTCATGATACACAAAGTTCCCCCTAGGATAAGTAAAGGCCAGTAAAAAGGATGGCCTTGGTTTTTAAATGCTTGGTAGACAAGTACCGGAGCAATAAAACAAAGAACGATAAAAGTTCCAACTTTAAGCAATCCTTTTTTTAAGGTTTTAGTGTTCAAGAGTAATTTTTTATAGCTCCTCTGATGCTTTTATATTCATCAAGTAGTTCAGTGGCTTTATTCTTTTCGATGTCTAATTCCTCCATAAGAATTCTGGCAGCCCGATCCACAAGTTTTACATTACTTATTTGAATGTCGATCATTTTATTGCCTTTTACCCGTCCTAATTGAATCATACTCGAAGTAGTGATCATATTGAGAATTAATTTTTGAGCGGTTCCGGCTTTCATTCTAGAGCTTCCCGTCACAAACTCTGGACCAACGATGACTTCAATTGAGTAGTCAGAAAATTGAGTAATTGGGCTCTTTGGATTGCATGTAATACAGCCCGTACTAATCCCATTTTTCTGACATTTTTCTAGAGCTCCCAAAACATAGGGCGTGGTTCCTGAGGCAGCAATTCCGATTACAAAATCATTTTGACCTGGCTGATGTTTTTTTAAATCTTTCCATCCTTGAATAGGGTCGTCTTCAGCATTTTCAATGGATTGATGAAGAGCATCTATTCCGCCAGCTATTATCCCTGATACCATTTCTGAATTAACTCCAAAGGTAGGAGGGCACTCCGATGCATCTAATACACCTAATCTGCCACTGGTTCCTGCACCTATATAGAATAATCGTCCACCTTCTTTCATTTTTGGAACCAAATGATTTATCAGTTTTTCGACATTATCCAAAACAAGCCCTACAGCCGTAAATGCTACTTTGTCTTCTTGATGGATTCCAGACAAAAGTTCTTTGGTCGATTTTGTTTCAAGTGAATCATAATTAGATTCTTTCTCAGTTATTTTTTCAAAACTCATATGTCGAAATTAAATTGTTTATTATTAATAAATAACCTCTCAATGTAAATTAATTGTTAATATAGCGTTAGTTAAACCTTATGAAACTAAAAATTATGTTTGTTTTATCTAAAAAAATAGTCGGATACCTGGGGATTTCTTACTTAATTGCTTGGTTAAAGTTATATGCACGGCGATACAAAAATTTTTATAACGAATCAATCAATTTGTAGCAAAATAAGCACCGATTTTATTCAAGTTTCACCTCTAAGTTTTCTTTTAAGGCATCGAGAAACTTCTGAGTAGTCAAGTAATGAGAATCATCTAGATTTTCTTTGTGAATCAGTAAGGCCAAGTCCTTGGTCATTATTCCACTTTCAATGGTTTCGATGCAGACATTCTCAAGCGTATGACAAAAATCGATCAGTGGTTGATTGAAATCCAGCTTACCTCTGTGAGCCAAACCTCTTGTCCATGCAAAAATCGATGCAATTGGGTTTGTTGAGGTTTCCATCCCTTTTTGATGTTGTCGGTAGTGACGTGTAACGGTTCCATGAGCAGCTTCTGCTTCCATTATTTCCCCATCAGGGGTTACTAGTGTAGAGGTCATAAGGCCTAAAGATCCAAACCCTTGAGCAACTGTATCGGACTGTACATCTCCATCGTAATTTTTACATGCCCAGACAAAACCTCCGTTCCATTTCATTGCAGCAGCAACCATATCGTCTATTAAGCGATGCTCATAGGTAATGCTAGCGGCTTCAAACTTGTCTTTGAATTCATTGTCGAAAACTTCTTGAAAGATGTCTTTAAAACGCCCGTCATAAGCTTTCATGATCGTGTTTTTAGTGGAAAGATAGAGTGGCCAACCTTTATCAAGAGCCCTTATCATACAGGATCTCGCAAAACCAAAAATAGAAGATTCAATGTTATACATACTCATTGCAACACCATTTTCTTTAAAGTCATAAACTTCCCAATTAGTGGCCTGACTTCCATCTTCAGGGGTAAAAGTCATGGTGAGTTTTCCCTTACCGGTAATGATAGCATCTGTGGCTTTGTACTGATCACCAAAAGCATGCCTTCCTATACAAATCGGTTTGGTCCACCCTTGAACATAACGCGGAACATTTTTCATAATGATGGGCTCTCTAAATACTGTTCCGCCTACTATGTTTCTGATAGTTCCGTTAGGTGAGCGGTACATTTTTTTGAGTCCGAACTCTCTCACACGATCTTCATCGGGTGTAATGGTCGCACACTTTATGCCTACTTTATATTTTTTGATGGCCTCTGCAGCGTCAACTGTAATCTGGTCCTCTGTAGCATCTCTAGACTCTATGCCGAGGTCATAGTACAAAACTTGGACATCTAAGTAGGGAAGTATTAGTTGTTCTTTGATAAATTTCCAAATGATTCTAGTCATTTCGTCACCGTCAATCTCAACAATTGGATACTGGACAACAATTTTAGACATTTAAATTTTTATTTATGTTAGACAAATATAATGAAGGAGCACCACAGTTTGGTAACCGATCTTTGGTTTTGTAATACAAAAAAACCGCTGTTATGCGGTTTGATTATTTTATTGCTCTTTGATTCTGGCTTTTTTACCTCGTAATTTTTTAAAGTAATAAATCTTCGATCGTCTAACTTTGCCTTTTTTATTGATTTCAATTTTTTGAATAGTAGGTAAATTGAGAGGGAAAACCCTTTCTACACCAACAGTTCCAGACATTTTTCGTATGGTAAAAGACTTGGAAAGTCCTTGACCTTTGATTTGGATAATCACCCCTTTAAAAAACTGAGTTCTTGATTTATCCCCTTCACGAATTTCATAATAAACGGTGATTGTATCTCCAGCAGAAAACTCTGGAAAGTTTTTTTTCTGGATAAATTTATCTTGAACAAAATTAACGAGTGATTCCATTGAATTAGTGTTGATCAATACTATTGTACTTAAGGACTCTAATTTATTGGGTGCAAATTTATAACTATTTTTGACTTAAACAACTCCCATTTGTTGTTTAGGGTTAAAAAAATCAATTCTGATTGTTCATCAAGTCGGGTCTTGTGTTTTTTGTTTTTTCAAGGGCTTGTTTTTCCCTCCACTTTTCTATTTCGGGGGTATTTCCTGAGGTAAGTATCTTGGGAACTTTCCAACCTTTATATATAGCGGGACGAGTATAAATTGGGGGGGCTAAAAGACCGTCTTGATAACTGTCGGTTAGGGCAGAAGACTCGTCTCCTAATACACCAGGGATGAGTCGAATTATACTGTCACACAATACTGCTGCAGCCAATTCCCCGCCGGAAAGCACAAAATCACCAATAGATATTTCTCTGGTAATTAAATGGTCTCTAACCCTTTGGTCTACACCTTTATAATGTCCACAGAGAATGATAATGTTTTTTTTGGTTGAAAGGGTATTGGAAATACTTTGATTGAGTTGTTCACCATCTGGGGTAAGATAGATGATTTCGTCGTATGTCTTTTCTTTTTTGAGCTGACTGATGCAACGGTATATTGGTTCAATTTTCATGACCATTCCCGCACCGCCTCCAAAAGGATAATCGTCTACTTTTTTTTGTTTATTTTCTGCATAATCTCTAATCAAATGAAAATTTACTATCACTTTTTTCGCTTTGATCGCACGTTTAAGGATCGATGCTTTAAATGGACTGCTGAGTAATTCTGGAAAAAGAGTAACTATATCTATCTGCATGGAATGCAAAAATTAAATTAAAAAATTTAATTATAATTTCAATAAGTTATTTGAACAAAAGAGCTGTCTTTTTAGACAGCTCTTTTGTGTTCGAAAGTTATTGTTTTATTTAAAAATAATTCTTTCTCTTTCTCCATTGGGTTTTAAGAATAAAATACTGGAAAGATTATTAAAATCAACGGCATCAACATCTGATACATCTTTAATTTCTTCATTGTTTATTTCTAATAGAATAAACCCTTCATCAATACCATAACGATAGAGGCGTTGGTTTCCCAATTCTTTTATGATGACCCCGTGACTAAGCTTGAAGTATTCCTTTTGTTCGGAATTGATATTTGTTAGATACATGCCCAAAAATTCGGTAGAATTGGTTTTCTTCAAGATTACGGTTATTTTCTTTTTGTAATCCTCTCTGCTATAAGTTACCTCAACTTTTTCACCTGGTCTTTTGGTGGAGAGATAACCAGTCAAATCTGAGAAGCTGTTGATTTTGACATCGTCAACCTTTTTAATTATATCCCCACTTTGCAAACCAGCTTCTGAAGCTCCCATTCCTTCAATCACTTCTCCAATTAAAAAACCTTGTGTTTCATTGATTTCAAATTTTTCTGCCAATTCAGCATTAAGGGCACTACCCGAAACTCCGAGTAGACCTTTTTGAACATTTCCGAACTCTAATAAATCCTCGAAAACTTTTCTAACAATATTACTAGGTACTGCAAAAGAGTATCCTACAAAGCCACCTGTAATGGAAGATATGGCAGTGTTAATTCCTATTAACTCTCCGTCTGTATTTACTAAAGCACCTCCACTATTTCCCATATTGACAGCGGCATCTGTTTGAATAAAGGATTGGTTTTTACTATCTCTATCATTTAGGTCTCTCGATTTGGCACTGATAATACCAGCAGTAACAGTCGAGTTGAGATTGAAGGGGTTACCCACAGCCAATACCCACTCTCCTATTCGTGCTACCTCCGAGTCCCCAAAAGGGATGTAGGGCAATGACTCATTAGTTTTTATTTTTAAAACAGCTAAATCGGTATTGGGGTCCGATCCAATGATTTCTGCAACATAAGTCTTGTTTTTGTTAGAAGTCACTTCGATTTCGGTTGCATCCTCTATTACATGATAATTGGTAATGATTAGTCCATCGGGGGAAACGATCACACCCGATCCAGTACCAATTCTTTTTTCGTCAAAATTTTCACCGTAAAATTGTCTTAACCAACTGGAAACGTTGCCTTTTTGAATGCTAGTGTTTTTTACATGTACTACAGCATTTACTGTTTTTTCGGCTGCTCGGTTGAAATCGGTCATTTCGGCAGCGACTTTATTATTATTGAAACTGTAGGTAGTTGGAATTAAGCTAGGCTTTTCATTTTTTACAATTCCACTATTTTCATCTGAAAAATAATCATGAGCAGCTAAAGTAACTAAAGAACTTATAGCTGCAATCATAAGGGTTTTTAATGTAGATTTCATATTCGTTTTTTATTCTTTAAACAAAATTATAAAATCTATCCTTTACCGATCTTTCATTTAACGACTATTTAACAGATTCAATTGCGGATAAATTTTCCCTAAATTTGATATATGAATTTTCAATTTGACAAATATCAAGGAGTTGGAAACGATTTTATAATCGTCGATGATCGGAATGAAAATTTTCCGGAAAAAGAAATCAGTATGATCAAAAAACTTTGTGATCGTAATTTTGGTATAGGTGCCGATGGGTTTATCCTGTTAAGGGATTCAGAGGAATCGGATTTTAAAATGCTTTATTTCAATTCAGATGGTAATCCCAGCACTCTTTGTGGTAATGGCAGTAGGTGCGTATTTGCCTTTGCCAAAAAACATCAAATTGTAGGTAATCAAGGGATATTTGAGACATCAGTTGGTAAACACAAAGCAGCTTTTACCTCTGATTCTCTAATTTGTGTTGAGATTTCAAATGTGCTTGAAATTGAAAGAAGGGGGTCCGGTATTTTTATTGATACCGGTTCCCCCCATCATATTGAGTTTGTAAAGGATGTTTCGGCTGTAAATGTCTTAGAGCAAGGGGCTGCTATTCGATATGGTGCTCCTTACTTCAAGGCAGGGTCTAATGCCAATTTTGTAGAAAAAATAAATCAGAAGGAATTAAACATTAGAACCTATGAAAGAGGGGTAGAAAATGAAACTTTGGCCTGCGGAACTGGAGCAGTTGCCGCAGCTATTGCGATTCATTTTTCAGGGTTAACTTCTTCAAATATTGTTAATATAAATACTTTGGGTGGGCGTTTACAAGTTACATTTACTCACGATTTGGGTAAATACAAAAACATTCAATTGATCGGTCCTGCTTCCTTTGTTTTTTCTGGTAACTTCAAAACAGAATGATTCAACTTCAAAATGAAATAGTAAGCCTAAGGGCTATAGAGCCCGAAGATATTGATCTGTTATTTGATTTGGAGAATGATGTAGGTTTATGGAAGTATTCTAATCGTTTGCAGCCCTATTCTAGAGATTTACTTCAAAACTATATTGCCAACGCACATAAAGATATTTTTGAAACCCGTCAAATTAAGTTTACCATTAGTAGAATAGATCACACGGCTGTTGGCTTTATCGATTTATTTAATTACGAACCCTTGCACCGTAGGGCAGGAGTGGGGTTGTTGATACGAAATCAAGACCAGAGCAAGGGGTATGGAGGAGGAGCACTTGATTTGATCAGGATATATGCCCAAAAGTATTTACAATTACATCAACTATACGTTAACATTGCAGAGGAAAATAAAATAAGCATTAAGCTTTTTGAGCGCCAAGGATATAGTTTTGCTGGAAAAAAGAAGGATTGGAATTTTTACGAGGGAGAGTATCACAACGAGAACATTTATCAAAAAATGATTGAATAATGTATCGAAATATCATACTTAAATTCATCCTCATAATGGGATTGGCTATTTGCCTGTATTTTGTTTATTTATTCAGTAAAACCTTTTTTTTAGATAATACGGTTTTTGAAGAGAAAAAAGTTTATGTTTACATTAATGAAGGAGATGAATTTCTAAAGGTCAGATCAGCCTTGACTCCGCTTTTGAAATCTATTTCTGATTTTAGTTTGGCCGCTCAAAAGAAGGGCTATACATCACGAGTAAAATCGGGAAAATATGTACTTGAAAAGGGTAGCAATAACAACGAAATCATTAATGCGCTCCGTAGAAAAAGTCTAACAGTTCGTGTAACCTTTAACAATCAAGAACGTTTGGAAAATTTGGCTGGGAGGATAGCGAAACAAATCGAACCAGATAGTGTTTCCTTATTGAAAGCTTTTTTGGATCCTAAGTTTTTACTCGCAAAAGGATTTTCCATTGAAAATATATTGGGGATATTTTTGCCTGATAGTTATGATTTTTTCTGGAATACCAGTGCTGAAAATTTTAGAGACAAAATGTGGATATCATACCAAAATTTTTGGTCTGAAAACAAAAAAAAGAAGGCGACAGAGTTGGGGTTGACCCCATTAGAAGTGATAAGCCTGGCGGCTATAGTCCAGAAGGAAACCCAAAAGGTAGATGAGCGTCCACGTGTTGCGGGGGTTTATCTAAATCGATTGAAAAGAAAAATGAAATTACAGGCTGACCCGACTGTTATTTATGCCATGAAGCTCCAGCTTAATAATTTTGATACAATCATCAAAAGGGTACTTTATCAAGATTTAAAAATCAACTCTCCATACAATACCTATCGTTACAAAGGTTTACCTCCGTCTCCAATTACAATGCCCGATATCTCATCGATCAACGCGGTTTTGAATGCAGAACAGCATCGCTATTTGTATTTTGTGGCTAATCCTAAAAATCCAGGATATCACTTATTTTCCAAAAATGCGATGGAACACAATAAGAATAAAAAAATCTACACGAACTGGCTTGATCGGAATCGCGTTTATCGCTAGTCCAATTTGTGAATTATAAAAATTGCCGGTTTTTTATGAAAAAAGATTTTTGTTTTTTTCCAAAGGCCCACACTCATAGTTTTGATAAACTCACCGCTTTGGTTAAGGTCGTATGCAATACAAAGTTTAGTTTCTTTATCAAGTAACCGTTTTAGATCTTCCAATAGCTTTTCATTTCGGTATGGGGTTTCTATAAAGATTTGACTTTGACTCCATTTTTTAGATCTAGTTTCTAGATTTTTTATAACTTTTTCACGTTCTTTTTTTTCTATAGGAATATAGCCATTGAAGGCGAAGTTTTGACCGTTTAATCCTGAACTCATCATGGCCAAAAGGATGGAGGAAGGACCAGCTAATGGTTTTATCCTGATCTTCATTGGAAATGCCTTTCGGATAATTTCTGAACCTGGGTCGGCAATTCCCGGACATCCTGCATCTGAAACCAATCCCATATCATTGCCCTCCAAACATGGGTTTAAATAGGTTTCTACTGCTTCTACTTTGGTGTGTTTATTAAGTGGGAAAAGCTTTATTTTGGATTGTTTTTTTTCGGGTGATATTTTTTTGATGAATTTTCTTGCTTCTTTTTCATTTTCTACAATGAAGTAATCCAGTTTTTCTATTGTAGATTTTATCTTTTTTGAAAAATCATTCGAATTAAACTCCTCACCTAATGGACTGGGAATAAGATACAAAGTAGAGTTCATGATTTTTTTTTGGAGTTTTTCGCTTAATTTATAAGGGGTTTTATATATGCGATGATTTTTTTTGAAATATTTTATTTTCCATAATAAAAATCAGTTTCATAATTTCTATAAATAAATTCGCTTTTTTCTCACGATTAAGAGCTTGAATAATTTGTTTATTAAACAAGTTAAGCTATATGAGATCGACAAGTTTTTCCTAAGCAAACCTTTAAAAACTGATGTTTTTCACTTTTAAGGCATTAAAGAGAAAGTTTTTGGTTTAGATCCTCTACGTATTTCCTAAATTGTTTATCTGTAAAGCTGAGATTATCTACTGTTTTACAGGCGTGTAAGACGGTAGCATGATCTCTTTTGCCGATTTGTGTTCCAATGCTTGCAAGTGAAGCTTTGGTGAATTTTTTGGCAAAATACATCGCTAGCTGACGGGCTTGAACAATGTGCCTCTTTCTTGTTTTGGACTGTAAAGTGGCAACATCCATTTGAAAGTATTCCGAAACTACTTTTTGGATATAGTCAATGGATACTTCTCGTTTGGTGTTTTTGACAAATTTATTGACAATTTCTTTGGCTAATTCTAAGTCAATCTCAACCCTGTTAAAAGAGGATTGAGCGATCAATGAAATAATAGCTCCCTCCAACTCTCTTACATTCGTCTTAATGTTTTTCGCGACGAATTCTATGATGTTTTCACCAATGGTTACTCCGTCCCTGAATAATTTATTTTTAAGGATAGAAATTCTAGTTTCTAAATCAGGTGTTTGCAGTTCAGCGGAAAGCCCCCATTTGAATCTTGAGAGCAAACGCTGTTCGATATCTTGCATATCGACAGGTGCTTTATCGGAAGTGATAATGACCTGTTTCCCATTTTGGTGTAAATGATTAAAAATATGAAAAAAAACGTCTTGAGTTCCAGACTTCCCAGAGAAAAACTGAACATCGTCGATTATGAGGATGTCGATCACTTGGTAAAAGTGGATAAAATCATTGCGCGTGTTCTTCTTGACAGATTCTATGTACTGCTGTGTAAATTTTTCGGCAGATATATAGAGTACTGTTTTGTCGGGGTATTTATTTTTGATATCAACACCTATGGCATGAGCGAGGTGTGTTTTGCCAAGACCAACGCCACCAAAAACCATTAACGGGTTGAAGGATGTTCCTCCTGGTTTTTTGGAGACTGCCATTCCCGCAGATCTAGCTAATCTATTGGAATCGCCTTCTAAGAAATTTTCAAAATTATAATTGGGGTTGAGTTGGGATTCTATTTGAAGATTTCTGATTCCTGGAATTACAAAAGGATTTTTAAGTTCACTCGAAAAGGTCTGAAGGGGAGCATCAACTTGTTGAGCGTTGACTCCGGATTGATTACTACTTGGGATACTTTCTGTGAAAGGTGTTTTGTTCCCAAATGTGTTTTCCATTTTGATGATGTAAATCAATCGAGCATCATCTCCCAATTCACGGGTCAGTGCTACTTTTAAAATTTTAACATAATGCTCTTCTAACCACTCATAAAAGAATTTACTCGGGACCTGAACGCTGAGTGAGTTTTCAGTAATTTTTAGTGGGATAATGGGTTCAAACCAAGTTTTAAAAGCTTGTTGTTGAATATTGTCCTTGATAAAAATCAAGCAATTGTTCCAAGTTTTTTCAGCAGATGCCTCCATTAAGGTTTTAAAAATGATGGTTTTTGAGTTTCGAAATCATGTGGGGCATCGAACTTATCATTAGTTTACAAATATTAAAATAAAAATCTAAAAAAAAAGTTTTTTTTTAGTTGATTATTAAATAATTTTTTTTGAAATTATAAATCGTTAATTGACTACGAATTTTTTACTAAAATATTTGTTTTTTGATAATTTATACTACACAATCTTTCAAAACCAGGTATAAAGAAACTGATCAAATGGGATTTGTTCATCATAGTAATTACCTGAATTATTTTGAAATGGCCAGAATTGAATGGCTCAGTAGAATAGGTTTTTCATATGCAGATATGGAGCTACAAGGTATTGTAATGCCAGTAGTTTCAGCCAAAATAAATTTTATATCTCCTGCATATTTTGACAACTCACTAAAGATAGAATTAACTATACATGACATACCGCAATCTACGATTAAAATTTATTACTCCATCTTAAATGAGATTGAAAAAGAATTAGCCAATGGTTCTACCACCTTAGCTTTTTTAAAAGTTAAGACAAAAAGGCCTGTAAGATGTCCTCAATCTTTGTTGGAGATAATTGAATCTTTATAAATTGTGATTAGTGTGTCCTCTTTTATTTTTGAATAGCCATAAACCGATTCTCTTTTAATTTTTGGTCCTTTCAAACCATCACTAATTTTTTGTTTTGTTACAAAAATTCGTGCTTCATCCCAAAGATCGGTATCTATAAAAGATTGAAGGGTTTCTCCCCCCCCCTCAATGATTACAGATTGTAAACTTCTGTCGTATAATTGATCTAAAATTTCTTTGGTTTTAATTGGGTTTTGTTCTCTATTTTCTTCTTTATTTTGATTTCTTATTGTAATAAATTTCCTCTTAAATAAATTATAATCCCTTTTGGAATTGGATAATTTTTGCTGGGTATCAATTACCAATGCTAAAGGATTTTTCCCTTTCCACAGGCGTGTATTTAATTTTGGATTGTCATTCAATACTGTTTTCACCCCGACCATAATAGATTGTTCTTGACTTCTCCATTGGTGAACGCGTTGTCTTGATAGGGGATCAGTTAGCCAGTATCCCTGATCGGATTCTTTTGGTGCTATAAACCCATCACTAGTTTCAGCCCATTTTAATATGACATAGGGACGTTTTTTTTGATGGAATGTAAAAAAACGACGATTAAGATTTAGACATTTCGATTTTAAAATTCCAATCTTGACCTTACAACCATTTAATTTAAGTTTTTCTATGCCTTTACCCAAAACTATTTTGTTTTCATCCAAGCATCCAATAATTACACTAGGAATTTTCATTTCTAGGATCAAATCTGTGCAGGGAGGGGTTTTACCAAAATGATCACAGGGTTCTAGGTTTACATACAGGGTGCTATTAGAAAGTAGGGATTTGTCTTTTACTTTCAGAATGGCCTCTCTTTCAGCATGGTTACTGCCGGCCTTTTTGTGCCAGCCTTCTGCTATGATTTTACTCTTATGAACGATTACGCAACCCACAAGTGGATTTGGGTAGGTATATCCCAACCCCTTTTTGGCCAGTACAAGACAGCGTTTCATATAGAAGTCATCATTCATTTTTTGATGTAAATTATTAGATAAGTTCAAATTTAATCAAAAATGATTGTGTTAATTTTATACATGCTTTTAAATGAATTTAGAAATCATTTTAACTCTTCATTGACAGATTATTATCCAAAATCTGAGATCATCGCTTTCTATCGCCGCTTAACGGATTTTTATTTTAAATGGCCCCCTACTTTTTCAATATTGAATCCCGAGTATCACCTCAAAAAAGATGAATTACAAAAATTATCCCTTGCCTTAGAGGGGTTAATGAAGTTCAGGCCTATACAATATATTATTAATGAGTCTCATTTTTATGGCAGAACATTTTATGTTGACGAGCATGTATTGATTCCACGTCGAGAGACCGAGGATTTGGTCAAATGGGTTCTGAGAGATTTTAAAGATGCTGAGGATCATTACAACGTATTGGAATTGGGAACAGGCAGTGGTTGTATTGCCATTAGTTTAGCAATAGAGCAAAGTAAATTCAATATTAAGGCATTGGAAGTTTCTAAGGCTGCACTTGGTGTGGCTCAAAAAAATGCGCTACATCACAATGTAGAAATAGACTTTATACACCAAGACATGAGGATACTGAAGGTTTGGGACAAAACTTTAAATGTTATGATTTCCAATCCACCATATATTGAGCCCGACGAAAAAAAGGAGATGCTACCCAATGTGTTGGATTATGAACCCCATTTGGCCCTTTTTACACCTGATAACGAACCTCTTTATTTTTATAAAAAAATAATTCTTTTGGCCAATTCCAGTCTAGGCAGCAATGGATGTTTATACTTGGAGATCAATCCAAAATTTGAAGAAGATTTATTGACTTTCATTAAATCGAGAAGTTTTAGGGATATTGAAGTGAGAAATGATATTTTTGGAAAAAAGAGAATGCTTAAAGCGGTTAAATCATAAATGGAGATCAAGGAAAAAATCAATCAGTTAAGGGAAGCGTTGCACGAGCACAATTACCTCTACTATATATCGGATAACCCTAAGATCAGTGATTTTGAATTTGATCAAATGCTAAAAACCCTTTTGGAGCTAGAGGATCAATATCCTGAATTTTTTGATTCTAATTCTCCTACACAGCGAGTAGGGGGAGGCGTGACTAAACACTTTAAAACTCTAGTCCATCAGTATCCCATGTATTCCCTTTCCAACACATATTCCAAAGAGGAATTATTGCAATGGGTAGGTCGAATAGAAAAGGCATTGGGAGATGAAAAATTTGAATTTACTTGTGAGTTAAAATACGACGGAGCTTCGATCAGCCTTACCTATGAATCGGGTAAGTTTTTAAGAGGAGTAACCAGAGGCGACGGTTCACAGGGAGATGATGTTTCTCTTAACTTAAGAACCATTCCAACCATTCCTTTGGAATTAAAAGGGGATTATCCCGATTTATTTGAAATCAGGGGAGAAATTGTATTGCCCTTTGAGGGTTTTAAGGCCATGAATGAGCAGCGAATAAAACAGGGTGAAGAGCCCTTTATGAATCCTAGGAATACTGCTTCGGGATCACTTAAACTTCAGGACAGTCGTTTGTTAGCAAAGCGTCCATTGGAATGCTTTTTGTACGGTTTGGCAGGAGAGGAATTGGGTGTCAGTTCTCAAATGGTGGGATTGGAAAAAGCTCGGTCATGGGGCTTTAAGGTTCCAGATACAGCAATTTTGGCTTCTACTGTGGAAGAGGTTTTTCGTTATTTGGATTATTGGGATCAGAACAGGTTTAATTTGCCTTACGATATTGATGGGGTAGTAATCAAGATCAACCGTTTTGATCAACAAGAGACCTTGGGATATACAGCCAAATCTCCACGCTGGGCAATCTCGTACAAGTTTCAGGCAGAACGTGCCCTAACTGAATTAGAGTCAGTTAGCTATCAGGTTGGTCGAACTGGAGCCATTACACCAGTGGCCAATCTTACCCCTGTACTCTTGTCGGGAACCACCGTTAAACGTGCTTCATTGCACAATGCAGATCAAATTGAAAAGTTAACCCTCAGAATTGGGGACTCTGTTTATGTGGAAAAAGGTGGGGAGATCATCCCTAAGATTGTGGGAGTTGATTCTGAAA
Source organism: uncultured Flavobacteriaceae bacterium (assembly GCA_913043275.1). Taxonomy (GTDB): domain Bacteria; phylum Bacteroidota; class Bacteroidia; order Flavobacteriales; family Flavobacteriaceae; genus UBA8316. The sequence continues at coordinate 21,053 of CAJWLL010000009.1, read as the reverse complement.
ATCGTCCCCCTCAATCTGAAGAAATTATTTTCATCTCACATTGTCCTGAGTGCCAATCCGAACTGATAAAAGAAGAGGGGGGAGCACAACATTATTGTACTAATCAATACGCTTGTTCTCCGCAAATTGTGGGAAAAATTCAGCATTTTATTTCAAGAAAAGCCATGGATATAGATGGTATAGGAAACGAAACCGTTGTTTTGCTTTTTCAAAATCATTTAATTTCCAATATTGCTGATTTGTACCATTTGAGGCGCAATGAATTATTGCAATTAGAAAGGATGGCCGACAAATCGGCAGTCAAACTACTTAAAGGAATTGATGATTCCAAGAACAAACCCTTTGCTAAAGTACTATTTGGTTTAGGAATAAGATATGTTGGTGAAACCATTGCCAAAAAGCTGGTAAAAGCCTTTTCGTCTATTGATTGCATAAAGGAAGCTAGCTGGGAAGAATTGACTGAAGTGGATGAGATTGGGGATCGTATTGCTGACAGTTTATTAGATTTTTTCAATGATCAAAGAAATATTTTATTAATTGAACGATTGAGAAAGCAAGGGTTGCAGTTTGAATCCAAAGATGAAAATTGTATAACCAAGACTTTACTGAATGATAAAAATTTCGTCATTTCAGGGGTTTTTAAAACAATTTCTAGAGAAGGTTTAAAGGAGAAAATTGAATCCATGGGAGGAACAGTAGTGGGTTCTGTCTCAGCCAAAACAAACTTCTTGGTTGCGGGAGATGGCATTGGACCAAGTAAAAAAATTAAAGCTGAAAAATTGGGAATTCCTATAATTGATGAATCCACTTTTTTAGACATGATCAACCCTTAAATTTATAGTTTGTTTGATTTATAACATTTTACATTATAAATTGATATAAAAAAATTTATAATAATTTAATTTGGTTAATATTTAATTTTGGAAATGTTAAATTGGCTCAAAAGAACGCTTTTAAATCGTATTTATAGAAGTACTATTAAGGATTTTTCTTTGCCTAAAAAAAGAAGAAGTCCTAAAGGCATAAAAAATATTTCTGTTATTCTTGACTATAGACTTGGGATTGATAAAGAACATTTTCAAAAAATAGGTAAGTATTTTAATGTTCCTAGAAGAAATATCAGAGTATTGACCTTTTTTCAGTCGAAAAAACAAATAGATGAATCCAATTCTGCCATTAGCTATACTTCCAAAAACATTTCTAATTTTGGCGTTTTAAATGATGTGTTATCTTGCTTTTGCAGCCGAAGCTCGGATATTTTGATTAATTTTTATGACAAGGATGATATTTTCCTAAAGTACTTAAGTGCAAAAACTAATAAAAGATTTAGTATTGGTTTTAATAGTGTTGATAATGAATTAAACGATCTGATTATTGAAGTCGATTCTCAAGATATTGATGTTTTTGTTGACGAGTGTATCAAATATTTAAAAATATTTTTCACCAATAATAAATGAAAGAAATTCAGGGACATGGGGTGGCAATGATTACTCCTTTTAAGAAGGATGGCAGCATTGATTTTGATGCAATTCCGGTAATTGTAAATCATCTGATATCTGGAGGGGTTGACTTCATCGTGGTTTTAGGAACTACAGCGGAAACAGCTACACTTTCCAAAGATGAGAAGATAGCCTTAGTTGAAAAGGTCATAAAAGTTAACTCTGGGCGATTACCCTTAGTGTTGGGCTTGGGAGGAAACGACACTCATGAACTCTTGGAGATGTTCGATTGTTTTGATTTTTCCTTTTTTTCTGCGATTCTTTCAGTTTCTCCCTACTATAATAAACCGAGTCAAGAAGGGATATATCAGCATTTTAAATCTATAGCCTTTCACTCCAGTCTTCCTATAATTATTTACAATGTGCCATCAAGAACTGCTGTAAACATTGCTCCGGAAACTGTTTTACGCTTGGCCAAAGATTTTAAAAACATTATTGCTATAAAAGAAGCTTCTGGAAATTTACAACAGGCACAAACGTTGATCAAAACTTGTCCTCCAACTTTTTCTATTTTATCGGGTGATGATGAAATGTCCTTACCTATGATTCTGGCTGGAGCTAAAGGGGTGATTTCAGTAATCGGTAATGCTATTCCCGAGCAATATTCAAAAATCATTCATCAGGGTCTTTTGAGGAAAATTGATGATGCCTATTCTATTCAATATAAGTTTTTGGACTTGATACGAATGATATACCTTGAGGGAAATCCTACTGGAATTAAAGTTTTAATGAAGACTTTAGGTCTTTGTGAAAACAATTTGAGACTTCCTCTGGTTCAAGCATCCAAACACTTGACTATTCAGCTGATAGACGAATTGAAAAAATTGGTATCCGTGCAAACGACCCAATCCTAATTGAATTTCAGCACTTTATGGTCTTGATTAATTGATCAAAACTGTAAATAATTTATTAATTTCACGCCATGTCTAGAATTTTTAATCTATTCCTTAAAGGATCCCTCTTCTTTACCCTTATTATATCCTGTAATGAGTACCAAAAAGTACTCAACAGCGATGATAACAACCAAAAGTATAAAGCGGCAGAGGAGTATTACAACAATGGGGAGTATCGAAGGGCCAATCGTCTTCTGGAACAGTTGGTTCCCGTCTACAGAGGAAAGCCTCAGGCAGAAAGACTAGTGTACTTCTTTGCAGATTCCTATTTTCAAACCAGAAATTATTATCTAGCTTCCTATCAGTTTGAGAGTTTTATCAAATCATTTCCAAAATCACAAAAGCTAGAAGAGGCTAGTTTTTTTGCTGCAAAGGCTCATTATATGATGTCTCCAATATACAGTTTAGATCAAGATGAGACCAACACAGCTATTGAAAAACTTCAGATTTTCATGAACAATTATCCCAAATCTAAATTCACTGATGAATGCAACCAACTCATCAGTGAGTTGCAGAATAAAATCGAAAAGAAAGAGTTTGAAGTTGCTAAACAATATTATACCATTTACGACTTCAGAGCTGCGATTAAATCTTTGGATAATTTTGTAGTTGAGTTTGTTGGCTCCAAATTCAGAGAAGAGGCACTTTATTTTAAGTTTTTGGCTTCTTATGAGATTGCGATCAACAGTATTCAATCTAAAAAATATGAAAGATTGATTGATCTCAAACAATTACACAACAATATTGTTCGATATTATCCTGAAACACTTTTTGAGGAAGACTTAAGTAATAAAATGAAGACTGTCGAAAAAGAAATTAATACATTTGCCAACTAAATACAGAATAAAAAATGACAAAATACAGAAATTCTAAAGCCCCTATCTCAACTTCAACATACAATAAAGATACTATTGAGTCTCCCACAGAAAATATTTATGAGGCTTTGTCTATCATTTCCAAAAGGTCAAATCAAATTAATTTGGATATTAGAAAAGAATTGCACGAGAAACTTGATGAGTTTGCGACCCACAACGATAGTCTAGAGGAAATATTCGAAAATAAAGAGCAAATAGAGGTATCCAAGTTCTATGAGCGACTGCCTAAGCCTCATGCCATTGCTATTGAAGAGTGGTTGAATGACAATATTTACCACAGAAATACAGAGGACAACAACGGATAAATCATGGGCGTTTTAAGCGGAAAAAAAATCCTCTTGGGTATCTCTGCTGGTATAGCCGCATATAAAACTCCAATTCTAGTTAGACTATTAAAATCAAAAGGTGCAGAGGTGAAAATTGTCATTACACCCTCTGCAAAGGATTTTGTCACTCCCCTTACCCTTTCTACCCTTTCGAACAACCCAGTTTATTCAAATTTTTCGGAGCAACTTCAAGATAATCCTGTGTGGAATGATCATGTCGCCTTGGGAAAGTGGGCTGATTTATTTCTAATTGCTCCTGCAACAACTAATACAATTTCTGCCATGGTTCATGCCAAATGCAACAATCTTCTCATTGCAACCTATTTGTCTTGCACCTGTAAAGTTTATATTGCTCCCGCAATGGATTTAGACATGTATGCACATCCGGCAAATCAAAAGAATCTGAGAGAATTAAATTGTATAGGGAAGAAGGTTTTGCCTGTGGGTGAAGGCTTTTTGGCTAGTGGTTTACATGGTAAGGGCAGAATGTTGGATCCGGAAGAAATTATTCGTCACATTAGTGAGGATTTAAAAGCAGATCTTCCGCTTTATGGTAAAAAAGTATTGGTTACTGCAGGTCCTACCTACGAGCCTATAGATCCGGTTCGTTTTATTGGTAACTATTCTAGTGGAAAAATGGGATTTGCTCTTGCAGAGGAGGCCCTTCAATTGGGTGCTAATGTGATACTAATCTCTGGCCCTACCACACTTGAAGCTTCTCCTGATATTAACCGCAATAATGTAATGACTGCTGAGCAAATGTATAAACTTGCATTAGAACATTTCTCTGAGGTAGACATCGCAATTGCCTCGGCCGCAGTAGCTGATTTTAAACCTCGTGAAATCGATTTAAAAAAAATAAAAAAAGAAGAGGGTATCCAATCCATTGAATTGGAGAATACTCTTGATATTTTAGCTCAGTTGGGCAAATTAAAACAAAAACAGTTTTTGGTTGGTTTTGCCTTGGAGACTGAGAATGAAAAAACTAATGCTTTCAAAAAAATCAAGTCCAAGAATCTAGATGCCATTGTATTGAATTCTCTCAACGATCCCGGTGCTGGTTTTTCTGTGGATTCGAATAAGGTTACCTATATAGACAAAAATGAAACCATTACTCCTTTTGAGCTAAAGTCTAAGATTTTGGTTGCCAAAGACATTTTTTCCCAAATACTAGCCCAAAATGCGTAAAACCTTATTTGCCTTCTTTTTGACTCTTTCATTGATTAAAGTCTATGGGCAAGAGCTCAACGCTCAATTTATTATTAATGCTGATCTTGTGAATCAAACTAATCAACAAATTTTTGAGACCTTGGAGCGATCACTCAAAGAATTCATTAATTCACAATCTTGGTCCAATCAGGATTTTTTTCTGCAAGAAAAGATCACTTGTAGTTTTGTGCTCAATTTGTCGAGTTACAATGCATCTAAATTCGAAGGGACTCTGCAAATCCAATCCCAAAGAACCATTTTTGATTCCAATTACGACAGTCCCCTTTTGAATTTTTTAGACAAGGATATTAGCTTCACTTATCAAGAATTCCAACCCTTGTTTTACAGCCCTGCTTCCTATGAATCCAATTTGATTTCTCTTATCAGTTTTTATGTTTATATCATTATGGGGATTAATGCTGACAGTCTGAAATTTAAAGGTGGAGATTCTTACTTTGAGCAAGCCCAGCGAATTGTCAATTTATCTCAGCAAAGTGGTGTGCTTGGATGGAAACAGAATGAAAGTAATCGCAATCGCTTTTGGCTTAGCGATACAATGCGTTCCAATACCTTTAGAGAGTATAGAGAAGTACTTTACAACTATCACAGAAAGGGATTGGATTTAATGACTAAAAATCCATTGGAAGCCAAAAAGAACATAATTAATGCTTTGCTAGAACTTGAGAACCTCTTTGATCGTCGACCCAACGCAATGCTTTTACAAATGTTTTTTGATTCCAAGGCTGATGAAATTGTTAATCTTTTTTCAGATGGACCTGAAGTGGATTTTGATAGGGCCTCGAAATTGCTAAAAAAAATAGCTCCTTTTTATCAACCTCAGTGGAAACAAATTAAATAGTTTCATTTTTTGAAATTATTTTTTTTCTAAATTATCTTTGATGTAGAACCGTTTTAATAATTAAGATTGATCACAAGTCTAAAGATTTTAAATTACGCTCTTATAGAGCATTTGGATATATCCTTTGACACAGGGATGACCTGTATTACCGGGGAGACAGGTGCTGGAAAATCCATTCTTATGGGAGGACTTGGTTTGGTCTTGGGCAAAAGAGTAGACATGAGCGTGCTTAAAGACAATCAAAAAAAGTGTGTTATTGAGGCCACTTTTTTGATTGATAAGTACAATCTTCAAGGTTTTTTTGAAGCATCGGGACTCGATTATGATGGAGAAACCTTGTTAAGAAGGGAAATTAATCCAAGTGGTAAATCTAGGGCATTCATAAACGATAACCCCGTAAACCTGGATCTTCTCGCTCAATTGAGTGAGGTGTTAATCGATGTCCATTCTCAACTGGAAAATCAGTCTTTGTTCAAAAGTGAGTATCAGTTTTTGGTTTTGGATGCGATAGCAGGAAACCAAGGAATACTTAAAGAATACAAAAAAAAAATTCGCGAATATATATTCATTCAAAAGGAGTACGATCATTTACAGTTACTTAATAAGGAAGCAGCTAAAATTCATGATTATAACGAGTTTTTGTATGACGAACTTGCTAGTGAGCAATTAACGCCCGATTTACTGACCCCTTTGCAGGAAGAGATTGATGAGCTCTCGAATGTTGAAACACTTCAGCAGTATCTTTCTCAAGGTATTCAGTTAATTGAGGAGGAACAAATCGGACTGCTTACCCAATTTTATAGCTTGAATGCTTTGCTAAACGCTGCTAAATCTAAATCCAAAAACCTGAGTGTTTTTCAGGAGCGAATCAACAGCCTTTCTGTCGAACTGAAAGACATACTGGATGATTTGATTAGCAAACAGGAAACACTCGAAAGTAATCCTGTTCTATTAGATAAACTTTCGGCAAGGTTGGACAAAATCCAAAATCTGTTCCAAAAACATCAGGTTGATAATATAGAGGATTTGATTCAAGTGAGGGATCAACTTGAAAAAAAACTGTATCAGAGACAAGACCTTTTACAAAAGATTAATGCACTAAAAGATCAGCTGATTGAATTGGAACAATTGTTAGAAAGCTTATCCAAACAATTGTACGAAAATCGCAAGGAAGCTTCCCCAAAGCTTTGTGATCAAATGGAGCAGATAATTTCAAAAATGGGCATGCATAATGCCAGATTCAGGATTGATTTGACATCCGTTGATGAATTTTTAAGCAATGGTAAACAACAAATTGATTTCTTGTTTTCTTCCAATTTAGGGTCTAGTTTCAAACCCATCAAAAAAGTAGCTTCAGGTGGTGAGATGTCAAGAATTATGCTTTCAATCAAAGCAATCTTATCCCAATTCAAACAATTGCCCAGTATTGTATTTGATGAGATTGACACAGGAGTATCTGGACCAGTCTCAAATGAGATTGCCAATATTATGGCCCATATGTCAAAAAAAATGCAGGTATTTACAATCACGCACCTTCCACAAATTGCAGCGAAAGGAAAACAACACTTTTTAGTTTATAAAGAGGTAAGGGGAAATACTACCATGACGAAAATCAAAGAGTTAAATCAAGAGGAAAGAATAAAAGAATTGGCCCAAATGCTATCTGGGGAAGAATTGACTCGAACTGCCCTAGATCATGCCAAACAATTACTCAATTAACTGTATATTTAATCCAATTTAACAGTATAATTCATGTCTTATAAAATTTTAGAAGGTAAAAAAGGGATAATATTTGGTGCACTAGATGATCAGTCCATCGCATGGAAAACTGCTGAGGCAGTCAAAGATGCCGGTGGTAAATTTGTGTTGACCAATGCACCGGTTGCCATGAGGATGGGAACCATCAAAGATTTGGCTAATAAAACAGGGAGTATTGTTATTAGTGCAGATGCTACAAAAATTGAAGATTTGGAAAATCTTGTCGATCAATCTGTATCTCATTTGGGAGGTAAGTTAGACTTTGTTTTACACTCCATTGGGATGTCCGTAAATGTTAGAAAAGGCCGAAACTATACAGACTTAAACTATGACTGGATGACAAAAGGTTGGGATGTTTCTTCTGTTTCTTTTCACAAACTAATGCAGACTCTTTATAAAAAAGATAGCATGAACCCTTGGGCTAGCATTTTAGCTCTGTCGTATATAGCTGCTCAAAGAACTTTTCCTAATTACAATGATATGGCCGACAATAAGGCCTATTTGGAGTCCATTGCGAGAAGTTTTGGTTACTTTTTTGGCAATGACAAAAAAGTGAGGGTTAATACCATCTCACAATCACCAACATTGACCACAGCAGGAAAAGGTGTTAAGGGATTGGATGGATTCCTTCACTATGCTGAACAGACTGCTCCCTTGGGAAATGCTTCTGCCGAGGATTGTGCCCAATATATCGTTATGATGTTTTCTGATTACACTAAAAAAGTCACTCTTCAGAATCTTTTTCACGATGGTGGATTTTCAAATGTTGGGGTCAGTCAAGAAATTATCAATGTCCTAGAACAAGGGCAATAATTTTTCTAATAGGATTATAATAAAATGCAGCGAGATTTTAAGTACTTCAGATTAAGATTTCCAGGAAAAAAGAGACTTCGGTTCTTTTCATTTTTTTTTGCACTATCTTTTTTGTTTTGGATCATTACTAAACTTTCAAATACTTTCACTTCCTCCGTTGATTTTCAAGTCGATTTTGTAGATATTCCAGAATTAATTCTTTTGGATCGGAATTTAAATCTAAAAGTAAAAGCTGATATCTCAGCTAGTGGTTTTGATCTATTGATTTATCATTTTTTTAAAAATAAAATTAATGTTTCCCTTGAAAATGCTGATTACATGAGTAATCTTGTTAAGATCGATCTTATGGATCAAAAGTTTAGATTGCAACAACAATTGTATCAAAATGCGAATCTTAATTTGATTTCTCCTCCTAATTTGACTTTTCCTTATGATAAGTTGAAGCGCATGAAAATTCCTATTATACCTCCTGAAAAAATTAACTATAAACGTGGATATGACCTCGAAGGGGATTGGGTAATTATACCTGATAGTGTATGGGTTTACGGACCCTCCGAAAAAGTAAAAGCTTTGAGTGGATTGTTCATTGAACCTTTGTCAGAGGAGTATTTTGGTGATATCGATGAAAATGTTAAACTTTTACCTGTAGATCAAATCAAATATGAAACTGAAAAAGTTTCGATAAAAGCATCAGTCAAGCGTTTTACAGAAAAATCCTTAGAAACTTTTATTAATATTAAAAATCTACCAGATTCGCTTGCCATCAAACTATTTCCTCAATCAGTAAAAGTGACCTTTTTCGTTTTAATTGAAAAAGCAGAGACTATTACGGCAGGTGATTTCAAATTTACATGTAATTTTAATCAAGTACAAACAACTGAAAAAAAGACTTTAGATGTACTTTTGGAAATGCAACCAAATGGTGTAAGCAATATAAGGTGGAAACCCAAAAAAGTTGATTATTTAGTTCGAAAATGAGAATTGTTGGTCTTACCGGAGGTATTGGAAGTGGAAAATCGACAGTATTAGAGGTTTTTTCTTCACTTGGTGTCCCATGTTATGAATCCGATATAAGAGCTAAAAAACTTATGCAGGATGACCCAGAATTTATCAATCAAATCAAGGCTTTATTTGGAGATGATATTTACAAAGGTGAAAAATTGAATCGTACTAGGCTGGCCGATTTGGTTTTTACTGACAATATTAAGCTTTCAGAGTTGAATTCTTTAGTTCATCCAAAAGTTAAGAGAGATTTTCAACTATTTGTAAACCAACAAAATGCTGCTTATGTTGTCAAAGAGTCTGCAATTCTTTTTGAGATGAATGGAGCAAAGGATTGTGACGCGACCATATTGGTTACAGCACCCGAAAAACTCAGGATAGAAAGAGTTATGAAAAGAGAAAAAACAAAGATTGAGCATGTTAAATCGAGAATTAGTAATCAATGGATTGATGAAAAAAAAATCCATTTGGCTGATTATGTGATAAACAATATTGATTGGGATAAAACGTTAAAAAAGATAGAGGAAATTCACCAAAAGTTAGTGGCTTTAAATAATTGAATTTATTAACAATAGATTAGGTATTTTCCTGATTTATTTTGATGAAATTTAAATAAAATTAAAATAAAGGGTTTGAAAAAAGATTTTTTCATTTTATTAGTGACTTTGATGATTGTATCCCTGGTTGCTGTGATAGTGGTTCAGGCATATTGGATAAATTCTGCATTTGAAAATAAGGAAGAAGAGTTCTCTATGGCTGTAAGTCAGTCCCTTAAGTCCGTTTCTTCAAAAGTACAGGACTTGGAGATTTCTGACTATATCGCTGCTTACCAGAAATTGATCGATTCAATAGGTACTCCTGATGAGTCTAATTTTACCGATATTTTTTTGTTTGTAGACAATGAAGACGATATGACTTCAAATTTGACATCCTTTTACGCATTTGGTATTCTTGAGGAGGACTACAAAATTACACTTTCTGACATTCATCCTGACCTAGGAAATGATAATGTAAAGGATTACAAACAAGTGAAAACTACAACTATTTTAAGTAAGGATAAAATTTTTAATCGAGAGAATAGGGTTGCTACATCCATATCCAAATTAAAATCCGTCGAAAGAATGAGTATTTTCGACCAAGAGATTTTTCGTTCTGCTTATCTTGATTATTCCTCCACTATTCCGGTTCACAAGAGAATCAGAACTAAGGAAATGAAGCTTCTTTTGGATAGAGAATTTAAAGCCAGGAATATTTTTACTTATTATGAATTTGGCATTTACAATAATGGTCTAGCAACCAAAGTAAAATCTAACGAGTATATTGAGAATCAAACAGGGTCTAAATATGAAACCCCCATCTTTACTCAAGACAATGGTAAAACACCCTATAAATTGGTCGTCAATTTTCCAAACAGGAATCAATTTGTTTTTTCCTCAATACTTAGTGTTGCAGGATTATCAATTTTTCTAACATTATTTATCATCATAGTTTCAACCACTTCGATTTATCAAATTATTCGACAAAAGAAGGTTTCGGAGATGAAATCAGATTTTATTAATAATATGTCTCATGAATTTAAAACGCCAATAGCCACAATAAACTTGGCATTGGATGCGATTTCAAGTCCAAAAACAGAAGGTGCTAGTTCAAGGCTTTTGGGGTATGTCAAAATGATAAGAGAAGAAAATCAGCGTATGCTCTCTCAAGTAGATAATGTTTTGATGATTTCCAGGCTAGAGAAAAGTTCATCACCTATTGAACTATTATCGATTGACATACACCATGCGATTGATGATGCAATTAGGCGTGTGGATTTAATCTTGAAAAATAAAATGGGAAAAATTGTTGCTAGTTTTAGCAAAGAACAATTACGGTTTAAAGGGAATTTAAATCATTTTACTAATCTTATTGTCAACTTGCTTGATAATGCTATAAAGTATTCTAATGGAGCACCCATGATTAGCATTAGCACTTCTTGTGAGCATAATACGATTAATTTAAAAATTAAAGATCAGGGGATTGGTATGAATATGAATACTCAAAAACATATATTCGAAAAGTTCTTCCGTGAACAAGGTGGGAACATTCACAATGTTAAAGGCCATGGTTTGGGCCTATCCTACGTCAAAAAAATAGTAGAACTCCATGGCGGAGATGTCAAATTAAAAAGTAAAATCGGTGAGGGAACGACTTTTTTAATTTCAGTACCACTCGTCTAATATGATTTAAAAATATTTATGCTATGAAAGTAGAACAAAAGAAAATTTTAATTGTTGAAGATGATTACAATTTTGGAAAGATTCTTAAAGACTATTTGATTCTCAATGATTATTTTGTCATTTTGGCAAAAAATGGAATAGAAGGAATGGAAAAGTTTGAAAAAGAAAATTTTGACCTTTGTATACTTGATGTCATGATGCCTTTTAAAGATGGCTTTACTTTAGGGAAGGAGATTAGGGAAAAAAATGAAAAGATCCCTTTGTTTTTTCTTTCAGCAAAAACACTTAAGGAGGATGTTTTGAAAGGTTTTAAAATTGGAGCAGACGACTACCTTACCAAACCTTTTGACTCAGATGTTCTTCTTGCCAAAATAAAGGCTACTTTAAATAGGAATACGTATATAAATGTACCTGAATCAGAGGCTTATGAATTTGAGATTGGAATGTTTAAATTCAATTCAAAACTTCGTTTTCTATCATATGGAGAGAAGGAGCCCATCAATCTTTCTCCCAAAGAAAATCAATTGTTAAGACTCTTGGTATTAAAGATCAATGACATACTACTGCGAGAAACTGCACTGATTAAGATTTGGAGGGATGACAATTACTTTACTTCAAGGAGTATGGATGTTTACATTGCAAAACTTAGAAAATATCTTAAACTTGACAGTAGGGTTGAAATTGTAAACATTCATGGAGAGGGCTTTAGATTAGTTGTTAATGACTAATAAGTCGACTTATTGATTTCTTGGATGAAATTTCTCCATCACTTTTTTTAGATGTTGATTGTCCAAGTGGGTGTAAATTTCTGTTGTAGTTATACTTTCATGCCCCATCAATAATTGTATGGTTCTAAGGTCTGCGCCATTTTCCAAAAGATGGGTTGCAAAAGAGTGGCGAAATGAATGAGGGCTTATGTTTTTTTTGATTCCTGCTTTTACTGCAGAATCCTTGACGATGATAAAAATCATGGCACGGGTCAATTTTTTTCCATTTCTGTTAAGAAATAAAACATCATTGTCTTCTACTCTTATTTTTTTTAAGCTTCTTACTTTCTCTATATATATTTGGATGAATTTTTTAGAGTAACTACCTAGAGGAACCAGTCTTTGTTTATCTCCCTTTCCAGTCACCCTTATTAGATTCTCTTTAAAAAAAACATTAGACAAAGTCAAATTAACTAATTCAGTAACCCTTAAGCCACTTCCATATAGAGTTTCTATGATAGCCCTGTTTCTTTCGCCATTCATAAGACTCAAATCAATTCCAAGAAGAATCTTTTCAATTTCCATTAAATTGAGTGTAACCGGAAGTTTTCTTCCCAATTTTGGTCCTTCAATCAAATCAGCAGGGGAATTTGTCCGTAATTTTTCAAAAATCAGAAAATTAAAAAAACTCTTTATAGCAGAAATTCTTCTGGCTTGACTGTTATTGCTAACGGATTTTGATTGCTCATAAATGAATTGTTGTACAGTCTCCTTGGAACAATTTTTGGGTACTTCCTGTATCTTATTAGATGATATGAACTGGGCAAATGATCCAATGTCTGCACTGTAATTTTTCACTGTGTTATCTGTCATGCCTCGCTCAATCCGAAGGTAGTATTCGTAATCAATGATGAGAGTTTTCCAATTCAAAGTTCTATAAAGTTAAGAGTTTTATAAATCTTAACTAGATTTATTGAATTTGTTTGATGATTTGGAATTATCTCCAAACTTTTTATTTACCATACATAATAATAAGATTTAGGTTTCTTAAATTTAAAATATGGTTAATTTTGACAAAACAAAAAAATGAAAATAGTCATAATTAATGGTCCGAATCTTAATCTTCTGGGAACTCGTGAGCCGGGTATATACGGTAATAAAACCTTTGAACAGTACTTTAAAGACTTGGAATCAGAATTTTCTCAGATCGAATTTGACTATTTTCAGTCGAACATTGAAGGTGAACTTATAGATCGAATCCAGAAGGAGGGTTTTTCATGTGATGGAATTTTACTCAATGCAGCTGCTTACACTCATACTTCTGTAGGAATTGGAGATGCTATCAAATCAATTGACACTCCTGTCATAGAGATTCACATATCCAATACTTTTTCGAGAGAAAACTTCAGACATAAATCTTATATAACTCCTGTAGCCAAGGGAATTATAGTTGGATTTGGATTGGACAGTTACCGATTGGGTGTTGAATCTTTTCTAAAATCTTAGAGGTGAATGACCTCATCGTAGGCATCAGCAACTGCTTCCATTAAAGCTTCACTCATGGTGGGGTGTGGATGAATCGTTTTTAGAACTTCGTGTCCTGTTGTTTCAAGCTTTCTACCCAAAACGGCTTCAGCTATCATATCTGTAACTCCAACACCAATCATATGACATCCTAGCCATTCTCCATATTTGGCATCAAATATTACTTTGACAAATCCTTCTGAGTTTCCACCAGCTTGTGCTTTTCCTGAGGCAGAGAAAGGGAATTTACCCACTTTGATTTGGTAGCCCTTTTCTTTAGCTTTAGCTTCAGTTAATCCTACAGAGGCAACTTCAGGGGAGCAATAGGTACATCCCGGAATGTTTCCATAGTCGAGAGGCTCAACCTGATGCCCTGCAATCTTTTCTACACATAGAATGCCTTCGGCAGAGGCGACATGGGCTAGTGCTTGTCCAGAAGTTACATCTCCAATGGCGTAATATCCTGGAAGATTTGTTTGGTAAAAATCATTTACCAATATTTTATCATCGTCCACAGCAATGCCAAGATCTTCAAGTCCGAGATTTTCAATGTTTGATTTAATACCTACAGCAGAAAGAACTATATCAGCATCCAGGATTTCTTCTCCTTTGGAAGTCCTAACGCTAGCTTTTACACCTTTAACTGAAGTATCTACTCCAGTTAATTCTGCACTGGTTATTATCTTAATGCCAATCTTTTTGAAGCTTTTTTCCAATTCTTTGGAAATCTCTTCATCTTCTAATGGAACTATACGATCCAAATATTCTACAATGGTAACTTTTGTGCCCATGGCATTGTAGAAGTAGGCAAATTCTATTCCTATTGCACCTGACCCTACTACGATGAGTTTTTCGGGTTGTTTTCTAATGGTCATTGCCTGACGATAACCAATTATCTTTTGACCATCTTGTGGCAGGCTGGGGATTGCTCTCGATCTAGATCCAGTTGCAATAATGATGTGTTTGGCCTTGTATTCTTTTATCTTTTTTCCTTGGGTGACACTAATTTTTTTTCCAGCCAATACTTTCCCGTGACCTTCGATTACATCGATTTTATTTTTTTTCATTAAAAATTGTACACCCTTACTCATACCGGCAGCTACATTTCTACTTCTATTTACCACAGAATCAAAATCTTTGTCATACTCTTTGACCTTCAATCCATAATCTTCAGCATGTTTTAAATAATTGAAAACTTGGGCAGATTTCAGTAGTGCTTTGGTAGGAATACATCCCCAATTAAGACAAACCCCTCCTAGACTTTCTTTTTCTACTAAAGCAGTTTTAAGTCCTAATTGTGATGCTCTAATAGCACTTACATAGCCTCCAGGCCCACTTCCAATTACAATTACATCATATTCATTCATTGGGATTCAAGTTTTAAATTCAACACAAATTTAAGAAACTGTAGTTATTTCTGGCCTATTGTTTAATCTGGCTTTTTAATAAAGTTAATGCTGGCAGAATTCACACAATAACGTAAACCAGTTTTGGTAGGACCGTCATTAAATAGATGACCTTGATGCCCCCCACAATTGGCACAGACAATTTCAGTTCTAATCATTCCTCCTGAATGGTCTGGGATCATCTCCAAAGTTCCTTCGATTGATTGGTCATAACTCGGCCACCCACAATGGCTGTCAAATTTACTTTTGCTATGGAAAAGAGCAGTTCCACAACCCTTACAAAGGTATGTTCCCTTTTCATAATGATCGTTAAATATTCCTGTAAAGGGTGACTCTGTTCCTTTATCTCTGAGAACTTTATACTCTTTAGGACTGAGCTCATCTTTCCAAGTATTTTCTGATTTTTCGAATGGGTATTTACTTTTTTTATTCATTCATTGGGTATGAAGTTAAGGGCCGCAGAGTTGATACAATGTCTTTTTCCAGTAGTTTTTTTTGGACCGTCGTTGAATACATGTCCCAAATGTCCACCACATTTATTGCATTTGAGTTCTATTCTAGCGTATCCCAGTTTATAGTCTAAATCATACTCAATATTAGACTCAACAGCGCGATCAAATGATGGCCATCCACACTTGGAATCATACTTGTTGTCTGATTCATAAAGAGGTGTATTGCAACCGGCACAAGTATAAGTTCCTTTTGCTTTGTAGTTGTTGTATTTTCCAGTAAAAGGGTATTCTGTAGCTGCTTTTCTCAAAACCATGTAAGACATTTTTGGAAGCTCTTCCTTCCATTCTTGATCGGTTTTCACAACCTCATAGCTTTTATTTTCTTTGGATTTTTTTTGTTGTGATACCCCACTATAGCTTAATAAAATTGGCGTAATCAAAAATATAAATCGCTTTTTCATCATTTGATTGTGGTGTTTTTTATTTCTAAAGTTAATTGATTTTAAAAATTAAAATATTAATTGAGTTCAAAACAAATGAATTCATAAATTGTGCCAGTTTCATATTAAGGAAGCAATGAATAGAAAAAAACTATTGAAAAAAGGGAATCCAAAATTAATAAATTCCTGGGCTTCCTACGACTGGGCCAATTCAGTATACCCTCTGGTTATCACTTCTACCCTTTTTCCTATTTACTATAGCACCATATCGGAAGACGTCATTACCATTGAGTTTTTTGGATACAATTTCAAAAATACAGCTTTAGTCAGTTTTATTACTGCAATTGCCTTTGTTTTTGTAGCATTCAATTCTCCTTTTCTTTCGGGTATAGCAGATTATATTGGAAATAAGAAACGGTTTATGAAAATCTTTGTCTATATGGGTTCTATTTCTTGTATGGGACTTTATTTTTTTGAATTGGACAACATCTATATTGGCATGATGTATTATTTTCTCGCATTGATTGGGTATTGGTCGAGTTTGGTTTTTTACAACTCTTATTTGCCAGATATTGCCTACAAGGAACAGTTTGATTTTGCTAGTGCTCGTGGATTTTCTATGGGCTATTTGGGCAGTATATTATTGTTGATCTTTAACCTTTCAATGGTATTGAAACCAGAATGGTATGGTATTTCAGGGACACCCGAAGAATCATCTCTTATGGCGATGAAATACTCTTTTATCACTGTAGGTATTTGGTGGGCTTTATTCAGCCAATATGCATTTTACAACTTACCTAAGGGAAATACTGAAGGTAAGGTTACCAAAGATGTTCTTTGGAATGGTTTTTTAGAACTTAAAAAAGTATGGAATCAATTAGACGAGCTTCCGATTCTTAAAAAATTCTTGCCCGCTTTTTTTGTTTACAGTACTGCCTTACAAACCGTTATTTTGATTGCTACCTATTTTGGGGAGGAAGAAATCATTTGGGCAACCGGTGAACAAAAAACAATTGGTCTAATCGTAAGTATAATGTTGATTCAGATAGTTGGTATTTTTGGAGCATATGCTACAGCAACCGCTTCCAAAAGGTTTGGTAATATTTCTACTCTAGTGGTTGTCAATTTTATATGGGCAATACTGTGCATATTTGCTTTTTTTATAAGAACTCCTTTAGAGTTTTATATTGCGGCAGGCGGAGTAGGTATGGTAATGGGAGGAATTCAAGCTTTGTCTAGATCTACTTATTCAAAATTAATTCCTGAAACTAAGGATACGACCTCTTTTTTTAGTTTTTATGACGTTACAGAAAAGGTAGGAATTATCTTTGGCATGGCGATGTTTGGAACCATTGACCAGATTACAGGAAGTATGCGTAACGCGATTCTTTTATTTGTCTTTCTTTTTATCTCCGGGGCTTTACTTTTAACTCGTATTCCAAATAATCGTGAATGAAAATATATCCAAATTACTTGGTTGGCATAACAATTGGACTTATTTAATTTAAAAGGTCATTTATAGTATTTTTGTGAAATGAGAAGGTATACAGATCACATTTTATGACAATTTGACTGAAAATCTACATATGGCCAAACCTAGTTTTACATCATTTGACAATTTGACACTTCAAGACATTGAAGGAGAAGCAGAACTAATTCCATTGCTTACCACTGAAGATGAGGAGGCGTTGAGAAATGAGGAATTACCTAAAGAAGTAGCAATACTACCTTTAAGAAATACAGTACTTTTTCCTGGGGTGGTTATTCCAATTACAGCTGGAAGAGATAAATCCATTCAATTGATTAAGGATGCGAACAAATCAGATAAAATTATTGGAGTAGTGGCTCAAAAGGATCAGAATATTGAAAATCCGTCACCGCCTGATTTATATTCACTTGGAACCGTCGCACAAATCCTCAGGGTTCTTAAAATGCCGGATGGTAATACTACAGTTATAATTCAAGGGAAAAGAAGATTTCAGATTCAAAGTATTACCAAAGAAGAGCCCTATTTAAAAGCCTCTATTATATCTGTAGAAGAAACCTTTCCTCAGAAAGATAACTCTGAGTTCAAGGCCATTATTGACTCTATAAAAGAGATGGCCCTGAAGATCATTCACGAAAATCCGAACATCCCTTCAGAAGCGTCTTTTGCAATCAAAAACATACAAAGCCATGCATTCTTGATCAATTTTGTTTCCTCCAATATGAACCTTCCTGTAAGAGAAAAACAAAGGGTTCTGTCAATAATTGATCTTCAAGAGAGTGCTATTGAATGTTTGAAATTGATGAATGTTGAATATCAAAAATTAGAATTAAAAAATGATATTCAATCCAAGGTGAGGACTGACTTGGACCAGCAACAAAGAGAGTATTATCTCAACCAACAAATGAAAACCATCCAGGAGGAATTGGGAGTCGTTTCTTTTGAACAAGAAGTAGAAGAAATGCGGATACGTTCCAAGAAAAAAAAATGGGATAAAGTTGTTGGAGTTCAATTTGATAAAGAATTGTCCAAATTACAGCGTATGAATCCACAGGTGGCTGAGTATTCTGTTCAAATGAATTATTTAGATCTTTTTCTCGAGCTTCCATGGAATGAATTTTCAGATGATAAATTTGATTTAAAAAAAGCCCAAAAAATACTCGACCGTGATCATTTCGGGCTAGAGGATGTAAAAAAGCGTATCATTGAGTATTTAGCAGTTTTAAAACTTCGAAATGATATGAAGTCCCCCATTTTGTGCTTGTTTGGTCCACCTGGAGTTGGGAAAACTTCATTGGGTAAATCTATAGCAGAAGCTTTGGGGCGATCCTGTGTTAGAATTTCATTAGGGGGAATGCGAGATGAAGCTGAAATAAGAGGACACCGAAAGACCTATATTGGTGCTTTGCCAGGACGTATTATACAAAGTGTAAAAAGGGCTGGCACATCAAATCCTGTATTTATTTTGGATGAAATTGATAAGGTTAGTAATGGTTTTCAAGGTGACCCGGCAGCAGCTTTACTCGAAGTACTTGACCCCGAGCAAAACAAAGCCTTTTACGATAATTTCCTAGAGATGGGTTATGATTTATCGAAAGTGATGTTTGTAGCCACTGCAAATAGTCTATCACCCATACACCCTGCTTTAAAGGACCGGATGGAAATGATTAATCTTTCAGGATACACCTTGGACGAAAAGTCTAGTATTGCCAAAAAACACTTACTTCCCAAACAGCTTAAAGAACACGGCTTACATAAAAAACACTTAACCCTAAACAAGGCTGTATTGGATAAAATTGTAGAAGGATATACCCGCGAGTCGGGTGTTAGAGGCCTTGAAAAACAAGTGGCGAAGGCGGTTCGTTATGCAGCTAAATCTATTGCCATGGAGGAGGAGTATAAAAATAATCCTATTTCTGAGGATTTGTTTGAAATATTGGGCCCAAAAAAGGTACACCGCGATATTTATGAAAACAACCATGTTGCAGGAGTTGTCACTGGCTTGGCTTGGACCTCAGTTGGAGGGGACATACTCTTTATTGAGTCTGCAATTTCTGAAGGAAAGGGGCAACTTTCTATCACTGGAAACTTAGGTAAGGTTATGAAAGAGTCTGCCACTATTGCTATGGAGTTTATCAAATCCAAAAAATCTTTTTTAGGCCTTCAGAGTTTTCCCTTTGATAAATACAATGTTCATATTCACGTTCCGGAAGGAGCGACTCCAAAGGATGGTCCCAGTGCTGGAATTACAATGCTCACTTCATTAGTTTCACTATTTACTCAAAAAAGAGTAAAAAGTAAATTGGCAATGACTGGAGAAATTACCCTTAGGGGAAAGGTTTTGCCCGTGGGAGGAATTAAGGAGAAAATTCTTGCAGCTAAGCGATCCAATATCAAAGAGATAATTCTGTGCGAAGACAACAGAAAAGATATCGACCAAATCAATCAAAAATATTTGAAAGGTTTGAGATTTCATTATGTCATGGAAATGAAGGATGTACTTGATATTTCCATACTTTCTAAAAAAGTTATAAATCCAAAAACATTTTAATAATAGCCCATTGGATCCACGCTCAGTTATAGCCATTGATGGATACGCCTCTACTGGAAAAAGTACATTGGCCAAAATGCTCTCCAAACACTATCAAATCCCTTTTGTTGATTCCGGTGCTTTATATCGGGGTATTACGCTTTTTGCGTTAGAACGAAGTTTTTTTAAAAATGATGAAATCGATGAATATGCTCTCAGTAAGGTACTGGAAAGTATAAGCTTGAAATTCGGTTTTGAGACAGGAGAATTATATTTAAATGGCGAAAATATCTCCAAAAAAATAAGGCTGCCAAATGTGTCAGATCATGTTAGTACAATTGCTGATTTGACTATTGTTAGAGCTTTTTTACTCAACCAACTGCGTCATATGGCAAGTGAAAATGGTTTGGTGATGGATGGTAGAGACATAGGAACCGTAGTATTTCCTAATGCTGACTACAAATTCTTTTTTATCGCTCGACCTGAGATTAGGGCTCTTCGACGTCACGAAGAGCTTAAAGCTGAGGGTCAAAAAATCAATTTCGATAAAGTTTTGAATAACCTTATTCATCGTGACCAGAGTGATGTCAATAGAAAGATTGCTCCTCTTCGAAAAGCAGAAGATGCTTTTGAAATAGATACTTCAGATGTCAGTAAAGACCAAGTTTTTGCTCTCCTATTAGAAAAAATAGATTCCAAATAAAATCCTTAAATTTTTGTTAATAAGTATATTCCTATTAAATTTGCGCACTCTTAAATTGATAGGGGAAAAAGAGAGTAAAAGATGTGTTTAACAGCTTCTGTTGTTTCAATTAAGTTCCCCGGACGGTAGAATACAAATTTTATCACAGCTATGGCTGAGAAAAAAACCACTACTTCAAATAAAAAAAAGGCTACTAAGAAAACAGCAGCAACTAAGAAAACAGCAGCAACTAAGAAAACAGCAGCAACTAAGAAAACAGCAGCAATTAAGAAAACAGTTGCAACTAAGAAAACAGTTGCAACTAAGAAAACAGCAGCAACTAAGAAAACAGCAGCAACTAAGAAAACAGCAG
>CAJWLL010000008.1 GCA_913043275.1 uncultured Flavobacteriaceae bacterium | reverse complement strand
AAAAAAAAGTATTTTTTTAATTTTGGAGGTCATTTAAGAATATTAAAAATATATTTTTTGTTTTTTTATGATATCAGTCTGTAATTATTTTATTTGAAATAAAAATCTATATATGATTTCTTATTCCACTTACTAATTGTTTAATTTTTGTTTTCTTACAAAAATGTCTTTTAACCTCTTTAATTATTGATTTTACCTCAAAGCTATGCCACCATATTTCAGGATTGTTAAAAATATTATTTACATGATTAGCTGCAGATACAGGTGACTCATGAAATATTTTTACAGCCTTTAATTTTTCAAATAAATTAAAAGTTAAATCATTCATCTCCCAATATTTTTTATCCCAAAAAATAATTGTAGGTATATCCAAATAAAGTGATTCTAAAAATGTTGTGGCATTATAAGTTGATACATATATTTTAGTTTTTAAAATTAATTTTCTCATAGGAATTAAACCATTATCTATTTTCAAATCAGAAGAAAATTTTTCCCATCTTTTTTTACTTTCCCACATATAATCTTCATGACTTAATCTTATAGTTAAGTTTTTTCTAACAACCTTATTCAAATGATTTGTAAACTGAATTTGGTTTTCAAAATAATTAAGCCATTGAGAAGCTATGGGTATAGAATATAGTGTATAGCTGTACCTTGGCAAAGTTGTTGTGACAAGTAATACCTCACTTTTCTTTGAGTAAGGGAAAAAAATTGAGTGTGACTTATTTAGATAGCCCAAAGGCTTTACTTTTTTGTCATTTGACCATCCCCAAGAAAAAAAAATATCTGATATTGACGTTTGATAGTCTTGATAGAAATTAAATTTAGTAGTCCCATAATTACCCCCATGTTGAATAGTAAATATCTTTGATTTTTTTAACTTAGATTTTGCTGCATAAATTTTAAAAAAATCATCAAAATAAAAACTATTTGCTGTAAATATAAACCTAGGAGATTTTGGTAAATTTGAATTTTTTATTTCATTTAGAACTTTTTTAAACCCT
Source organism: uncultured Flavobacteriaceae bacterium (assembly GCA_913043275.1). Classification (GTDB taxonomy): domain Bacteria; phylum Bacteroidota; class Bacteroidia; order Flavobacteriales; family Flavobacteriaceae; genus UBA8316. Next base: position 65,879 of record CAJWLL010000008.1, on the reverse strand, counting down.
TCTAAATAAGTTACAGGAATAAGTTTTGGAATAATTTTAATTATAAATTCTTCAAATTCAGAATTTGTGTCTAAATCTAATTCCCAATCTCTTTGGGTTAAGTCGGGTTTAGAATAAATTTTTTTTTCAATATAGCTTAGCGCAGGCAAACACCTAAAATGAAATGAGAGATAAATTTGATTAATTAAAGATAAATAAGGATTGTAGATGAAAGGAGAATTTGATTTTGTAAATTTTGAGTACAAAAAATCATAAGTCTTAATTAAAAAAGGTTTCTTCCTTATTTCCTTTTTTGGATGATTAATCTTTTTTCTAACATTAAGAAACGTTAAATTAAAATTTCCTTTGTGTTCCATTATAAGTGAATATATAAATGAATTGAATCTGTCCGATCTTGAAGTATCTAGAACAAATTTTTTAGAGTCTAATGGAATCAGTTCTTCTAAGTTTTCTTTGTGACAAATAGAATAAAAAGATTTTTTTTCAATACTTGAAATACATTCCCATCTATCATATATTACTTGGATGAAATAAGAAACCCAAAAACCAATAATTAGTTCCCAATTATTAATATCATAATTAATTTTATGGATTTGGTTTAATTTTTTTGCTAATGATTTTAAAACTTTGAAGGAAAACTTTTGAATGTATTTATAGTCTTCAAATAATTTATTTCGATTATCCCAATGATAGGGTAGGACTACATAATCGACCTTTTTTTCAAAAGGTATACACCAACTGCCTAAAAAAAATTTTTTACATCTCTCTTTTGGCCAAGTAGATTTATCTCTAGTTGTAATTAAATATTTTTTCACCATACTACTCTTCCTCCATCAATAGATATAATTGATCCATTCATATAAGAAGAGGAATCGCTTAACAAAAAAACAATAATGCCATGTAAATCTTCTTTTTTTGCCATTCTCCCCATTGGAATCATTTTAGAGATTTTTTCTACAAAATCTTTTTTTTGACCATTGAATACGCCTCCTGGACAAATAACATTAGATCTTACATTATTGGATCCCCAATAGCTTGCCAAATATCTTGTTAGGCCAATTATACCATGTTTAGCAATTGAGTAAGTTATAGGTTTAACCTTTTGAGATTCTTCTTTAATGCCATCTTCTTTATAAAGGCTTTGATTTGGTGCAATTAATCCAAGGTCAGATGATACATTTATGATACTTCCGCCATTCGGATTTTTTGAAATTAAATAACCATAATATTTACAACACAAAAAACTACCTCTTAAACTAACATTTAAATCATCATCCCATAATTCAATAGGAAAATTTTCCAATCTACTGAAATTGTTTTTATTGTTTTCAACTTTCGGATTATTTGCAGCATTATTAATTAATCCATCAAGTTTATCAAATTTTGATTTTACTATTTCACAGTTAATTTTGATAGAATTTTCGTCTTTTATGTCTACTTCAAAACCAATACTGTTTACATTATATTTTTTAGATACATATTGAGAAAATTCTTGAAGACTTTGGTTATCAATATCTAACATTATTGGATTGCCCCCTGCTGATGCAATAGCTTTAACATGTTCTTTACCAAGAAGTCCTAAGGCTCCTGTTACAAGGATATTTTTGTCTTTTAGAGAAAACATTTTCATAATTATAAACTATTTGTTTGACCGCCATCAATAACTAGATTTATACCGTTTATGTATGTTGCTTTGTTTGAACATAAAAAAATAACAGCGTCAGATATATCAGTTGGTGTCCCAAATCTTTTCATAGGATTGAGATTGTCTATAATTTGTTTTTTGAGTCTTGGCTTTTTTTTCAATTTTTTTTCCCAACTACCCCCTTTGAAAAAAATATGGCCCGGAGAAATACAATTTACTCTTGTTTTAGGACTTAAATATTTTGAAAGCACCTTTGTAAAAGTAATAATGGATGATTTTGCAACAGAATAACTGTCTGGAGCTCCAAGATATTCCATTCCAGCTATAGAGGATATTAGAATTATGCTACTGTTTTTATTTAAAGAATTGAAAAAATAGCTTACCGAAAAAAAAGATGAATTAAAATTTTTATCCCAATCAATTTTCCAACGATCAATACTATTAAAATTTATTCTTACCCCTGAACCATCACCAACTAGACAAATTATTGAATCAATTTTATTTTCAAAGTAGTTTTTAATTTCATTTGCTACTTTTTCATATTCCAAATGGTCGGTTGTGTCACATTTAAAATATTTTAATTTTTTTGATTTGGATTCGATTTTACCTCTTGAAACTACCGCTACCTCATCACCTAACTTTAAAAAGTCATTTGTTATTTCTTTCCCGATTCCTCCAGTTCCTCCAATAATTATAATTTTTCTATTTTTCGCCATATCCAATTAACATTAGTTCACGAGACCACTTTAAAAACTTATTTTTTGTTCTGATTGGAACAAATGGAGAGATTATTGAGGATATTAAATCTAATACAGGGTATTTCCAATTATTAGGTAACTGCCTAAATTTAATAACATTAATATTTCTAAACTTAAAAATTATCAATATATTCTTCAGAGATTCAATAGTAAATGGAGTCTTATGAGTATGATCATCATAATAAATTTTGTAATTAGCCTCCCAATCTGGAATCAAACTAATTATTTTTCCCCCAGGCTTTAAAATTCGGTATACTTCTCTTAAGTAATTTCCTGGGTTCACAAGGTGTTCCATTAATGATTTCGAATAAACTACATCAAAAAAATCACTAGGATAGGGTAAAATATCTGTATTAAAATTTATTCCTTTTTTAATTTCTATTCCCTTTGCTTCATCACCTGCATGTTCAGAAATATCACATCCATAACATATAAAACCCTTTTTTTTGAATTCATTTAAAAAATCTCCTCTACCTACACCAGGTTCCAATATTTTCAATCCTGAAGACAGGTTGTATTTTTTGATCAAAAATGAGATCAGTTTTTCAGGATAGGAGTTGAGTGGCCTATCTTCTTTATTATAGATTACATTTAAATAATTTGACATATTAATTAAATTTCTTCAACAATTTCTAATATGTTTCCTTCAATGTCATTACAATATAAAACCTTTACTTTACCATCGGGTGAAAACTGAAAATTATTGTCAGCTTTACCTCCATTTTCATTAATAATTTTTATTGTGTTAATTATTGATTTTACAGTAAATGAAATATGAGACCATCCAAATTTATTAGACTTTTGAAGGGGTTTATTCAATTTTTTTTCATTACCGTGATATTTTAAAAGTTCTAAAATTGAATCATCAATTAGTTTTAGTTTAACCCATTCCAATTTAACATCCTTAATTTTAACCAACTTTTCAATATATTCACCTTGTTCAATTTTTCTGTTTATAACCTTAAATCCCAAAGAGTTGTAGAATTTGATTGTGGAATCCAAATTATTAACAACTAATCCAATATGTCTAGTGTTAATTACCATATAATTCAAAAATGCTTTCTTTGATTGCTTCATCGAAAACTATTAGCCCTTCATTCAGGGCCTCTTTATTTATACATAAGGGGGGGGCTAATTTAATCGATTCTCTTCCTGTATGGACTACTAAAAGACCTTTTTGAAGACATTTCTCACTAATTAGATCACATAAATTTTTTAAAGGTGTTTTGTCAGATTTATCATTGAATAAAACAGCTGCAAGCAATCCTTTCCCATTTATCATTGAAATATAATTCGAATACTTTTGTTTTAACTTTTTTAATTCAACATGAAAAAAGAATCCAAGGTTTTTTGAATTTTCAATTAATCCATCTTCTAATAATGCTTCAAGATTAGCCTTCCCAGCTTTACAAACCATAGGATTGGCTGAATGAGTAGAACTCATTGAGCCTATTTGAGGTAAATCCATTATTTCTTTTCTTCCCAAAACAATTGATAAGGGCAAACTAGAACTGGCACCCTTTCCACAAGCTATCAAATCTGGTTTAACTTTATAATTCATATAGCCAAACAGTTCTCCTGTTCTTCCAAATCCAGATTGCATTTCATCAAAACATAAAATCAAATCGTTCTCTTTTGCAAATAATGAAACTTCTTGGACAAATTCTTCAGGGTAAAATATTGATCCCCATCCTTGAAATGTTTCCATCATTATTCCACAAAGATCATTTTTTGGATCAATTTTACTTTCTTTACAAAGTTTAGCTATTGAATCTCTAAAAAAAAGTTTTGGGTCCTCTATTTCCTTGTTTAACCAAGGATAAGGGAAAGGTAGATGATATATGTTAGGGTCTAAATATCCTATCCAATCTTTTTGGTTTTTATCATAACTCATCATTTGTGCGCCAAGAGTTCTACCATGCCAGTTTCCTTCAAAACATAAAATCCCCCCCTTTTTCTTTCCCTTATTCTTGCCGTACAATCTCATTAACTTCAAAGATGCCTCAGTCGCTTCAGTTCCAGCAGATAGCAAAAATGCTTTTTCAAAATATGATGGTGTGTTATTTATCAAGTAATCCAAATACTCGTATCGCTCTGGAGAAGTAAAAGTATATGTCTGAATTAGAGGCTTTTCTAGAAGAGTCTTAAGTGCATTTACAATCCTATTATTTGAGTGACCAGCATTTGCAACAAAAATCGTACTAGAAAAGTCAAGCCACTTATTACCCCAAGAATCATAAACTTGAAATCCATTAGCTCTGTCCCAAATGATTGGTAATTGACCATGCATTGAATGAGATTCAGTCTCATATACTCTTTGTAAAATTGGAATGCTTTCAGGGACAGGAATTGAAGTACATATCTTTCTGTATTTTGTCTTTATCTTTTTTACTTTTTTTGGAATATGAGAGAATCCTTCACCTGCCATGTGTCTATGATTTTGATGTTTTTTTTGTTATAGTTTTTTCTTTTGCATAGGATAAATATTGTAAATCATCTTCAGTGTCTACCTCTAAGGTAAAAGGAGTTTCGTAAACCAACATTTTTTCTCCATGTAACGTATTTTTTTCAAGGATATTATTTGATTTAATTAAATCAATATATCCATTAGGAATATAAACATCAGGAAATGTTTGTCTCGGTTTATTAATATTCTCAGGGTTAAGTCCATTTTTTAAAGCTTTGAAATACCCTTTTTCGTCCTTAAAAAACCACTTAAATGGGGATTCTGGTGCTAAATGACATGACCTTTGTGAAGTTGCCCTATGTTTATTTTTTATGAAATGGTTTATTGCTTCAATTAATACTTCTCTTTCTCTTAATGGAGTTGTTGGTCTAAGATGAACAAATATATTTGGTATGTTCTCTTCATTTTGCTTAAGCCAATCTATCAAATGGTTAAATACATCAAAATCTGAGGAATTATCTTGGGATATCTCATTAGGTCTCAAAAAAGGAACTTCTGCCCCATACTTTTTTGCAATTGTAGCATATTTTAAAGAATCAGTAGAAACTATTACTCTCTTTATTAATGGTATTGTCTTAGCCGAAAGGATGCTGTAAGCCAATAAAGGCATTCCATCCAATGTTTTTATATTTTTATCTATAACACCTTTAGATCCGCTTCTAGCTGGAATTACCGCAATCATAATAAAGATTTTTAAACCATTTTAACTGTTTAGAAAATATCTCGACTCCTTCATCATCTCTGTAAGCCTGCATAATTATAGGCCCATCAAAACTCGAGTTTTTTAAAAAATTTTTAAAATATTGGAAATTCACATCTCCATCACCAAGAATAACTGAACCACCATTTAGAACCCTATCTTTAATATGAATACAAGAAATTTTTCTAGCATAAGCTTCAAATTCCTCTTCAATTCTATAACCTAATGAAGCACTGTTGCCAAGATCATAATTAACAGTAATTCTATAATTATCAAACCTAGACAAAAGATCTTTAAATTTTAGTGGTGGCAAATCAGTCTCTAAAGCTAAGTTGATGTTGAATTTATTTGCTAAAATTAAGGGTGATTTCAAATTATATAAAAGCCTCTCTATATCATTATCCCCTTTCAATGCTGACTGATCTACGCAAGGAATAACAATATCAGTGATTTTAAGTTTTTTTGAACTAAATAATAATTTGATTAAAACATCAATGCTCTTTCTTGATAATTTTTTATTCTCTGAATGTATTGGGGCGTGCATAAAGTAATCAGCACAAATTGAATTAACAGCTACTCCTGTCTTTTTTGAAATATTTAATATTTGTTTTACTCCACTTTCAGTATGTAAAGGGTTTCTTTCAAAATCTTCAAAATCTAATATGAATTCAATAAAATCTAACCCAAGTTTTTTTGCCAAAAAAAACTCTTTTTGCCAATATCCCTGTGGATGGGCTTGATATCTACCTTTATATTTTGGTAGAAGTCTTCCTTGCATAACTCCAATTTTCATTTCCTAGTGATTTTTCAATTATTTAAGTTTTTTAGTTTAGGCTAATTGAAGCTAAAAGAGTATCGCATATTTTTTCGCGTTTTAATATTTTTTCGTATTCAAAATTTAATTTTGTATCGCTCATTGCAGTAAAAATTTTGTGTCCGTTAGGCAATCCTTTTGAAAGCCAATACAAATGATTTGATAAAGGATATCTTTGTATTTGTTTAATCCAGTTGATTTTATAATTTGATTTAATAAATAAATTTTCTAAAGTTTTTTCATTAAACAAAAATAAATGTTGGCTCCAGTATGTGAAATTTGCAAATTTTTTGGATTGATAATAAGTCAAAAGAGCATCGTCGGAATTTGGTACTTCTATTATTATTTCTGATTTGGTCCCGAGAAAATGCTTAAGATTAGAAAGCATTTGAATTGGATCTTTTAGATGCTCAAATACATGGAAAGCTGTAATTAAATCAAACTTCTCAGGGGGTAAGTCAATTAATGAATTAAGCACTTTAAGATTATTTTTTTTAAAAAAAGACTTAAACTGCATTTCTGGTTCTATCCCTTTTGCTTCGTTTGTTAAACTATTAGCTTTTAATAAAAATCCTCCATTACCACATCCAAAATCTAAAATTTTTTTATTTGTAATTTTCTCTTTCAAAAATTTAATTCTACGATTATCGTCAATTTGAGTCTCCTCCAACCAATTTGATATTTTAATTTTAGTTGAATGCATTTTAGAATCTCTATAAAAAGTTTCATCTATGTGCTTGTGAGAATCAAGTGTAACTAAACCACAATTCATACATTCAATAACAGATATGTTATTTTTATCTCTAGTCCCCTCGTTCACAATTTTAAAATTTTCACTCCTACACAAATAACAATTCATTGAAATAAAATTTTTTCTATTTGAGCAAAAACTATGCGACCAACCATAATATGACATTCTTGAATTTTTTCAGTAATCAATGAAGGAATATTTATTGTATCACAAATTTGACTCATTTTACCACCCAATTTACCTGTTAAACCAATAATATTTATTCCCATTTTCTTTGCTTCTTTTATTACTTCAAGTATATTTTCACTGTTTCCACTTGTACTTATTGGAATAAAAAGATCTCCTTTTTCTCCTATAGCTAACATCTCTCTTAAAAAAATGTTTTTGTAACCATAATCATTGGCTATTGCTGTTAAATTGGATGAATTTGTTCCTAAACATATTGCTGGTAAAGGATTTCTATTTTACCTAATTCGTTAGTATTATTATATAGTTGCTGTTTTACATCTATAGAATTTCTAATTTCAAGTTTTAAATTATTAATCATTATATTTTATTTTCCAATCTTTCTAATGCAATAAAGAATCCTTCTCCGTCATTTTTGTGCCCCTGCCAAATTTCAGGTATAAAAGTTGATTTGCTTGCACCAGAAATTAATATCTCGCCAAGACGATTAAAATCAATAATCCCATCACCTATTTGTAACCCCTCACCATTCAACCCTGAAGCGTCTCCCATATGAATGTGAGTGGTGTATGGCGCAATTTTTTTTGCAAATTCATAAAAATCATATTGGAAATAATTTGAGGTTAGCATACTATGTGAAACATCAAAACACATTTTAATATTGAACTCATTACAATATTTAATAATTTCATCTACATGAACAAAAAGATTTTGATATCGTTGTCCTCCAAAATGCCAAGGAAAAGGTGCCATGGTTTGAGGAATTATTTCCACGCCTTCCATATCTAGCTTTTTAAGATTACTAAAAAAACGATCATAATGTTCATTTTTTTTGTTTTCATCAAATGGCTTATCCATTGAAAAGCCTCCAATATTAGCAACAATTTTAGGATTTAGTTCATTTGGAAAAAATCCATTTAATTTTCTAGTAATATCAATTACTTTTTGGGTTTGTAAAATTGAAAACTTTAAATATTCATTATCATCTGTTGTTAAGTCCATAAGATGGCTTCCTTCATAAAGCTCTGGGGCATGGACAACGAATCCACAATTATATTTATCTCTTATATAATCTTCTATTTTCAATTCCATATCGCTATAGGATAAATGAAATTCAAAAAAATCTGGATTTATCATATCATTAAACTTTTGAAAATCATGATATCTTACAGGTACACCCCATTTTAATGAAAAATTATAATTCTTTTTGAATTCTCTCTTTCCATAAATATCTGATTTAAAGAAAAAATCCTCTGATTCAATATTTCTCGTAATTTTTACTCCAATCAATTCATTTTTATAATGAGGAGACAGACCCTGCCCAGGACTAACAATTTTTATGTCTTGTTCAGAGATTATATCTCCATCCTTTATTTCCCTTGAAGCAACTAGACTTTTACCTAAATTTTCTCTATTTATCATTTCACCTTGGCTAAGTTTCCTTTCTGTAGATTTTGACCCTAATGCTTCTTCAACTTGTCTTATTCCTTTAACTAAATCAACAAATTCATCAAATTCAAGACTTGCTGCATGATCAGGACCTTCCATTTTCCTATCCAAAGTAAAGTGTCTTTCAATTATTTTTGCCCCTAATGCGACTGCAGCAATAGAAACACTTGTGCCTCTTTCGTGTCCTGAATATCCTATAATATTATGTTCTAATTTTAAATTTGATATCCAATTTAGATTTATATCATGAAATGGAGCAGGATATGTACTGTTACAATGTAAGACTGCAAATTCAGATTTATTAGTGTTTAGGAGATTAACTGTTTTTTTAATTTCACTAAGAGTGCTCATACCAGTTGACAAAATCAAAGGTTTTTTAGTTTTAATAAGCTTTTCTATTAGTGGTATATTTGTCAAATCTGCAGATGCAATTTTATATGCTAAAACTCCAAGATCTTCTAAAATTTCTACACTTTTTAAATCCCAAGGTGTACACATATAAAGTATCCCTTTTTCTTTACAATAATTAAAGATCTTTCTGTGCTCCTCAATACTTAACTCAAATCTACTAAGTAAATCGATTGTATATTCGGTTCCTAAATCATCACCTAATTTGTTTAAACTCTTGCTTCTATATACTTCATTCAATTTTCTCATTTGAAATTTAACACAATCAACTCCAATTTCAATTGATTGATCAATCATTTTCAAAGCCAATTCAAAGCTACCATTGTGATTATTTCCAATTTCTGCTATCACAAAAACTTTTTTTTGTCCAATAATATTATTTCCTATTTTCATAGTTAAACCCTTACGCTCCATGAAGTCATCCCTTCATTTTCAAAGTTTACATTTATATAAGTCATTTTTGCTTTTAAAATCCATTTAATCAATTTATTTTTATTTTCAATGTCAACAAAAAAAAGAAAAAAACCACCTCCACCAGCACCTAAAAGTTTCCCCCCTTTAGCTCCATTTAAAATTGCTTTTTGATATATAATATTGAGTTTTTCATTGGAAATCTTATTGCTAAAAGTTTTCTTTAATTCCCAAGATTTATTTAAAGACTGGCCCATTTTATTTATTTCACCTTTTAATAAATGATCTCTAATTTCATAAGTTAAGTGAACGCTTTTTGAAATATTTTTTAGAACTAATTTGTTTACTAAATTATTTTTTTGATTGTGGTGTATGTTTAAATCTAAATGATTACTATTTGTATAACAAAGAATAAGTGATGCTTCGAGCTCTAATTTTTTTTCGTTTGATATCCTTATCGGGATTACCAAATTATTTTTTGATTTAAATTCCATCAAGTTGAAGCCTCCGAAAACCGTTGCATATTGATCTTGCCAACCTCCTTCAATACCTAGATATAATCTTTCGGCTTGGTAAGCTAATTCAGAGATTTCATATTCATCCCATTTGTCATTTCTAAACTCATTGAAGCAACCCAATATTGAAGCACAAACTGCTGAAGACCCCCCTAATCCTGATGAAAAAGGGAAGTCAGACTTTAAAGAGAGTTCTACGCCATGATCAAGATTAATTGTATTCAATAATGCATTTATTAGTTTAAATTTTCCTGGATTTGAATTCATTTGATTTAAGTCCTGAAAACTACTATTTTGATTTAAATCAATTGAATCAATGATGATTTTTTTATCTTCCCTTTTTTTTAATGAACAATGACTGAAAAGGGATATAGTTGTGTTTATTACAGCTCCATTATTATTTTTCAAATAAGATGTGGTGTCAGATCCACCTCCGCTAAAACTAATTCTAACTGGAGCTTTTGCCCTACTGTAATAATCTCTTTGTTGTCTTTCTGGAATATTTTTTTTGGTAATAACATTTACTAAAACCTTTTTGTTGTTTAAAACTGGTAGTAACTTAATATTATCATCTAGCATTTTATAAATTTCTTCATAAGAAGTTTTTTGATCAACACTTATGAAATTTTTATTTGAACATTCCACTATTTTATCATTTAATACTCCTTTTTTTATCAAATGCCTTCTAATATCTCCATCTGTAGCTATTCCAAGAAGAACATTTTTTTCATTAATAATTAAAATAAATCCTTCTTCATTAATTTCAATTTTTTCAATTGCCTCTTTAATTGTAGATGAAAATGATATACAATATTTTTCTAAATTAGTTTTCATATAAAAAGTTATTTAGATCTATAATGTTTTTAAAAATTCTATATCCCAAAGTGTTGTTTTCAACACTATAATTTAATTTTTTATTAAGAATACCATATGCATTGCATCCAGTATTATTAGCTGTTTCAAGATCAGAAATATTATCTCCAATATAAAATAAATCACTTTTATCGATTTCGTAATCATTGATTATTTCATTTGCAAATCTTGGTGAGGGTTTACGATAGGAATTATTAGATAAACTTAATTCTGTAGCAATACAAATTCTTTCAAATAAGTCATCCCCAAATCCTAATAATTCAAATAATCTTTCATTACATTTTATAACTTCTTGAATATTAAATAATCCTCTGCTTACGCCAGATTGGTTTGTATGTAAGAAAAGTTTATTGGAGTTTTTGAGTAAATTATTTATAAATTCCTTTACACCGGGAATTAATTCTACGGACGACGGATTACTTAAATAAGGAACATATTTTATTAAAGTTCCATCCCTATCAAAAACAATAAATTTTTTATTTAGCATCGTTAACTATAATTTTTTATAAAATTTGTCAAATTTTACTCATTGAAATAATTTTTTTTGATGTAGTCAATTTTTTTTTTTCCAATATATTTTCTATAAACTGCTATTTTCTCCTCCTGATTATATGGTTTATTAACAAAACCCTTATTTTCTATAATATTCTTAATTGTATTAACTAAGAAAATAGAAATTTCTTTATATATAGATGCTCTAAAATGGTAATAGCTTTTATAATTTGTGTTTAATTGTTTTTTTGCAACAATTTTGCCTGTATCAATTCCTTTATCAATAATATGACAAGTCGAATAAACATTTTTATTTTCGTAAATTTGCCATTCTGGTGCACTACAACCTCTATATTGAGGGAGAAGACCTGGGTGAAAATTTAAGATACCTAATTTGTATTTATCAATGATATTTTCCTTTATTATATCTGTACCTCCTTGGATCCCCAAATCGTATTTTTTCATAATTAAAAACCTATTTAGTTGTTTTGATTTTAAGTGGGGGAAATTATAGAAATAATGGTATTTGGCTAAACTCACTTGGTCTTTTGGAGACCATAATTTACCGCAACGTTCTTCCTCTATTAAATCTCTCTCTGGATGTAGGCCAATAGATAACACATCTACTTTTATGTCTTCTTTTTTCAATGCCTCTAAGTATTCTCTTCCAACATATGAATTTTGATTCATTATTAATGATATTTCCATAAGTTATTTTATGCTAGGCCTTTTCTAAATTTTATTTAGGTTTTAGCTTTGTTACTGTATTTAAAGTTTTAATTTTCTAAGACTTTTACACCAGTATACTTTGTCTAAGCGAGATCTGCATTGATTTCATTAATCTTTGAAAAATCTTCTGCTTTATTAATTAGTATTATATTCACAGTTTATCTAGGTTTTTCCATACTTTTTTAAAAGCTTTGATAATTAACTCTATATCTGAGTTTGAAAGTTCAAATAAACAAACCTCAAACATTATTAAAGTCTCATCTTGGAGTTTTTCTGCGACAGGACAAATTCCTTTTTTATATGAAATGGTTTTTCCGTTTTGGGTTAAATTCCAAGGATAACCACTTTTACCATATGCAATTTTTTTTTGAAAAATTGGTAGTAAATGAAGATTTACGTAACCATTTGCTAATCCTTCATATATTCCTTCTTCAATTAATGCTTCAACTATTCTTTCTCTAGATACCCTTATTTTTAACTTATCTAATTTTATGGGATAAACATAGAATGAATGTGTATTTTTTTTATTTATATATGGGGTGATAAGCCCATCCAAGAAACTTAGCCCTTGTGATAATAAATTGCATATTTCCTGTTTTCTCTGAACGATGCTTTCTAATTTTTTTAATTGTTCTATACCAATAGCAGCTTCTATTTCACCCATTCTAAAATTATATCCAATCATGTTGTTTAGATCCATTCTCCCCATATCACCAACAACTGCTTCAGCATGATTCCGTATTAGTGCCATTCTTTGATAATAATTTTGATCATTTGTAACTATTATTCCACCTTCACCGGTATGGATATGTTTGTGATAATTTAGACTGTATCCACCAATATCAGATTGTGTTCCAATTACCCTATCTTGATTTTTGGACCACGGTGATTGAGCTGAATCAGAAATAACTTTAAGATTATGTTTTTTTGCAATTCTCATAATTTTTGATATTTCACATGGATGTCCAAAAATATCAACAGCTATTATTGCTTTTGTTTTTTTTGTGATGTGATTTTCAATTAAGCTAGGGTCAATATTAAAAGTGTCTTCATCTATATCTACGAATACTGGTATTGCATTCCAATGTATTATTGCTGAAGCACAAGCGCACATAGTAAAAGGAGTTAAAATAATCTCATCGCCTGGCTCTATATCAAGAGCTCCAACTGCACATATTAGTCCTGAGGTCCATGAGTTAACGGCTAACGCATATTTAACATTATATTTTTTTTCAAAAGCTTTTTCTAAAGCTTTGACATATTTCCCTCCATAAAATTCGGGAGACCAGGATCCCAAAAAGCTTGATAGCACACCTGATTTCATGACTTTAACCACCGCATTTATTTCTTCATCACCAATTGTATTAAACCTTTTGAAAGAATGGTTTATAGTTTTTTCTCCTCCAAGGATGGCTAGTCTATTTTTCATATTTGTTTTAAAATTCGATTAATTATTTTTGGCACAATTTGAATTTTATTAAAATCCGTTTCAACCATTTTCTCCATGTTAGAATAAATTTTTAAGTATATAGGCTTAAACCCATTACTTAAATTATTTTTGATGATTATTGATTCCTCATTTAATCTTTTAAAACCTTTATATTCTGGATCATCAATCCTACTATGCATTGTAGTTTTATAACCGTTAATATCGTAGTCTATTTTAAATAAATCTGTATAAATTCTTATGCTATAGTTTGAATAAAGATTTTCTTTCCAAGAAAAGAAATTCACATCCCCAATCCCATAATTTAATTCAAAATCCAGGTCATAATCTTTGTAAGACTTTGTTAATATTCCGTTTTGTTTTTTCAAAAAAATGTTTTTTGGTTTCCCAAACCAATAGGTTATTAGATCTAAAAAGTGAGATCCGTTATTAATAAATCCATTAGAATAAAAGACCGTCGCTCTAAAAAAAGAAATGTTGTTTAATTTTTTTTTAATTTCTACAGCTGATTTTTCAAATCTTCTAAAATAATTAAGTTCCAAATTAATTTTGTTAAAGGAACATAACTTAATTATATCCTTTGTTTCAATATTTGATAAAGAAAGAGGTTTTTCACATAAGATAAACTTAGGCTTCAAAATAACTGCCTTTTTAATTATCTCAATATGAGTTTTAAGTGGTGTTGCTATTATTACTATATCAATTTTTTTATTCCCTCTTGGTAATTCATCTGTAGAAATTGCTTTGATCTTGGTAATTTTTTCAAATTCTTTTCTATTATTTTTGTCATTGTCAATAGCTAAGCTAAGCTTAAAACCATCTAGGTTTTTAATTGTTGAATAATGAGTTAAATAAGATTTATTTTTGGCATATTTATCGTATTTAAATCCCACATTCCCTAAACCAAACAAAGCAACGTTAAAGATCATAAAAAGAGTTTAAGTTAAAAATATTTTTGTCTTTTACGAAAGGAGGGATTAATGAATAGACATTAATTCTTGGCTCAATTTTAGTTGCAAGATAAAGGGCCATTGATTCATAGCCAACTACAAAATTATATGCAGATATTATACTCTCAAATTTTATTTTTGGATTCAAAATTTTAATTTGATCATGCCTTAAATAGTCATATTTGTTGGCTTTTGAAGATGGGTGTAATTTAATGTCAATATTAAATTTTTCAAACTTTGTCTCTTTTATTTTCTCCATAAAAAAATTTATTCCTGTGTATTCATTAAAGCCCCTATATTCAAATTTATTTTTTAACATTTTTTCATAGTGATCCTTAATAGGTTCATCTATATAAAGTATAAAGTTTTTTTTCGGACTGTTGATTTTTATTTCATTAAGAAATTTATTTAAAAAATAATTTGATTTGCACTGATATAAACTGACATCATATTTCCCAAAAATTTCTTTAGCTTTTATAAATGATTCATTGTCAAATAAGATGATAGAATCTGGTAATAAAAGTTCGCCATTTAAAATAAATCTATTATCGAAATTAACAACATGGTCTAGGACTGTAAATACTTTCTTCCCTTTATGTTTTGCCTCCTTAATAGCTCTGAGTTCAATATCTGAAGACCAGCTATTAGATGTCAAAATTAAATCATTATCACTGATAAATTGTTTGAGAGATTTCTTTGGCTCTGAAAATTTAAGAATTTCAAGTGAAGGTCCATCACAATAAAAATTCGGTTTTATTTTAAATTCCTCCAACAATGAAATGGTATGGAAGGTACCTCCCGCGTCACATAAAATTACTCCTAGTTTTGTGTTTTTAAGTGTCTCCTTTTCTAACCACATTTTTGTTAAGTTCTATGAGTTGATTCTTTTCTTTAAGGAAATCTAAAATTTGTTTCAACCCAAAATCATTATTTTTAAAGTGTTTGAACAAAGAAGAAATCAAAAGATAATCTCCTTCTTCATCTAAAGTTAGTCCTAGGTCTGGTAAAAAATAATTTTGTGGAGCTACTAAATTGATTTTAGAATATTTAGATGACTTTCTTATTTCTAAAGTTACATGCTCTTTTTCCAATTTAGTTTTTACTAATTTATATGAATTTGAAAGTATTTTAGTCGAAAAAACTTGCACATCCATGCCGTCTGGAAAAGATCTAAAATTGCAATTAGAAGTGTAGTCATATTGGTTTTCTAAATGTGTGTTTAAAACTAAGCTTATTATTTCAGGGTCTATAATTGGGCAATCACCTGTAATTTCAATAATAATATCAACTTCAAATTTTAGTGAGGCATTTAAAACTCTAGCCATAACATCGTTTTCACTCCCTCTAAAAAAATTGATTTTATTTTCTTTACAAAATTCTACAATTTTGTTATCCTGACTATTCGTTGTTGTTGCAATTATTATTTGATCAATGTTTTTTACTTTTCTAATTCTTTCAATTAAACAAAGTAATAGCGGTTTATTAATTCCTGATTCTAGTAGGACTTTACCTGGAAGTCTACTTGATGTCATTCGAGCTTCAATTATAGCAGCTATCTTTTTCATTTTAAATGACCCTTAATATCATCATTTGTAAATCTATCGCCTCTTTTAAAATTATTTTTAAATTGTTTCCCAATTAATTTATCCAAATATTTTGGATGTCCTCCAAATCCTGGCCTTATAGACCGTATATTTTCATCTGTAATTATTTCACCTTTATTTGAATCCTTGACAACATATAAAGATCTTGAAAATATTTTTCCTAACTTTTGCTTTTTGGTAAGTTCGTAATCTATTTCACCAATTGCTGATTCAGTTTCTCTTACTGCATTAACCATGTTGGAGAATTCTTTCGCATCAAGTGAAAATGAAGCATCAGGTCCTCCAATAGATTTGTCCAGAATAAAATGCTTTTCGATAATTTTTGCCCCAAGCGAGGTTGCTACAATAGCAGAAGTATTACTTATTGTATGATCAGAAAGACCTGTGACTACTTTAAATTTTTGTTTAAAGTCCCTAATCATTAGTAAATTGGCTTCATTTATAGGGGCAGGATAGCTGGAAGTGCATTTTAATAATGCTATTTGGTTATTACCTTCAGCTCTAATTGTATCAAGCGCTAATTTAATGTCTTCAATAGTAGCAACTCCTGTAGATAATATCATGGGTTTACCTTTTGATGCTACATATTTTATTAGAGGTATATCATTTATTTCAAATGAAGCAATTTTATAAATAGGATTATCCAACTCTTCGAGCAAATCAACAGCTTTTTTATCAAAGGGTGTTGAAAAATACTCTAGTCCTTCTTCTCTGGCAACTTTAAAAAGTTCAAAATGCCATTCCCATGGAGTATGTGCTTTTTCATACAAGTCAAAAAAAGTTTGACCATCCCATATACTTCCACCATTTACTATAAAATCTTTTTTTTTTGAATCAATGGTCATAGTATTTGGAGTATAGGTCTGTAATTTAATAGCATCCGCTCCAGATTTTTTTGCTGCTTTTATTGAATCAATAGCTATATTTATATCACCTCCATGATTAGCAGATAATTCTGCTACTATAAATACCCTTTTAAAATTAAAATCCATTTTAATATTTTGTTCTAATTATTTGGAACGCTTCATCAAATTTTTATTGTCTAAATAAACCCATTCAAGATCTGATTTTAAATTTAAGTTTTTCAATAAACTATGATAAATAGAATTTGAACTCAATATTAGATTAGCTTCGGTCAAAAGAAAGTTTTAAGTTTAAAAGTATTAATTTTTAATTTTTTCAATTTTTATCAAATACTTATACCCTTTAAAATTGAAATATGCAGGATACCTAATATTGTCCACAGTTCTTAATTTATTAAATAATGAAGATATCGTTTGATTTGTATCAATAATACTATCTTCTTTATTTCTTCTTCTGTAAAATGATTCTACACCAGATTGTAAGGTTTTTTTTGGATAATCCTTGCCATTTATAAATCTTGTAATTAGTTCTAGTGTTTTAAAAAACTGCTTTTCCCTTATTTCATTAATTAATTCGTGTCCTTCAAGTTCAATATAATCTTTAAAAAATATACCTCCCGAATCTACTTTTTCATCTGCTTCTAACAAACAAATTGGAATTTTATTTTTCCCCTCTAAAACTTGCCATGTTACAGGTGAAAATCCTTTACCTCTTGGCAAATTACTCGCATGAACGACTAAATTGAATTTATTAAGATTTAATTTTTTGAATATTTGTTCACATGATAAGAGAATTAATATATCACCTTTTTTTACCTTTTTAGATTTATCGATTATTTCACAATAAGAGTTGTATTTTAAAATTTCACTTTCGATTCTATCTACATATTGCCACATCCATGAATTTGGATTATCGATCAATATTTGAATTTTTAAATTCTTCACTGTTTTAATTTAGAATGAATATGTACATCTACAAAAATATTTTCAACTTTTACGTGTTGCTCTAAAGTAGACTCATGTTTATAATTATTTTGTTTTGTTATATTGTAAAGTAACGGTCTAACATCAAAAGAATAAATATAAATTTTTTTGAATTTTAAAAAATTAAATGCAACATCTTCGATGAGTTTTAAATAGATATTCCAAAAACTTATAAAATTATTCTTTTCAATAGATGTTTTAATTACAAACGAGATTTCAGCATCTTTGTCAATCCAATTTATGTGAACCAATCCGCCGTAAGCAACCAGGTTATCTTTTTTTAAAAAACTAAATAATATTTGGTCTGGGGTTTTTTGTGTTTTCTGGGGTATTACTACATTTTTAAAATAATAATCCTGTTCTGATTTTGTGAGTGGTTTTGGTTGGCGTAAATGATATAATTGCTCATTACGCCATTCCATTATTTTATATCGATCTTCAAACCGAATTGGAATTAATTTATAAATACCAAATTGAAAATTTTGTTTTTTTAGTGTATAATAATTTTGTGTATCCATTTTCAATTTAGACGGCTGAAACCAGAATGAGCAATGGGATATTTAAGCATATTATTAATATCTGCACTCCCATTGATACATTTCGAAATTTCATAAAATATCTCTTCTAAAACCTCAAAATATCTATTTAAAATTTTTTCTGAATGTGAGATACTTGAATAAAATGCTGTGGTACCCAAATAACCATTTTTTAAAAGTTCTTGACAAAGAAAAGTTTTGAACTTTAGGTGATCTGAGTGCTCAAAACTAAATGTGGATAATGCTGGTATCCCTTGTATTTTGATATTGATTTTTTGACGTTCAGAAATCAGCTTCCAATTTTTTTGTATTCTTTCTCCAGTAGTTGATATCCTTTCCCATGACCTTTCTTTTTTCATTACTTCAAGAGAAGATATAGCGGCAGATGGACCAATTCTCTCTGTCCAAAAAGTGCTGCTTATAAAGGTTTTTTGTGCAGCTTCCATAATTTCTCTCTTTCCAACTACAGCAGTAATTGCATATCCATTTCCTAATGTCTTACCGTACATGGCTATATCTGGTTCTACATTATATTTTTGATGAATACCGCCAAATGTTTCTCTAAAACCAGACGTACATTCATCAAAAATGAGTATTATATTTTTCTGTTTTGATAGAGCCCTTACCTTTTGTAAAAAATTTTTCTCAGGAGGAATGTTTCTTACAACCTCCATTTTAATAATTCCTATATCATTTTCATTTACAATATTCAAAAGTTGATCATAATTATTATATAGAAAAGGGAAAACTGTATTTTTTAGTTCATCAGGAACCCCTAGGGTATCTATATCTGGCAGTAAATGATTACTTAAAGAATCCCCTTTGGAATTATGGTTAACAGATAGATACCAATCATGCCAGCCGTGATAACCACAAATAGCCACTTTATTTTTTCCTGAAGCAGCTCTTGCAATCCTTATTGCTATTGCATTTGCTTCCCCTCCAGTCCTCGCATATCTAATCATATCTGCCCACGGGTTAATTTCAATTAATTTCTCTGCAAGTATGACCTCTTCTGGACAATTTAAAGTACTTAAATTTCCTTTCTTTATTGTCTTGTAAACTGCCCTGTCTACCTTTGGATGTGAATAACCCAATGTATTTGTCCCAATGCCCATGATGCTCACATCTGTATATTTGGTTCCCTCAAGATCCCAAACACAACAACCTTTTGTTTTTGAAAAGTATGAAGGCCAACCCCCAGGTAGGAACATCTCGGGTCTTTTTGACAATAACATTGTCCCCCCAGGTATTAATTTTTTTGCATACTTATATAGATCTTGTCCTTTTCCCATAGCTTAAACTAAATTTATAATTTACTGCCCTCATTCCTAATTATTTGTTGATTTTTAAATAGATATTGGTTATCATCTATGAACCTTGTATAAGTACCCCAGTCTCTTCCAAAACCCAAGTTATTTATAAGTACCTTAATTGCATCAAAATCACTCTGTTCATCTACTGTCATTCTTATATGATTATAATTTTGATTGCACGAGAAATTCTCAGAAGTAAATAAATTATGACCAAAAAAAGTCGAATTATTTTTTATAAATGGTGTTACATTTTCCCTGTCATGAATACTTTCTGCTCTTTCCCATGCAATTTGAAGAGCATTCGCGGATATAATTTCAACATCTTGACCATCTGGATATTGCTCAATTAAATTATTTGAAACATAATCAACGTTTTTGTCAATTGCATAATCAATAATTTCATCCATCAAACTAGCATCAATAAGAGGACAATCTGAAGTTACTCTTACAATATAATCTGGGTTGTGCGGTAAAGATGCTCTATAATATCTATCTAAAACATCATGGACACTTCCTTGATAGTATTTTATAGACATTCTTTTAAGGCAATCGATAATCTTTTTTATCCCTTTTTCCATGGTAGTAGCTACAACTAGATTTTTATAGTATTTTGATTTACTTAAGCTCTTTAAATGAATTCGAAGTAAACTCTTCCCATTAATTTCCTTTAAGATTTTTTTGGGTAGTCTTGTACTTTGAAGCCTTGCTTGAGTTACTATTAAAATTTTGGCCATAAACTTGGGTTTAGTATGTGCTCATCTTTAATATTAATTGAGTCAATTATGTTTGATAATTCTTTTGGAATCTCATTATTAATTGAAGAAAGATTTTTTTTCAGATGGTTAAATGAATCAACTCCTATTAGAACAGAGTCAATATAATTCTTTTGAATTGCATATGTTAAAGCAATACAATTTATTGATATTCGAAAATCCTTGCTAAGTTTGTGTAAAGAAAACAATTCCTCTCGAATTGGATTGAAAAAGAATGGTATTTCTGGGGGAGGCTTAAAGAACAAACCCTGCAAAAATATCGATCGAGTATCAACTTTTTTTGAGTCTGCTTTTAATTCTAAAAAAACAGATTCCCTTTTTGAAGCATTATCAAGCAAATTAAATGGGACTTGAACTCTGTCAATTCTTTTATCACCAATCACAGAAATTATATCGTCATTTGTGTATAATGAAACCCCTAGTTCATTGAATCTACTCCCCTTAAATTTTTCTAAAAAAGAATTTATTTCTGATTTAAAATGTTTATATAATTCAATTGAATGGAAAAGTATAGTATTAACTTTTTCAACCCTCATATTTTGAAGAGATTTTAAAAATTGTTGTGATAAGGACTCTTTATTACTACTAATTTTTGTTATGATTCTAAATTCCTTATGCTTGTTTTTTTTCAAATAATCTCCAATTAATTTCTCCGAATTTCCGTAAACAGGTGCTGTATCAAGGATGACTAAGTCTTTTTCATAAGCATAATCAAGAATCTTAGCTGCTTCATTGTTTGAAATTTGGCCAACTTTATTATTAATTCCATAACTTAAACCAAATTGCGTGGTCCCAAGAATAAGTTTTTTCTCCAATTAAAATATGCTTTGAAAATTATCTACTTCATCAATTACTTTTTTTATTTGATCAAGCATTTCCTTTTTTAAAAATGGAAATATTGGAATACTAATTGCTTCTTTATAATAGTTTTCTGAGTTAGTTAAGCTTGAACTTTCGATGTCTTTGTAATAAGGATGCTTATAAATAGGAATATAATGTATATTTACAAAGACCCCAGAATTTCTTAATCTATCAAAAATATTTTTCCTTTTAATAGAATCAACCCTAATTATATACAAGTGATATGAAGAGTAGACATCATTTATTAATTTAGGTGTCCTAACAAATTGGTGTCCCTTAAAAATTTTATTATAATAATTTGCAATAGAATTTCTCTCTCTCACAAATTCATCTACCCTTTTTAATTGACTAATGCCTAAAGCTGCTTGAAGATCATTAAGCCTATAATTAAACCCTAATTGAATTTGTTCATAATACCACTCTCCAGGCTTTTTGTTAATCATTTCAATTGGATCTCTTGTAATACCATGACTTCGTAAACTTTGTAAGTTTTTATAAATTTTCTTTTGATTTGTCATACATGCCCCTCCTTCACAAGTGGTAATAATTTTTACAGGATGAAAACTAAAGACAGTGATGTCAGAATATTCACAATTACCTATTTTTTTACCTCTATATTCACCTCCTATTGCATGTGAAGCGTCTTCTATAATTTTAAATCCATATTGGTCTGAAAGTTCTTTGATTCTTTTCATTTCACAAGATTGTCCTGAAAGATGAACTGGTATAATTATTTTAGGCAATCTCTTGTTTTTTTTTGCCTGAATTAATTTTTCTTCTAGGGCTATTGGGCATAAATTATACGATGAAGAATCAATGTCAACAAAATCGATTTCTGCGCCACAATACCTAGCACAATTGGCTGATGCAACAAATGAAATTGGTGAAGTCCATAAAAAATCTCCCTTACTTAGCCCCAAAGACAAGCATGCAATATGAAGTGCAGATGTAGCATTAATTAGAGCAACTGAATATTTGGTATTTGTGTATTCTTTAAGATTATTTTCAAAAATTGGAGTTGTGGGTCCCTGTGTTAGATAGTCTGATTTTAAGATTTTAATAACAGCCTCAACATCCTCGTCAATAATATTTTGCCTCCCGTAGGGTATCATAAATATAAAAGGATTTAATTTTTTATTTGAAAGATTGGTTTATTATATGTATTTAAGTCAGAAGAAAATCTTAGCAAGAATTTTTCAAATTGAGACCAAAAAGTTGGTATAGCAATACAATCTATATTTAGGTTGGCTGTTTCCAATTCGTCTAATATCAGCAAATTTTCAGATGATTCTTTATATTTTATTTCCCAGTAATTCTCAATATCACTAATAATATTATTTTGTGAAACCTTAGGATCAAAAATAACTAATGATGCACCTGCTTTGAATAAGTAATTTGATACATATATAGCTGGTGATTCTCTGGAGTCATTCGTGTTTTCTTTAAATGCCCAACCTAGAATTAAAATTACCTTGCCATTTAAGTTACCTCCAAAATAATCTAAAATTTTTTGAGCAAATCTTTTTTTCTGAAAGTCATTTATTTTGATTACGTGATGCCAATAATCAGCAACTTCATCCAAACCATAATATTTACATAAATACACTAAATTTAATATATCTTTTTGAAAACAACTCCCCCCAAAACCAACCGAAGCATTTAAAAAATGTGGCCCTATACGATGATCCGATCCAATTGCTTTGGATAATTCTTTTATATCTGCACCTGTTTTTTCACAAAGTGCAGAAAGACTGTTTATTGAAGATATACGCTGGGCCAGCATGGCATTTGAAGCGAGTTTAGCAAGCTCAGAGGACCATACATTCGTAGTTAAGATTTTCTCTTTTGAAATCCAATTGGCATAAATATCAACTAGGGCCTTAACCGCTTGTTGTCCAGACTCTGATTCATCACCTCCTATTAAAACTCGGTCTGATTTAAAGAGATCCTGAATGGCACTTCCCTCAGCTAAAAACTCTGGATTTGAAAGTATTTCAAAGTGGATGTTGGTAGAATTCTTATCTAATATATCCTTTATCTTTTCTGCTGTTCGAACTGGAAGGGTTGACTTTTCAATTACTATTTTATCTGATTTGGAATACTTTGCAATATCATAAGCGCAGGCTTCAATGTAACGAAGATCAGCAGCCATACCCGCTCCTTCACCTTCTGTTTTAGTGGGGGTATTAACCGCCATAAAGATCATCTCAGCTTTTTCGATATTTCCAGCGATATCATTTGAAAAAAAAAGGTTTCTTCCTCGTGCCTCTTTTACTACCTCAGCTAGACCTGGCTCATAAACAGGCAAGGAATCTAAAGTCCCGTTCCAAGCTTTTATCTTCTCTGGATTGGCGTCTAAAACGGTGACTTTGATGTGGGGGCACTTTAGGGCTATAACTGCCATAGTAGGTCCTCCAACATACCCAGCTCCAATACAACAAATGTTTTTTACCTCCATTTTATTTTTTTAATAGCCAAGATGAAGATTGTATCTTATCTCCTAATCCATCAATAAGACCAATTCCATATTTATTACAAAGCGGAAGCTCAGGACATATATCATTATTCTGGTCACCACCATTAGCAAAATACAGATCGTAAAAATTACCAAATTCTTTGAAAATTTTTTCGATTGAACCACATACTGTTCCTTCCTGATCAATGGATAAGAAAACCTTATCAACGATTTTAAGTTCACTGACAATTAAAACTCGCTCATTTTCACTCATAAACTCTTTGGAGCCTTTAAGACCTCTTTGATGGTCATTATTTACAATCACAAAAAGCTCATCGCCTTTTTCTTTGGCATTATGAAAGAGTTCTATATGCCCCTTATGAAGGGGGTTAAAATATCCAGAAACTATTATCGCTTTTGGTTTACTCATTTAGGCACTATTATAATCGTCTTGAATTCTTACAATATCATCCTCTCCAAAATAGCTGCCCGTTTGAACTTCAATAAAAACTACTTTCTGCTCTTCTTTATTTTCAATCCGGTGTTTTACTCCTTGAGGGATAAGTACTGTTTGCACTTTGGTATAACTTTTATCCTGTCCATCTAAAGTAATTATGCCCGTTCCTTCTAGTATGGTCCAAGCCTCAGAGCGTTTATGATGGAACTGATAGGAGAGTCTTCCCCCTGGATCTACTTCTATTCGCTTAAGCTTATAGGTCGGCTCATCATGCAGCACAAAAAATCGTCCCCAAGGACGCTCTTCACTCTCTATAGATATCATTTATCTTTTGAATTAAATAGTACAATATGTTCTCGATCCGCTAAAAACTTAGAGGCTAAATAGAAGCTGACTTTTCGCCCGATAAGGTCTTCGATTTTATCCTCAAGCTGGATAATGTATTGCATATTAAGCCCCTGGCCAATTAAAAATACTTCAATGAGACCGGAGTCGTTTCCTTTGGCGTAATCTCCTACTAAGATGATCTGATCCACACCTCCCATTCGCTCCAAAACAGTCTCAACAACATCCTCTAGCCCGAGATGCTTAAAAACTACTTTTTGCATCACTTCAAACAGTGGATGTTTGATGTTAGCCTTGTACTCGACTTTATTATCCATTTTTACTTTTTCTAAATAGCCTGCACCTTGCAGGTGATTAAGCTCTTTTCGAATGGCGTTTGTGGATTCACCCATCTCTGTGGCAAGCCCATTTAGATACCCCCGATTGGCCTGAGAGATAAAAAATTTAATTAGTAATCGAAGGCGTGTTTTAGAAGTGATTAGCTCACCTAGCATAATTAGAATCTTTGGTTTTTAAGACGGCTCCGCCCCATCTGTCCCAATTGGGCAAAGTTATATTTTCCATTGAAATTTTAAAAAGTTAAGTCTTTAAGCCGCCTGTTTTTTAAGGGTAATACTCATCCCTAGTGATGCTAGCTCTAATTTAACTTTTGTATTATCTGTTTGAACTACCTTTCCACAGACCCCTGAAAAAGGCCCTTTACTAATTGTATGGGACTCCCCCACAGTTAAGGTAGCTAATTTAATATCGCTATAAACCCCGTTTAGGTGATCCTGCATTAGATCAATTTCAAAGACTGGAACAACTGCTGGTTTTCCGAGGAAAAACAGATAGCGTACGATTCCAGAGCATGAAAAAACTTTCTCATGATTATTTTCCTCCAAATGGACCATTACATAAGAAGAAAGTAGGGGTTTAATTACTTTTTTCTTTCTATCGGAATATTGTTTCACAAGGGTAATGGTTGGACAGTAGTTTGTAATTCCCATAGCAGAGAGCTGTTGAGCTACTTTAAGCTCTTGCTGGGGGCGGGTATAAACTACAAACCATTTTTTTTTCATACTTTTTAAAAGAAAAAACCCCTTAAAATAATTGAAGGTTAAACCAATTAATTAAGGGGATTAAATTTTTATCAAACGTATTCCATGCATTAATGAGTACCAAAAGTACTTGATAATAACTAAATAACAAAACTATTTATCAAGTTTTTTTAGTATTTAGTTTTAGTCAAAAAATAAAAGGTGTCATAAAGAAAAACAACTGCCTAACAATCAATTAGTTAAATTATTTTTCAATTGAAATACATAATTAAATATTTTTAAAAAACTAGAGCCTTCCGTCGATGACTTCTCTATCGAGGGAAGACTTGATATCGTAGAGTACAGCTCCATTGGAGTTTTTATATTTCCTAACTCCATTTTCAAGAAACACCTGGTGTGCCACTGCAAGAATTACAGCTTCATATTTTCTGGGAGCTTTGGTGAGAGAAATTCCGTATTCTTTTTTTACCAATTCAGGATCGGCCAATGGGTCATATACTTCTACTTCAAGACCTTCGGCCTCTAAAGCTTTGTATATTTCGGGAACCTTAGAGTTTCTAATATCATTAAAATTCTCTTTAAAAGTAATTCCTAAAATCAACGCCTTAGCATCCTTATTATAGATTTCTTTTTGCCGCATCAAATCGACCACTTTGGCCGCAACAAATTGTGGAATACTATTGTTAACATTTCTGCCCGACAAAATGACCTCCGGAGTGTATCCCAATTCGATCGCTTTGTGGGTTAAAAAATAAGGATCAACACTTATACAGTGTCCACCCACAAGACCCGGTTTAAAGGGAAGAAAGTTCCACTTAGTTGCAGCAGCCTCAAGCACGTCATGAGTATCAATTTGCATACGATCAAAAATCAAAGCCAATTCATTTACAAATGAAATATTAAGATCACGCTGTGCATTCTCAATGGCTTTTGCAGCCTCGGCTACCTTGATCGAGGGTGCTTTATATGTTCCTGCTTTAATGATGGAAAGGTACAATGCATCGACTTTTTCAGTTACCTTAGGAGTAGAACCTGAAATTACTTTCTTTATTTGGGTTAGGGTGTTGATTTTATCACCTGGATTGATGCGTTCGGGAGAATAACCACAAAAAAAATCGGTGTTAAATTTCAATCCCGATGTTTTTTCTAAAACCGGAACACAGTCCTCCTCAGTACATCCTGGATATACAGTACTTTCATAGATGACTGTATCTCCTTTTTTAAGATAACGCCCCACAGTTTTTGAAGCATTCATCAAAAAAGACAGATCAGGTTTTTTGGAGGGAGTAACCGGAGTAGGAACGGTGATGATATAGGTGTTATAATCAGACAGTGATTCAGGATTATCTGAAAAATTAAGAAAATTATGCAATTGTATTAAATCTGCTTTTGAAAACTGGTCGATTCTGTCAATGCCAGACTTAAGCTCTCTTACTCTTGCTGAGTCATTGTCATAACCCAAAACTGTGTATTTTTTGGAAAATGCAGCTGCAAGTGGTAAACCAACGTATCCCAATCCAATTACTGCAATTTTGTATTTCATTTAAGAAATTTATAGGGATTCATTTATTACATCGCCGCTGGTCAAAGGTGGCTTGAGCTTGACTGTAACCGTAATCAATTGCTTTTTGTAATAGCTCACAAGCCCTTAGATTATCTCCAAAATTAAAGTATACTAATCCATTAATATACTCAGATTTCCCTGTTTTAATCTGAAACTCATTAATTACTTTGTTAGAAAAAAATAAAGCATTTTGATTATCCCCAGCCATAAAATATGCACTAGCGGCATTCTCAAAGTGAGCATATTCAAGAAAATCAATTTTTGAAGCATTCTCAAATTCAATAGCAGCCTCAACATAAAGTTGTCGGTTAAAAAAATCCAATCCCTTTTGAGATATATTTGCCGCTTCATTTACTTTTAATTGACCAATAACAGCTAGTTTCTTGATAGAAAAAAGTTCTTTATCTTCGGGGAAAAATTCCGCAGCTTTGGTAGAAAAATTAATCAAATCAAGATCCCCAGGAGGGGCAATCTGAGAAAGCATTATCAAAAAGTTTTTCCAAATTATGGGTCCAGATTTATAACTTAATTCATTAAAAACTTTCTTGGCTTCTGATAAATTTTTTGTAATCTGTAAAATTTGAGCATAAGTCGTAGCATGAAGAGCATTTTTAGGTAATCCATAGAAAGCTTTTCTGGCGTTGACCTCAGCACTATCTATTTTGCCTTGCTCAAGGAAAATCTGAGCCTTAAGGTTTTCACTAAAAAACAAATAAGGATTAGCGAGTATCCCCTGGTTAAGCAGAGCTAAAGCTTTATCATATTTTTTAGCGTTGCGATAGTATCTAGCCTTGATGGACTTCATTGGAATAGTCGTTACTGTAATATTTGGTAACTCGGGGGTTATATAATCTATTTTATCAAGTGAAACGGAAAACTTGTTAGTATTAAAATCTCTTAGTAAAACTAACTGCCCTTTTAGCGATTTATATGTAGTATTAGTAATTATAATTGAAGGCACCATCAGTACTATTGTCAAAAATGGGAAAAAAGTAAACGCTTTAACCTTTTTAGGGGAAGCTTTTCTTTTTGTTGCCTGATGATAATAAAAGGCAATTAAAGCCATGGTCAGGGCCCATGGGGCCAAAACTTGTGGACGGGCGATAGGAAAGTTCAAATTGGCATCGATAAAATAAACGCCCAATGCGTTGATAAGAAATAAAACAAACCATTTGTTGTCTACATCTAGATCTGATTTAAATAAGATCACAAAGGCAAAATAGACGGCAAACATAAATACCCCGAGGTAAAGTAAAAAACCAATAAAACCGAGTTCTGCTCCCAATTGAATAAAATCGCTATGAGCATGATATGGCACGATATACCCCGACATGTCTTCTTTATCATAATTAATGGAAGTCAGTTTCCAATTTCCAATCCCAACCCCCCTAATGGGGTTTTTGGTGATATGAGTCAAAACATCTTCATAATAACGAAGGCGCTGGTTGACCGAACCATCATTAGTACTTATAGATATCGTAGCGGCACGAGATAATGCATCTGCGCCCTTGTCAGAAATTAAAACTTTATTCAAAATCAAAGCTAGAATTAAGGGCAACAAATAATAAAGGTTTATGAAAAACTCCCTAAAAGAGCGAGATTTAAAATAGTTTAATAAAGTCCATGCCAAAATCATTACACCGATTAATGCTGCTGCAATGTATGAAGCCCTACTTTGGATCATACTTAATGAAAAAAGGCTCATAAATATTACAAAGAAATAAGTCATCTTTAACCACAGTTTTGGATTTCTAAAAATAAGATACATCACATATGGAATCTTAATAGCAATAGAGAAAGCTGTAATATTTCTATTTGCAGTTACACCCTTTAAGCTACCAGAATCAATATAACCAGCCTTATACATTTGTAGGGCTTGTTCCAATACCGCATATAACTCTACTGTCAGTATGGCCATAATGGCCAAGGAGAGCAAACGGTTTTTGTCTTTGATGTTGTAAAGCAAAATCCCAAGATGTAAAAACATAAATAGGGTATTGAATTGACGTACTATATTTACCAATACCTCTGTAGGATTGATGGCATAAAAATAGGAGAAGGCTGCCCAGACCACAAAACCAATGTAGGACAGACTCATATAGGAAGTCAATACGAACAAAAAACGCTCTTTAAAAATTTTACGGTTGATGAATAAAAAAACACCACATAAGAGGTTTATAAGACTTAGGTAAAGCCACTGAGGTGCAATTTTGTCTACGGCTCCCAAATTGGGAACAAATCCCACCAACAGAAATGCAATAATGAGTAGGGAGGAAATAAAATTGGAAGTGTCAAGTGAAGCTTGCCTAGGGGCGGATTTAGCCATTCTTATTTTTTCTTTATTAATTTGCAATATAAAGATTTATTTGTGAATTTGACTTTTCAAAAAACATGACCCCTTTAAGCTATTTTCTGGTTTTTCTGCTCAGCTTTGTTTTTTCCTTTGGATTAAAATCGTGGTTTACCAGACTCAAAAATTTTGATGCTATCAACCATCGATCCATTCACCAAACCAAAGCAACCAAAACAGGAGGAATAGGTGTTTTTATAACTCTATTTATTTTTTCTTTTTATTTTTATTTAAATCAAATTGACCTTTTTGATTTTTCGTTATTGATTCCGTTGGGTATTATGTTTATTGTAGGGGTTTATGATGATTTTTACAATGCTGATTTTAAGCTAAAGTTTTTTTTACAAATCTTCGTTGCCAAGATATTAATCGATCAAGGTTTGATCATCGATGATTTTCACGGCGTTCTGGGTTTAAACGAAATTCCTCGCTTGGGGAGTCAGGTTTTTACCGTATTTGTTTTTTTAGTCATTGTCAACTCCTTCAACTTTATTGATGGAATTGATGGATTGGCCATTACCGAAACCATTAAAGTGATTTTATTGGTCGAGTATTTTTCCAACCAGCCTAGTCCCTTTTTCAATTTGGGAGTGATTACTGTTTTAAGTCTACTACCTTTATATTATTTTAACTTTAAAAAGGACTATAAGGTCTTTTTAGGTGATGCAGGTTCTTTGATGTTGGGAACATTGATTGCTATTTATCTTTTTCATGTTTTGGGGTCAGAGTATGAATTAAAAGATGGATTAAGTGCCAACAAACCTTTTTTGGCCATGAGTTTGATTGTCTATCCTTTGTTGGATTTACTTAGAGTCTTTATCATTCGTATTGGTAACAAAAAATCTCCTTTTCACCCAGATCAGAATCACCTACACCATTTACTAATTGAAAAAGGATATGCCCATTTTGTCGTGGTAATCATCATCCAGTTGCTTTCTTTACTGTTTTTACTCCTTCCCTTTTGGATATAAAAAAAGAGCCTCCCAAATTGGGAGGCTCTTGATTTCAAGATGTAATTTATAACATCTTAAATTTTCAAATGATAATTGTTAGTCAACAACAGTTCCTAATTCTCTGTGAGAAGTAACTGCTCCATCATTATCACAATCCTCATCCCCAGCAGAACCAGTAGCACCAGCTTTAGATGCAGCATCGGCATTCATAAGTGTAGAGAGGTTTCCAGTTTCAACAGCATCAGTACCAACTACATCGGTATTATCGACATCAATATTGAATTTGACTGGGTTTGCAGTAACTCCACCAAAGGCAGCAGGTATACCAGAATTTAAAGCAAAACTAGCATGGTTTGCAGCAGCTATAGTTCTATCAGTAGTCCCGATTGGATCAGCAATATCAACATTTACATTAGCAGTAATCCAAGCTTTGAAAGAAGATAAAGTTGCATTTGTAATTTTAGGACCTGAATAAGTAACTGTCCCAGTTGGAGCAGTAGCAGATTCATAAGTTCCTGTAAGATCGTTTCCACTAATAGTAACCGAAACGGTGGCAAGTGAAGTAGCAAGAACACTAGTGCTTGGAGCAACTATACTTGCTAATTTTGCATTACCAACTATCATAACAGTACCAACTTTAGAAAGAGAAGACATGTCAACAGCAGTAAATTTAGCATCATCATTGTTATTGATGGCTACAGTTGACTCTCTATCACCTTGAAGGTGTGTGTGTGCAAAATTAAATGATTCAAGTGCAGCGTTATCATGGACATCAGTATTTATGATCTCACCAGCAGTGCTAAGCGATTCCAATACTGTTGCAGAAATATTTAAAGTTTTCAATGCACTTGTAGCTCCAATTACAAGAGTTTTGATATTTGCATTAGCATCATTAATTGTAAGTATGTTAGTTTGGTTATCCTCACCTACAGGAGTGTTTTTAAATCCTGTAAAGATAAGATCTACTAATGCTGTTGCACTGGCGGTAGTAAAATTGCCTTTTTGTGCACCAACTTCAATTTTTTTGATCGCAGCCCACTCTAAAACTTCGCTTACAGGAGTAGAAATGTTATTTAGATTCAAAATACTAATATGATCAACTGCTGCTTTCAAATCAATAACTCTAGATGCAGTATCCAGTTTTGGAGCAGAAAAAGTAGTAGCTACAGCACAAGTAATTGTAGTTACACCTGCACCAGATTTTGCACCTACAAGTGCTGGCAACGAAACAACAACTTCACCGTCGATAGTTAAGTCATTCTTTAAAGTTTTAAGAGCATCTAAATTGACCGTAGTAAATTTATCATTGATGTGAAGAGTACCACCGTCTACTTCTTCAAGTGAAGGAAGATCAGCCGTTAAAGCATCTTTAGTACCAATAAGGGTAGTTTTTGTAACTTTTTTTAATGCTGGAAGATTTATGTGTCCTGTAGTAGTGATTGTAACTTCACCAGTAAATGATGTAGCAGCAAGCGACAACTCAGCAGCAGCTCCACCCAAAGTTAAATTAAGAGCTGGTTGAGCAACTGCCCCTCCATGAATAAATGAAGTACACTTAGGAAGATCAACAAAAGAAGGTAATTCACCCCCAAGTTTTACAGTCAAACATCCACCTAAAGACATACTGTTAGTACCTGTCTCTACTTTACCAGATGTCATTCCAGAAAAATCTATTGAAGTAACAGTAGCTGTTCCAGCGGTTTCAGTAATTAGAACATGTGCAACAGAACCTAAAGACTGGAAAACCAAATCGCCAGTAATGCCTGTAATTCTCATATTACCATCAATAGTAAGCAGTTTA
Source organism: uncultured Flavobacteriaceae bacterium (assembly GCA_913043275.1). Classification (GTDB taxonomy): domain Bacteria; phylum Bacteroidota; class Bacteroidia; order Flavobacteriales; family Flavobacteriaceae; genus UBA8316. Next base: position 33,382 of record CAJWLL010000008.1, on the reverse strand, counting down.
GCAGCTCCAATATTAGCCTTTCCAGACGTACCGTCTAAAGAAAGATTTCCTGTTACATAAGTTAAAGCTGCCAAGTCAGCATTTGCGTCTGTAGTTACGGTAGCAGTACCCATAACTGATCTAATTTTTGCAAGAATTAAGTTTACAGATGCAATACTGTCTTTAGTAACACCAGAAGCACCAACTACAACATCAACATTACCTTTAACAGTAATTGTTGGGTCATCAGCACCTGTTTTGATCATTTCATGAGCGTTAGCCAATTGACCAAGATTCTTAATAACTAGATTACCTTCATAGAAAGCATTTGCAGATAATAAATCTCCAAGTTTTTCTAAGATTTCATCTACCTCAGCGTTAAGGTCGGCAACCTCAGTTTCAACAGCAGAGTTGTCAATTCCATCAACAGCAGCTTGAACATCAGCAACTTCCTTAAGAATATCATTTAAATCTTCATCAGTAAGTGCACTACCCGCTAAAGCGTCTAGTTTAGTACTTAATGATGTTACGGCTGTTTGAATTGTTTTAAGAGCAGTTACCTCTGAAGAGAGGAGTGCAATCTTATCATTCAGTGAGTCGAATTGGTCATCATAGTTTTGGCATCCAACAATTGTCAGAGCAATAACTAAAAGACCTAATAAACCTTTTTTCATTTGATAAAAATTTAATTAATTAATAATGTTTAAAATTTTCGAAAATTTAGTTTCAAAAACTTATTCATACTATACAAAAACTGTGCCAAACTCAAATTTACTTGAAAAAAACCTAAAAAAGAGTTCTCTTGAGATCTGTTTTTAGAATAAATCCTAATGAGTATAAATTTCTAAGTCCAATTAAATTAATCTGTTTGGGGCGGGTGGTTTTTAATTAAAAACTCTCTCAGTCCTTATTTTATTTATAAACAATTACTTATCAATTGTGCTTCCAGTTTAAAATTTAACTACTCTATCCTATGTAAAAAAATAATTTTGTCTCACTTAAAATTAGATATGATTTAATGAGGCAACTAAATAGGTAATGCTAATCATAATAGAAAGTATATTATTAGTCTGCCTCAAGTTTCAAGCAATTAACTAAAATGTATAGCTCATTCCAAAATAAAAATTTCTCATAGGAGCTGGTTCGTAATATCTTTTACCATATCCGTTGATCCGAATATTATCAAAATAGTCCCTGTCTAGTAGGTTGTTGACACCCCCAAAAAAAGATAGATTTTCTAAAGACTTCCATAGCCGGATGTTGGAGAGAAAGTAATCCTCCACCTGTGTCTGATTAGCATCCTCAGCATACAGTGCTCCTGTGTACTGGCCTTGAAGAGCGCTAGCCCATCCCTTTGAAAAAGAGTATAACAATGTGCCGCTGAGTTGTTGTTTAGGAACTCCAGGCAGCTGATTTCCAGAAAGGTTTTGATCTCCTAATAGATAATCATCGAATTTAAGCGTAGCATAGTTGTATGCTATAGACCACTCCAGGGGTCCTTTTTGATGTTCCCAAAAAAGTTCGATGCCCATTCTTCGGGTATTCCCTGTATTGCGATAAAAATCTCGACCCGGGAAAGCGGCCAATTCATAGGGCAAAATTTCGTTGCGAGTTTTGATTGCATAAAGGATCACCTCAAGGGTATTTCCTGGGGCTGTATATCTCCATCCCCATTCAAGGTTACGGGCTTTTGAAGGAGAAAGATCTGGGTTGAAGCCATTATTACCGCTGGGATTGGCCGAAAGCTCGTTTAGGGTTGGGGTTTCAAAACTACTGGAAAAACTGGCGAACATAACATGACTACCCCATTGGGTGAAGGTAAACCCAATACTGGGATTAAAACTATTAAGCTTTACCTGATCACTTTCCCGCTGGGTTCCTAAGTTTTGGCGGTCAAATCTTAAGCCCAATCTGAGGACCCCAAAACTCCATTTCATTTGATCGATTATACTTAAAGCGGTATTAAAAAAAAGCTCCTCTTGGTCAAGGGTTTTGTCCCCCGATGATCCATCGAGGTTTTCAAAACGCTTGCGGTGGTCTTTTTGATCTGCAAGGGAGAAACGAAATTGAATCCGGTGATTATTATTTACTTGGTATTCCAAAGCCGAACCTAGTCCGTAATAGTCTCTTTTAAGATCTATAACCCCTCCATAACCAAATGGCAATCGTCCTACAAAATCCCGGCGGGCATAAAAGGCATAGTTTTCCCAGCTAAGCTTGTCGTTTATTTGCTTTTCCCATTGAAGGCCTGTTTTAAGGTGGTCAACGGTTTCGTAGGTTTGAAAGCTTTTGTTTTGTGCACGTGCCTGCCTTCTGTTCTGGGCTACACTTTGTGCATCAACCCCTCCCGCGTCATAGGCATAGGGACTGTGAGTGTAATTAAATTGCCAACGGATTTGGGAACGATCAGAAACATCGTGCCAAACCCTAGCATTAAAAACCTGTTGTTTGAATTTACTGTGATCGCGATAACCTTCAGACTCAGTAATGTTTTGATAAAAAACAGCCTTGGTATTATTGTTTTTTAATCCAACAGTAGCCGCTAAATTCCTACTGGAGTAGCTACCGCCTTGTGCCCGAAGGCGCACAAAATTGTCTTTAAAATCCTCTAATGTATTGATCTTAATGACCCCACCGGAAGCATTGCCATAAAAAGATGAAGCCGGTCCCCTAAGCACAGTAAGGGATTGAATAAGCCCTAAGGGAAGGTTGTCCAATTGTCCTTGACCATCAGGAGTGGTTTCAGGTATACCATCCACAATCAATTGGATGCCCCTGATGCCAAAACCGGAGCGCGCGCCAAAACCACGAATAGAAAGCCGAAGGTCTTGAGCAAAATTTTGAGAGTTTTGAGCATACAAACCCGGAACCGAAGTGAGGTAATCCTGCAATGAATTCTGGGGTATGTCTAGCTGTCGGAGCTTAAAAGTGCGGTGACTTAACGCAAAAGGTATAATGCGTTTGGGAGTCTTGATTCGAATGGCGTCTAAGGTGATTTCCTTTAAGGTGATTTTTTGCTGAATACTATCTTGGGCTTGAACATAGAGCGTGAAGAATGTTAGCAGTGCAATTAAAATTCTGGAGAATTTGTTCATCAACAAAGTGGTCTGTTTTTTACGATTCCAAATATAGTTTGGATTTCTTAAATTAGAGTAATTTTTTAGAATGTTAAGTCTAAACAATACAGAAGAAATTTTAGCCATTCTCATTGCAGTGGCCATTGTGTTGGGTTTTGTTTTTTCTACTTACAAAGAAATTCAATCTACCATAGCAGAGGAAAAGGCAAAATACAGAGAAAAAACGGAAACCGAAACCAAGGTCAAAACTCTTATTAAGTATCTGGATGCCAAATCAAAACTCATAGATGCTGTGAACGATGCAAATAAAAAAAAGGAAAACTCAGAAGAATGATATTTATTTGTATATACAACTATTGTGTCTACATAATATATGAAAACAATTTATCATCCTGCTAATTCCAGAGGGAAAGCTAATCATGGATGGTTAAGCGCCAACTACTCCTTTAGTTTTTCACAATATTACGATCCACAACGAATGAATTTCGGAGCCTTAAGGGTTTTAAACGATGACACCATCGCACCGGGCATGGGTTTTGGATCACACCCTCACGACAATATGGAAATCATTACCATCCCATTGAAGGGAGACCTTGAACACAAGGATAACATGGGTAATGTAGGGGCAATCACCGAAGGTGAGATACAGGTAATGAGTGCTGGAACTGGAGTTTATCACAGTGAATACAACAAAAACCGGGACAAACCAATCAATTTGCTCCAACTTTGGATCATGCCCAAGGAGCAAAATGTGCAGCCACGCTATGATCAAATGTCAATAAGGGGATTGAAAAAACAAAATACCTTTTATCAAGTTTTGTCTCCCAATGCCAAAGATGAAGGCATGTGGATTAACCAAGACGCTTGGTTTCACTTGGGTGATTTTGACCAGGACATAATAACAGAATACCAAATCAAAAAAAAAGGAAATGGAGTCTATGTCTTTGTAATTGATGGTACCTTTACTTTATGGGATCAAAAGCTAGACAAACGTGATGCAATGGGGATCTGGGAATTAGAAAAAATTTCTTTTTTCGCCCAACCCCATTCCAAAATTTTGTTGGTGGAAGTACCCATGTCTTTTTAAATTTTTTATGAAAAAAAAAACTACAGTAGAAGAATTATTAAAAGAGCTGGAAAACCGAATTTCCAGTGGTGACTATAAAGACTCTGTTCACAAGATTAAATTGATGACTACACGAGATATGATTTTGGAGATGATATCGAAATAAACACGATATTTATGTTCTAAATCGTCTTTTTTGAATAGGGGAGAATTTATCGTCAACGCTGGGGGGATTATTCTTGGTACAGTTTGTACCTCAATGGTTTATAAGGAAAATCCGCAAAATTTAAAGGTTGAAATCGAGCAAGTTACCTTTGGTTCAAATCATCATTTCTTTGGATATATCGGACAATCACTAACCATCCCTTGGAACAAAAAAGGAAATCGTTTAATTTGCTTGTCCTCCCCTTTTCACGACCATTTGCCAGGCAAGGGCGAAGCAGCCAATGTCAAACTGATCCATCTTGATCGCAAAAAAAAAGGACATTATAAGATTGAAAAGCTGGACGAAAGTCGAGGGTGGAATCCCCAGCAAGGCACCATGTTTTACTGGAATCCTCACCACCCCAATCATCAGTTTTTTTTTAACGACCGAGATCCCAAAACCGGAGTTGTTTTTACGGTTCTCTATGATGTTAAAAAACACCAAAGGGTAAAATCCTATCATTATAAGAATCAATCTTTTGGCAATAGTGGGGTTTGTCCTTCGGGAAAATATTTTTTAGCTATCAACTATGCCCGAATGGGGCGTTTGCGTCCGGTAACCGGATATAAAGAAAGTTTTGATTGGACTGATGGTGTGACGGCCCCCAAGGAGGATGGAATTGCAATCATCAATATAGAAACAGCAGGAAAGAAAATTCTGATCTCATTTGAACAAATGGCACGGGGTCTGGAACGAAATGGATTTGATGTAAAAGACCGAAATCTCTTCATCAATCATACCCTTTGGAGTAGAGACGGACAGTGGATTTATTTCTTTGTCAGAGCAGGTTGGAAATCAGACAAAGACGGTCGAAAAGGGCTAAATGCTGCATGCTCAATCAAAGTCGATGGAAGTCAATTTATTGCCGGCCATCAACACATAGGGGGACATCCTGAATGGTTGAATGCTACCCAAATAATCGGAAGCAAAGACAACCAGCAGGTTATCTATGATATTCTGCAAAAAAAAATAATCGGCACATTAGGGAGCCTAGATATTTTTCCAAGACCCGAAGGAGATATCAGTCTTTCACCTGATGGACAATGGTTAATCAATGGATACAACAACAAATCAGGCTCCAATTTTTATACTATATTGAATCTAAGGTCAGGAGCATGGGTAAAAACGCCTTCTTTTGATACTGGCATTTACAAAAAAGATTTAAGGATAGATCCCGCCCCCCGATGGAACCACGACAACAATCAAGTTTTGGTTTCCGGATTGGATAAAAGGGGAATTAGACAGCTTTTTATCATTTCAATTCATCCTAAATCAATTTAATCAACCCTATGGAAATAATCCCTCACCAAGGCATGAGCTTGGAGTCTCTTCTAAGAGGGGTAATGGGCATGTTAATTTTGATACTTATAGCATATGCCTTTAGTAACAATCGAAAAAACATTCCTTGGAAAGTAGTTGTCCTGGGTCTTCTTGGTCAGCTTGTCATTGCTGTAGGGGTAATCAAAGTGAAATGGATCACAAGTTTTTTTGAATTTATAAGCAGTTTTTTTGTCAAGATCTTGGATTATACTCAAGTGGGAACCCAAATGCTATTAGGTGAGTTTAGTAATGTGGACCTCTATGGTTTTATTTTTGTATTTCAGGCACTGCCTATAATCATCTTCTTTTCTGCACTGACCTCTTTACTATATTACTTTGGCCTTATCCAAAAGCTGGTTCAAGTTTTAGCTTGGGGCTTGCGTAGATTGCTAGGCATTTCAGGGGCGGAGAGTTTGGCTGTGGCGGGAAATATCTTTCTAGGACAAACTGAAGCTCCTCTATTGATCAAGGCTTATCTGGAAAAAATGACCCGTTCGGAGCTGTTTTTGGTGATGGTTGGAGGTATGGCAACAGTCGCGGGAAGTGTATTGGGTGCTTATATTGGTTTTATGGGAGGGAATGATCCGGTTGAGCAATTGGCTTTCGCCAAAAGCCTTTTGGCCGCATCAGTGATGGCGGCACCGGGAGCAGTGGTCATTGCCAAGATCATGTTTCCTCAAAAAGACAAAATACCTGAGTTGATCAATGTCCCCAAAAATAGCGTTGGTAATAATGTTCTCAACGCCATTTCCAACGGAACCGCTGAAGGAGTAAAAATGGCAGTAAATGTAGGAGCTATGCTATTGGTTTTTATCTCTTTAATCGCATTATTGAATGGCATTTTTTCAGGTATCGGTGACGCTAGTGGCCTTAACATATGGGTAGCTAAGCATAGCCCATATGATCAATTTTCGATAGAATTTATACTGGGTTATTTGTTTGCTCCACTGATGTGGATTATTGGCGTAGCAGCTGAGGATATGGCACTTATGGGTCAACTTTTAGGGATAAAAATTGTAGCGAGTGAGTTTGTAGGTTATATCCAACTTTCAGACCTCAAGCAGGTGGAAAGTGCGCTTCATTTCAGCTACCAAAAATCGGTAATCATGGCTACCTATATGTTATGTGGTTTTGCCAATCTAGCCTCAATTGGCATCCAAATCGGGGGCATTGGTATCCTGGCGCCGGGCCAAAGAAATAATTTGAGTGAACTCGGACTAAAAGCCATGGTAGCTGGTTCGATAGTCTCCCTGATGTCAGCAACCATTGCCGGTGCACTTTTAGGTTAAGTTCACATTACCTTAACTCTTACGTTTTTCCAGGTACGAACTAAAATGATTCCAAAAGCAATGGAAACAAATGTAGTGAAAGCGGCAAGGGTATATTGACCATAAATCCAATATCCTGTTGAGAACATAGCACTGTAGATCATTCCACATCCTAGTAACATGGCCGTAATTCCTGAAGGGACACTCCACCCTTTACTGTCGTCGGTGATATTAATCTTCTCTGCTGCAGCCTCATCGATTACTTTTTTCCATCCGGGACCACCAGGCTGTATTTTTTGATAAAAATTTCTAAGAACAGATTTGTCCTCAGCAGAGGTCATATAGGTGGCCGTAATCCAAATTGCCGAGGTCACCAATACCACAAAAGGATATTCGAGCCAAGAGGGCATTAGTCCAGTTTCAGCTTCAAAAAAATGGTCTCCCAAACTGGTAGTTTTCAGTAGGATGGATAAAATTCCAGAGGCAAACATGGCTGAAATTTCACTCCATGCATTGATTCGCCACCAGAACCATCTCAAAATAAAGATCAACCCAGTTCCAGCACCGAAGGTAAGTAGAATGTCAAAAATTTGAAGAGCACTTTGTAACAATAAAGCAAGTAAGGCACTAAAAATCATCAATCCGATGGTACACAATCTTCCTACCGCAACCAACCTTTTTTCGGAAGCATTTGGATTGATTTGATTTTGATAAAAATCGTAAACCAAATAGGAGGAACCCCAGTTGAGTTGAGTTGAAATGGTGCTCATATAAGCGGCAATAAGGGAGGCCAAAACCAAACCGATCAATCCAGGGGGTAATTTTACAAGCATGGCAGAATAAGCTAAATCATGACCTAGCTTATCATCAGTAATATTGGGAAAAGCATCTTTGATACTGGCCAAATCAGGAAAGACCACCAAGGAGGCCAAAGCGACCAAAATCCAAGGCCAAGGACGTAAGGCATAGTGCATGATATTGAAGAAAAAAGTGGCTCCAATGGCATGGTTTTCATCTTTGGAGGCCAACATCCGCTGTGCAATATATCCCCCTCCGCCAGGTTCTGCTCCAGGATACCAGGAACTCCACCACTGGACCGCCAAGGGAATTATCAGTAAAGTGATCAGGGCTTCCGTATTGGAAAAATCAGGAAGTATAGACAATTTATCACTTACGTTTTCATGATTCAAAAGTGCAGTCATTCCTCCTACTTCAGGCAGGTTGACCAAATAATAAGCTGCCCCAATGGAGCCCGCCATGGCAACCACAAATAATAGTAAATCGGTATAGAGTACCCCTCTAAAACCTCCCAGTGTACTAAAGGCTACAGTAACCAAGCCTGCACTTACGACGGTTTGCCAAGGTTCTAAGCCAAGCATGATCCCACCAATTTTGATGGCCGCAAGTGTTACAGAGGACATGGTGATCACATTGAAGAGAATTCCCAAATAGAGAGCCCTAAATTTTCGCAGAAAACCTGCAGGTTTTCCACCATATCTGAATTCGTAAAACTCTAAATCCGTTTTTACATTAGACTTACGCCACAATTTGGCATAAACAAATACGGTAAGTAATCCCGTAATGAGAAAAGCCCACCAAACCCAGTTTCCGGAAACACCGTTGTTTCTGACAATATCCGTAACCAGATTGGGTGTATCAGTAGAAAAGGTTGTGGCCACCATAGATACCCCCAGCAACCACCAAGGCATGTTCCGCCCGGAAAGAAAAAATTCACTGCTAGAAGATCCTGCTTTTTTGGAAACCCAAATCCCTATAAATAAGGATATTGAAAAAAAACTGATGATGATTCCCCAATCTATTGCTGCTAAATCCATTATATTTTTTTTTAAAATGCCAAAGTAACCATTAATCTATAAACCTGATAAAATATTGTTAAACAATCCCACTGTTCTGAATTTTTAAATAGGTTTGTATTAAAAATTAGGTTCAGTGCGTTCCAAATGCTATCTTAAAATATATCACTCCTCGCTTATTGATAAGGGATCAACAGCCCCATTCATATCAATTTGGGTTGCCTTGATATTTAGCTTTCAATTTGCCATTGCACAAATCGAAAATGACAATCCCTCTTTTAGTTTTCCCTCCAACAGCAGCGATAAACCTAATTCTCTTTTCAAGCCTCCAGCTGAGGAAAGTCCTTATTTAAAAGGAGATTTTTTGGAAAAGCCTTTGGACATGACTGATCCCACACTAGATGATAAAGGCTCTAAAATCAATATGGAAGAACAGGAGAAATTCCTGAATCCAGGGGACATTTATCTCTCAAAACTCAAAGGCAGAGAAGTAGAAGCAGGGAAAGACCCCAATAAATACAGAACTAATCAATACATGGGGGATTACAGAATTGAAGGGGATCAAGCCCGAATCATATTTAGAGACCACGAATATCCCGACGGGGATCGTGTAAGAATTCTTCACAACGACATGGTTATTCAACCCAATGTTTTGTTGGTAGAGCGCTTTGTAGGCTTAAGCTTAGATCTAGTCCCAGGTTTTAATAAGATTGATTTTGTAGCCCTCAACCAAGGCACCTCTGGGCCCAATACGGCAGAGGTCAGAGTATATGATGAAAATGGCGACATGACTGCTGCTAACCAGTGGAACCTTGCCACAGGGGTAAGAGCTACATATATTCTGATCAAAGAGTAAAGGCTATTTTTTGAAGTGAAGTAAAAGCCAGATCAACATAAGTATTATACCTCCATAGAGATAGGGAGTGTCAATAAAAGACAATTTGGAATACATTAAATAAACCACAAAAAAACACCCTAATGACAAGATTATGATGAGAAATTTGATGAGTATTCTGAATTTCATAGCTAAAAGCTTATTTACAAATTAAATGAATTTATGGGATTGATTAAGTTATATGTAATAGGATTGATGATTTTGATTGTCGCGATATTGGCTAATTTTTTAGCCACTAAATGGGGACTAAAAACCTGGTACGACTTTCTTAACAACTGGGGCAATGGCAATTTCCTCAGTCTTAAAGATAGTTTATGGCTTTTTGTTTTTTATCCTTTGATCTTAGGTTGTAGCCTATTGATAGGGAATATGCTTTGGAAAAATTTATTCTGATCTATCAGAAAGTTCATCGTTTTGAGATCTATCTGCCATGATCAATAAACCCAAAATACCAATAAGCCCAAAAAGAAAACCGATCACAAACCCAAAGCGTTGGGTTCTCCCCTTTTTTTCAGCGATATAACCACCCAAGGCTCCTGTTGCGACCCCAAGGGCCAAAGAGAGTAAGAAAAAGGAGTTGGTCATACTGTTTTAGAAAATAATTTTTTTTGAGTCAAAAGCACCAAAGTATAAAACAATATTCCTATTGGGCCCAGAATAAAAGTAAATAGTAAAGGGAATATCATCCAAAGGTGCTTTATACCTTTTTCTTGGCTATTTTTTAGCATCCAGCAACCCACCCAAAAATCGAAGGCCAAATAATGAAGCCACCCGGCAGCTACTCCATGAGGGTCAGCATTTTGAAACATTTCTGTCAAACTACTTAGTGAGGGGAAATCGGTAGAAAATGTTCCAGAAGTATTACTCAGAAAAAAAACATATCCCAAAGCAATTGCCAGAGGCACCCATGGAAAGGCAATGGTTTTCTGGGTAAAATCCTTTTTGGGAAAAACCAAAAGGATTAACCAAAAAAGTATGATCCCCAAATTGAAAATGTTAAAAATAGTTTCGTAAACCATATTCTTAACTCAAAAATAAAACCATTTTTTTAGATGGCTTTCCTATCTTAGGATTTTCTTTTATGAGAATATTCAGAGATATTAACGGCCATCGATTAGATCCCATAAAGCACACGCTAAAAATTCTCAAAAAACACCCCAACGTACAAATCCATATCGGCTCTGACTCTCAAAATGTAGGGAAATTAACAAAATATGCTACCGTGATTGCATATCGTTATGGCAGTAGGGGGGTGCACTATATATTAAGCAAAAAAGTGGAAGTTTTAATTACTAATATGTGGACCAGATTGTGGCAAGAGGCAGAAATGAGTATTGACGTGGCTGAGTGGCTTACCCATCAGGTGAGTGTAAAGGTTGAAATTGACATGGATTACAACAGCGACAAGAATTTTAAATCCAATAAATTGATATCGGCCACCAAAGGTTGGGCAAATTCTCTAGGCTATAAGGTGAATGTAAAACCGGACAATCAAATTGCTACTCGCGCAGCAGATTATCACTGCAAATAGCTTATAGCCATTCCTTTACTATTTTTTCTACACCAAATCGAATGACATCCGTAACGGGAATTTCCAACTCGATTTCCAAATGGGCAATATGCTCTTGGGCTTCTTTTTCTGACAGTTTAACCGTGTTCAGGGCAATGCCCATTACCTTGGGTTTACCATAGGTTCCAGCTACAGAGGCCAATGATTCATTTAGAGCGATAAAATCCTTAAGAGGGGGAATTTTGATAGATTCAGGATGTCTCAAAGTAGTCTTGTCAGCCCTATGGCACAAGACCATATGAGTGGGACAACTACCCCGCATAAGTGATAGCGTTGCCGTGCTGCCAGGGTGCAATAGCGATCCTTGTCCTTCGACAACTACCAGATCTTGGTTTTGGTGACTTAAAACCATTTGTTCTACAGCACCACAGGCATAATCTAACTTAAGGGCATCAAGGGGAATACCTCTCCCCATCAATGTAATGCCAATTTGACCAGTAGCCACAAAAGCTGTATCGATTTTCTTGTCTAAGGCCCAACGATAAATTTCCAAGCCTGCGGTCATTTTACCACAAGCCATATCGGTTCCAATCATTAGAAGGCGTTTGTTGGTCAATTTTGCTGCTAGACCGGATGCAATTTTAGGGGTAAATTGAGGGACTCTTACATCCCAAATCCATTGTTTGGGGTCTTGGATGTGGTCTGCAAATCGATGGGCGAGCGAATCATGAAGACCATTGATGAGACATAGTCCTCGACCCAAAGCTTCTTCAATCATGGGGAGCCATACATCGGGAATTTTTCCACCCGAAGGGGTAATGCCCAAAACCAGCACTTCAGCTCCTTGATCAATGACTTGATCTAGTTTTTCAAAGATGGGTACATCTCTATCGATAGGGTGTTCTTTGTTGATATTACTCCCCGCAAGTTCGGAGTCAATGATACCAACAATAGGGTTTTGGAGAAAACGTACTACTCCCAATCCCATTTTGCCATAATCACTATGGATAAAACCTTCCATGAAAATTGCAACTTTTTGATGGGGTTTAAGCATGGTATTGAGGTTTTAGAATTCCACCATGTCCCGGTACAAAATCAGGAAGGGTGACACCGTCAATCAATTGGACTCCTGTTGCCGGGTCGGGTAACAAATTATAATGGGAGTCCAAATCTATATGGTCGATACCTCCCGAGAGGGCGGCCGCTGCGGCAATGGAAACAGAGGATTCACTCATACAGCCGATCATGGTTTTAAGTTTATATTTTTGGGCCTTTTGAATGATGAGTAGGGCTTCGGTGATTCCTCCACATTTCATCAATTTCATGTTTACACCATCAATATGGTCAGCCCATTTGCCAACATCATCAGCATATCGACAAGATTCATCTAAATAAATGGGCAAAGGACGTTTGGGGTAAAGGTATCGAAGCTCAGACTCCTGTCCTTGTTCTAAGGGTTGTTCTATATATTCTACTCCCCTATCAGCTAACCATTTGATCATATAAATGGCGTCTTGGGTTGACCAGCCCCCGTTAGCATCAACTCTGATTTTGAGTTGAAATTTTTCAGTGCTTTCAAGTACTTTAGCAAACATTTGTTGATCAGCTTCAATCCCCTGTTGGGAACCAAGTTTTATTTTTAAGGCTTTTGCAGAGGAGTTTTCGAGCATAAGACGAATTCTTTCTTTGACCTGATCAGCAGGAATAATACCCAGAGTGAGGGAAGTAGGAATGAAAGGTCGGGGCAATTGAAGCAGTTGATTCAATGGCAATTGGGCTTTTTTAGCTTTCCAATCCCAAAGGGCAATATCCAAAGCCACATAGGCAGAGGGGGAAATCCCCATTTTTCTGGCCTTTTGGTTAAGAAATTCAGTATTGCAGGATTCAATTCCTTGCTTCAGAAATGTGTTGAGCTGATCTTGCATTTCCTCTACCGTTTCAGCTTTCCCATTTTTGCTAGGAGCGGCCTCTCCCCAACCCACAAATCCATCCTTTTCATAAGACAAAAACAGATTATAGGAGTCTCCTCTAGCCCCCCTACTGATTACCAGGGGGAACCTTTTTTTAAGTAATACTTTATGAAATTTTACTCGCATCTTCAAGTCATTGGATCAAAGTAAAAAAATTTTGGATAGGCTTTGATCAAAATTACCATCAATAGTATTCCTAATCCATTAGCCAATGCATCCATAAAATTACCGTCGCGGTCAGTAGTAAAAAAGTATTGCGAAAACTCAATAAGGGCCCCAAAAAAAAAGGCCCCTAAAGCGCCTCTTCTGATGGATTTTTGTATTACGATTTCTTGAGAAAAAGTCTTGATTAAGGCCATACTCTGTACAGCGTAAAAAAGAAAATGCCCGAATTTGTCTTGGTTTTCAAACCATGGTTTAGAATCAACACCCGTGGGACTGAAAAAACTTAAATAAACAATTAATCCCGCCCAAACAATTGAAAAAACAACCCAAAAATAATTTTTCATTTCAAGACCAGAGGTATGGAGTTATCTTTTCAAATATATAAAACCTTTTAAAGGAGGCTGTCCATTGCCCAATTCTAAAATGTAAAAATAAGTTCCCTCCGGTAAGTTTTGATCATTTGAGTTGGAATAGGAAGCTCTAAATTCTCCGTTCCAATCGTTTTTATAGGGTGCCTCTTTGAGAACAAGTGTTTCCCAACGGGAGTATATAGTCAATTGGTGATCGGGAAATTGTCCCAACCCCTGAATAATCAAGTTTTCATTTACCCCGTCATTGTCAGGCGAAAAGGCATTAGGAATGAATAGGGATTGATAAATAAGAAGAGTTTCTTGTGAGAAATTAATTGGGTCACAGGAGTAGTTTTTTGAACTTATAGCAGCTCTAAGCTTCCAGTTGACCCATGACTCTTGAGGGTTGACCAAAACCAAATTCTTGGAATTAACCCCTAAAAAGGAGGTAGAGGCTTGCAAATCTTGCCAGTCATTACTTGGGGGTTGCAAGATCTGCCATTGTATGAAGAACATTTCACTAGAGCTAAGGTCGATGCTCAAAACCGTCTCCTGATTGGGAACCACCACCACCGATAAGGAAGGTTGGAGGCTTATGGTTGGGCTTACAGGCAATTCCAAATAGTCATATTGACCAGAATTGTCAAGGTCTGCAGCTTTTGTATAGCCATTACTTGAAATGACCCTTCCTTGAGCATCAACCTCCACTGGGCTACTTCCCAAAATTCCATCTTGATCCGGGTCTTCAAATCCTGCTTCAACGGTGTCGAAACACCCATCACCATCACTGTCCAAGTCTGAGCTATTTCCTTTTCCGTTTTGATCAAAATCTTCTTGTGTTTCTTCAGTGTCCAATATCCCATCATTGTCATCATCTAGGTCAATATCATCAGGCACACCGTCCCTATCACAATCAAGAGCCGAAGTAATAATTAGGGTTATACTGGCGTCTAGAAAATCGCAATTGTCATAAGACTCTGTTCGATCTATAGCTTCTTGATCATTGGTTACGCCATCCCCATCGATATCAGGATCACAAGGATCGCCCAGACCATCACCATCCAAATCTTCTTGTTCAGGGTTAAAATCAAGAGGACAGTTGTCAAACCTTTCATGTAGACCGTCATTGTCATGGTCTACATCATCGTCTTCGTTAGTAAGATCTAATGTGATGTAATCTGCAGTTAGATAATCTGGATCGGGGGTTGAGGGATCGACTAAAATCAATAAGCTAGTTGAAATATCACCGTCAAAGAGATAATCGTCGATTCCAATGAGGGTTATGGTTTGTGGCTGATTCCAATTCTCGGGGGTAAAGGTCAAAAAGGTTTTGTTAAGCCCTAACTCGGAAGCATCAGGAACGATAAATGTAATAATTACTTCAGCATTGGGTTGGACATTCAATTCAATGGAAAGAGTCGTTGAAATTGTCGATTCACTTAGAGGAGATACGAGTTTGTAGGAGGTGGTGACTGTTCCAGATTCTGCTGGAGAAACAGCCGTAATTGCTCCACTTACGAGAATTCCAGGAAAGTCATTGTCTAAATTGACCAAAATTAAATCAGCTACAGAATCAGCATTCAATTGTTCATAATTTGTATCTAGTGACTGGGGGTCTCCCGTAACAAAATTTACTTCCTGACTTCCATCCAACAAAAAGTCATCCAAGCCTGAAAGGGTGAGTACATTTGATTCGGGATTGTCCCAATTTTCATTTTCAATGGTGATCTCTGTTTCCAATAATGCTATTTCATCGATATTGTCCTGAAGGGCAACTGGAAGGGTTACATCCTCATCGTTCAGAGGTTTTGTGTTAAGAGAAAAAGCGACCTTAACTTGATCTCCATTTTCATCTGTTTGATAATCATCTTCCAACAAATAGAGGGTAACTCCGGCAAAATCATTGTCCTGATTAGTCATGGCCACAGCAGCTATAGTGCCGGGAATAATGTTTCCAAAATATGGGTCTGTACTTGAAATAGCATTTATAAAAATGTTGTAATTGATAGCACCGTCCCTTATGGGAATGAGATCATCAACCCCGACAACCGTAATGATTTGGGGTTGATCCCAATTCGAAGGAGAAAGTGTAATTGTAGTACTGGCGAGGGTTCCCTCATTTATATTCGTACTTGCCCAACTGATTTGAACTGGTGTCGAGGGCGTAGCACTTAAGTGCACTGAAAAGCTTCCCGTTGAACCATCTTCTCCGCTAAGCTGGTCTATGGGAGTTAAAATAATTTGGGCTACATCATTATCGATATTGATGACATTGACATTTTGAGCAGGTTCGGATGTGAAGTTGGCGTCCGAACTGCCATCTACCGAAACAACGATTTGGGTAAACTGATCCCCGTCAATTATAGTTTCGTCTACCCCGCTAACCAAAACGGTCTGGGGGATATTCCAATTCAGTGGGGTAAACTGCAATTGTTGGAAACTATTATCCACAGCTACCTCACCATCATCATTAGATGTAATATTCAAAAAGACATCAGTATTCGGTTTGATATCCAAAACAACAGTAAAACTTGCTATATTTTCATTTTCGCTCAAATTATTTGAAATAGCTCCAACACTGAATCCTGCCTGATCATTATCCAAATTTCTAAAGTTCAGATCTGCTATATCAGACGCGTCTAATGCATCATAGGTCCCATCTGTTGAAACGGGATCTAAAGTTTCCAAAACCAATATGATATCCCCATCTATAATGGCATCGTCAACCCCCGTTAGAGTAATTTGATTGTTAAAAGGTTTGTTCCAATCCAAATTAGCAATGGTTATGCTGGTAGAAGATAATATTACCTCTGCAGCATCCCCTAGAACCCCTAAACCAAAGCTTACATCTGCACCTCCAAGGGGTTGTGAAAGCAAGTTAAACTGAACAGCAAATGAAGTGCCGTTTTCATCGGTTACTGCCGAACCACCTACCACAGTCAATTCAATTCCAGGCCCTGAATTGTCTTGGTTGATTAAATCTACATCGGCTACTGTGCTACCATCCAAAGCATTGTAATTGGCATCAGTTGAGCTCACATTTCCAGTAATGATCTGGTAAGCAATATTGCCATCTTTGAATGGAACGGGGTCCGGCAGTCCAGTTACTATAATGGTTTGGGGAGTATCCCAATTGAAAGGACTGAATTGAACATTAGATTGACTCAATTGACCCTCAGTCAGATCACTGGATGATAAATCGAGAGTAACTACACCAGAGGGCTTTGATAGTAGCTTAACTGTGAAAGAGGCCTCATCACCATTTTCGTTGGAAAGATTGTCCAAAACTACAATTTCAAATCCTGCCAAATTTACATCCAATATCGATAGGGTCACTGTCTTTGCTTCAGCATTAGTATAACAGTTTTGAGTCAGCGCAACATTAACTGAAACGCTAGGATAAATGATTTGATCTCCATCTAAAAGTCCATCAGTATTTGGAGTAATGCCAATAGATTGAGGCACATTCCAATTGGCAGGCGTAAATGTGACCTGGGTAGGGGAAACTATAGCCTCAGTAATATCGGGGTTGGAAATATCCAATACCACATTGGAGGCAGGTGCCTCCTGTAAAGTAATATTGAATGAAGTGGGTGAATCAGTCTCACTCAAGGCAAATACTGCCGAATCTAAGTTAAAGACTTTTGGTGGATCCATCGAAAGTGAAACTGTGCTGGAAATGGCGGGGTTACAAAGGAAACCTCCTTTTGCGACGGTAACCCGGTAAGAGGAATTGTCCAGAGTATTGTCGGCAGGTGTTACGCTCATTAATTGAGAACTGGTATTACTATAGATTGCATTATCACTTAGGTCCACCCAGTCAGTTCCATTATACATTTGCCATTGGAAAATGGGTTGGGACAAGTCAGTCTGAACCTCAAAATTAGCTATGCCTCCCAGACAAATACTTTCTGAATTGGGATGGCCAGTGATGTTGGAGGGCAAAGCGGCACTTCCTACTTCTTGAAAGTCGTAAACTCCCGTTAGATCACCATCTCTTGGGATAGCATATCCATCATAACCGGCTACCAGACCCAATGTGCTAACTGTTACGGGTGAGGCGCCCAAAATGCCATCAGGTATAGGGTCACTGTCTGTAAAACCAGCTTCAATAACATCCGAACAACCATCACCATCACTGTCAAGATCATAGGCGTCGGGTGTACCATTCCCATTAGTGTCAAGATCATTTTGATGCAGAAATAAATCCCATTTCAATACCGAAGTACTTGTTCCACTGTTATTAATATGGGTTAAAGTCAAGTTTTGCATATTTTGACCTAAAAATGAAAAGGTGGGGCTCGCTGTCACAGAGCTATTAAACTTAAACCTTATTTCATTAGAAGAATAAAGGGTAAGGCCGCTTTCGAAGTCATTATCGTAGTTGGTGTCAACCAAAAGATCATTGTTAGGGTTTAAAAGAGAAATGCTCTCACTTACAGAGCTTGTGGATATGATAAACATCTCCCCATCCAAATATGAATGATTATTATTTAGGCTGTGGATTAATTTAAAATTGACTTTGTCATTAAAGTTCCACTCAATTTGATTTTGTTTTCCTCCACTAGCTAAAGAGGAAGTTATCTCTCCTATAGCAGTTTGAACAATTGAACTATCAGTGGCTAATACATTAGAAACCGTATATGCCCCAGCAGTAGTAATAGTAGCAGTTTTTATAATCAAAGGGTTATTAATATCAGAAATGTCTAATTGATAATCCTCAAAAGATTCGTAGGTATTTAGTATGCCATCATTGTCCAAATCCAGATCGATGTTGTCATTGATCCCATCTCCATCAAAATCTGGAGGACAATTACTTACAACAGCAGGTTCAGAGTATGCAACACTAGTAACTCCATCACATGTAATTTGTGCCCTAACCTTATAAGCGCCTGGAACATTTGGCAGGTAAGGATTGTTACTAACCCCCAAATCAACATAACCTGTCCCGTTATCGTAAAACCAGGTATAACTATCAAAAGCATCTACCCCCGATGCTCTTAATTGAACATTAGGCAAACATTTTTCTCCACTTAAAACTGGTGACTCAAGCACAGTCTCTGGAGCTGAAATAAAACCGGCGTAAAAACCTCCAGAAGTTGCAGCACCACTTTGATTGTAATAAGCACAATAAAGCTCTTCCGTTGAATTTATGGAAACATTTCCTGAGAGATTCTGAATTATATAGGCCTTATAATTTGCTCCCGCAACTGTCTCGGGGCCACTAACATTAACTCCTCCTGAAAAACTTGAGTCATCCAATGATTTATTGGAATTAGCCAAGTCCGAAAAGGTAACAGATGCAGTTTGATTTGTCACTACAGTAACATACCCTGGAAAGAATGCTGATCCAATATTTTCAATAAAAGGAATATTATTTACCTCTCCTTGACTTTGGCATGAAAGCGGAGGTACAAAAAACATTCCTTGATTGGCCTCACTTCCAGTTCCTCCAATTCCTTGCCAAGCAAATACATTCTTTGAGGTCTTAATATAAAGTGTTTTACCTGATCCAGCAGTAGAATATGCTCCTCCTTCAATTATATAATGGTCTCCTGCCAATGTCAGTGTAGCAATGGATGTTGATCCTCCGTCAACAAAAATTCCTGTATCGTCCTCATTGGCAACAATTAGAATGTTTTCCCATCCAGAAGATCCACTTCCCCTAACAAAAACATATTCACTTCCAATTTTGTCAGCACCTACAATTTGATCAATTCCATAATCCCTCCCACTTCCATTGTGAAAACTACCATTAGCTGAGCCACAATTGACTACAATGGGTTTATCAGATTCAATCAAAACACCTATCAATCCTTCTCTATTAGCAGTCGCGTTTTCAACTTCTGCAGATAGTAAATAAGTTTCTCCCTTATCCAAGGTAAAGGTTTTAGAGAAGGTTCCGGCACCACCTGGAGATACAATCCCAGCCAAATCTAACGACCTATCCAAATTATCGATTACAACTTGTGTGTTGTCTTCGGAAGCCATCAAAGAAACAAAGTTTAAATAATTATCTGATCCTGGATTTTGGCTGTTATAAGTTCCCGTCCTAAAGGAAGTTCCAAGCGCAGATAAACCTTTACTTACCAATGCTCCTGCTTGAGGGGGTGTTGAGTCTCCACTTCTTCCAGCTCTTAATCTAATGGCCACGTATATCGGTGAATCAGCTGTAATTATATAGCCTTTATCGTCAATAACCGTACCTCCATAAAGTAAAGAATTTATGATCGCAAAATTGGTCGGTCCTGTCCCTATATTGTGAATATTAGGAAAGGAATTCGATACAACATCTGAAATAATACTAGCTGGTGCACCTCCAACGGGAGTGATTGAATATGAAACATTGTTGTCTGAAGGTGTAGAAATATAAATGTGCTGATCGAGTGGATAAGCATTGGAGGTTGCAGCTCCATGAGCTGCTATAGGTGGTATATAGTGTACTTTGCTGAGCTGAGCAAATAAGCTTTGCAATACCATCAGCATAAAAAAGGAAAACAAATTTCTTAAAAAAAAAACCCTCATTTTTTAATTTTACTAATTTCAAACTAGGTAGGGGCTAAGCAATAAATTTACTGATTTAAATCACAAATTAAAGCTATCAAGTAATTAATCTATCTTTGAGCTGAAGTCTTTGTAGAATCACTTTAATTATTTAATACCTTTATTTGTGTGAAGTGGGTAATCTATTGTTTTATTCCTTTTTTAATACTTTTATGCTATCCTTTTTTACTAAAAGGACAACAAGAGGTGACTTTCTCACAATACATGTTCAATCATCAAAGCCTCAATCCAGCCTATTCAGGTTCCAAAGATTACACCCAATTTGCCATATTACACAGGACGCAATGGATTAATTTTCCAGGGGGCCCAGAATCACAAGCTTTTACTTTTAACCACAAGATGACCTCCAAAAATATTGGTTTTGGACTCTCTGGTGTAAATGATAAAATTGGTCCCATGAGTGGGGTTCGTGTAGCCATTGACTTAGCCTATCACCTTTCCATAAATGATGCCTACTTGGCCATTGGAATCAAAACTGGAATGACTAATTTCAATTTTGACCAAAACATTATCCAAACTACACAGGCCAATGACCAGGCCTTTACTTTTGATGAAGAGGGAAAGTTCTTACCCAATATTGGTTTTGGAGTCTACTATCATCGTCCAAGATGGTATGCGGGATTTTCTGTACCTTGGTTTATAGAAAACGAAAGTTTCAACATACAAAAGCATTACTACGTTATACTGGGAGGACTACTGAAAATCTCTAATAGTTTTGATGCAAAACCCAGTTTATTGGTTAAACATACCAAAGGCTCTGCCTTTGCCTTTGATTTGAGTGCTCTCTTGTTATATAAAAACCTTTTTTGGATCGGCCCTCAAATAAGGTCTACCCTCGAAAAAGGAGTTCCAAGCAACGAGTTTGGTGGTGGTTTTGGAGTCATTGCAGGGGTTAATTTCAACAAAAACATATCCATTGGATATTCCTATAACACCTCCTCGTTGAGAAATTTGATCAGTACAAATCATGCTACCCATGAAATCATGTTACGATTTGATTTGATCCCTACTTTCAAAAACATGCTTCGTTCACCCAGAATATTCTAATGATGAAAACTAAATTACTGATATTCGGATTATTTTTTTGTCATGGAATACTCGCTCAGAGTTCTAGTGAAAAAGCTCGTATAATAGAATGGGCGGATTATTACTTTATAAATCAAGACTTCGATAAAGCGCTATCTCGCTATTCCAAATTAGGGGAATCCATCCCCTTGCAATCTAGAAGAAACTTTTCCTTGGTCTATTCGCAAATGAGACAGCTTAAACAGGCGGCTAAAATACTCAGGCCTTTGGCCGAATCAGATTCTGCAGAGGTTAAAGACTACTATTATTTTGCTTCCTACCTTACTGACAATGAGAAGTTGAGAGACGAATACAGACGAAAAGCGAATCGTTTACCTATAGAAAAATATCCCCAAAATCTTAAAGACACACTGGCATCTTTCTACGAGTTGATTCCTTTATCGCTCAATACAGAAGGGTCAGAATTTGGGGCGCATTTAATAAATATTAAAAAAAATAATTTATTGATTTACAGCAAAAAACAATCAGATGATTATACTAAAAGTTTAAGTAAAAAAATACTTTCAAAAACTCCTATTTATAACCTTTATCAGGCGGAATGGGACACCAAAACGCTTCAAGCAAATTCTTCGAAGGCTTTTCCCTTGGGTCTTAACTCTGTTTTTCAGGATGGCCCCTCAAGTTGGGACCCCAAAAAGGAAGTACTTTATTTGACCCGCAGCGCTCAAAAAACCCAAAAACAAAAAACCATACAACTCGACATCTACAGTTGGACTTTTAACAAAAGTCAAAAACAAATTGCACAGCCCCTTAACATTAATAGTGAAGGTTATGCTACCATTCATCCTGCCGTAAGCCCTGAAGATCGAAGATTGTATTTTGCAAGTGATCGGCCTGGTGGTTTTGGAGGAATGGATTTATACTATGTCGATATACTAGAAAACAGGAATTATGGTTCTCCCGTCAACCTGGGGCCAGATATCAATACAGCAGGAGATGAGATTTTTCCTTTTGTCTATCAAAAAAATTATCTTTTTTACAGCCGTAAAACCGATAATGGAAGTTTATCTCCTAAATTGGCTATCAATATCATTGACCTAAGATGGGATATTATGGATCTTCCCACACCCTTTGAGAGCAATCGGGATGATTTTTCCTTTTCGCTCGATCCAAACCTCGAATATGGTTTTATCAGCTCCAATCGCGATTCAGGAAAAGGTGAAGATGACCTTTATGCCTTTAAATTCTCCCCAACAATGATGGGAGAGGAGGACCAATATTCCTACAACCCCATCGACACGCTGATTGTATCGCAGAAGGGTGTTCTAAAAAACGACAACGTTCTTATGATGAGTTATGACCCTCTAACAGCCTTGTTTTCTAAGGAAGCCGTGCTAGTGGAAAATGTACATCACGGAGCACTTAAACTTAATACCAATGGTTCATTCCTATATAAAAACAGAGACGCCTTACAATTAAAAGACTCCTTCTCTTATTCCGTAAAAAGCAACTACGGTAAATCACCCGTAATAAAAGTACTGCTCCAGCGCTCTGAAGTCGAATTAGAAAAATTACCACAAGCTATACAAAAAACCTTTTTACCTATTTTTTACGAATTTGACAAATCTAATTTATTAATAGACTACAAGGATAGAGTTGATGCAGTAGTTGCTGCCATGAAGACACAACCCGAAATGATTGTAGAACTCAGTTCCTTCACCGATTGTAGAGGCAGAAAAGAATACAACCTGAAGCTCTCTGAGCAAAGAAATCAAACCATCATTGACTATGTAAGGGGGCAAATACAAAACCCTGATCGGATTTTTGGTAAAGGTTATGGAGAGAGTATGGCAAAAGGTAATACCACCCTAGATTATTTGATTGTTAGCGGCTCCTATAATAACATCGAAAATGCTTTAATTCAACAAAAAAACCTAGAAGCACTTGGATACAATCCAGAGATCAAAAAAACAAATGAAAACCTATACCAAGTCATTGTCAGTCAGGCCAACACCAATGCTGAAGCACAGAAAACAATAAGCATCCTCAATGAGCAGGGTAAGGAAGGCTGGATCAACTTTTGTGATTGCTGCCAATTGAAAGAGGATGAACATTTAAAGAACAGGAGAACAGACTTTAAAATCATAAAACTTTAGATTACTCCATAAAAGAAAGCAAAAATCTGATAAAAAATTTTTAATTTCATTCTTGTAGGGTATTTAATTTTTTAAGCGGGTTATAATAAAGATTATGAGAAAAAGAGTTCATTCATTACTAATTTTATTACTTACCATCCTTTTTTCTTGTAGCAAGGGTGATAGTTCAGATGATAATTTAGCCAATGAAACAATAACAACCACTGAGAATACTAATTCAAATAATGAATCTTCTGACAGCTCAGATATATCAAATAATTCTTCCACAGAATCAGATTCCTCCTCTAGTTCTAACGAGACTGAATCAACAGAGAGTAGTGGAAATATTGCAGAAGAAGGAGTGCCTGTAGTATTCAACAAAATTTATGCTGCCACAAGAATTTACCTAGATGGCAACTTTATTGTCATTCAAGTGGATGGAGCGCCAGATCACAAGAGCCCTTATTATTCGTCCAATAGTGACTTATATGAGGCCTATAATGGCACAAATACAAGGTTTAATTTAAACCCTAATACAATTAGTACTTTCGATTATGTGTATAAGGTACCTCTCAATCCAGTTGAGGCAACCCAAAAACCCTCCACACCTCTAGGACCTATTGGTGTTTCTCTTAATGGTGTCGCGTTTTTTAATCAATACGCTGGACCTAATAATCAGCCCTTAACAAATGAAGTTAACTCATTTGACCAATATGGTGGTCACCCTACTGGAACTAAAGTTTATCATTATCATCTAGAACCCTACTATCTTACTACCAGTAAGGGAAGTGACGCTTTATTGGGTTTCCTGTTGGATGGATTCCCAGTTTATGGTCCAGAAGAAAGCGGTAAACGAGTTACAAACGATAATCTAGATGAATATCATGGCCACAGTCACGAAACCACTGATTATCCTGATGGTATATATCATTATCATATAACCGATGCTGATCCTTATATAAATGGAAGTGGATTTTTTGGAACACCGGGCACTGTCACTAATTAATTTCTTACTAATACTTTGCTTGGTTTACTGTTGTGAAAGTGGAAATTCCTATCGCTCATTGATTGCCAATGCAGACACTCTTCAGCTTGTCAACAAAAGAGGGCTTAAGATTTACAAAGGGGTTCCTTTGACAGGTATGGTATTCAAACAAGAATCTAAAAGCGGAGACACACTTTTTATTGAAAATTATTTAAAAGGTCAAAAACATGGAATTTTTAAAAGGTTCTACCCTAATAATGTTTTGTTTGAAAAAAGGAGCTATCTGATGGGAAAAAAGGAAGGCTTACATTTAGGATATTGGGACAATGGAAATTTGGCTTTTGAATACCCTTTGAAGGACGATGTTTATCATGGAAATCTAAGGGCTTGGAACAGGCAAGGACAAAAAATCAAATCTTTACATTATGACCGCGGACAGCAAGTCGGGCATCAAAAGCTTTGGGATGATAATGGTGCAATTAGAACCAATTATGTCATCAAAAACAATCGACGTTATGGATTGTTGGGAACAAAAAATTGTGTCAATGTATCAGACAGTATATAGTATTATTTTATGCTTGATTTGGTTGGGTTGCTCAACAAGACCTACCCCTTTGCCATATTACAATACCCCAGATTTTATGCCTTTATTTATTGATGATTCCACTGCTGTAGATATGCAAGTCAAACATAGCATCGCTGACTTTGAGGCGACCAACCAGCATGGCGAAAAAATTACTGCAGATAGCCTAAGGGGTAAAGTACATGTAGCCAATTTTATGTTTACCCGTTGTTCCAGTATATGTCCTATAATGACCAATAATCTTAAAACCTTAGCCGACGCCTATAAAAATGAAGTACGGTTTTCATTACTTTCTTTTTCAGTTACCCCATGGATGGATTCCATCCCAGCTTTACGATCTTTTGCAGAAAGCTATAAAATAAAAGAAAAAAATTGGCATTTGCTCACTGGAGAAAAAAGTGAGATATATCGATTGGCACGCCGTTCCTATTTTGCAGAAAAAGATCTGGGATTCACTAAAGACAGTAGCGAGTTTCTACATACTGAAAACATTGTGTTGGTTGATACTCATCTTAGACTTAGGGGCGTTTACAATGCTTCTTTAAAACCAGATATACTCCAACTTAATCTAGATGTTTCACAGTTGTTGAGTGAAAAATAGAGGAAGAAAAAACCCTACAATCACTATCAGGAACTAATTTGAATTGTCTTATGATTACTTATTATTCAAAGACTAAAGCACTTTTTGTAATTCTAAAAGTTCTTTCCTTTTTTCCTTGTATTTGTTTTGGTTAACAGTGATGGTCTTTTCAAAAGTAAAGGTTTCGTCTCTTTTAAACCAATCCTTGGAAATTGGCTGGACTGTATCCAAATTACGCTCACTCCAATAAACCATCTCGTACAAAAGGGGATAAAGGTCAATTCCCCGATCTGTTAAATAGTACCACTTAACTTTTTTGTCTTCGATAGACAAAATGTGTTTGGCAATACCTTTATTCTCCATAAGCTTTAGCCTATTAGCGAGTACACTAGTAAAATTTTTTCAGGAGACTCTAAAAATTCCCCGAATGATTTTTTACCATTAAATATATCTCGAACAACTAAAAGAGACCACCTGTCTCCTAAAAAATCTAAAACGGCAACGAGTGGGCAAAATGATCTGTTATTTTTGATAATTAAATTTTTAAATATAAACTTTTGTGTTTTACACTCTAAAATAATGTTTTTCTGAGATAGTCACCTTGAATTAAAAAAATTTTATACAATTTATTGGTATGGGTATGGGCTATCGCACAAAAGCTGTTTGATCAAATACGAAAATTCCCAATAAATGGCGAACCATATCCATCTTTTTTAGCGGATATTTAAAGACGATTTTAGTAAAGATCTGATTCGAGAACATTATCTAAATCAAATACTTTTTTACACTTGGTCATTGGAAAAGCTACAATTTGTGAATTATGTGATATCAATAAAAACATTTGGAATTATCGGTTTTAATAAAGTAAGATTTATAGTTTTTGGCTTTACGGTCTTTACATCCGCAGAGTTCCAGAAGCTGAATATTTTTAAAATCAATGGGGTGGCTCTCAGCTTGAAGAGATATATATCCTTGTGTTAAAATCTGTCCCTCTTTGGCAACCCAAGCATCTTTGCTTTCATTCACCCCACGGGAAGTCCAATCCTTTTCACCCATACGGGGGTTGGTAAAACCCCCGCCAATCTGAGGGCTTTGGTATTTGAGTACGGTATCTTTTTCTATTAAGTGGGAAATACTTTCTCCGCCTAATACAACCACCTCTGCACTTACCCAACCATCGCCATCATAGGTTTTAGAATTGGAGGAGATACAATGTCGGTAATCCACTTTTCCATCCATGACTATTGCTGTTCCAGGGGTACAAACATTTCCAGTCGTTCGCTGACCTTCGCCAAGCCCACCCAAGAGTTGGATTTCAATGGAAACTGGGAAATACTGACCATAATCATTGCTTTCGGGCGATTGGGAATGCAACATGATACCACTATTACGCACATTCCATCCTTCGCCCCCTTTGACCTGTTCTCCCGTAAATCGATAGTCGAATCTTAGTTTATAATAGGAATAGGGGTTTTTATAATACATATGGGCATAGGCATCTTCGAAAGTATCATATTGGTCATAGGAAATTCGGATCATACTGTCCTCAACTCGAAAGGTATTACGGTGGTTAACATTGAGGTCTTGGTTGGCAAATTTTATAGTCCAATCGGACAAATCAGTTCCATTGAAAAGAGTAATCCATTCTTCCTCATTGTAAGTATCAGGAGCATCACAGTGATAAAATCCCATAAATAGTATAATAAAAAAAGTATAGCGAATCATCCTAAATCAATATTTGTCAAATTAATAAATTTCAGTAAAAAAAAACCTTAAAAGGGGAGAAAGGGTTTTCCCTGCCAACAGATCTATTTTATTTTGCAAATTATTCAATTGCTATAATCAAACGCTGCCCTGCAAAGAGTTTTAGACGGATACCCTCCAACAATTTTGCTCCGCTGTAGGAAGTGGATAGGCTTTTATCTGAAGCCGTAATTTGGTAGTCGGCCGAAGGGTCAATGGTAAACCACTCCGGAAATTGATTAATTCTAGGATAGTCTATAGGTAAATTAAGGATGGTTTTGTGCCTTATGGGATCAAAAATCAGCTGTCCTTCCCAGTCGTTTTGGGTGGTGATAACAAAATAGGTTCCTTTTTGAGAGGGTTCCGCACCTAGCCGCAGTGATGAATTCCAAGGTGAGAGTCTGGCACCTTGGGTTTTCCAAAGCCCATACATCAGAGCCGTGCGGGCAAAATTACCATCACCATGCCAGCCCTCAATGATGCCATCGGGTTTTTGCATTCCGAACATTACTTTAATTTCACTATCGATCCAACGACTGAGCTCAAGGTCGTTTTCACGGTTTAACAAATTGATTCCGCTTTCTATGGCATCTGCATAACCATCGTGACTTCCCAAAGGTCCCCTTTGGCTTCCCGGTTCCCAGTTATAGTTTCGGTAATTACGGTTTAATGATTTAAAAGGTTTTCGAAATGCATCAATGTATTCTAATTTTTTGTCCACCAACCAAGTTGTATAATAGGCATTGAGGATGTAGCCCCAGGTATCCGCAATACGGTAATCAACAACGGCTTGAGTTTGGAGGTTGATCGCATTGTAAAAAAGGCCATCGGCATTTCTGCCGTAAACCAAAATACGATCTAAAAGTCGGTAGAGCGGGGGTCTATAGGCGTCCAATTTGGGATGAGAAAGCCAGTGTAAACTGAGAAAAAGTTCACTTAGTCCACCTATAATCTCACAACCGTGATCCCTTAGCCTGAGGTAATTGATTTGCGATAAATCTGTGTCCAATAAATAATGATCAGCAATTTTAAGGGCCCAGTTTAAATATTTTTCGTCACCTGTCATCCAGTAAACTCGGCTGAGGGTTTGTAGCATTTCTCCATTGATTTCTTCTACCGAAGAGGACTTTTTAAAATACTTTTCCAAGGCGGTAAAATCATCGGTATAGCGATAAAGCTCGTCCAACATTTCCATCATACGGTCCTGCCAAGGTGAAGCGCCCATCAATTCGTTTATGGGGATGAGTCCGTCTTTGATGTATTCCGAAGCTCCAAAGATGACATGCCCCATATTAAGTGGGTATTCATTAAAATCCATTTTTGAAAAGGAATAAACATCGGGAAGTACTCCAACTCTAGAGCTGAGTTTTTTTTCTTGGTGAAGAATGTCCAAAAGGGTACTGTTCAAAAGGTCGGAGTCCAATAAATAAGCCGTTAGCACCATAAAGGGATAATTATCAGCTGCTGCATTAGCTGGATCCCATAGATCGACTTTGGATTTAAGATTAGAAGGGATCAATCCGCTAATTGGGTCAGCCTTCTGTAACCAAGAACGGGTAAAATCGAGGCTCCTCTGAAAACTTTTGTGAGACATATCGGCATTTTCTATGGCCTTGTTCACCACTTTAGTGTCAAACGCTTCAGGAGATTTACAAGCGATAATTAGGATAAATAATAAAAATATTAAATTATTGTTTTTCATTTTTTTAATAATATCAAATTAAATCTTTACTTAATATATATTCTTTAAGGCTTCCTATTGCTGGTATGAGGTGATGGGGTCGTATTTCAGATTTTTTAAAAAGGGCTGGTCTAAATTTTCCGGTTTGGACCAAAAAAGTGAGGTGTCCCAATTTTTGTGACCCATCAATATCGTTGATCAGGTCATCGCCGACCATGGCAATTTCTTTAGCTTGACAGTCCAGGCCTTGGGTCGCCAATTCAAAAAAAGTGGTTTCGGGTTTGCCTACCACTGTGGCTTGGGTAGATGTAGCGTGTTCAAGAGCCGCTACAAATGCCCCGCTGTCAAGTGTTAGTCCATTTTCGGTTTGGAAGTAGCGCCCTTTGTGAAGGGCAACCAGCTGTGCGCCTTCCAAAAGCTGGTTCATCAATTTGTTGAGTAAATCATAGTCCCAATGTGACCCAATATCACCCACTACTATGGCCTCAGGTAGGCTGTTATCGGTGTCAAAGTCTATATAATCGGCTTTTGCTGATTCACTTAATACAAGCTGACAGGCCCTAATGCCATGCTTTTTTAAATACAAAACCCCAGCATAGTTCGCACTAACCAGTTCATTTTCTCTAATCCTAAGGCCTAAACCATTTAGTTTCTTCGTTAGTTGTTTTCTTGGGAGGGTAGTATTGTTGGTGATAAATCGATATGGGATTTGTTCTTCTTGCAACCATTCTAGTGCAGCATTCGCTCCAGGGAGTAATTGATTGTCTTGATAAAAGACACCGTCCAAATCAAACAAAAAAG
The DNA here is from genome assembly GCA_913043275.1 of uncultured Flavobacteriaceae bacterium. Classification (GTDB taxonomy): domain Bacteria; phylum Bacteroidota; class Bacteroidia; order Flavobacteriales; family Flavobacteriaceae; genus UBA8316. The sequence goes on along the minus strand of CAJWLL010000008.1, from coordinate 3,665 downwards.
CCTTTATCATCTGTTGATTTTTGTTGTCTTTTAAAGGTAGAATATTAATGAATAGTAAGAAAATATCAACTCTTTTTTCGTAATAAATGACTGGTTTTGAAAAATTCATTTTTTTAAATAATGGCGTTTTTTGATCAAAAAAGACCTTTTTTTGATCAATTTTAGCGTTTTTTTGACGTTTTTGACACTTTTTGAGTCATTTTTGAAAATTATTATTTTAGTAAAATTTTAGATTCCATAGCTCATATTCCAGCTTTTATTAATTTAGCACCATCAATTATGGGGAAAAAAATCATCATATGCAGTCAGTGTGATCAGGAATTCGAAACAGGTTTTGATTACCGAATGCATTGGGAAATCCATTTGGATGAATACTTCAAAAAGATAAAAGAGGGAGATCCGCAGATCAAAGAATAATTAGGGTGCCGTTCAACTTTTTTTTCTACCTAAAGCTTGTGACCATTCTTGGACCTGTTGTTCTTTATGGATTCGTTCCACCACTTCTGGCTGGTTGAGTAGTAAATGTTTTGGACCGCGGGAGGTTAGGTGATATTGAGCGCATTCCGAACAGAGGTAATAACTTATCGCAGGCTTATTGAATCGGATATTAGAGCGGATCAAAGCTTCGGCTGCTTCGTCTTCTGTATAATATTGATTTTTTTTGCTACTGCAATCCATTTTTCTAGAGTTGCAATTCAATCAAAAAGGTGGTGAGGAATCCCCAAAAAGTTCCAGTGGCCATGCTCACGATGGCCAAAACAACCGCATGGGGCATTAATTTTTCATTATAGGCCGAGGCTAAGGCCGGAGAGGTGGAAATTCCTCCAATATTGGCCATCATAGCAATAGGACCCCAAGCCATAGAGATTTTTAGCTTGTAGTTGAAATAGGCAATAACCAAAAGATTAATTATCATCCAATTTACCATAAACAGGATCAAAATCATAGGCAGTTCAAAGTCGTTAAACTTAAGTTTAAGACCCAAAATTGACATGATGACAATTATCCCTATAGACCCTATTTTAAGGTTGACATCAAAAGACCAGAATCTTAAAAGGTTTCCGATCAGAAGACCTAAAATGGAAAGAATGATCACGTTGGTGATAAAACTAAAATTCATTGTCACTACACCAGCAGTAACTAATAACGAAATCAATACAGACAAATAAGGGTTTTTTTGAGTGTCTAATGCTGGATCCTTATTACTTTGCGAAAATGTGATGGATTGAGTGATTTTAAATTTTTGATTAAAGTAATCCGTTTTTCTTATAATCTGAAATAGAAAGATCATTACGATGTTCTGAATCATATTGTCCAGCAGCAAAACCGAGAGAAAAAGGTCTTCTCGAACAGCAACGTATTCTTTGAGTACTAGCATACTGGAGCTACCTCCAATCCAGCTACCAACAATGGGAATGATGCCTTTCCATAAGTCCACCATTTGCTCGCTTCCCATGAAGTAGAGCATAAACAAAAGTGCAGGAATGATTGCAATCGTAAATGACCCAATAAAAAAGAGCAAAAGTGGTTTGAGGCCTACAATTTTAAGCTGTGCTAGGGACATGGAACTCATTATGCAAAAAATGGTGATAGGATAGATATAGGCTTTACTCCAATCGTGAAGGACGATGTTTTCCAAAGACAAATTAAAAATAAAAGATAGGATACCAGGAATGAGAAAGGTGAGAAGTATAGCTGGAAGCCAATGCAGAATTTTTTGAACGATTTTGTTTTCGAATTTGGCAATATACATTACAAAAATCGAAACGGAGATTGCAATGAGAATACCCAATAGATTAGATACGTCCATAAATAATTTTTACAACCAAAAAGTAATAAGAATTACCAAAGTAAAAAATCTAGAGGGACATTACTGGCGGAAAAGCAAAAAGCTTTTAGTAAATTTCCTGCCTATATTTCTTAAAAATGTAAATTTTTAATTTTGATTGAATATTCATGAAATATAAAAATAAATCTCCCCTATTTCAATCATATTTAGAATAAATTCAATCCCTTATTCATAACCAAAATTATATATAAGTCTTTCAAATTTCTAGTAAACGCATAAGACTAAACCTAGAAATAATAATACAAAAGATCTAGTGCAGTAAAATGTTATAAAAATTAATTCTTATTAGCCTGGTAGGGATTTAACTGAAATATATTGAATAAGAAAATCGAATAATGATTTTTATTTGTATGTACAAATGTTGTATGCGTGTTGGAATGAATTTAATGAAAAATCAAAATACAATTGTGGAAAGACTCAGCACACTTAAAATTGTGAGGGGTTTTTCATTTATCTGGGTAATAAAAAAACTATTCAGCAGCTGGCTCCTCTTCCACTTCTGCATTATCTGGAACACTACCAAGTTTAAATTGAATGGCAATTTCATGAGCTTTTAGACTTAGCCCTGACAACTGATCATTACTAAATGTGTCATAAGCATATGCAAGTGTCAAATTTTCATTAATTTTAAGTATAGCCTGAGATGAAAATATTGATCCAGTCCTAATAGAAAAACCAAGTTCAAAAATATCTAAATACCCACCCTTTAAACCCAAGTCTGTAACTGAATTAATTCCTTTTGTTTGTCTAAACATTAGGTTAGGTTTTATAGAAAATTTATCATTAATTAAAAAATTAACTCCTCCCGCCAAATAAGTGTGAATTCTATCTCTGGATTGAACTACTAAATCTCCATCCTCACGCTGAGAATTAAATAATCTTGGCATTGATCCTGAAAACCATAAATTACTACTTTGATACAAAAAACCTACGCCTAAATTAGGGTTGAAACTACTCAAAGCCTTTTTAAGAGGATCTATTTCACTATTGTAACCCCGCAGCATGGAAGGGTCAGAACTGTATGAGTTACCCCCTGCTTTTATTCCAAGCAATAATGCTGATCCGTTACTAAGGGTCAAACGATAAGAAAAATCAGCCGTTATCGTTGTTTGATTCTCAATAAAAATTTTGTCTGATAAAATTGAAATTCCAAGCCCAACATTTTTACCACTTGCTACACTATATGATAAAGCTGTAGTTTTTGGACTATCCTCAGCTTCACTCCACTGATTTCTGGATGTTAAAGACATGACATGCTTGCCTTCAGCTCCGGAAAAAGCAGGATTAACCAATAACATATTATATCTGAAAAGCGATAAATAAGAATCTTGCTGAGAGATCAAACTAACGGGGAACAAAAAAAAAATTATTAAAATTTTTCTCATTGTACATTATCGACTTAGATAAATCCACCCATTATAATCAGGATTACCATCAGTATTAAAATCGATTAAATAATAATAACTTCCCTCTGGAAGTGATTCGCCATTGAATTCACCCTCCCAATTATTTTGATAGTTTCGCTGATTTAATACCAGTTGCCCTGATCTAGAATAAATCCAGACTTCGTTTTCGGGATATCTGATGAATGATTCATCTGCCCACTGATCATTAAACCCGTCACCATTAGGTGATAAAAAGTCTGTTATTGTAAGACCAATAGATGCATAATCCTGGCAAATACTTTGAGCGTCATTAGGATCAACCCCACATCTGATTTCATCAATATTTGCAAATCCATCACCGTCACTGTCGTTGTAGGGATTACAGTTTTCAGCATCTTTCTCATCAAAGACTCCATCCTCATCACAGTCTG
>CAJWLL010000007.1 GCA_913043275.1 uncultured Flavobacteriaceae bacterium | reverse complement strand
GATGGAAATCCCCTCCCCGGAGCATCTATCATTGAATCGGGAACAACAAATGGAACGACTTCAGACTTTGATGGTAATTTTTCTCTAGATGTTTCTAATGAAAACTCAATACTTGTTATTTCCTATTTAGGGTTTCTGACCAAAGAGATTGTTGTTGATAATCAGACAACTTTTTCTGTAACCCTTACAGAAGATTCGGCTAATTTAGACGAAATTGTAATAGTAGGATATGGTAGTCAAAAAAGAAAAGAATTAACCAGTGCAATAGTTACTGTAGATAGTGAAGAATTAAATCAAAGTTCTGTAGCCAATATTAGTAATGCTCTTGTTGGTAGGTTACCTGGTTTAATTGCTACCCAAAGAGGAGGGCAACCTGGCTCCAATGGGTCTGATTTACTTGTTAGAGGTATTAGTACTACTGGTAATTCTGCCCCTTTAATCATAGTTGATGGGGTACAAAGAGCATTTAATCAATTAGATCCGAATACAATAGAAACCTTAACCGTATTAAAAGATGCCTCAGCTGCTGCTGTTTATGGTGTTAGAGGAGCTAATGGTGTTATACTTATAACCACAAAAAGAGGTAAATCTGGAAAACCTACAATATCACTTAGTTCGGAAATGACATCTGTTAGCCTAGCACAATTGCCTAAATTTACTGGAAGTTTTGACTACGCAACCTTACTTAATGAAGCAAAGCGTAATGAAGGAAAAGCTGAGGTTTATTCAGCTGATGATCTCGAAAAGTTTAGAACAGGATCTAGTCCTTTAACCCACCCAGATACAGATTGGTTTGAAGAAGGGTTAGAGGATTCAGCATTGCTGCAACAACATAATATTACAATATCTGGAGGATCAGAAAAAGTGAGGTATTTTGTTTCTGGAGGAGTAGTTTCAGAAGCTGGATTAATTGAAAATACAGATTATAAGCGTTATAACTTTAGATCTAATTTAGACTTTGATATTAATGATCGACTTACAGTATCATTAGATTTGGCTGGACGTCAAGAAGATAGACTTACCCCAACTCCGGATGTTGGGGAAACTATATTTAGCGGTTTGGTGAGAACCCCCCCAGTTTTTAGAGCATATTATCCAAATGGTTTACCAGCAATGGGATTGAATGGTTTAAATCCAGTTGTGAATGGTAGAGAATCTGGAGTAACAGAATCAACAAGTAATGTATTTTTATCAAATCTTAGTTTTGAGTATAAAATTCCTTCTGTAGAAGGTCTAACTCTTAAAGGTTATTTTGCGGTTGATCAGGTTTTTAGGACAACTAAAGCTATTGAAAAAAGATATGATCTCTACGAATACAACGAAACAACTCAAGATTATGACAAATCTATTCTTGGTCAATCAAGTATAACACAGAGTTATTTTCAAGGGGCTCCAGTCAGTGGCTCGGGTGCAATAGATCCAACACTAACCTATAATGCAACTTTAAATTATGATACAACTTTAGGAGATGTACATCACATAACTGGGCTATTAGGTGTTGAAAAGGCAATTAGTAAATCTTTTAGCCATAATGCTAAACGTTTAGATCTTACTTCAGATGCTTTGCCACAATTAGATTTTGCAGATGCTGGTTCAGCTTTAAATGGAGGTAATGCTTTCAATAATGCCCGCTTAGGATATATTGCAAGAGGGACATATTCCTTCAAAGATAAATATCTATTCGAGGCCGCTTTTAGATATGATGCTTCCGAAAATTTCGCTGAGGAAAATAGATGGGGATTTTTTCCATCTTTTTCTGGAGGTTGGAGGTTATCTGAGGAAGAATTCATGCAAGACATAAGTTTTATTAATGAGCTTAAACTTAGAGGTTCATGGGGAAAATTAGGAAATGACCGAATCAGTCAATTTCAATTTTTAGATGCTTTTGGTTTTTCTGGGGCTTACGTAGTTGGAGGTAGTCCTGTTCAAACATTAAAACCTGGAGTTATACCTAATACAAATGTTACATGGGAAACAGCTACGACAACAAATATTGGATTCAATTTAGAGGTTATGGAACGACAATTAGCTCTTGAATTTGATTATTTCAGTAAAAGAACGGAAGATATTTTGCAACCATCTGAAAAAATTGTTCCTAGTTTTGTAGGTGCCTTACTTCCCTCTGAAAATTTTGGAATTGTTGATAATAAAGGTTTTGAAATATCTACGTCATACAGAAATAACGTTGGTGATTTTGAGTATTGGGCAAGAGCAAATTATACTAGATCTGAGAATGAGATTGTTGAGATAGGGGAGTCTGATGCAGTTCCCCTTAATTTAAAGGAGACAGGTCGCTCGATAGGATCTAGATTCGGTTTAATTGCAGAGGGTTTGTTTCAAAACCAAGCTGAGATAGATTCACACGCTACACAAGGACCTAATATAGCCCCAGGTGATATAAAATATCGTGATGTTAATAAAGACGGTACCATTAATAATGATGATAGGGATTTTATAGGTGTTGTATCTTCACCAAATGTGATCTTTGCATTTGCTTTTGGAGGATATTACAAAGGGTTTGATTTTAGCATGCAATTTCAAGGAGCTACTGACTTTAATACATATTTGAGTGAAGAAGCTGCATTCCCATTCTTTAATTCTGGTAAATTACTTGAAATGCATTTAGATAGATGGACACCTGAGACACCTAATGGTAAATTTCCAAGGACATTAAGTGAAGATACAAATAACAGGCAGGTATCTTCATTTTGGATCAAAGACGCTAATTATTTACGATTTAAAAATTTTGAAGTTGGATATAATTTTCCTGATGAGACTATAAGTAAACTTAGCTTAAGTAAATTAAGAATTTATGTTTCTGGGTTAAATATTTTTACAATCTCTAATCTTGAAAATTTTGATCCAGAAGTACCAAGTGGAAGAGGGTGGTATTATCCACAGACAAAATCTTTTACATTAGGTTTAAACCTTAGTCTATAAAATTATTAATATTTAATTAAAATTTAAAAAGATGAAAAAAACGTATTTTACAATAACACTACTAGCATTTGCTGTTCTTTTTACGGGGTGCGACCAAGAGTTTTTAGATCTTACACCTCAAGACAAGCTTAATTCAGGAGATGTATGGAAAGATTCTAATTTAATCGAATTAGTGATCAACGAAATGTATCAACAATTACCAGACGGTTTTAATAGAGGGTGGTATATGCTTTCTTCAGCTACCGATGACTCAGAAAATGCTTATGGTTGGCCTAGTGGTGAAGCTTTTAATAGAGGAGATTATACTGCTGGAAGCTACCCCATGGGCGGTACATGGGATAATAATTACCAAATGATAAGGCAGGCTAATTTGCTTTTTGATAACATAGATAGTGCTGAAGGGATTGATGCTGATGTAAAGAATAGAATGACAGGTGAAGCTAATTTTTTAAGAGCCTTTTATTATTTTGATTTAATGCGTCATTATGGAGGAGTCCCCCTTTTAACTACAGCACTTTCTTTAGACGATGACTTTAGTATCCCTAGAGCAACTGAAGCAGAAATGGTTACATTCATTGTAAGTGATCTTGATGCTGCAATTTCCTTGTTACCTGCATCTTATGATTCCAGCCTTTTAGGAAAAGCAACTAGTGGTGCAGCACAGGCTTTAAAAGGACGTGTACTCTTATATGGAGAAAGATGGTCTGAATCTGCTGCTGCCAGTAAGCAGGTAATGGACTCAGGAACTTATTCTTTATTCTCTGATTACCATAGTTTATTTCATGCTGCAAATGAGAACAACGAAGAAGTAATATTTGATAAACAATTTCAAGATCCAGATTTTGGTCATTGGAGCCATTTATTTAATCAATCTATAGGTTATACTGGTGGATGGGGAGCAACAAATCCTACCCAAGGGTTGGTTGATGCATATGAAATGACAGATGGATTGAGTATTGATGAATCACCACTTTATAACCCTGCAAATCCTTATGCAAACAGAGATCCTAGGCTTGATGCAAGCATATTGTACGATGGATCTATTTGGAGAGGTAGAGCCGTTGAAACTAGATTAGGTGGTATAGAGGGTATTGAAAAAAATGGAGATGCGACTAAAACTGGTTATTATTCTAAAAAACTCTTAGATGAATCTAAAGAAAACTGGGGTTGGGGACAACAACAAGGGAGTAATAACTGGATTCATATTCGGTATGCTGAAGTGCTATTAAATTATGCTGAAGCACAAAACGAGGCAGTTGGACCGGATGCAACTGTATATGCCGCTATAGATGCTGTTAGAGCAAGAACGGGAGTTAATATGCCTGGGTTACCAGTAGGTTTGTCTCAAGCCGAAATGAGAGATAAGATAATACATGAGCGAAGAATTGAGTTGTACAAAGAAGAACACCGATTTTTCGACTTACGAAGGTGGGGACTTGCAGAAACCCTTCTCAATGAGCCAATTAATGGAATACGAATTGGACCTAACGGGGAATTATCAGGATCAGATCCAAACGGTGGTTCATATGGTATATTTCAAGTAGAGACTAGAACATTTTTGCCACAACATTATCTCGCGCCAATACCGCAAAGCGAGATAGATAAACTTGGTACGTCGGTGTTGCCACAAAATCCTGGTTATTAATTATAATTATAGTTAAATTAAAAATCCCAACTTAAATAGTTGGGTTTTTTAATTTGAATAATAAATCTTGCACTTAAAATTTTATCATAAGTATTTAAAAAAATAAGTTGAGTTAACGTAAGCCATGAATCATATCTATAAAATAAGCCTTTTTCTTTCGTTTATTGTAATTTTTAGTGGATGTAATAAATACACAAAAGAAGCCTCCCATAGTAATAAAGGAGTGGATAAAGTTGAAACAACTATAGAAGAAACTTCAAGATTTGAGATTGTGTCAGCCGAAAGATCAAATATCCGGTTTAATAATATACTTAAGGAAAGTGAATATATGAATGGTCTTTTCTATGAGTACTTTTATAATGGTAGTGGAGTTGCTGTTGGCGATTTTAATAATGATGGATGGGAAGATATCTATTTTGTTTCAACAATAAGTAAAAACAAACTATATCTGAATAATAAAAATTTGAACTTTATTGATGTAACCATGCAAGCTAATGCTGACAGCGGTTTAGGATTTGATTCGGGAGTTACAACGGTGGACATTAACCAGGACGGTTTATTAGATATTTATATTTGTCGAACCGGGAGGTTTGAAAAAGAAGTTCCAAGACGTAATGCGCTCCTAGTAAATAAGGGAATAAAAAATGGGATTCCTCAATTTGAAGATATGGCGGACTCTTATGGCTTAGATTCACCAGCATTTTCTACTCAGGCCGGGTTTTTTGACTATGATAACGATGGCGATTTAGATATGTTTCTAATTAATCATGGTATTGATACCTATCCGGAAAGTAAAATAGCAGAATTTAAAAAAACAACTTCAAAGTATAGAGGAGAGCGCTTGTTTCGAAATGATAAAGGGTATTTTAAAGATGTTACAAAAGAGGCTGGAATAGTTAATAATATGTTAGGTTATGGTCTTGGGTTAGGGTTTGGAGATTTGAATAATGATGGATGGGCGGATATTTATATTAGTAATGATTTTTCTGGACAAGACCATTTATACATCAACAATCAAAATGGAAGCTTTAAAGAGGTTGCAAAAAAGACAACCATGCATATATCAAACTTTTCTATGGGGAATGATATTGCGGATTTTAATAATGATGGATGGTTAGATGTCATTGCAGTAGATATGATGTCTGAAGATAACTATGGTATGAAAACGAGTATGAGTAGTATGAATCCTGCCCGCTTTTATAGACATGTAGATGCTGGCCTTCATCATCAATACATGTATAACACGCTTCAATTAAATAATGGCGTAGATCAAAAAAGTGAATTGCCGAAATTCTCTGATATAGCTCAACTAAGTGGAGTCTCAAGTACTGATTGGAGCTGGGCTCCATTATTTATTGATATGGATAATGATGGAGATAAGGATTTGTTTATCTCTAACGGAATAAAAAGAGATTTCAGAAACAACGATTTTGTTAAATTTAGAAGTAAAAAGGAAGCAGCGCTTAAGTCAGGTGATGTTAATGTGAAAAAGACATTTGTAATTGATCTATTAAACAAGATGCCCTCAAAAAAGAAGTATAACTATTTTTATAAAAATGATAATGCATTGTCATTTAGTAAAATGGAGGTAACTCAGCCAGAAACTAATTCGAATGGAGCTGCTTATGCCGATTTTGATAACGACGGGGATATTGATTTAGTAGTTAACAATTCCGATGATCCGGCTTACATATATGAAAATAAAACAAATGAAATTAACACTAACTTTTATGTTAAATTTGAATTCAAAGGCCCTGAAAATAATAAAAATGCTATTGGCACAAGAGTAAAATTATATCAGGGCGATAACCAACAATTACAAGAACACTATATATCAAAAGGATTTCAGTCTTCTGTTTCTCATATAATGCATTTTGGTCTTGGAAATAAATCTAAAATTGAAAAAGTGGAGATAACATGGTTTGATGGAAGTCAAGAAACATTATTAAATGTTGAAGCTAATCAGTTGATTCAACTTAGTTATAAGAACGCAAAGAAGAGACAAAATTTAAAGCCTTCGAATGATTCCATTATGTTCGAAGATATAACCGACGATCATAATTTAATTGTCAAGCATGAAGAAAACGAATTTTTTGATTTTGATAGAGAAGAAATGTTACCTCACAGAATGTCAACAACGGGGCCAGCATTAGCTGTAGCTGATATTAATGGAGATGGGTTGGATGATTTTTATATAGGTGGGGCAACTGGTTATTCAGGACGTTTATTTTTGCAAAGAGATAATGGTACTTTTATAAAAGATGAAACAAATAATTTTGAAAAAGATAAAATTTTTGAAGATGTAGATGCCCTATTTCTCGATGTTGAAAACGATGGCGATTTGGATATATATGTTGTAAGTGGTGGGAATGAATTTAGTCAGGGTAGTCCTAATTTACAAGACAGGTTATATCTAAATAATGGTAAAGGAGTCTTTAAAAGAGTAAAAAAGTCACTCCCTTATTTTGGGATAAGCGGATCAAGAGTTAAAGCCGCTGATTATGATAATGATGGCGATTTGGATTTGTTTGTTGGAGGAAGGCAAGTACCAGGTAAATATCCGTTTTCAGGGAAGAGCTTATTGCTAAGAAATGATAGTAAAGAAAATATTGTAAAGTTTACCGATGTAACTGGAATGCAAGCTCCTATGTTAAATGATTTAGGGATGGTAACTGATGCGGTCTGGATTGATATTGATAATGATTCACTTCTGGATTTAATTGTAGTTGGAGAATGGATGCCTATAACAGTATTAAAAAATATAGGGAACTCTTTTATAAATAAAACTAAAGAACACCAACTACAAACTCAAACAGGATGGTGGAATAGTATTGCAGCTGCTGATTTTGATGATGATGGTGACACTGATTTTATAGCAGGTAACCTAGGGTTGAATTATAAATATAAAGCAATACCTAAAGAACCATTTGAAATTTATGCTAAAGATTTTGATAATAATAGTGCATTGGATATTGTTTTAGGCTATTATAATGGAGGAGATTTATATCCGCTAAGGGGTCGTGAATGTTCTTCTAGTCAAATACCAATAATAAAAGAAAAGTTTCCTACTTATAACGAATTCGGTTCAGCAACCTTGGCCATGGTTTATGGTCAACAAAACTTAGAGAATGCATTACATTATAAAGTAAATACATTTGCTAATACTTTTTTTGAAAATAAAGGCAATAGTACATTTGTTCCTAAACCATTTGAGAATACAGCTCAATTATCATCGGTAAATGATATTCTAATTGAAGATTTTAATAAAGACAAAAAGTTAGATGTCCTAATGATAGGTAATCTATATGGTTCAGAAGTAGAAACACCAAGAAATGATGCAGGTTATGGGTTTTATTTAAAAGGTTCAAATAATAAGAATAAACCCCCTTTTGAAACTGTTTCCTCTCAGGAAAGCGGACTATACGTAGAAGGTGATAGTAAAGCAATAAGATTGTTAAAACTTAAAAATAGTAAGGCTTTACTTATAGCTAAAAATGATGATTTTTTACAATTAGTGGAATTGAAAGAAACAAATTTAAACCCATGAAAAAAATCATTTTAACCTTTTCTTGATCAATTTTTGATCATGCGCATAATCCTCAATCTTTCAGAGGCTTATAAAATATTTCACCAATTAATTTTAATATGAAAAATTCAATCATAACATTTTTAATAATTTTAATTTTAGGATGTAATCAAACTCCAGTACAAATTTCACATACCCCCCAAAATAAAATTATACCTACACCAAAAGAGATTAATTACCTCTCTAATAAAATGTCCTTAAAACTTCCAAGAGACATAAAAATATACTTATCAGAAGATAGTTTAATGCCCATTGCAACCATCTTTATGGATCAACTCAATCTATTGGGTATAGAATATAGTCTCTCATATGATATAGCGACCAATTCGACTATATCATTAGTTCTTGATGACACATTGGAAGTAGAAGAGCATCGCATAAGTACAGATCAAAATATTATAATTAGCGGAGGATCCTATAATGCCATTTCAGCTGCCATGACTTCTGTTTTACATTTGCTAGAAAAGAATGGTGAAGATGATATTTTATTCCCTTTGGTTAAAATCAGAGATTTCCCTGATGCCTCCTACCGTGGTTTGTTGATTGATTTGGCAAGAAGGTGGCACACCATTGAGACTTTAAAAAAACTCATTGACCTATCTGCTTTTTATAAGCTGAATTATATGCAATTGCATTTGACGGATGATCAATCATTTACTTTTCCCTCAAAGGCATATCCAAAATTGGCTACCAAGGATAGCCATTATTCAAAAGAGGAGTTGGTGGATTTGGTTGATTATTCAAAGCTCAGAGGAATTACCTTGATCCCAGAAATCGATATTCCGGGACATTCAAAAAAATTCATTGAGACTTATCCTGAAATTTTCTCTCCCAAATTAAAAGATTGGGGAAAAAATATGTGGGGGGGAGATGCGATTAACAATGTCATAAATATAGGGAGTGAGGAAGTATACGCTGCTATTGATATACTACTGGACGAAGTCATAGAGGTTTTTCATACTTCACCTTACATACATATAGGAGCTGATGAGGCGACTATTGATAATCTCGAGGGTGACCCCTTGGCTGAGGCCATGATGAAAAAAGAAAACTTAGGAGGTGATGTTCATGAGCTTTATAGACATTTTATTGTCCGAATGAATGAAATGGTAAAAAGTAAAAATAAAATCATGTGCATATGGGAGGGATTTAAACGTGAGGGTAAAGTCCAAATCCCCAAAGATATTATAGTATTTGAATTTGAATCACTTTACAATCTACCCAATCATTTGGTAGAGGACGGATATACTTTGGTCAATACTTCTTGGGTACCTTTGTATGTAGTCGGAACTGGAATAGAAGGCGGATGGATACCAAGAAAATGGGAACCTAAAAAAATCTATTCATGGAATATGTGGCAATGGGATCATTATTACTATAAATCCCCAGCCTCAAAAAAACCGATTCAATTGGATAAAACACCACAGGTGATTGGGGCTCAAATGTGTGCATGGGAACAGACTGATGAAGGTGAAATACCTAGTCTAAGAAAAAGAGTTCCCACTTTTGTGGAAAGAATTTGGAATACAGATTATAAATTGCCCTTTGAAGAATTTTATACTAACTTAGATAAATCAGACCATCGACTTACCGCCATTATCAGGAATAGTGAACAGGACAGCTTATTAGTGGGGTATAATATTTTGGATGATGGTAATGGTGTACCCATTAAGGCTGAAGACTAGTTTAGTATATCCAAGACTAATACAATTAAAAAAAGAGAAATTAAATAAGTTTATATCAATGGAAATTGATAAGAGAATTTTTATTTTTGTGGAGTAAGCATATTGTTTACCTTTAATGTAGTAATAGAATCTTATTGAATTTCTAAACAAGCTGAACCCCATGTGTAAGGAAATGTGTAAGGTACTACAAACTAGTTAGTTATATTTTTTTCAATTCACCTCGGACGTTATTATCTTGAATTGCATGAAGTTTCCACCTCGAGCTTGAGTTAGCCGCAACACAAGAGCATTCCCTAAGCCCGTTGAGGGTGTCAGTACACCAGATTGGTGCGATGAATTGCTATGGTCATCCAGAGCGAGGCAAAGACCTAGCTCCGCTAGCATCTTTGAAGTTGCTCCATAGCCTGGATCACCTTGACCAGAAATCGTCGTACTAGCTAACTTTCCTTTTGTTCTAGCTGTAATTTTAATGTCGAAACCTCCATCACGGAGTAACCAAGAAGGTGGACCCTCTCCAGAAGTTGGTTTGAACTTTATAGGTTCACCTTTGAAATAACCAAACCCACGACTTATCCACATTATTAATAAACGAAACCACATCCCTATTGAAGCGCACTCGCTGTAAGATGTATTCTGGTGCTGGTTTTGTAGCACTAAGCTGCGCCGCACTATTCTGGCGTTAATGGGAGCCATGAAAAATTTTGTAATGGCACCGTGTGACCAATCGAAAGACCAACTGAATTCCCTAGACATGCCATCAGGAGTAGCAGGCGATTCTGTCTCTACACCTTTGGTTCCCGGTGCAAGGATATATGGGTCTGCTTCCATTGCATCCGTTAACTTACCAGACCTCCTTGCCCGTGCAGTAGCCCTAGCAGAATTTAAGGTGCCTCCAGAAAACGAACCAGTATAGCGAGTATAAACGCTCCGAATCTGAATTTTCTGGTTAGGTTCACCGGACAGAGCATCAGCGACTACAAAGGCACCTAAGTCAGAGGGTATTGAGTCTACACCACCACCCAAAATCACTTTCGCACCTGATTTTTTTGCAATATCATGAAAGGCCTCAACCATTTCTGCTTGCCAAAATCCTTCGCCTGCAAGGTCTGAATAGTGAACGCCTTCTCGTGCACAAGCTCCTAAAAGAGCAGCCCCATTATTTTCAGAATAGGGACCAGCGCAATTAATAACCACTGAGGTGGATAAGACCATTTTATTTACCGCGATGCCGTCTTCTAGGTCAACACAGATAGTCTTAGGGTTACCTACGAGTTCTTCAGCGAGCTGTGTAAGCTTGCTTTGAGTACGTCCAGCAATTGCCCATGGTTTGCCTTTAAGATCAGGATGGCTATCTAGATAGCTAGCAACCAACTTACCTGTGAACCCTGTAGCTCCATATACGATCAAAACCAACGGCTCCTTTAACATTACTGATTTTTCATATTAATTCCAAGAAGCATTTTCCCATTCTTCAGCTGATTTAATAATAGCGATCTGACTATCTCGGTCTTGTCTCATAAAAGAATCAAAATCTGAGTAAAAACTTTCCAATGTAATTCCAAATGTATCCTCGAAAGCATCCTTCCATCCACTCTCTGGATTTAATCTGTATTTTTCAGCAAAAATGCTGTAGTATTCAACCATAAGTTTCTTGAAATTATCTTTATTTAAATTCCATAGATAAATGTGGGCCATTGCACCACCTCCGTATGCGAAATACTCTTCATTAATTCTGGTGTTTTCACTTTCAAAGTCCTTTAATGAGAAAGAAGAATTTGAACCCTCCATAGCTTTTCTTGCTTGGTCTAATTTAGCAACAGCTTGGTCGAAAGGGTCAATATTTAAATTTTGTTTTGCCATCATTGCTATGCTTGCAAAATCAGCTCCACCCTCCCCCATCCATATTGGTAAAAAAGGAAGAGGGGGGGACTTTTCCTCAAGATCAATACTAATTCCAAATTGTTTATTTTCTTCAAAATAAAACATATGACCAGTTTGAAATGTATGAAAATATTCATGATTTAAATAATACATTCCTTCGTCTACCCCTCCAGAGTGCTTGAAAGCATCATCGTAGATCATTAGATCAGCTCCTTTGTGAAGATATGATCCGTAAACCCCTGCACCATGTGATCTTTCTCCCCATGAGCCATTGCTCTCATTTATGCATGTATTAACTTCACCAGGTTCTCTTACCAGGTTACAAAAGTCTGTAGTGTGCTGGAGTTTTGATTCATCACTTGCATTTATTTGATCAATATAAAATACATTTATTGGTATTATATTGGGCATGTTTACTTCTGCCCAACGCAAAAAGTCTTTAACTTTTTCTACTCTTTCTCCAAGGATGGATGGTTCATATGAATTTAAACATAACATTGGACCAGATTGCCAAGAGTATGTATAGTATCTATGGGTGTTATCAACAGAAACAGGCTCTGGTCTCGGTAAATCATAAAACCAATTATCACAATCGAAATCAGTATAATCATGGGTTGATGAGCTATTTTCTTGATTTGATTCAGAACTATTGTTTGAATTTGAAGAATTGTTTTCTTGATTAGATTCTGAGCTATCAGTTGAAGATGATGAACTGGTGTTTTGATCAGTTCCTAGACTATCATTTGAAGAGGGAATTCCTGAATTTGAATTATCTTCTTTTGAACAACTCTGAAATGTTATTAGGAATACTATCACTATTAGAAATCGTGGGTAAAATATTTTCATTAAATTTCAAATGTTAAGACTTGCAAATATTTTAGTTTAGTTCTAGGATTGTTAGCTGTTCTGCTTTTGATTTTAGCATAAAGTTATCAAACTCAGTATAAAAAGTGTCCAGAGGCATTCCAAAATATTTTTCAAAAGCGTATTTGTATCCTTATTAAATATTATTAACTAGATGTTTTTAAATTATGGTTAGGTAGATATTTGCTGGAAGTATTTTATTCGTTTTAAACCCTAACCGTGGTCAGACTATCAAACTTATAAAATCTACAAGTTTTATCAAACTTTCTCAAGTAGTTTCTCATTTGTACGGCTACAATATTTTAAAACCTAAAAACTTTCCTTACTGTCTAAATACCTGACGGTGGGGTGGGTTTTTTAGAAGAGTTTTTCTGTGGAGGTTTTGGCCCTTGATATTATATATAACCCCATGTCCACAAGGTTGGGACCAATCCAAATCCTTTGTAAATCACTATCATCATTTATCTAACAGGCCTTTTAGTGATGCCTTTAATGGGGGGTGTTTGTTTAGGGGTGTGGGAATTATGGGGTGGTTTTAAGTTGTCAACTCTTCGCTCTTGACAAAACTCTGATTATTTCTATGGCCGATATGAAGTCAACATCATTTTGTGGATAATCATTGAACGTTATCATCTGTGGTCTTAATTTTTATAATGGTTATTAACGGAAAAATATAAATTTAATTAATTTACATGAAAAACAGTATTAACAGGCATAGCATGCCTTAATCCCTGCTTAAGATGAAATGAAACAAATTACTAATCCAACTTTTTTTACTATTCTATTAATATTTTTTTTAGGATGCAAGAAAAAAACAATTGAAACCAAACGACCCAACATTATATTTATTCTAGCCGATGATCTTGGCTACATGGATGTGCAAGGTTATGCTCATCATACTTTGGGAGTAGAAAAAATTAAAATGTATTACGAAACGCCTCATCTAGATCAGCTAATGAGTGAGGGGGTTTCCTTTTCACAAGCTTATGCCAACCAGTTGTGTTCGCCAACCCGAGCAAGTTTGCTTACTGGAAAATATGCCGCAAGACTGGGGGTAACGACTGCAACAGGCCCCGAGCCGACCTATTTCAACACAAATCTAGAGACACCTGAAGGCTCTTACATTCAAGATTGCCTATATCATGTAGATCCAATAAAAATACAGCAGGCGTGGATGAATGGTAGTTCCAGTTCTGCAGTACCGGCAGGGACACAATACGACAATGGTCTTGATGAATTAAGCCTTGCCGAGGTCCTGGAAGATTACCATTCGTCATTTATTGGCAAATGGCACATCGGAGGTCATGGCTCAAAAGGTTACCAGCCATCAGATCAGGGATTTGAGGAGTTAATGTATTGGGATGCACCTGGTTCGGTTTATTTTGATTGGAAGGACAAATGGTTGGCTCCCTTTGCTCACGCTAACAGTAAATACGCCCGCTATAAAGATACACCTAAACGCCCCAATAATGAGTTTGTTACTGGTAACATTGGAGAAGAAACAGGCAAAGAATATCTAACTGATGATATGACGGCTCAAGCTGTAAACTTTATCAATAAACGTGCAACGATAAAAGATGAACCTTTCTTTTTGTACTTCTGCCATTTTGCTGTTCATACTCCTTTACAGGGAAGGGAACAAGACATGGAACATTTTGAAAATAAGGGATCAAAAGGCTGGAACAACCATGTAAGTCCAGTTTATGCTTCAATGGTTAAAAGTCTCGATGAATCGGTAGGTAATATAATGGAGGCTTTGAAAAAAAACGGATTAGAAAACAATACCATTGTTGTATTTATGTCGGATAACGGAGGTATATCAACCAAAATTGCACACCAAGGAACCTATACAGATAATTCTCCATTTTTAGGAGGAAAGGCCAATGTTACAGAAGGAGGAATTCGTGTTCCTTTAATTTTCTGGTGGAAAAACAACTTAAAGGGAGGCCAATGGTCTGATATACCAGTCGATTGCTCAGATATTCTCCCAACTTTTGCTGATATTGCAGGATACAATGTCGATGAAATAATCAAAACCAATGATTTAGATGGAAGAAGTTTTGCTTCACTGTTATCTGATGTTGGCAATTTAAAAAAAGGTTATAAAAAAAACATCCGTTATTGGTATTATCCCTTTAATGTAATCTATAACAGTCCATTTGACGGACTGCCTTTGCAGCCTCATTCCGCCATTCGTGAAGGCAATTATAAACTCATTTTCGACTGGTACGGTAGATTATTTCTTTTCGATATAGAAAAAGATCCCTTTGAAAAGAATAATCTGGCCAAAAAAAAGCCTGAGTTGTCAAATTATTTATTTGATAAACTAATGCGCTGGACGAAAAAAAATGTAAAAAATACTTATAAACCCTATCTGAATAAAGATTACCATGCCAATTTAGAAGAACGTGATGTCCCATTTATAAATTTGGTAAAAGCCTGGAAAAAAGATAAAAATATTGCAGAATTGGCTAATTAGAAAGTTTGAATTCAGGATAAACTAAAGAATCAAATATCTTGTGTTTACTGTAATTTTTATTGATTTTGATATAAACTCTTTTCATAATTGCTCAAAAAGTCTTTTGCAAGTTTGACGATATAAGCATTGGGGTGATTCATCAACTTCCTGACCACACCTATTGTAGCACTGTCCTTTACTCGGTGTTTTTCATAAATTTTTAAAAGACTACTGATCTCTTGGGGAGCAATTTCTAAAATACTTTCCCTGGATTTTGAAATCAAATTCTGACTAAGGCTTGGTGCTGATTTCAACTTTCTGACTATTGAATTTTTTGTGCTTGCATCGGAAATGTTTAAATAGCTTAAAAAAAGTATTTCAAGAAAATCAGCATCGCTCAAATAAGCTTTTGGAATTGCGTAAACAGCATTATAGGAAAGATAAGGATCGTCACTTTGAATGAGGGATAGCAAACGGTTTTTCAATGGTATGGAAAAGGAGAGGGTATCCTTCATATGCAAAAGACCCCAAATAATGTCTTTGCGTTCCTGACTCTCTAGAAGATTCAGTAGATTTGAATTATTGAGATGCCTATCAGTATAATACTCAATGAATTTTTGACTTTCTCCATAAACCAGTTTCCAAATTTTATAGGTGGTGTAGGCAGCATTTTTGATCACAAAATCTTTGATTCGTTCTGAAGTAGCACCAGAAATTGCATTTACAGATTCTATTGAGCTTTCAGGTTGATTCATTAGTTCGTGGTACTTAATTTCACGAAAAGGAAGATCAGAATTGGAGAGAATTTCGTTCAGTTGAATGTATTCTTTTCGGGTAAAAGGATCGTGATCTGTTTTACTCAAAAACTCTCCCTTTGGCATTTCAAAACCCAAATACCTTCCGCTAATGGTCCAATGTAAGGTAATATCCAAAGGACGACAGCGATTGTCAAAACAGACTCCGGTACTAAAATGTTGGTAAAAGCTTTTGGACTTTCCTTCTGAGTTTTGTCTTAAAAAAAGACTATCACCAAATGAGATGTAGTTTTCATTTTTTAAATCGACCGACCAATCATAACTGTTTTTTATAAAATACTGGACTTTGTTTTTTAGCAAATAACAAGAGCCAAAGGCTAAAAAACAAAGCATCAAAACATAATTAGAAATAGAAGACCTCATTGTTTTTTTTCTATCCCAACATTAGTTAGGGATGATCGCACCGTATTCTTCAAGTCTTTTTTTGACCAAACTGGGAGCTATTTTGGCAGGAGTAACACCTTCTTGGATAGAAATTGAAGCAGCAATAGCCGCGGCTTGCCCCATACCCATACAGGATGCCTGAACACGAAGAGCCGAGTTAGCGAGTCGATCACTGCACAAGCAACGACCAGCAACTAGGAAGTTTTCACTTTTTTTTGGAATCAGTGCCCGCAAAGGGATTGACGCCACTAGATTGGGTTTTAGAAATTCTTGATAAATGGATTTGCCTTCACGGTGAAGATCTACCGGATAAAAACTATAAGACAGCGAATCATCATGGACTCGGCCCGAAACATAATCTTGTTTAGTTATTTTATATAAGCCTTCTATTCTAAAGGTTTCTCTTACGGCTGTTTCTGTTTTCATAGAAGTGATTCTAATATTCTCACAACCTGGAAGCTCACGTAATTCTCGGATCAACTCAAGTAAACTCTGACGACCTTTTTGATTGGCTATAGTGTGTGTCTCTGAAGTTGTAGAGTCGGCTCCATTAACATAAACATATCCATAAGGAACAAAAGTATTTTCACCCGTTTTTCTAATTTTAGATCTTAACATATTCTGACGAAGCGCCCTGTGATAACGGTTTGGAATTTTTGACAAGTCTAATTGGTTAAAATCGTAACCTCCCATACTGTAAATGAGAGAGCCTGGCTGGGTTTCTTTTTCTCTAAGCACTTTGTATCCGGCCATAGAAGTTATCAACGCATTACCCGTGCAATCAATCAATTGCTTGGCTGCAATTAGAGTTTTAACGCCTTTACCTATACTTTCCACTAGCCATTTGCCATTGTCAAACTTGACCGAAGTAGGGCTTTCGTAATAGCGTATGTCCACGCCTGCCTCGAGACATTTTTCTTCTGCCAACATTGCATAGAGTGCTGGATTGACCGCTACCTGGTGTTTCCAATGTGATTTGGGTGTTTTTGAAAAGTCGGGCAATTGGTCTCCATTGAGTTCTACAGCATCCAAAACCAATTCCCAACCGATTCCGCCGATGATTTGTTCGCCCCAAGCGTGGAAAATACCAGGAAAAGATACTCCCCCAGTGGTGGTGCATCCCCCCAATTGACTTCCACTTTCAATCAAGGTCGTATGAGAACCTGTTCGTCCCGCTTGAATGGCCGCAATGGTTCCTGCTGTGCCTCCTCCCACGACCAAAATATCTGTTTCCGAAAAACTTTCTTTGACCCGATAAGGTTTTACCAATGTTTCTGCATAGACAGTACCAGGAAGTCCTGCCGCAACAGAAAAGGCGCCTATTGATTTGAGCCAAGCTCTTCTTTTAATTTTACTCATATTATTAATTTACTTTTCTTTTTTAACTAAAATATTAAATCAATCTGATGTTAAACGACTTTTTTATATAAGGAATTGGAATAATTTATTTTATTAAAACCAATGAACTAATTTAAGATTAACACCCCTTTGTCTTGGTATTAGTTCATTTTGAACCAAATAATTATCATTATAAATGAAATATAAATTTGAAAGCCCCTTGAATCTCCATTGGAATCTTGAGTTTATTCCAAAATTCTCTGATTGAGAACCATATTGAAAAATTGTAGCCCAATAAAGAGTTTTACTAAATGTAAAATCAAATTTTGAACTTGCTAAAAATATATTTGTTGTTGGAGAATTTGAACCCAATTTAATTTTATCGTAATTGAGCTTAAGACTTGATACTAATTTTGGTTGAATCCTGAAAAAAACATCTTTTCTTAAAGAAACAATTCTACCTCCAAAGAATTTTCCTGCTTCGCATGACAATTCAAATATGAAATCTTTAGAAGGGTCCGACGAATATTGGGCTTCAAAAAATTCTGAATAATAGTTTTTTTCACCTTTAATTTTATTTAAAGGATTAACTCCAGTTGGATCAAAATCATAGGGAATATATTCAGTTCGGTTTATATATCTTAAAGAAAATTCACTTTGATTATTAAATCGAATAGTCGAAAATAACCAAGATGTATTGTAATGTACATTTTCAATGTGATCATTATGCTTATAATAAAAAACATACTGATATCTAAATGAAATTGAGTTAAGATTACTATTCTTTGGATAAATAGTATATATGTAATGAGGTTTTAATTTAGATACTCCCTTCCTTCGCATAAAACCTAAATCTGATCTAAAATCATCCCCTAAATAGTGATAATTAATTCTAAGCTTATGATTTCTAGTTGTTCGATTTATAGTAAAACCAGCACTTGTATTGTCATCTTTTTTGTTATTTTCAAAAGATTTATAAAAATAAGCTCTTCCATTCCATTTATTTTTTTCTGTTATTAGATCATACTCCATTCCAGCAACTCTGTTAAATTTATCTTCATAATTTACAAATTCATAATCTTGGGTGTTTTGTCTATTTACGAAAAGAAATTTGACAAGTGACCTTTTAAAAACTCTTTGATGAAGTGAGATAACAGAATTTAAGTTCATAGGAATATAGTTATTCAAATCTTCATCTGTTAACATATTCAAAAAACCCAACTTAAGGTTATTGTTTATCTTTCCACTAACCCTAATTCCTGTCAAAATTTTATTTTCAATTAAATCTCCTTGTTTGTTTCTTGCCAATCCTATTCTTCTTGAAAAAAATGGGTTCATCATTTTATCTTCACCAAAATTGGTGTATATATCGTTATTCTCAACAAAGAATTGACGTTTCTCTGGCATTTTAAATTCAAACCTTGTAAAGTTTACTATCTCATCATCTATTTCAGCCTGAGAAAAATCTGAATTAAAAGTAACGTCTATGTTTAACTCTGACTTTAAAGGAATACGGATATCAAGTCCATATTTCAAATTATTTTCCGATATATTTTCTGAAAAACTTTTTTCAGCAAAACCATTTGCAAAAGGAATTAACCAAGTTTTTCCCTTAGATTTATTTAGAGGTCTTTCAAAAATTATTTTACCCATAAATGCCAAATTGTAATCGTTAAACTCTTGAGGAATAAGAGCCCAAGTTGTCCTTTGATTCTCCTCAGTATCGAATCTAAAAAAATTAAACCGCCATGATTTAGAATTTTCAGGATAATTAAAAGTAGAAAGAGGAATTTTCATTTCAATTAAATAATAACCATCATAAACTTTACCTTCAACATCAAAATTCCCATTCCATGTCCTATTAAGGTCTGATCTTGACGAACCAACACCCCCATTTGACACAAGTATATCGCTTTTAACTCCAAGCATATTAGACCCAAACATGTAGGCATTATTTCCATCGCTGAAAGTATCAAAAAGGAAATTGACTTTATCTGAGGCAGCACCACTAAAATCCCATTTTAAAGAGGGTATAACATAATCTTTTGTTTTGGAGAATGATTTACACAGCAAATAAATATTTTGATTATCAAACAAAATTTTTACCTCAGTTGGGTTATTGAATTCATTGGTTTCATTAGGAAAATGTTGCCAATTAGCATACATTTTATCTGCTGATTTCCATGAATTCTCGTCAGCAACTCCATCAATTTTAATTTCATTTGAAGAAAATTTTACATGATAGTCTAATTTCTTTTGTTGAGAATTTAAATTGGTGATAATGAATAAAAAAATCAGTAACACTTTGGTCTTAATAGATTTAACTATAGATTGGAGTTTAAGTAAAATTGAAAAAAAAATAAAAATTTAATTTAAATATTAAAACAAAAAACCTTTAGGGATCGTTTTAGTTATGGTTCAAAAGTATAAAAAACTTGTATATTGCTGATTTTTAATCATAAACAAATAGTAATCAACTCAAGAAACCGACTTTTATAATAGTTTTTAAATTTGAGAATTTTTTAATTCAGATTTCATGTTAGATATTAATTTCAATGAGTTCGTTTTAGAAAAAAAACTTAATACTATACTAAATAAGGTTAAATAAAAATATCATCCAATTATTTTTATATCATTAATTAAAGGTTAATTGTATAATTTTTTAAATTCAATGATCTAATTCATTTTTTTTGAAAAAATTAAAACTATCTTAATTAGGATATGAAATTCCAATTTATGGTTATGTTTTTATTTTCAATAATTAATTTTATTGGAGCTCAAGAAAACAAAAAACCAAATATTTTATTTATAGCGATTGATGATTTAAGACCTGAACTAAATTGTTATGGTGAAAATCATATGGTAACTCCTAACATTGATAAAATTGCTGAAAGAGGTATTCTTTTTAATAATGCATATTGTCAACAAGCTGTTTGTAGTCCATCTAGAAACAGTTTATTAACAGGATTAAGACCTGATGCAATTGGCATTTATGATTTGTATACTTTTTTTAGAACTAAAATTCCTAATGTTGTTACAATTCCTCAACAATTTAAACTCCATGGTTATAAAACTGAATCGGTTGGGAAGATTTTTCATACTAGTCATGGCAATAGGAATGATACCTTGTCTTGGAACAAAACTCACAACCTTCGAAAGTTTTTAAAAAAAATAAAGAAAATTAATAGTGGAGATACTACAGATTTACAATCAGATTTTCCCAAGATTATTGGTAAAAAGCTTCCTTTTCATTCCTCAGAAGCTCCCGAGGAAGATATGACTGATGCCATTATTTCAAAAATTGGAGTCCAACGTCTAAAAATCCTTTCAAAAGCAGATAAACCTTTCTTTCTTGCAGTTGGTTTTATGAAACCACATTTACCTTTTGTAGCTCCAAAAAAATATTGGAATCTCTATGATGCATCGAAAATAAAAATTCCAGAAAGAAAAAGTCCAATTGGTATTCCAGTATTTTCAATGACTAATTTCGGTGAGCTTCGAAAATACCATGGGATCCCCAAAGAAATTGAATCTAAATATTTATCAGAAAACTTAAGCAGAAAACTTATACACGGCTATAGAGCCTCAGTAAGCATGATCGATAATCAGGTTGGAAAATTATTTAACACCCTTAAAGATTTAAATATAATAGACAATACAATTATTATTTTATGGGGAGATCATGGATTTAAGCTTGGAGATTATGGTTTATGGTGTAAGCATTCAAACTGTGAGTTAGATACTAGAGCACCTTTAATCATTAGTGCTCCAGGATTTAAAAAAGGAATAAAAACTAATTCAATTACTGAGTTTGTTGATATATATCCTACTCTTTGCGAGTTAGCTGGGATAGATGTTCCTAACGAGGTTGAAGGAAAAAGCTTAGTCCCTATTTTAAAGAATCCTCTGGAGGAGGTTAAAAAATTTGCTGTCAGTCAGTACCCAAAAGGAAAAGAGCTTGGCTACGACCATAAAAGAGAGATAATGGGATATACTATTACTGATGGTAAATATAGATATATCAAGTGGCAATCATATGAGGATGAAAATAAAGTATATGCAGAAGAGCTATATAATCATAAAGATGATAGATTATCTCATCGAAATTTAGCTAATGAAAAACAATTTGAAAAAATTTTAATCTATTTAAGAGAAAACCTAAAAGTAGAACTTTCTGGTCATAAAAAATATTCGTCATTATAAAGAAAAGAGTTTGAACACCTTAACATTTGATGTTACTTAATAAGCAAATAATTTAATCTGTTCTTTTTCATCTTTTAAATTTATTTTAACCCATTTATATTTTCCAATATTATCAAAATCTTTTTTTTCAATTAATCTTGTTAGAACATCATTTCCTAGCCTCTCTTGAACTTGTTTGTAATATAAACTGACTGGATTTAATTCACTGTTTTGATTATCACCTGATCTAATTACCCATGAAATTCCTCCAGGAGGAGATTCTACTATAAATTTTGGTGCTTTACAATTATAAAAAAAAGTTTGGCTACCTGCCCATCCATGACCAGTGCCAGAATTTCCTCGAAATCGAGATTCCATTGGTTTTTCAGATTTTACATTATCAAATAGAGTTCCAACTGAATAACGATGATGAGGTCCAGAAAGTGACTTAGAATTATAACCTACACAGTCGACAAAAACATTTGGACCAGCAGTTTTTTGTTGAGTAACAAACTCGTGCCTTCCAGCATTCGCAACACACCTTTGAATAAGATTAAGCTGGCCATTAATCATAAAAGAGTAGCGTCTTCCTCCAGTAATTTTTGAGGCATGTCCAAGATTAGCACAATCTTGAATTGTTGCTTTTTTACCAGAAGCTGAAACCAGGGACCAACCAAAATAATTTCCATTAATATTTTTTATCCAAATATTTTCTGAGTTAGGCTGAATGTGAATTCCATTCCATGCATGTAACTCAGCCAAATTAATTTTTTCTGGATCACCATATGGATTATTTTTTGTAGGTATTGAAAATTCAGAGACTAACCTAAGATTTTCAATACCCACTTCAGTCACTCTTCTAGGATTGGTAAAATGATATATTTTACCTCCACCAAATTTTTTTTCTATGGGGTGAACAATTGGAATATCAATGAATATTTGATCTGCAATAATTTTGACGATTTTTCTTTCAAAATAAAAATCATATGCTCCCTCTTGCCACTGTCGGGTTATGTTTAATTTTTTACCATCGGATGAAAATGGTAATCTGTTTTTAAATTCTTCCCAGCTTTCATTTTTATTTTTTAAAATTTTATATTCACTTGTACTTCCCTCTGACCTTAGGTAATATAAACCCTTATTATTTCCTTTTTTAACCCACCTAATATTTGTAATTGGGTCCCACTTAGGTTTTAAATTATCACAACCAATAGATGAGATCCATTCTTGTG
Organism: uncultured Flavobacteriaceae bacterium; assembly: GCA_913043275.1. Taxonomy (GTDB): domain Bacteria; phylum Bacteroidota; class Bacteroidia; order Flavobacteriales; family Flavobacteriaceae; genus UBA8316. Next base: position 45,823 of record CAJWLL010000007.1, on the reverse strand, counting down.
TTGATGGCCTAAAAACAATTATTCTATCTCCAATGTTGTAACTACTTGAAGAACTAACCTTAAAGGATTTTGCACCAATTGGTACATATTCATCAATTATAGTTCTTCCACTTTGCTCATTTACAACAACTCCACTCTCTATTTTCTCAGCATATTTATGTTCCCTTGAAAAGAAATTAGAACCAGGTCCAATTGAAATTAATGTTCTTCTAAATTTAATATCATCATATCCTGTTGCAACTATGATTGTTCCATGATCACTATTACCTTCTCCTCTAAGTACAATGCCCGATTTTGAGAGAGACAGAGACCCATTAACTTTATAAATACCTTTTTTTAATAAAACGGCTCCCCTAAAGCCATTTTTATCTATAGTCAATTGACCAATTTCATCTATTGCCTTTTGAATATATATAGTATTATCTCCTGGTAAAGGCTCTAAAGTTATTACAGTTGGAACATTTGGAATTGGTTTTTCTCCAGAGTGATAACCTACGTATGAAAAATCAGGAATTTTATTTCCTTTCTCATCCTCATAATAAACTAAATTTCCCTCTTTATTTTGAAAAACATATATATCATTTTCAGGATTTAAGTTTGTTTTATTTGAAGTACAAGAGAAAAAGAAAAAAATAGATATAAAAAAAAATCTCAAAATAAAATTCATTGATCTTAACTGATATTAATAAAAAACATATTATTCATTTCCTGAGTTCAAAAATTAGAACCAATGGACAAGCTTAAGATTTAAACTTCTAGTCCTTGGAATTATTTCATGATCAACTAAATAATTATCATTATAAACTAAGAACAGGTTTGACAAACCCTTGAATCGCCACTGCAATCTAGAATTAATTCCAAAATTTTCAGACTGACTACTAAATTGTAACAATGAACTCCAAAATAGCTTTTTTGTAAATGTAAAATCAATTTTTGGACCAACAAGCCAAATATTTGCTGTTTTTTTAAGATGACTTAACTTAATTCTATCGTAATTAAATATCATACTTGCTAAAAGTCTAGGTTGTAATCTTAGATTAAGACTATTTGCAAAAGAATATTTCTGACCTTCAAAAAACTTTCCATAATTCTGAGAAACAATAAAATAAAATTTTTCAGTTGGATTTGATTCATATAATATTTGAAGATAATTAGAATTATATGTTTGATTTCCAGGTAAAGGATTTTCTTTGTTTATAGCAGTTGGATCAAAGTTTTTTCCAAAATATTGACTTGTCTTCCTAAACATTATTTGAATTTCACTTTGATTATTAAAAGTAAAAACAACGGGTATATTAAAATTATTTTCTAAAATATTTTCAGTATTACTGTTTAGATTGAACCAAAGCCAATAATAAAATCCAAAACTAATATTATTTAATTTTCCTTTTTTTGGAAAAACTGTATACTCATAATAAGGACAAAACTTTGAGGCTCCGACTCTTCTAAGTATTCCAAGATCTGTTCTATAGTCATCTCCTAAGTAAGAATATTCAAAATTTATTTTATGTTTTCTAGTTTGTTTTCTTATCCTTACACCACCAGAAAATCCGTCTTCATCCTCTAAAGGACTAAAAGAATTATATGCAAAAAACCTTCCATTCCAAACATTATCCTTTGAATTTAAATCGTATTCAACACCTAGTAACCTATTATATTTATCGTTTTTTTCTACAAAATCATAATCCTTAGTTGTCTCTCTATTTATAAATAAAAATTTTAACGCAGAACTATTAAAAACCTTTTGGTGAAGTGAAATAACAGTATTTAAATTTGAAGGAATTTCATTAGATAAATCCTCGTCTGTCATCATACTTAAAAATCCAAACTTTAGATTATTATTTATTTTACCACTTAACCTTACACCTCCAATAATTTTATTTTGTATGATATCACCATCAAGGTTTCTTGCAAGGCCAATTCTCCTAGTAAAGAAAGGATTAGTTGTTCTAGTTGCACCAAAATTTGAAAAAATGTCTTTATTTTGGAGAAAGAATTGCCTTTTCTCTTCCATTTTGATTTCGAACATGCTAAGATTAATAATTTCATTATCTACTTCAACTTGAGAGAAATCAGGATTTATGGTTAAGTCAATATTTAATCCAGAACCAACGGGTATTCTCATATCTCCCCCGTAACTAAAATTATTTTGACAACTATTATCTATGTGGTTTTTTTGTACAATTCCGTTTATATATGGTATATAAGAAATTCTTCCTCTGGGCTTTGATAAACCTTTCTCAAAGATAATTTTACCCATGAAAGCAAGGTTTATTGGACTAAATTGTTGTGGAATTCTAATCCATGTTGTTCTTTGTTGAAGCTGAGTATCAGTTCTAAGAAAATTAAATCTCCATGAGTTTGAATCTTTTGGGTAATGAAAAGTAGAGAATGGAATTCTAAATTCAGTCAAATAATAACCATCAAAAATTTTACCTTCAACATCCCATTTTCCATCCCATGATCGATTATAAACTTCTCCCCTACTTCCTGTTCCCATTACTCCCCCGTTTGTTACTAAAGCGTCTGCTCTTACACCAAGCATATTAGAACCAAAATGATAAGCATTACTTCCATCACTAAATGTGTCAAAGGCAAAATTGACTTTATCAGAAGCTTTGCCACTAAAATCCCATTTTAATGATGGAATTACAAAATCATTAGATTTTGTGAAAGCTTTACACAAAATGTATATATACCTTTCATCATAGAGCATTTTGATTTGACTAGGGGACTCAAAATCATTTGTTTCATTTGGAAATGTAGTCCATTCAGTATATAAAGAATCTGCATCCTTCCATGCTTCATCAATATCATTTCCATCAATTTTTATGGGCGATGAAGTAAAGTTAACTGTGTAATCATTAATTATAGATTGTGAAATTGTTTGCCATGTGTAAAACACTAAAGCAAAAAACAAGTATAATTTGATTCTCATCTATAATTAAGGTTTCTTTAAAATCTTTTTAAATATTAATTAAGAATTATAATTTGTTTTTATTTGTAAAAATAAATTTTAAAAAAAATATATTAATAATTAATAAACCAAGATAGTTACAAATACAATTCATTTTTTAATAATTTAAACAACCATTTCTTATTGTTATTAATTGAGATTTCTAAAAACTAAATACTATCATATCCCCTATTTTAAGGCATATTAAACTAAAAAAATGTATTTTAAAAACTTTAAACTCGTTAAAAAAACTTTGCTAATCTTCTATTTTAGCAAATCGGTCTTGGTCTATTCCCTTTTATTTTTAACACTAAATTGCTTTTCTCAGGATAAACTGAGTGATCAAAAAGTGTTTTTAATCACTTTGGATGGATTGAGATGGCAGGAACTTTTTACTGGTGCAGATTCATTACTACTCCAAAACGATCAATACGTCAAACACCCCAAAAAATTGTATAATGCCTATTGGAGGGAAAGCTCCGAAGATAGGCGGTCGATTTTAATGCCTTTTGTTTGGAAAAAATGCGTTAAAATGGGCCAAATCTATGGTAATAGAAAATTTGGAAGTAAGGTTAATCTTACAAACAGCATGTGGTTTTCCTATCCCGGTTACAATGAAATATTAACTGGTAAAGCTGATGATAAAAATATCTACAGTAATGCTAAAACACCAAATCCTAACGAAACGGTATTAGAGCAATTTGCAAAAAAAAATGGAAGCGGTAGAGTAGCCGCATTCGGTAGTTGGGATGTTTTTAATTCTATCGTCAATCAAAAGAGATCTGGGGTTTACACCAATTGTGGATTTGAAACTTCTAGCGATTTCCCGCTTAGTCTGGAGGAGAAATTACTCAATGAAATTCAACAGCAAATACCGAGCCCATGGGATAGTGTGAGACTTGACGGTTTTACCCATCAATATGCCAAAGCCTATCTTAAAAAACACCAGCCCGATTTTATATTCATTTCTTATGGTGAGACCGATGATTTTGCGCACAATGGAGATTATGAATCATATTTGAGATCAACCAAGAATACAGATGCTTTGATTGCAGATTTATGGAATTATATAGAAAACAATGCTTATTATAGTGGAAAAACTACTTTTATAATTACAACAGATCATGGCAGAGGGACAACCCCAATTGATTCTTGGCGAAGCCATGGCACAAAAATTAAAGGGTCAGATCAAACTTGGATTATCACTTTTGGAAATGGAATCTTAGTTAAAGGTGAATTGAAGATTGAAAATCAATTATATACCAATCAAATTGCTCCTACAATTCGAAAGCTCTTCGGTCTTGATCAAAAAGAAGAAAATGGCTATGGTCGTCCTCTATCTTTAAACTAAAACAATTATAAATTAATTTTATTTACAATTTTGTCTTAAAAATTTTTGAGCAGTGGCAGGGGACATAAAGTTTTCAAAACTCAATGCTTTTTTGATATCCTCACATCCATCTTTTTGATTAATTGAATATTTAGTTAATCCTCGCCTAAAATATGACGGATGATAATTAGGGTCTAGTTCAATAGACTTATTAAAATATTCAATTGCTTTAAGTTTGTCAGGATTAAAATCGTTGTATTCAGGGATATTATACATTCCATAACGAGAAATGATATTAATCATTCCAAGATAATAAAAATCATATGCAGATGTTGGATCTTCAATAGCCGGTTTTTCGTAAATAAAATAACGTCGTTCTTCTTCAAATTCATCATATTCATAATCTAATTTTTCAGCTAATCTTTGATTATAATCGTGTTGATCTTTTTTCTCTTTAAAAACTTCAATGTTTTTTCTGTTAAACTCAATAATATTCTCTAAATATGTTGGATCAGAGTTTATGGGAATCCATTTAGTTTTTAATTCACTTACGTCTCCCTCTCCATTTATATACTCTTTAGTATAGAATAATTCATCATTAATTACATTAAACGAATGTGTCTCTTGAGTGCTACTGCCATAATCACCTTGAAAACCCTTTACAATTACGACTTTATCTCTACTTTTTTCTTTTATATACTGAGATTCACACATATGACATTCCAAATTGAGCTCTCCATTAGCTTCCATATTATCCATTGAAAATCCATTTGAAGGATGATAAGTTTCAACTTCTACCCAATTACCCTCGATTTTAATAACATCTCCAGTTTTTTTATGAACATCATTGATGGTTAATGATTTGTCAGTTTTGTTTAAGATTTTCAAAAGAACACCGTTTGGCAATTTGCCAATTATTTTTCCGGATGTACTCGGATTATCTCTAACATTCAAGCCACTTTCAGCATTTACACCCATAATATTCTTTTGATTTTCAACACTGTCAAACCAAATGAAATATCCTTTATCATTATATAGATTGAAACTTTTATAATCTCTATTTAAAAAACCGTCAAACACATATCCCCTTAATTTTATATCATCATTTATTTTAATTCGCTTATATGTTTGTATATGGACTGTTGAAACTCCATTTGTCCAAATTGAGTTATTGAAATTAAGTGAAGAAGAAGAAGAAGAAGAAGAGAGTTCTTGAGGATCAAACACACTAATAATTAGATTAAATAATTTTAAGAACTGTTTTGAGGTTCCATCATAATCTCTTCTGATCCAAAACAAGGTTTCATTTGAAATTTCATCACAATTGTTCTCTATACCAAAATAAATTTCATACATGATCTCTTTTATATCATCTTTATTTTTTATTCTTTCAAGAATATGCCTATTACAATCAGAAGCAAAATGATATTCAATTTGATTTTCCATTAGCTTTCTTAAAGGACTTTCAAATTTCTCAAAATACAGGGGCATAAGAACTGTTTTTAATTTTGGTGACATAGACTTAACAGTTTTAATCAAATCTTCTAAAAATATCGGATTATAGTGTCCGAACTCCCCTTCTACAGGGTTACAATTAAAACAAAAATCTCCATTAAATTGATGTCCTGAATTAAAGACAGTCATTCCAAAAACATTTTCCGCCAGCTTAATCATGCCATAATTATCAATCCACCCCCCCTTAAAAAATGATTTGATTGGACCTCCAAACACTGGTTCAGTTATTAGTTCTTTGAAAGGGTCAACATTTTCCTCTATCAAGTTTTGTCCCAAAGAAAACAAAGGAATAAGTATTAAAATAAAGAGGTTTTTTTTCATTTTAATAATTTTTTATCACAACACATTATCTATTCTATAGGGGTTTTTTAAACCGGTATTAAATTTAATTTTCCTTAAGGGTTCTCGAAATTAAATATAATACTAATTCATTTGACTTTTTAAAGCCTTCAATATTCAAAGATTAACATGACCTTAAAATTACTTAATTTAAAAGGTTTATTTATTAATGTTTATCCTTTTTACATAATCCTCTATTTTAGATCTAAATTTTGAAGCTTCCTTAATTTCCCCTTTACTTATTTTGACCCTTGAAAGTGAATTATACGATTTATCCCAATTCCCCTTTAAAAAATACGCTACTGAAAGATTAATATATAGATGATCAATAATTTTGTCCCCAATCCTAGTTCTTCGTTTCTTCGGAACATATTCTTTAATTGCATTTCCCCATATGCTTATACATTCATCTATTTTTTTGGAGATTTCATTTCTCATCTTTTCTGTAAAGTTTCCATACCTAGAGGTAGCACCCTCTATGAATGCTCGTTTAACTATTTCACGAATTCTACCTATATTCTCAAACGCTTTAGATAAGTCTGAGTAATCATATTTCCTTCCTCTACCCCTTACAAAATTAATATCATAGTATTTAAGTGGAAAACCATAATTATTATTAATACCATACTGAAAATTTTGAAGACTTTGATTTATAATTTGAGAATATAAATTCATTGCATTAAAATCTTTGTTTTTATCATGGGCTATAACTGCTGGGGCATATTCACTGAATAGACTGGAAACAAATAAATTATTTACGATTATTCCTTCATTTGAAATTACTTTTTTATCATTCTTATTGTCAATTATAAACTCACTGTAGTTAACAGTTGCATCAACCCTGTATTTTCCACCAATAGCATTTACATATGTAGTGTCGTTTATTTTTCTTTTATACTCTTCTTTAAAAACATTACTTGAAAAAGAAACATTATTTATTACAAATCTAATTTCTATATCTGCATCAACTAATGAATTCATTTCTTTAAAGCCATTTAAAATAATTTTTTGCTTTGAAGATTGAAAAGCAGATGGCTGAGTTATTCCTGAAGATTTAAAAATATTCAAGATATTTACTGTTTTTGGTTGAAAAAAAGTCGAATTATTTACTACTGATGAATGATACGACTCAATATTATTATCAAGTGGATTGAGTGGTTCTTGAAGATATGGAATTGCAATTTTTTTTGTGTTAGGTCTCTGTGAATAAACGAATGAGGTAGAAAGACTGATTCCAATTAATGTTATTATTAGTTTGTTTTTCATTTTAATTTTTAAAATTATTTATAAATAAAGAATCTTTAATCAAAACTTTTTTTAGTAGAAAAATTAACATTCAGATTAATTGCAATTTAAAATATCTACAATTACACATACAGTTCTCTTTAATTCTTGATTAGAAATATTGTAAATTAATTTTTCTTCATATCCAATCTGGTTTGGATATTTTTCTATTAATTCAGTACATTAAAAATCGATAAATTTAATATTTACATTTTTTTTGAATTAGTATTTTAAGATATACGAACATTTAAACTTCCTTTCACTGAAATATAATATTACTGACCACTGAAGGTAAAAAGAATAACATTAAACAAAGAAGTAAATTTTTAATTAAAAATTTTGATATTACAATAAATAAATTCTTAGGAGTGAAAAGAAGATTTCGGCAAATCGAAAACACTAAGTCTTAATTTTAAACGTAATTTCCACTTTAGAAAACTATAATTAGCCCAAATAACATTTCTCCAAACTTTTAAATTATAATTCATGGAAACCCAATCATCTTTTATTCATCTAAAACTAATCCTACTCATAACACTGCAATTTAGCTGTCATCAAACCAAGAAAGATGCTGATAATATCCTTTTAAAACCTTGGAGCGAACCATTTGGAGGGGTTCCTGCTTTTGACCAAGTTAAAATTGAAGATGTTGAGCAGGCAATGCTTTCTGCAATGGAATTACATTTGGAACAAATTCAGACCATTGCCAATAATACGGCCACTCCTACTTTTGAAAATACTATCGTAGAGATGGAAAGAAGTGGATCTAAATTAGAAAGAGCAACTGCTTATTATGGAGTATTATCAAGGAATGAATCCACTCCAAATTTTAGAGTAATTCAAAAAAAAATAGCCCCTCTTTTCGCCGATTACCACTCAAAAATTATTCAAAATGATAAGTTATTTAAAAGGATAGCTAAAATTTATGAGAATGCAAAAATTGATCCATTGGAATCAGATCAACATCGCCTTTTGGAATGGATCTATCAAACTTTCGAAATGAATGGTGCTGGATTGGCTAAAGAGAAAAAAAATCGATATGCCGAAATCAATAAAGAATTATCTCTGCTATACGCTTCATTTTCTGATAATGTACTCCATGATGAGGAAAATTACATCACTTACCTTACTGAAGATCAATTGGGAGGTCTCCCTGAAGATTTTGTCAAATCATCAGCTCAGATAGCTAAAGAAAAAGGAAAAGATGGTAAATATGCTGTAATTAACACGCGTTCCTCTATGGAGCCATTTCTTACTTTTTCAATAGAACGCAAATTGAGAAAACAAGTCTGGAAAAACTATTATTCACGTGGAGACAATGAAGATAAATACGACAATAAGGCAATTATTTATGATATATTAAAGCTTAGACATGAACGAATTAAATTGTTGGGATACAATAATTTTGCGGAATGGCGACTGCATAACAGAATGGCTAAAACGCCTAAAAATGCCTTAAACCTTCTTGAAACCATTTGGCCTTCATCTATTGAAAGAGTTGCTGAGGAAGTAGCCGATATGCAATTGATAGCCAATCAAGATCAGATCACAATAGAACCTTGGGATTATAGATATTATGCAGAAAAAGTTCGCCTAAAAAAATATGATCTTGACTCTGAAATAGTGAAGCTATATTTACAATTAGATCAATTGACTGATGCAATGCATTATGTTGCAGGACGTTTGTTTTTTTACGATTTTACTCCACTTGAAGTTGGTACGGTTCCAGTTTTTAATGAAGAAGTTAAGGTTTGGGAAGTAAAAGATAAAAGAACCGGACAACACATTGGTCTTTGGTATTTAGATCCATTTGCTAGACCCGGAAAACGTTCCGGTGCTTGGGCCACTACCTATAGAAGTTATAGTAACTTTGATGGTGAAAAAAATGTACTTGCCTCCAACAATTCAAACTTTTTAAAACCCGCTGAGGGTGATCCTGTATTAGTCTCATGGGAGGATGCTAAAACTTTCTTTCACGAATTTGGTCATGCATTACACTTTTTCTCATCAAATGTCCGCTACCCTACACTTAATAATGGCGTTCGAGATTTCACTGAATTCCAATCCCAGCTTTTGGAACGTTGGTTGTCTAGTGATGAAGTGATTAAAAAATTTTTAGTTCATCACCAAACGGGGGAGCCAATTCCAAATGATCTGGTAGTAAAAATTAAAAATACTGCTAAATTTAATCAAGGGTTTGCTACAACAGAATATTTGGCATCTGCTTTAATGGATTTAAAACTCCATATATCTGATCCTAAGGATATCGATATTGAAAGTTTTGAACTTAAAACTTTAAAGGCCTTGAATATGCCAAAAGAATTACCGATGCGCCATCGTACACCACATTTTAGTCATGTTTTTTCTGGAGAGAGCTATGCTACTGCATACTATAGTTATATTTGGGCGGATGTATTGACAGCCGATGCAGCAGAAGCATTTGCAGAAGCTCCCGGAGGATTTTATGATGAGCAGCTCGCCAAACGTTTGGTGGAGTACTTGTTTGCACCTAGAAATTCATTAGATCCCGCGGAGGCCTATAAATTGTTTAGAGGTCGAGATGCTAAAATTGATGCTTTGATGAGGGCAAGAGGTTTTGAGAAATCCAGCAAATAGATTCGATGTTTTTGGAAAATCTAACATTGATAGCCACAGTAAGTATTGCACATTTAATTGCACTAATCAGTCCAGGTCCAGATTTTATTGTTGCTTGTAGAAATAGTATTCAATACTCCCGAAAAATTGGATTATGGACTGCAGTTGGATTTGGAATGGGTGTATGTTTTCATTTGACGTACGCTTTTTTTGGATTGACTTGGATAGTGTCTCAGTCTGATTTTTTATTGACCCTCATAAAATATCTCGGGGCTATTTATTTAATTTATATAGGGATTTCCTCTTTTTTTTCAAAAAACACAAAAATAGAACTAACGAAAGATCAAAGGTTTTACAAAATGAAATGGCATGCAGCAATTAGAATGGGACTGCTGACCAACTTGTTGAATCCAAAAGCAACCTTATTTTTTTTGAGTCTCTTTAGCTTCGTTGTCGGACCAAAAGTTGACCCAACCGTTATGACCCTACTGGCTATGATTATTGTTAGTTCAACTGTACTTTGGTTTTCACTGGTGGCTTTTTTTCTAACGCATCAGAAAATTCGAAATTTATTTCTAGGCAATCAAAAGCAATTAAGTTATATTTTTGGAGCGATTTTAATTTTAATTGGAATTCGAATTATACTTTTATAATTTCGTATTATAATCTGAAGATTAGTCTATAATCATTTTACAAGATCTAAGTCAGTATTAGAAAGGAGAAATTTTTAAGAATCCAAAAACACTATTGTCAACGGCAATAATAGCTCCACCATCTGGGGTTAGGTCAATAGCCTCCCCTGCCCAATCACCTCCGTCTGTCCTATAATAGGTTCTATCCCATTCAATATCTCCATCTTTAGAGAATTTAATTAGGTAAACATGCCATGTGTCTGATTGATCAATACTACCTTCGCATTTTTCTGAATATTCACTATACTCATCACCAGTTCCAGCTACAATAATACAGCCACCATCTGGTGTAGCCTTAAGATCCCATACTTCATCGTGAATGTATAAAGGATTAAATCCTCTTGGATTTCCTCTTTTCATCTCCCATAATTTATCTCCATTTTGATCAATTTTCATAGTATATGAGTCCCAATTTTCTGTACCTGAAATAGTGTGTCCTGAAAGAAAAATTGAATTGTCATTACCAATGTCCATTGCAAAACAATGATCTTTGTTTTCTCCACCGTAAGTTTTAATCCATTCCATTTCACCATTTAAATCAGTCTTCATAAGAGAATAATCTTCAGCTCCCGGTGACAATCCAGATATTATTAAACTATTATTTATTGAATAAATTCTATAAGCATGAGACATTTGGGAATCAATATTTTTACTTGAAATTTTATTACCCTGGCTATCTAAAAAAGTCATATAACCTGTTCCTTCAGTATAAAAAGTATTATTTTCATCCTCTGCATTAATGTATCCAATTCCAACCAAGCCAGTTGATATCTCAACAACGTGTTCAATTGCATCAGTTCCTCCATTATCAAATGTACTAAGCCATTTTTGCTCACCGTCAGACTTATTAAGTTTTATAATCGTTGAGTTTTTATTAAGAGAGCCAGAAATAATGTATCCATCACTTACCTCGACAACAGAGTTACCTAGATTATGACCCGAATTACCAAACTCTTTTTTCCAAATCATACTTCCTTTTGAATCAGTTTTAGCTACAAGTATTTTAGCAGTATTATTATCTAGAAAACCTGTTTCTCCAACTTGAATAAATCCATTATCGTTTGTTGTATAGACAAAGTGTGCATGAGCCTCTTCCTCAGATCCTTCAACAGATTTAATCCACTCCATATCAGGACCATTACCAATTAAATTACTACAACTTGAGGGTTGCGAAGACCCTTCAGTAGAAATCTCATTGTTCTCAGATTCAATATTTTCATTGTCACCAGATGTTACTGAATCAATACTTGACGAAGAGTCATTACTTGATGAAGAATCACTTGTGTATAAATCGTTATTTGAATCACTATTAATTGATGAAGGTGTATTTAGTGGTGAATCTATAGGTTCATTTTCAGAGCTTGAACAAGAGGTTAATAAAATTGGAATCAAAAGATATATTAGCTTTTTCATTTTTATATAAATAATCAAATTTTAATTTTTAAAAATACTTATAAATAGTTTTTTTTTATAAAAAATTTTATTAAAATAAATCTTCCATTTATAATTCCTAAACTCAATAAAAATTTATTAATTATTATTTAGATTAAATAAATATAATTAAATTTGATCTATGATATTAAAATCAAATAAGTACGGTTTTTTTGGATTTTGTGAAGATTGTAGAGAATATCATTTACACTTTAACAATTTATTTTTCTCACTTAATGAAGGTAATTTAAATAAATTTTGTTCTTATTTAAAAGAAATTGATCCAAACACGTCATACGTTCCAGAACATGACCTTATACTTAAAAAAAATATAGTACTGCCGGTGTTACATCCTTATATGCTTGTTTTAGTTAACCTTGAGGAGTTGAATATGTTAAAAAACTTAATTTTAATAAATCATGATTACAATATCTCTCTTACACATAAGGACTTTCCATTTGAACATAATAATAATTGATTGAAAATGATCTACATAAGAAAAAAGACTTATAAACTTATTTTTTTTATTTTACTTCCTTTAATGTTTTTATTTTCTCTTGCATTAATTGCTCAATCAAAGCAAAAAAAAGATAAAGAAGCGATTTTAAAAATGTGTGGCTGCTTTGAAATAAATTTTAAATTTATTGAAACCTTTAATTATTCTGAAAATGCGAATTATATAGGGTCTGATGAATATGAATCTTATGCTTTAGAATTGGCTTTACCTATTCTGAATAAAAAAAACAAAGTTTCCATACAACACCTACTTATAGTGGGCTATGAAAATGAAAAATCAATTATAAAACACTGGAGACAAGATTGGCTTTATCAAAATACTCTTCTATACATTTATCAGGGAAATAATCTTTGGAAAAGTAAGAATTTTAATAAAAAACAGGTGAAGGGTCAATGGACTCAAAAAGTATATCAAGTTGATGATAGTCCAAGGTATGAAGGAACTTCATCTTGGGTTCATGTAGATGGGAAAAGTTTTTGGGAAAATGAAACATCTGCTCCATTACCTAGGAGGGAATATACAAAACGTGATGATTACAACATCATGAAAAGGTGGAATCGTCATGAGATCACAAATTATGGTTGGATTCATAAACAAAATAATTCAAAGGTTTTAAAAACTGAACTTAAATCTAAAATTATAGCAAAGGAAATAGGAACATCACCCTATAAAAAAGTTAAAAATAAGAGATGCAAGCAGGCGATAGATTGGTGGAATTCGAACAAATCTAAATGGAATAGTGTGAGAAATGAATGGGAAAAAATTTTCGATCTAAAAAAGGATATCTCAATAAGAAAAAGAGTAGGAGGGATGTTTTTATATGAGCATTTGATGTTTACAAAAAATTATGAAACAAAAGAAACTCATGGTCCATTGATTAAATCTTTTTTAAAATGATCATTTAAATATTTAAAAAAAAATCTACGTTATTTGAGAATTCAAAAAAACACAGATAAATCATTTTAATTTCTAAACACAAACTTTTACTCATAAAATTTTACTGATTTAAATAAGAATTGTTATACTTTAATGATCAAATTGGATTATCTGTATGGATAAAATATATATCTAATTCAAAAAAAAATCTAACCTAAAAATTTAGTTTCAAGAATTCAACAAAGCCTTAAGGGTGTTCATAATCATCAATTGATTAAATTATTTTAAAATAATTTTTTAGCTTGAAATCAAATACACTGAAAAAAATCCCTAATATTAATTGTATTATTTTTTTTTGAGAAATTTTTATACGATTTGCATAAGAAAAACAGTTTTTAAAAATTTTACCTTATCAAAATGATTTGGTTCCTAAGGATTTAAAGCTAAGGCTTTTAATCGTTATTTTATGATTAATTCTATAAATCAAAAAAAAGGTTTCATAAATTCACCAAAAATAATCTTATAGTTCCCAGATCAAAAGGATTTTACTCCATATGAATCATTAGAACTGAATATTTAATTATGTCTCAAATTTACGGTGAAAAACAACGGTTTTAAAAAACCTCGACTCTAACCTCAAAATAAATTATTTTAAATGAACAATATCGATTATATCGTTATCCTTGTTTTTTCTTTGTTAATTGTTCTTGCTGGACTGGCCTTTCGAAAACGAGGGGCTGATATGAGGTCCTACTTTGCTGCAGGAGGAGCTGTTCCTTGGTCCATTAGTGGGTTATCCTTGTTTATGAGCTTTTTCTCGGCTGGTACTTTTGTCGTTTGGGGATCTATAGCTTATGAACTTGGATGGGTATCCATAACCATACAACTGACCATGTGCTTAAGTGGATTTTTAGTGGCTTACTTTATTGCACCCGCCTGGAGAAAGACAAATAGTCTCACGGCCGCTGAGTTTGTCAGAGACAGATTGGGAGACGGCGTTCAGAAATTTTTTACTTACTTGATATTAATACTTTCTTTGGCCTACAGCGGAGCTTTTTTGTATCCTGTGGCCAAAATCATTAATATATCGACCGGTTTTTCTATCAATGCTTGTATTATAGTTTTGGGGATATTGATTTTACTTTACACAGTTGTTGGTGGGCTGTGGGCAGTTATAATAACCGATGTACTACAATTTGTCATACTTTCTGCTTCTGTTGTTATTGTGGTCTACCTATCTCTTCGAGAAGTTGGTGGATTTCAGCAATTTACAGAAAATGTACCGGATGATTTCTTCGATTGGACGAGTGGTGAATACACCTGGTGGTTTATTATTGGAGTGGGAATTTTCAATACCATTTTTATTGGAGGTAATTGGGCATATGTGCAGAGATATACCAGTGTTAAAACCCCTAAAGAAGCAAAAAAAGTAGGACTTACTTTTGGATTTCTGTATCTGATTAGTCCATTTTTGTGGATGTTACCTCCCATGATTTACAGGGTTTTAAATCCTTCTTTGGTCGCTTTGGAAAATGAAGGCGCATATCTATTAATGTGTAAACAAGTACTACCAATAGGATTATTAGGATTAATAATTGGAGGAATGGTTTTTGCCACTGCAAGCTCTGTAAACACAACTTTAAACCTTGCTGCTTCAGTGATAACCAATGATATATTTAAAGTGCTCAAGCCCAGAGCTACTATCAGTCAGATCATGTTTGTAGCAAAACTCTCTACCATTTTATTTGGAGTAGGCACAATCATGGTTGCGTTAATAGTTCCGGCTGCCGGGGGAATTGTCAATCTGGTATTGAGTGTTGGGGCAGTAACAGGTTGTTCACTCTATGCCCCTATAATTTGGGCCATTTTCTCTAAAAGACATTCCGGTCTATCCATTTTATTGATTACAATAATAAGCTTGTCGATTAACACAGTACTTAAGTTTTTTGCTGATGATCTATTAGGCGCAAACTTATCAAGAGCCAACGAAATGCTTTTGGGGTCTATATTGCCTATATTTCTTTTGGGGGTATATGAATTATACGCTAAGGCTCTAAAAAAAGAGAGTTTGGATTATATAAATTATTGTAAGCTTAAAGTAATAGATCCCGTTAAAGACAACAAAAATTCAGAACAAAATTCTTTTGGATTAATGGTACTTTCAACAACTTTATTTGTTGTTGGTATATTGATTATTATTCTGGCATATACGGCCGAAGTATCCGAAACAATAGTTTTAGTTGTTGGCCTATTAATTTTAATCATATCGAGTCTGATTCACCCTTATCTAAGAAAAAGAATTCAATTAAAAAAATAAGTATTAATAAAAAAGGAATAAAATGATTAAAAAGGGTTTTGAGTCTAAAAGGGAAAATAAGCTTCTTTATCTAAAGGCTGATTTAGTCGTTGTGGGGGGAGGTTTAGCCGGTGTCTGTACCGCGATTGTTGCAGCCAGAGAGGGAGTCAAAGTGATTTTAGTTCAAGACAGACCAGTATTGGGGGGAAATGCATCAAGTGAGGTCAGATTGTGGGCATTAGGGGCTACCTCATCAATGGGGAATAATAACAGGTGGGCAAGAGAAGGCGGTTTGATCAACGAAATTTTGTTGGAAAATCTGAAGCGAAATAAAGATGGTAACCCTCTTATCTTTGATACAGTTATCTTGGAAAAAGTATACGAAGAAAAAAACATTAGCCTTTTATTAAATACTGCGGTATATGAAACACAAAAATCAGATCAAAATAAAATTCAAAGCATCAAGGCTTTTTGCAGTCAAAACGCAACGACCTATAAAATAGAAGCAACCTATTTTTGTGATTCCTCGGGTGATGGGATTGTAGCATTTCAAGCCGGTGCTTCTTTTCGAATGGGAGCAGAATCCCCAGAGGAATTTGATGAGGGTTTTGCCCCCAATGTTGAAGATTACGGAAACCTACTGGGACACTCTTTATATTTCTATACCAAAGACCTTGGTAAACCAGTTCAATATACAGCACCCTCATTTGCAATTGATAATGCCGAGGAATTACCTCGTATTCGTAATTACAGACTGAATGAACATGGCTGTAATCTCTGGTGGGTAGAGTACGGGGGAAGGCTCGATACTATTCATCAATCTGAGGAAATAAAATTTGAATTATGGAAGGTGATTTATGGTATTTGGGATTATGTAAAAAATAGCGGTAAATACCCCGAATCTGAAAACCTAACCCTAGAGTGGGTAGGAACCATACCCGGTAAAAGGGAAAGTAGAAGGTTTGAGGGAGATTATATGCTCGTTCAACAAGATATTGTTGAACAAAAAGATTACTATGATCGCGTAGCTTTCGGAGGATGGGCTATGGATTTACATCCTGCAGATGGGATTTACAGTGATTACAATTCGTGTACCCAGTGGCATACCAAAGGTGTCTACTCCATCCCCTATCGCTGCTACTACAGTAAAGACATTGACAACCTTTTTCTAGCCGGTAGAATCATAAGTGCATCGCATGTAGCTTTTGGTTCTTCTCGAGTTATGTTAACTTGTTCGCACGGTGGACAAGCTGTGGGAAAAGCTGTTTCACTATGCATGAAAAACAAATGGCTTCCCAGAACACTTGGGAAAAAGGACAACATTGGAAAACTACAATTGACCCTAAGTAGAGATGGACAAAGTATACCGAGATTAGATATTCAGGATACCAGCGACTTGGTTCAAATTGCGACCATATCGTCTTCATCAGATTTGAAAATCAATGAAATAAAACCATCTGGAGAGTGGAAACAATTAAAATTCAATATGGCTCAATTACTTCCCTTGGCAGCCAATAAAACCTATAGTTTCAAAATTAAATTAAAAGCTTCAAAAAACACATCTATTGACGTAAAATTAAAAACAAGTTCGAAACAAATACATTTTACACCAGATATTGAATTAGAATCTAAAGCATTTCCATTGAAAAAAGGAATACAAGAAATAAGCTTTACTTGTGAAAAAAAAATCACCATTGACAGTTATGTTTACATCTGTTTAATTCAAAATGAAGCGGTTGAAGTCATGCTTTCAGATGAGCGTTTTCCCGGTGTCATGACCCTTTTGCAAAAAGAAACCCCAGCAGTGTCTAACTACGGCAAACAAGAACCCCCTATAGGTATTGGAATTGATAGTTTTGATTTTTGGACTCCCGAAAAAATGCCGGGTGGAAAAAACATCGCAATGACCATAGTCCCTCCTATTCAAAATTTTTTCTCAACCAATGTCTTAAATAATAATTTAAGACCCACAGCTGATGGATATACAAATGTATGGCAAGCAGATATGAACGATACAAATCCTGAACTCAAACTCAAGTGGGATTTAAAGCAAAAAATAAGTAGTATTCGTTTATTTTTTGATTGTGATTTTGACAATGCATTGCCCTCAGTATTTGTAACCCACCCCAACGCAGAAATTCCATTTACGATCCGGGAATACAAAATATATGATGGAGACAAAAACATGATTCATGAAAACTCAAACAATTATCAAGCTATTAATAGAATAGTATTTGATAAGCCCATCATTACAAATGAATTGACAGTGGTTTTGTCCAAAAAAGAGGAAAATATTCCGGTTAGTTTATATAAAATTTCGGCATACACCGAAAAACAACCCTAGCCAGTAAACCCAAAACTGTCCTTTAAATAAACTTTTGAACGATATTAAGTGTATTACTCTAAACTTAAAATATCTTATTGATTTAATTAGTATTCCCAAAAATTTTGAGCGAATTCTTTTGCATAATACCAATGTATATTTCCATAGGTTCTCTCTCCTGTCCATCCGTCACGATCAAAGGTTAAAAGATAATATGCGGTTCCATTTTCTTTTGAAACGGGAAGAATAGCTGGCCAAATATTTTTACCAATAGGATGCTCTGACAGACTTAATTCGCCAACCTTTTCCATGTCCGGGTAAGACAAAACCTCTAGGGGACAAGGGGTAGCTCCCCTACCAATAAAAACGTATCGTTTACCTCCAATTTTTTGAATGAGCACTCCGGTACTTGAGGTGGGTTCGTAAACTGCTATTTCCTTCCACTCTCCATTCCAGTAATCGGCTTCCATCAAAATGGTTTGGTAGCCATTATCTGATTTGCATATGGCCATACGCCACTTTCCAACGGCTGAATCCCATATCACAGAGGGATCCTCTTCATTATTAACCGAGTTGTACTTCACTTTAGAAACAGGGACTTCTGTTAATCCAAATCGCAGATCCTCTTTGACCTCTCCGGAGTACAACATATGATCATCCCGGTGAGAAACCGTAAACACCTTCCAAGTTTCCGATATTCGATCATAGAATACATCAGAAGCTGCCCACTGTCTTATAATTTCATCTCCTTTGTTAAATACCAATGTACCTGAAATTTCCCACTTTTTTGTTTCTAAGTCATAAGAATAAATACCTTGATAAAGTTGAGTTCCATAGCCCCTTGTGGTCATGGCAACCCATATTTTATTGTCTTTTATTATCGGAGCCCCGTCTTCATAATGGAGTATTTTTGGATCTGCTTGAGCCGTTCCAGTTGTCAAGTATTGTTCTCCTTTTGAAATGGCAATTTGCTCCCCGGACCCAAGAGTTGAACCGAAAAACAATTCAAAAGATTCTAAAACCTTCTTATCTCTCAATTCAAAATATTCACTTACATCGAAAGATCCCAAAACAGTCCAATCATTATTCTTTATCAATAAAATATTTAAGAACTTCCCGGTTAAATGGACCCTTAAGGTATTCGGAGATTTCAGCTTTTCGTAGAACAAAATTTCTTTTAAGACCGGTTCTCCCTCCTTAAAAATTTCAAATACAATTTGTTTATTTTCTGAATCCAGCTGTTTTTGGGAAACTGTAAGTCGATTCCGGTTGTCTTTAAAAATTGATAATGAAGCTATTGCAAAGGAAGATTTCTTATTCTGAACTTCAATATCCATATCAATTGCGGAATAATTAAAAATTTCACCCAAATTGATATGGCTTTGCTGTGTTGTTTTGGTGTTGTTGGAAATATACAATAAGCCGCCATGTTGCTGAAAGTCACAACCAGGTGACGTAAAATGATTGAGATTGAATGATGGGTGATCAAGAATTTTTTTGGAAAAATCAAGTTGACTCAAAATAACCTGTGAATTATAAAAATTTCTGGTCTGATAGTCCTTGATAAAATAAAGTTCTTGTGGAGGAATTGATTGTGCAAAACAATTCACCGAAGCAAAAAAAAGGAGTTGAATTTTAAAAAAAAAGAATAAGTGAAGGTTTCTAAGTTTTTCCATTATTGTTTGATCGTTGTTTGAAAAATGATTTGTTTAAAGAAATGAAAAACAAGAAGATTTATAGGTGTTTAATTCTGTCTTTATAACGATCATAGAGTGTTTCGTTATCAAATCCATCGATGTTTTGACTGTAATATACTGGTAATTTCACTCCCTTATCGGCAGCTATTTTCATGGCCTCCGTGGCCATCAGATTAACGATAAAACATCCGGCTACGGTAGAGGCGGCCCCGGTGAGTTCACCTCCTATTTGGAGCATCCCATCTCCGGGAGGTACGCAATTATCCAAAACCAGATCTGCAATTTCGTAGAGTTTTTTTTGTCCCTCAATACGCACGGGATATTTTTTCGACTGTTCAATGGAGGTAATTGCTATAACTTTATTGCCATTGGCTTTGGCCCGCTCTCCCATTTCAATTGGCATTGCATTTCTCCCGGAATTGGAAATCACTAAAAAAAGATCTTCGGTTTTTATATGGTGTTGATCCCATAACACTTTTGATACCCCGTTGATACGCTCTATTTCTGCACTTCTGCGCGCACCCTCAGACGTCATGACAATAGAATCCAAAAAGGCATTTACATTGGCCAATCCTCCTGCTCGAACAAAGAGTTCTAGTCCGATGATATGAGAATGGCCGGTTCCAAAAGTATGGATAATGCGATCTTCAATTATTGTTTTTGCCATCCACTCTATGGCCTTGGGTAATACTTTTTTATTGGCCTCAACAATTTGATCTAATAGTGCTGTAGAAGCTTGATGATATTCATACATATTCGTTTATTATAAATTATTTTAAAAATGGGACAAATGGGTTTTATTTTATTAAAATTTAAAATCATTATTCAATTAGACCGAGGAGCATATAATGGGTTGATGGCAGTTGGAATGGGTGCATCGGTTTTTTCCCACCAAGCTTTAAGTTCATCTGCCAACTCCTGTCTTTTATCTACTTGTATTTCTGCAAGGTTATTCCTTTCACCTATGTCGTCTTTGAGGTTATAGAGTTCGAGCCCTTGATCTTCAAAGTAGTAATGCAGTTTCCATTCTCCTTTTCTGATCACAGAGCCGGGTCGGGTTCTAAAAAGTGAATCTCTGTTTTCATTGTCTTTGATGTCGTAGCCCTGAAGGTAAATGGGAAAGTGCCAGAAAAAAGATCTTTCTTCAACAAGTTTATTTTGGGTCAACAAAGGCAAAAGAGAGTGACCGTCCAAATCGTTTTCCATACTGTGATCCCCTGTAAGATGCATTAGGGTGGGAAAAATATCGAGATGGGAAATGGTTGTTTGGGTATTTTTCCCGGGACTGATTTTGTTTTTCCACATAAAGAAAAAAGGCACTCTAATACCTCCTTCATAGTAACTTCCTTTTCCTGCTCTCAGGGGTTTTTGCGTGGTGATTTTTCCGTAATAACCTCCGTTATCGGAAGTAAAAATGATGAAGGTATTGTCAAAAAGTTTTCGCTTTTTGAGCTTTTCAACCATCAGCCCAATGTTGCGGTCAATATTTTCAACCATGGTAGCGTATTTAGGATTTTTTTGGCCTTTGTAAGGAGACTTCTTTTCATATTTATACATAAGGGAATCGACCGGATGAATGGGCATATGGACAGCATAGGGAGAGTAATTTAAAAAGAAGGGGCCATTGACATCGTCCAGAAACAACAAAGTTTTTTCCATAATCAGATCTGTCAAATATTCACTTTTACCTTTTTCTATTATGACTTGATTATTTTTGTTTCCGTATGGTGGATAATAACTTCCAGGAGCTCCATTTGGTCCTCCAGCAATATTTATATCAAAACCATATTCCAAAGGTTCATTACTGAGGTGCCATTTCCCGGAATGGCAGGTGGTGTATCCTTGTTGTTTAAACTTTTGGGAAAGGGTAGTGAATTTTTTATCCAATACTCTAGTATTCTTGATTGGAATCAACTTACGATCGGATGCTTTCCCACGATCTGAATTGGCTACGGTATAAATTTGATGTCTTGTGGTCCATTTTCCAGAATGAATAGAGGCCCTGCTGGGTGCACAATTTGCAGATGCAGCATAGCCTTGGGTAAAAACCAACCCCTGAGAAGCCAAGGCATCAATATGAGGCGTGTCATAATATTCACTGCCCATAAAACTCACGTCATTCCATCCCATATCATCGATATTAATCAAAACAATATTGGGTGGGTTTAAACGCTTAGCATCAGAAGTACAGGATAATAATGTAATCATCATTACCGTAAGGATTACAATGACTGAAGTGTGAATTTGTTTTTTCATTCTTGAGGTTTTAGTTAATTAAAGTAAAAAAAATCAGTCAATGAAATGGCAAAAAAGAATTTATTAATTTGGGGTCAAAAGCAATTAAGTCTAAACGAATTGTATTTTAAAGTTTTATTGCAAAACCTAGAAGCTATGAAAAAAACAAATGTATATCTGTTGTGGATCACCATTGTTTTAACCGCATGTAATTCAATTGATAAAAAAAAACCCAACATACTTTTTGTTATTTCAGATGATCAATCCTATCCACACACCAGTATCTATGGCACCAAGTGGATCAATACTCCGGGCTTTGACCGAGTAGCCCAAGAGGGCTTATTGTTTACACAAGCCTATACCAGCAACGCAAAATGTTCCCCCTCAAGATCTTCAATACTAACCGGAAGAAACAGCTGGCTTCTGGAAGAAGCAACTAACCACGTTCCCTATTTTCCGGAAAAATTCACCACCTTCCCAGAGGTGCTCAAAAGCAACGGCTATAAAACCGGTTTTACGGGAAAAGGATGGGCCCCGGGTGTGGCCATGAAGGATGGAAAAAAAAGAAATTTGATCGGAGAGGTTTACCGTAAAAAGAAATTAACCCCCCCTGCCACTTTTATCAGTAATGTTGATTACTTCGAAAATTTTAAGCTTTTTCTCAATAAAAAATCTGAGGATCAAGCCTTTTTCTTTTGGGTCGGCGGACACGAACCTCACAGGGCCTATGAGTATGAGATAGGCCTTCGAAAGGGCAAGAAAAAAATGAATCAAATTGATCGGGTACCCGATTTTTGGCCTGACTCCGAAAATGTGAGAACGGATATGCTGGACTATGCTTTTGAAATGGAGTACTTTGACAGCCACTTGGTCAATGTCATAGAGGAATTGGAAAAAAGAAATTTATTGGACAATACCATCATCGTGGTTACTTCCGACAATGGAATGCCTTTTCCCCGGATCAAAGGACAGGTCTATCCATTTGACAATCGCTTGCCTTTGGCAATTCGCTGGGGGAAGGGCATAAAAAATCCGGGAAGAGTAATCAGCGATTACTTTAGCTTTTCAGACTTTGCACCTACCTTTTTAGATTTGGCAGGTATTGGTGAAAAAAATCATGATATGGAACCCTTTTCAGGAAAAAGCTGGAGAACTGTATTTGACAACCGCCTCGATGAAAATCCAAGACCGTTCATGATTTTAGGTAAAGAGCGTCATGATGTGGGTCGGGAAAATGACCATGGCTATCCTGTGAGGGGTATTCTGGAAGGAAAGTATTTTTACAGCCAAAATTTTAAACCGGAACGTTGGCCTGCCGGAAATCCAGAGACAGGTTACCTCAATACCGACGGCAGCCCCACCAAAACTGAAATTTTGAACCTCCACCGCAAAGGGAAAGATTCAACCTATTGGAATTACGCCTTTGGCAAACGACCACAGGAAGAGTTGTACGACATTGAAAATGATCCTCAATGCCTCAAAAACTTAGCTTTTGACGAAAGTTATTCTTCACTAAAAAAATCTTTGAAAGAAAAAATGATTGGGGATTTAAAGCGACAAGGTGACCCCAGGGTGTTGGGCAATGGAGATGTATTTGATCAATACCCTTATTCAGGTGAAAATGTAAAAAACTTTTACAGCCGCCATATGGGAGGAGAAAAGATCAAAACCCATTGGGTCAACCCCACAGATTTTGAAAAATAAAGTCGTTTTTTTAAAATACCATCATTGCTCCAAAACAGGAATTCTAAACTTTTTTTGTGCAGCCGTGGTGTGGGCTTGTTTCAAAAATTTTTCCATTTTTTGGACAATTTCGGGATACTCAGCCGCTAAATCATTTAACTCTTTAGGGTCTTTTGAAAGGTCGTAAAGCTGCAAGGCAGAAGCCCCTTTAAATAAATTCTTTTTAAATCCCTTCATATGTCCAATCCTAATGGCCTGCTGCCCACCGTAGGCAGGGAACTCCCAATACAGATAGTCGTGTTCCTGCTGTGGTTTTTCCAAAAGTGAGGGATAGTAACTGATCCCATCAATCGGATAGGGAGGCTCCACATCCAAAATATCACATACTGTAGCGAAATAGTCATAGAAAACGCTGGCATGATAGGATTGTGTGCCTGCTTTAATTTTACTTGGCCAAGTGGCAATCGTTGGGACCCTAATTCCTCCTTCGTTGACATTTCCCTTTACGGTAGTTTTGGAATTGACAAATATCCCGGTACTGTTAAAAAAATGAATATCGGCTTGTTTGTCTTTATGCGTGGGACCATTATCACTGGAAAAAATAATAAAGGTGTTTTCGTATTCTCCTATTTCTTTGAGTTTGTCTACAATTTGTCCAACCTGCTCATCCAAATAAGAAATCATAGCGGCATAAGTGGCCCTAGGCGTTCGGTTGGGGTAATAACCTGAATTACCCAGATATGGATCTTCGGGGCCCAATTTTTGTCTGTAGTGATCCTCCCATTTTTGTGGAGCCTGCAATGGCAAATGCGGTAAGGGGCTGGCATAATAAAGGAAAAATTTATGGTCTTTGTTGCGCTCGAGAAACTGCATGGCCTCCTGATGCATCAAAGTAGGGGCATAATCGTTTTGATTGAAGGGAGCATAACTGGCATCATCGTTGGGGTCCAAATCCACGGCAAGCCTTTGTTTATTAACAATTTTGTTATTAAGTATGTGCCTTTCTTGATTTCTCCATAAGTGAGAAGGGTATAAGGTATGGGCCTGACGTTGACAATTGTACCCATAGAAAAAATCAAACCCTTTTTTATTGGGAATACTATTGGTATTGGGTGCCCCAAGACCCCACTTTCCAACCATTCCGGTTTTATATCCTTTTGTTTTTAAAACACTGGCGATGGTAACTATGGAATCTGGCATGGGACGTTGTCCTTCCAAATTGGGATTTTCAAACATGGCTTTAAAACTCCAGACATCTCCCCTTTCTCTCCATTCGCTATTGCCTCTCAGAGGATTGTTTCCAGCATGCAATCCAGTCATCAAAACTGCCCTGGCAGGAGCACAAACCGGAGCTCCACTGTAGTGATCTGTCATGATCATACCCTCACGGGCTAACTGGTCGATATTTGGGGTTTCAATCCATTTTTGACCTTGAATGCCAATTTCACCATAGCCCAAATCATCGGCTAAAATGAAAATAAAATTAGGAGATTCTTCTGCCTCTTTCAGGGGCTCATTGCATGAGGACAGCAACATGAGCAATGCGGTGATAAAAAAGATGTTTTTCATGAGTGGTTATAATTAAAATGGTTCATTGATATTTCCCTTAAATCAGCACGGACATAAAAACGAGCGCTGAATAACAATAAAAAAACATCTAGTAAAGGAAGGCATTGGTGTATATATTATTTTGACAATTTAACTTTTTTTATCGAATTGATAAAGGATGTTTATCACTCCCCTACCACTGTGATGACCAGTTTTCTTGATCCCCCTTGGTTTCTGTGTTCGCAGAGGTATATGCCTTGCCAAGTCCCCATCAACAGTCGGCCATTTTGAATGGGAATATTGACACTGCTTCCCAAAAGGCTGCTTTTTATATGTGAAGTCATGTCATCTGGCCCTTCGAGGGAGTGTAGAAAATAATTTGCCGACTCGGGCACCATCACATTGAAATGGGTTTCAAAATCTTGTCTGACTGTTGGATCGGCATTCTCGTTAAGGGTCAGACTGGCAGAGGTATGCTTGATAAAAACATTGAGCAATCCACTAGTATTTGGCAGCACCCTAGTGATATGTTCAGAGATCAAATGAAAACCCCGAGCAAAGGGAGGAAGGCTAATTTCTTTCTGAAAAATCATATTCCCTATTTTATGTTTAAAAATGATTATTTAAAGATACCCCATTTGTCTCATTTTAAAGGCAAGCTAAAACCTGTGACCTAAAAAAATATCTGTATTTTTAGGTACTAATGTTTCCAAACAATGAAAAATGATATAAACGGTCGAAGGGATTTTATAAAAAATTCAGGATTGATTTTAAGTTTGATGGCCCTCAAAAGTAATTTTTTACTAGCCAATGAAGATGGAATAATGGGTGACGAACTTTTAAAAAAACTTTCCACCATCAATGACACCAAGATAGAACCATTATTGTTGAAACAAATAAGTGATCCTAGCAGTCGTTGGGATGGGGGGGTAAAAGATATCTATGAGGTACCCCATGCACATGCTACAATGAACTTTGTGATTAAATTATGTAGCGCATACTCCTCACCATTTTCCAGATTTTATCTATCAGATAAGTTGAAGGAAGCTGTTACAAAAGCCATGAAATGTATTGTTAAAGTTCAACACGAAGACGGCACCATTGATTTACACAGCACCAATTTTCACTCCACCCCAGACACTGCTTTTTTTGTCAACTATCTAAGTCCTGTTTACGTAACTCTAAAAAATTTAAACCAAGCTCGATTGGGATATCTAATTTCATGTTTTGAAATTTTCTTAAAAAAAGCATCCAAATGTCTTTTGATTGGAGGTGCCCATACGGCCAACCATCGATGGGTAATATGCTCAGCATTGGCAAGAATTAACTCATTTTTCCCATCTCCTGCATTGATCCAGAGAATTAATGTATGGTTAAATGAAGGAATTGATCTTGATCCCGACGGACAGTATTCAGAAAGGAGTGTGGGAGATTACTCTCCTGCTTGCAATGAAATGTTCATTACCATGGGGCATTTAATGAATCGAAATGACCTGCTGGAAGTGGCCCGGAAAAACCTCGACATGACGCTATATTATATTCAACCCGGAGGTGAGGTATTGACAGATGCCAGTGGTAGGCAGGACAGTGACAAAATTAGTGATGTAGCAGGATATTACTACAGCTATCTTTATTTTTCCCATAGGGACAAAAACCCTGTATATGTAGCCGTTTGTGATTTTATGGAAAATAATTTAAGGCATAAATTAACACGTTTTATCCCCTACCTTCTAGAGAATCAATCCCTGAGAAACAAAAGAGTATCGGCAATCCAATTTCCCGACCGATATTTTAAACGGTTTAAATATTCAGGGGTTTTTAGAATCAGACAATCTAACTTTGATGTCTCAATCATCGAAAACAATCCAACTTTTTTATCCTTGATTAAGGGGTCGGCTGTTTTGCAGTCCTTACGACTGGGGTCAACTTTTTTTGGATCTAGGGGGCAGTTTACTGCAGAAAATGCTGAAGTCAACAACAATCAAATCATACTTACCAAATCTGTAAAACACGGTTATTTTCAACCCTTCCCCAAAGAAAAAATTATTGGAGATGGTGTTTACAGCAAAATGCCACGAGAGCAGAGAACATTGTCCGAGCCTCAGGTCATAAACTATAAAATAACCATCACTACACTAGATCAAAAAATTAAAATAGCTATTGAAGTGACCGGAACATTGCATGTACTGGTCTCATTGGAAATGAACTTTAGAAAGGGAGGTAAACTCTCCGGGGTCATTTCGGATCAAAATAGGTCAGATTCGTATTTCTTGAAAGAAGGATGGGGAACTTACACAAAAGATGACAGTGTCATTACCTTCGGACCCGGAAAAATTGAACATCAGTGGGGAACGATGAGAGGAATGCACGAAAAGCCTCATGGAAATACAGTTTATATCAATGGACATACCCCTTTTAAACATATCCTTGAAATTAATTAAGTTGAATCACATCAATAATGTCAAATAGAAAATCATCACCGTACTATTTTTTTTTTAGTAGAATCAAATTCTTGTGTTTAATCATTATTTTAAAGATGAACTTACAATGTACTCCTCCAAGTACGCCACTCATCATTGGACACCGTGGTGCCAAAGGTCATGTAGCTGAAAACACTCTTCCCTCTATTGCCAGGGCAATGGAGTTAGGAGTTGACGGAATTGAGATCGATATTTTCCTTTGTAAATCCGGTGAACTGGTGGTTTTTCACGACAAAAAAATGAATCGATTAACCAATGCCCAAGGTTACATTGAAAGCTTGGAATATGACTCCATTCAAAAAATAAAAGTATTGGGGGATTACAAAATCCCAACTCTTGAGGAGGTTTTAGAGTTAATCGATGGAAAAGTATTTTTAAATATTGAATTAAAAGGCAGTGGAACAGCAGAGCCCACCAATAAACTTTTGACTCTCCTCATAAAGGAAAAAAAATGGAGGACAGATCAATTCATCATATCAAGTTTTAACTGGGAAGAACTCAAACTATTCTATCAATTCAATCAAAAAATCCCCATTGCTGTTCTCACTGATGCTGATCCCCTAGATGCATTGTCTATGGCTCAGGAAGTTAAAGCTCAAGCCATCAACCCTAATTTCAAAGCCTTGAATGAAAAAAACGTCAAGAAAATACAACAGGCAGGGTATAAAGTTTTTCCCTACACAATCAATGAACCGAAGGATATTGATAAAATGTTGACATTAGAAGTAGATGGGATCATTACAGATTATCCTGAAAGGGTAAAAGAAGTTTTACCCCCCAACTAAATACATAAGGTATAGACAAATCCAGCCAAAGCCCCTCCTGCCAAAGGTCCCAAAATAGGAATCCAAGCATAAGACCAATCGGCATCTTTGTTTTTTCTGGGCAGCATTTGGTACATTAATCTGGGACCAAAATCCCGTGCAGGATTAATAGCATAACCCGTAGTTCCTCCCAATGCCATTCCAATTACCCAGACCAAAATACCTACCGGTAAAGCCTGCAAGGCGCCCAAGCCAAAATTCTCTACCACCATCCCTTTTATTTCTATATTCGGAACAGCGATGAACAGTACACCAAAAACCAAAACAAAAGTACCGATGAATTCACTAAAAAAATTGTTCTTATAGTTCCTGATGGCAGGGCCAGTGCAAAAAGTACTTCGCACCACTCCCTCATCTTCGGTAAGACGATAATGATCAATATAAGTGAGATAACATACCCAACCACCCATCATGGCCCCCAAAATCTGAGCAATGATATAGCCCGGAACCAAAGTCCAAGAAAACTTTCCTGCAACAGCCAAACCAAAGGTTACGGCAGGATTGAGGTGTGCTCCACTGAATTGACCTGTAATGAAAACTCCAACAAAAACTGCAAAACCCCATGCACTGGTAATTAAAACCCAAGGGCTCTGCCCTTGGGCAATCGTATTTTTAAGGCTTACATTGGCCACGACTCCGGCACCCAATAAAAGAAGAAAAAAAGTGCCTATAAATTCCGCGATATAAGGATCAATCATAATATATAGTTTTTTGTTATGGTGTTAAATTTTTTAAGTTCCTGGAGAATCCATCGATCATCTTTGTGGAGTGCAGTTGCCATAATATCAGCCACTTCAGGTGCAATTCTTAAAGTTTCTTTGGCATCCAAAAACAAACACCTTACCCTTCTAGCTAAAACATCTTCTATGTGAATGGCCATTTCATTCTCAACACTCCATAGAATTAAATTTTTACTAATATAAAACTTATCAGATAAGGAATCATTGTCCTCAGGTTTTCCCATCGAAATGATCTTCTTTTTTTCAGAGCCATAAACATGAAGAGGATCATTTATCTCTGCATTTTCATCGTAGCCATGGAGTAGTAATTTTTTCGTTTTACACTTTTCTTCTTTCAAACCAGCTACTAACGCAGCAGTATTGATCGCATCTTCTCCCATTTTTCTATACGTAGTCCATTTCCCTCCCAAAATACTAATCAATCCACTAGTTGAAACATTTACCTTGTGATGACGAGAAACTTCTTTGGTTTGATTAGGATCACCTTGTTGAGCCGCAAGGGGTCTCAATCCAGCAAAAACACTTTTGACGTCTTCTCGCCTAGGTTTCTTGGACATATACTGTGAAGCATTGCTGAGAATAAAAGCAATCTCTTCCTCCAATGCTTTAGGTTCTTCATATGCATAATCTATAGGTGTATCGGTTGTTCCCAACACCACATGATTATGCCATGGTACAGCAAATAAAACCCTTCCGTCAGTTGTATGGGGAATCATGATGGCATGAGGACCATCCAAAAAAGACCTCTCTAATACCAAGTGAGTTCCTTGACTGGGCTTGATCATAGGTTGTGCTCGAGGTTGATCCATTCTGACAATCTGATCGCTGAATACACCCGTAGCATTGATCACGACCTTAGTTTTTATAGTAAACTTTTCTCCCGATTCATGATCCAAAAGTTCCAAACCTGATATAAGATCATTTTCTTTGATCAAATCCGTTGCCTCAGCATAATTGATTATGGTAGCACCTAGATCAGTAGCGGTCAAACTCAAAGTAATCGCCATCCTGGAATCATCAAATTGACCATCATGATATATGACTCCACCTTTAAGCCCCTCCTGCTTTACATTCTTGATCAGTTCAATAGTTTCATTTTTACTCAATAATGTAGAAGGACCTAGGCCCATCTCACCAGCCATCATGTCATATATCTTGAGACCCAAGCCATAAAAAGGACTATTCCACCAATCATAGAAAGGAATGACAAAACTCATCTCATTAACCAGTTGAGGGGCATTTAGTTTCATAATACCACGCTCTTTTAGAGCCTCAATGACAAGGGAGATATCTCCATTCTGAAGATAACGTACACCTCCATGAACCAATTTGGTACTTCTGGATGAAGTTCCTTTAGCAAAATCATTTTTTTCAATCAGAAGTGTTTTATATCCTCTTTTTGCAGCATCTACAGCGGCACCCAATCCGCTGGCACCTCCCCCAACAATAACAATGTCCCACTGATAACCTTTCCTGAGCTCTTTTATACAATTTACCCTATTCACTATTAGTAATTATTCTTGAAATTCTATTTTCCCACATAGAAATGGTTTTTTTTGTTTTTTGGCTTGCTGAAGGGTTAAAACATTTATCCTCCTCCCAAAGCCCTTTGAGAGCTTCAATAGAAGGCCAAAAACCAGTTGCTAATCCTGCCAAAAATGCAGCACCCAAAGCAGTCGTTTCAGTTATTTTTGGTCGAATCACATCGGCATTTATTAAATCGGCCTGGATTTGCATCAATAAATCATTATTGCTTGCACCACCATCAACTTTAAGACTTTTAAAATCAATCCCTGCATCTTTTTGCATTTCAATAATTATATCTCTTGATCTCAAGGCAATGGCCTCAAGGGCTGCTCTGGCAATGTGTCCCTTTTTGGTACCCCTAGTAATTCCCATAATTGTACCTGTTGCATGTGGATCCCAATATGGAGCACCCAATCCGGATAAGGCTGGAATAAAGGTAACCCCTCCATTGTCTGAAACCGATTCAGCAAGGGCTTCAATTTCAGCAGAGGACGTTATCATATTTAATTGATCCCTGAGCCATTGCACAAGAGCTCCAGCAGTAAAAACACTACCTTCAATAGCATAGGTTACCAATCCATTGATTTTCCAGGCAATGGTCGTCAACATTTTATTTTTAGAGACAACAGCTTTATTACCCGTATTCATAATACAAAAACAACCCGTACCGTAAGTATTTTTTACATCTCCCGGCTGAAGACATAATTGACCAAATAATGCAGCTTGCTGATCTCCTGCGATTCCAGAAATACTGATAGATTTCCCAAGAATAGATGATTCAGTGGTCCCAATAATCTCAGAAGAATTGACAACCTTGGGCAATAAGGTCTCTGGGATGTCCAAAAGTTCTAAAAGTTCTTTATCCCATTTATTTTGGTGAATGTTATATATCATTGTTCGGCTGGCATTAGTTGCATCAGTAACATGATTGACTCCTCCAGTGAGGTTCCATATTAACCAACTATCTACAGTTCCAAAAGCCAACTGCCCTTTTCGAGCACGATCCCTCAGGGCAGGGTCTTTATCCAAAATCCATTTGATTTTGGTAGCTGAAAAATAAGCATCAACTACCAAACCAGTTTTATTAGTAAAAATATCTGACTTTCCCTGAGCCTTAATTTCCTCACAAATTTTAGCTGTCCGGCGATCCTGCCATACAATAGCATTGAATACTGGAGTTCCTGTAGCTCTATCCCAGATAATTGTCGTCTCCCGTTGATTTGTTATTCCGATAGAATTAACCTGCTCTGCAGTAATTTTAGACTTTTTCAAAACATTTTTGACCGCATTAATTTGTGTCTCCCATATTTCTATGGGATTGTGCTCAACCCATCCCTTTTCGGGAAATATTTGGGAGAACTCCTCTTGAGCAAGCGCTACTTGATTTCCTTTCTGATCAAACAAAATAGCCCTAGAACTGGTCGTTCCAGCATCTAGTGATAACACATAATTTTTCATAGAAATAAATTTATAATCGTCAAGTAAAATATAATAAAATAGAAATCACCAACCCAATCAGAATTACAGATAAAATCAAATCAGTTCTATTGAAAGAATTTTGATATTCTTCCTTCATTTCTGATGTCATTGTTCCAAAAGACAAACCTTGAATTTTAGCATAATCAGGTTGCGCCGTAAGTAAGCTCACAGTCACACACATAAAGACCGAAAAAATAAACATAAAAATAGCCATGTGAGCAAAATTGATGGTCGCAAAAGCAAAAGCTGCTCCTGACACGCTTGCCCCAGAAAGAATTTCTTCCTGAAAATAAATTTCACTTCCCAATCTAAATACAAGTAAAATCAATCCACTAATGAGTGTTGCAATCGCAGCATCAGAAGTCACTCTTTTCCATAGAATTCCAAGAAGAAAAACGGCAGTAACCGGTGGAGCAATATAAGACTGTACATTTTGAAGGTATTGGTACATAACCCCACCTCCAATTTTTTCCATGATGGGGATCCAAATAATTCCCAAAATCACAATGAATACAGTCGCAATTTTGCCAATATTGATGAGGGATTTTTCGGAAATATTCGGCTTAATTTTTTTGTAGATATCTATGGTGAAAATTGTAGAACTCGAATTAAAAACAGAAGCCAAAGAGCTCATCAAAGCAGCCATCAATCCACCCGCAACCAAACCTTTTAGTCCAACAGGCAAAAGGGTTTTCACCAACATTGGGAAAGCGCGATCTGCTCTTTCCACAACATAAATATCCGGCTGTTGAAGGGTCAAAGCAAAAGCAATAATCCCTGGCACGAGGAAAATCAGAATTGGTAATAGTTTTAGATAAGCCCCAAAAATGGCACCTCTTCTTGCAATGGTGATATTATTAGCGGCCAAAGTTCGTTGAACAAT
Source organism: uncultured Flavobacteriaceae bacterium (assembly GCA_913043275.1). Taxonomy (GTDB): domain Bacteria; phylum Bacteroidota; class Bacteroidia; order Flavobacteriales; family Flavobacteriaceae; genus UBA8316. The sequence continues at coordinate 12,573 of CAJWLL010000007.1, read as the reverse complement.
ATATTGATCTGTACACCAATACCAAATCCCTACAATGGTACCACCGATCAAAAGTCCCGTCCAAGGGAAATTCGGATCAGACATAGGACGCCACATGTTAAAATGGTTTGGACTAACTGCAGTAACTGTTTCTCTTAATTGTCCCCATCCACCAACTTCTTGTAGTCCTAGAATAGTGATTACCACAGAACCAAAAATTAAAACAATGGTCTGAAGTGTTTCAGTATATATGACCGCTTTTAATCCTCCAATGACAGTATAGACTCCAGTGAACAGAACAATCCCTATAGCACCATACCAAAATGGAATTCCTAACAATTCAGAGACAACAATACCTCCGGCATAAATGGTGATTGAGACCTTGGTCAATACATATGCCAACAATGAAAAAACGGAAAGAAACCATCTAGAACGACTGTCAAATCTCTTTTCTAAAAACTCGGGAGTTGTAAAAGCACCGCTTCTAATGTAGAATGGTAAAAATAGCCAACCCAAAAGAAGCACGATCCATGCGTGTAACTCATAATGCGCCATTGGAGTTCCAGATTCAAAACCTGTACCAGCCAATCCCACAACATGTTCCGAACCAATATTTGAGGCAAAAATGGAGGCCCCGATTACGAACCACCCTACATTACGTCCGGCCAAAAAATAGTCCTCTGTGTTTTTGTTTTTTTGAACAAAAACCCAAACAGCAACACCGATGAGAGCCAAAAAATAAACCCCTAAAACGATCCAATCCAATTGATGAAGTACTGATGTCATAAATGATATAAGAATTTTATTGTGTAAAATTTAATCCTACCAATATAATCAAAACTTAAAGCTATTTAATAGTTTTTTTAAAAGTTGACATAGTTAAAATTCATAAGTTTTTCTCAAGCTAACATTTAAATGCATTATTGGGAAAACAATATTTATAACTAGGATTAAACCATAGACCAAAATATTTTTTTATATAAACAATAACAATTTTAATCCCTAATTTAAAATTTATATATTTAAAAAAATAATTTATACTATGCACCAATTTTCCCGAAGATCGTTCTTAAAATCAACAACAACAGCCTCAACTGGCTTGCTTTTTATTCCTGATTTTTTAAATAATGCCCCCAATAATCGCCTCAACATTGCTGTAATTGGGGTTGGAGGAAGAGGAAAGGCTAATTGGAGTAAAGTCCCCAAAGAAAACATTGTAGCCCTATGTGATGTCGATGATAATAGAGCCGCATCAGGATTCAAATTATTCCCAAAAGCAAGAAAGTTCAAAGACTTTAGAGTCATGTTCGATAAAATGGCTAAAGAAATTGATGCTGTTATCATTACCACTCCCGACCACACTCATTTTGCAGCAACAATGATAGCCATGGAATTGGGTATACATGTATATGTAGAGAAACCACTTGCCCATAATATATGGCAACTTAGAACAATGAAAAAAGCCGCAAAATACTACAAAGTAATTTCACAAATGGGAAATCAAGGACATACGACTAATGGTATTCGTTTGATAAAAGAATGGTACGATCAGGGCTTACTTGGTGAGGTTAGAGAAGTTCATGCATGGCATGGTAAGTTTAAATTCGGACCTGGAAACTACTTCACTAAACCTGAAACATTCCCTCCAAAAACAGATCCAGTTCCTGAATATTTGGATTGGAATTTGTGGCTCGGACCAGCTAAATTTAAACCTTTTAACTCTGCTTATGCACCAAAGTCTTGGAGAGGTTTCTACGATTTCGGAAATGGTCAGCTTGGGGATTGGGCCTGCCATACAATTGATGCACCATTTTGGGCTCTAGATCTTGGAATACCAAATAAAGCTTCCGCCACTGTACCTGAACCAAGAACAAAACATGGATTTGTAGCTGATGAATCAATAGTTTCACTTAATTTTCCACCCAGAGGGGACAAACCTCCAGTAACATTAAAATGGTATGAGGGTGGTCCTCAACCTGAAAATAAACCAAAAAATAATCCGGAGTGGAATATAAAAAGTTTTGATAATTCAGGTATGATGATGGTTGGTGAAAAAAATACATTAATTACTGGATCTAGACCTAATTTCGGTCCAAGGCTATTAATTGAAAATGATGAATGGGAAGAGTTCAAAAAAAACCCACCAAAAAAAACAATACCTAGAACATATGAAAATGGTCCTGTAAATGAGTGGGTTGACGCTATAAAAAATAACACTTTACCTGGCTCTAATTTTGATTACTCAGCTAGTTTAACTGAGATGGCACTAGTGGGTGTACTAGCTCAAAGATTTGCAACCACTATAGATTATGATGCCGAAAAAATGACGATAACAAATAAACCAGAGCTTAATGCTTTTATAAAAGAGCCGACAAGAAAGGGTTGGTCATATGGTGAAAATATTTAACTGTTAAAAGGTTGGTTAGATTTTTTTTAGTTTTTTCTTTAATATCAAATTTAATGATGAGCCAAATAGAGACTCAGTCATTTAAAGTCATTAAAAAATTTAAGGAAGTTGAGTTAAGATTGTATCCACCTGTAATGATGGCTGAATATATTTCTAAAAAACCTGGATCAGGTTTCAGAAAGCTATTTGAATATATTTCAGGGAACAACAACTCAAATACAAAAATATCTATGACAACTCCTGTTCACATAAAAAAAGGAACTAAAGAAAATTCAATGGCTTTTGTTTTACCAGCAAAATTTAAACCAAAAAACTCTCCAATTCCTAATGACAATTCACTAGAATTATATCAGGGGAAAAGTGGATTTTTTGCTGCAATAAAGTACTCAGGCTACACTGATGAGTCAAAGGAAGAAGAATTTACCGATAAATTAAAAAATATTCTAACAGAATTTAGCATTCATTTTTCAGGACAACCTACCATATTAGTTTATAATAGTCCCTATAAATTTTTTAACAGGAGAAACGAAATTCTTATATCAGTAAACTATAAAAAGTAATTCATGAAACTTGAAGAAATTCCTCCTAAGACAGGGAAAATTTTGAACATTTTTTTTCTAATAAGTTTATTTTTTTCAACTCATTGTTGGTCACAAATTGATCAAATAAAAAATGAATTAAAAAAAGAGCCTTTTTTTGAAATAAAACAACTTTTCTTTGGTGAAAGGAATCCCAATGTTTTAGTTGCTAATGATGGATCAGTCATTGCTAGCTATGGTAAAACAAAATTCATGGTGAGACGAAGTGAAGATGGTGGAGAAACATGGGGTCCTATAATTAAAGTTAGTGATGGGATTCATGGTGGTGGTTTAACTTTAGATGAGAATAGTGGTGATCTAATCGCTTTTGTTGAAAAAGAACACCCACCCTCAAGTTTAAAATGCTTTAGAAGCAAGGATAATGGAAAAACATGGAATTTGAGTGAAATTAAAATACTACCTGATAAAAACGGAATAATTCCTTCAATGCATATGAATGAACACGGAATTACCCTAAAAAATGAGAAATTTAAGGGAAGATTAGTAAGACCTTCGAGATTTTATAATGCGAAGAGTAGTTCCGAAAGAAAATTAATGTATTCATCAGCAAAAGAAAAAATGTGGAAAGAACAATACACCAATGCAATCTATAGTGATGATGGAGGTAAAACTTGGCAGACAAGTGATCCATTTCCAGCAAATGGAACTGGGGAGGCGGCAATTGTAGAATTAAACAATGGTAATCTGTATTATAACTCTAGGAGACATTTTTATAATGATGGAATTAATCATAGAATGAGACTAATTGCTCACAGCTATGATGGGGGTAATACATGGGGAAACCTTTCTGTAAGTGAAGATCTACCTGATGGACAAGAGAATAGTGACTATGGATTAATGGCAGGGTTAGACCGTTTAAATTATCATAAAAATGATATATTAATTTTTAGTAACATTGAATCTAAAAGTGGTAGAAAGAATGGAATGGTTTGGGTAAGTTTTGATGGTGGTGATTCTTGGCCCTTAAAAAAATCTATTGATCAGGGCAAATTTAAATACTCATCATTAGCCATTGGAAGAGAGAATACTTCAAGTCAGGGTTATATTTACCTACTATATGAATTTGGAGATTTTCAAAATGAATATGCAGGTGCTAAAATTGCAAGATTTAATTTATCTTGGCTTCTTCATGGAAAAGAAATTGATCAATATTTGAAATAATCGCATGAAGTTCGATTTAAGTGGGAAAAAAGCGGTCGTTACAGGAGGTAGTAGTGGCATTGGAAAAGCTATAGCTGAAACCCTAAAAGAACAAGGAGCTGAGGTCTTTGTTTTAGACCTCAACGAAAACCCTTCTAACAAAAAAAACGATATAAATACAATTATTACAGACATAACCCATTGGAAAGAACTCAATTCTTCAATCACTTCCTTACCCAACTCTATAAATATTTTAGTAAACAATGCTGGGATTGGTTTTGTTGGAAATATTGAGCAAACAGAGGAAGAGGATTTTGATCGATTGTATCAAGTCAACGTCAAGGGCTTATTCAATTGTGTAAAATCCATTTTACCCAGGATGAAAAACCAAGGGGGTGTTATAATCAACATGGCGTCCATTACAGCACATCTAGCTGTGAAAAACAGATTAGCCTATACAACTACCAAAGGGGCTGTTTTTTCAATGACTAATGCAATTGCAAAGGATTATCTTGATGATGGAATTCGCTGTAATAGTGTATCGCCTGCAAGAGTCCACACTCCATTTGTGGATGATTATTTAGAAAAAAATTATCCGGGCAAAGAAAAAGAAATGTTTGACAACCTTTCTCAAACCCAGCCCATTGGAAGAATGGCTAAACCACAAGAGGTTGCTGATTTAGTCTTATATCTCTGTAGTGATGAGGCCTCATTTATTACCGGAACAGACTTCCCTATCGACGGGGGATTTATTAAACTCAATGGAAATTAAAATTTAGTATGAAACTCATTAGATTTGGAAATATCGAAAATGAAAAACCAGGAGTACTTCTCGACAATGGTCAAAAAATAGATGTATCAGACTTTGGTTCGGATTATGACGAAAAATTTTTCGGTGCAGATGGACCAAAAAAACTAAAAGAATGGCTTTACCATCATCAAGAAGAATGCCCAAAAATAAATGATAACCTGCGACTAGGTCCTCCTATATGCAGACCTTCAAAAATTGTTTGTGTAGGATTAAACTATGCCAAACACGCCCAAGAGAGTGGCATGGAAGTTCCGAGTGAGCCAGTACTTTTTTTCAAAGCCAGCTCCGCCATCATCGGTCCTTATGATGAGGTGATCCTTCCCAAAAATAGTAAAAAATCAGACTGGGAAGTGGAACTAGCCATTGTCATAGGAGCCAAAGCTAGTTATGTTAGTGAAGATAATGCAATGAATCATGTGGCGGGATATCTTTTACACAACGACATTAGCGAAAGAGAATACCAATTGGAAAGATCAGGGCAATGGGTAAAAGGAAAGAGCTGTGACACTTTTGCACCCTTAGGACCTTTTTTAGTAACAAAAGACGAAATTAAAGATCCTCATAATCTAGATTTGTGGTTGAGGCTGAATGGTGAAACCATGCAGGACAGTAATACATCGGATTTAATTTTTGGGATTCCTAAACTGGTCAGTTATATCAGTGAATTTATGACGCTACTTCCGGGTGATGTCATATCTACTGGAACTCCTTTTGGAGTAGGATTAGGCTTGGACCCGCAAATGTATCTTAAAGATGGTGACGAAATGGAATTAGGCATACAAGGCTTGGGTATTGCCCGACAAAAAGTAAGATCATAATAAAAATAAGTAAAAAGTAAAATAATGTTACTTAGAAAAGAAATCTTATCAGCTCAATGAAAATAGATTCTCATCAGCATTTTTGGCATTTCGACCCCCTTAGAGATAAATGGATTGATTCCTCAATGCAAAAAATTGCGAAAGATTTTCTGCCGAAAGATTTAAAACCGCTACTTGAACAAAGTCAAATTGAAGGCTGCGTTGCCGTTCAAGCTAACCAATCAGAGATTGAGACCAAATTTCTGTTGAATCTGGCAAAGCAAAATCCTTTTATTAAGGGTGTGGTAGGCTGGATAGATTTACAGGCCGATGACCTTTCTGAAAGACTTGATTATTTTACAAAAAATACATTATTTAAAGGAGTAAGACATGTAGTTCAAGGTGAAAAAAAAGGGTTTATGCTGCAAAATTCATTTTTAAGGGGAATTCGTCAGTTAAAGGATTTTAACCTGACTTACGATATTTTGATTTATCCACATCAGCTTGAAGAAGCTATTGTTTTGGTTGAAAAAAATCCCGACCAGCCTTTTGTTTTGGATCATTTAGCCAAGCCATACATTAAAGACCAAAAAATTGATAAATGGGCATCCCTAATTAAACAGTTGGCAAAACATAAAAATGTATATTGTAAACTATCTGGAATGATAACTGAGGCTGACTGGAACCACTGGTTAGCTAGAGATTTTGACAACTACCTTTCAGTGGCTTTGGAGGCTTTCGGTTCCAATCGATTGATGTTTGGTTCAGACTGGCCGGTCTGTTTATTGGCAGGTAGCTATCAACATGTTGTCCAAATTATAGACCTTTACATAAATAAGTTCAAGGCCTCTGATCAAAAGAAAATTATGGGAGAAAATGCTTGTAATTTTTATAATCTCTAAAAAATGAATCTTTTACTCCAAAATAAGGTCATTATCGTTACAGGAGGGTCAAAAGGAATAGGTCATGCCATTACTCATGTATTGGGGGACGAAGGAGCAATTCCCTTTATCGTGAGCAGGGATGAAAAAAGCATCTTGGAAACTGTTGAAGAAGTACAAAAAAAGGGAGGCAAATGTTCTTATGCATTGGCAGAATTGACGGATCCCAAACAAGGACAGGAAGCAGTTAAAAAAGCCATTTCAATATTTGGAACGGTACATGGCTTAGTCAATAACGCAGGAGTCAATGATGGTGTTGGATTGGAAAATGGTGATGCAGAGGGATTTCTCAATTCTCTAAAAAAAAACGTTGTTCATTACTATGTTATGGCTCAGGCTTGCTTACCTTTTCTAAAAAAGAATAAGGGTTCCATAGTCAATATTGGCTCAAAGGTCTCCCTTACTGGTCAAGGAGGAACCTCGGCTTATGCAGCTGCCTGTGGGGGAAGAAATGCCCTTACACGGGAGTGGGCGGTAGAATTACTTCCACATTCGATAAGAGTCAATGCCGTTATGGTCGCAGAAAGTTACACCCCACTATACGAAAAATGGATAAAGAAATTCCCCGATCCAGAAGACAAATTAAATCAAATAGTAAATAAAATTCCTCTAGAAAAAAGAATGACCACACCAAAAGAAATTGCCAATACAGTAGCTTTCTTAATGTCTGAAAAATCGAGTCATACAACAGGCCAATTAATGCATGTCGATGGTGGCTATGTTCATTTGGACAGATCATTAAACGCATCATTATGAAAAAAACAGTTGTATCAAAAGAAGTCCTACTGCCCTTTATACTAATCACCTCACTATTCGCCCTTTGGGGTTTCGCAAATGCAGTAACAGATCCAATGGTCCAAGCTTTTAAAAAAATACTTGAATTATCTAATTCTCAGGCGGCCTGGGTTCAAATGGCTTTTTACGGTGGCTATTTTTGCATGGCCCTGCCAGCGGCATTATTTGTAAGGAAATATTCTTACAAAGTAGGAGTACTGATAGGGTTGGCTCTATATGCAGTTGGTGCACTACTCTTTTATCCTGCTGCTATTACAGAACAATTTTGGTTTTTCTGTCTGGGATTGTACATCCTGACCTTTGGACTGGCCTTTTTGGAAACTACTGCAAACCCCTACATTTTGGCTATGGGAGATAAGTCTACTGCTACCCAGCGGCTCAATCTCGCTCAAGCCTTTAATCCATTAGGACTTATTCTTGGCCTACTGGTCGCCCAACAGTTTGTTTTAAAAAAATTACAATCTGATAACATTGCCGATTTCAGCACCCTAGATGCTGCCAAAAAGGTGATGGTCCGTACTGCTGATTTGATGGTCATTCGCGATCCTTACGTCATCTTGGGGTTGGTCGTAATGGCTGTCTTTGTGTTGATTGCTGTGTCCAAAATGCCTCAGACGAAAGATGAAGGGGAAATGGCCCCTCTGAGCAAGACATTTGTAAGCCTTTTTCAAAATGTAAATTATCGAAATGGGGTAATTTCACAGGTGCTCTATGTTGGTGCTCAAATCATGTGTTGGACCTATATATATCAGTATGCTGAAGCCATTGGTATTTCAAGTGAAAATGCCGCTAACTATCAATTCATTTGTTTCATTGTTTTTTTGATTGGTAGGTCTATTGGTACCTTCCTACTTCGATTTATCAATTCAGGAAAACTCCTTTTACAATTTGCTGTAATGGCGGGAATTTGTGTTATGGGAACAGTTTTTATTGAAGGAATTTTTGGGCTTTATGCCTTGGTGGGTATCTCTTTTTTTATGTCACTGATGTTCCCTACCATTTATGGAATTGCACTTGAGGATCTGGACGAAAAAGAATCTAAGATTGGAGCTGCTGGTTTGGTCATGGCTATAGTTGGAGGCGCACTCATGCCCAAGTTACAAGGAATGATCATTGATCTAGGAGGAAACGGTGTTGATGATATCCAAATCATGGGGGTATCTGAAGTTAACCTCTCTTTTCTACTCCCCTTATTGTGTTTTGTGTTCATTGCCTATTACGGCAGGAACGTTGCAAAACAAGCTTGAAATGAAAAGATATTGTCTAGCGCTGGACTTGATTAATGACCCACTATTGATTGATCATTATATTGAATACCACAAAGCAGTTTGGCCAGAAATAATTAATAGTATTAAAGACAGTGGAATTCAAGATATGCAAATTTATAATGTTGCCGATCGACTATTTATGATCATAGAAGTTGAAGAGGGATTTAGTTTCGAAAATAAAAACAAGATGGATAGTCAAAACCCCTTTGTAATAAAATGGGAGGAGCTTATGTGGAAATACCAAAAAAAAATTCCCGTTGCTGAACCAGGAGAAAAATGGGTTTTGATGAAAAAAGTTTTTGATATAGGCAACAAATAATAAAAACAATGAGTAGTCGTATTTATTTTTTTCTTTTTGTCCTTTTATTAGCTTGTAATCCTCCTCCAAAAGCATCTGTAAAAGATTTACCTAATATCTTATTTTTGTTTGCAGACGACTATACCTATGATGCAATTCATGCTTTGGGTAACGATTTCATCGAAACCCCCAACTTAGATAGACTGGTTCGCAACGGGACACATTTTACACAGGCATTTAACATGGGCGGTTGGAATGGAGCCGTTTGTATAGCATCAAGATCTATGATTATAACAGGCAATACCATATGGAATGCTAAAATATTGACCGATGACTGGGCGCATGGCATGAGTCAAAATCAAATTTCACTCAGTTGGGGAAAGTTGATGGAGCAGAAAGGCTATCAAACATTCATGACAGGTAAATGGCATGTATCGATTGATCCAAAAAAGATTTTTCAGACCGTTCGCAACATCCGCCCCGGTATGCCGAAAGATTTTTTTAAAAAGGGGGATCAAAAGGGTTATAATCGTCCCAAGCAAGGTATAGAGGATACCTGGAAGGCTACCGATTCGCTCAATGGTGGATTTTGGGAAGGAGGAAAACATTGGAGTGAGGTGATCAAAGATGATGCCTTAGATTTTTTGAATCAGTCCAGTGAAAAAAATGCTCCTTTTTTTATGTATCTAGCTTTCAATGCACCCCATGATCCCCGACAGTCTCCACAATCTTTTTTGAATCACTACCCAATGGAAGAAATACCACTACCCAAAAACTGGCTTCCTGAATATCCATTTAAAGACGCGATTGGAAACCCCAAAACTCTAAGAGATGAAGCATTGGCTCCTTTTCCAAGAACACCATATGCTATCAAAACACATATAAGAGAGTATTATGCTATAATCACTCATTTAGATCAACAAATTGGTGAGATCCTTGATGCACTTAAAAAATCAGGTAAAGACAAAAACACTTATATCTTTTTTACTGGCGACCATGGATTATCTGTGGGGCGTCATGGCTTATTAGGTAAACAGAATATGTTTGATCACAGTATCAGAGTTCCATTGCTTGTTGCAGGGCCTGATGTTCCTAAGAATCAAAAAATTGAAAAAGAGGTGTACCTTCAAGATATAATGGCAACGAGTTTAGAATTGGCAGATATTCCAATCCCCAAATCAGTAAAATTTAAAAGCTTTTTAAAATTGGTAAAGAGAAAAAATAATGAACCAAATTATCCAGAAGGAATTTATGGTGCATATATAGATTACCAACGAATGATTAGAAAAGATGGATATAAATTGATTATCTACCCAAAAATAAAAAAAACACTCCTTTTCGATTTGAAAAATGACCCATTGGAGATGAATGACTTATCCAGTAAAATTGAATATAAAGATAGAAGTATAAGTTTATTTAAAAGTTTGTTAGAAATGCAAAAAAAGTATCAAGACAGTCTTGACTTATCAGGTCTTTTAACAATGTGAATTTTTTATTTAATTTTCATTGACTCCTAAATACTTAGGCTTTTTTTGGTGAAAAACATGAGTTTCTCAATTTTAGCTATATTTGTTGGTTAAGGCTATTGTTATAACAAAGATTTCATATATGTTAATTTGGACATTAACTTCCCGAAGTAATCTTTATAAATTACTGTTTTTTTTTGTCTTTTTGTCTACCCTCAACTCTCTGCCAATTTAATTTTAGACATTGATGCCAACAAGTCATCAAGTTATGGAGGAAGTGGCAATATAATTAATGATTTAAGTTCAAGTGGCAATCATCTTAGGATTGTTAACGATGTATCGCGTGTTGCCGATTCCAACGGTTATTTTAGCTTCAATTTTGGCGGTAGTGCAGATTATTTAAGACTTAATTCTGCTCCATTTAAAAATATGCCTGATGGAACTAACTACACTATTGTTATGTTAGTTAATAGATCGGGTTCTACAAATGAACAAGATCTTATAAATTATGGAAGATCAACTGTAAGTATTAATGGTGAATTCATTTTAACAAAGAAATCAAATAACAGATTAAGATTTTGGGATTATAAAAGTGGCTATGGATTTGGAAATAATAATTCTTCTGAATCCTATCAAACATTAAATTCAAATTCATGGGACCACATTACCTTCGTGAAATCAGGCACAACAGGAAAATTCTATTTCAATGGGGTTTTAGATCGGACAATTAATGCATCAAAAAATATTGTTAACTATGACGGTTCATATTTCTATGTTGGAGGAGATGTAAGGGACAGCAGGGAATGGTTTGATGGTAAAATTTCCACTTTAAAGATATATACTAGTGCTCTGAGTAGCGATAGGGTAATGGGTGAATATTTAACTTCCCAATTAGAAACAGAGTTTTTGCTTACAGCAACCTCAACTGGGAGTATTCTATCTCCAAATAATGGATGGATCAGTTCTACAGGATCCTTCCAAGCTTTAAGTGGTAATTCAGGAAGTCATCCCTATCTTGGTGAAAACGACCTAATTTTCGCATATATTGACAATAGTTATATTTATAAAGACTTCAACATTACATCGGGTAGTTCAAATGTTAATGTTCAAGTAGATTACCTTAAGAGAGCCTCAGCAGATACTGGCAAAGTTAATTTGATTTTTTACAATGGAAACAGTCAAATATCACGACACGATGGGAATTTATTGACCGCTGGGTCTTCATCACAAACTTTTTCAACATCAATCAACGTTCCATCAAATGCAAATAAAGTTAGGGTTGAACTCAAACAGGTTAATGAGGCAGAGTATTGGGCTGGAAATTACGGTTTCAGATTTAATAACTTTAAAATTTTTGGGGTTCAAAATGGATCAATTCTCAATAGTTGCATACCAAACAATGGTCTTGTGGTTCATCTTGATGCAGCAAATTCAAATTCTTACTCTGGATCAGGAAATACTTGGCATGACATCAGTGGAAATAACAATGATTTTACACTGCACGGTTCTCCAGCATTTGAATCTAACACAAACAGTGGGTCAATAAAATTTGATGAAAACAACGATTATGCTAAATCAATTTCTACTTCACTCTTAAGTAAAACTGAATATACTAAAGTTGCATTTTTTTATCCAGAAACCTCAACTAGAAATATAATTAGTGGAGGAGATGGTAATAATGGTAGACATGCCTTTTGGATGGCAAGCACCTCTAATTCCATCAAAGCTGGTCACAATGGTTCTTGGTCAAGAGTTGATCATTCTGAAAGCACTATGTTAAATAAATGGAATTTTGGAGCGGTTTCATATAGTAATGAAAATGGCTGGAAATTGTATTATAATGGAAATCAGGTAGATACTGATAGTAACACAAGTACTTTTAATGGTACTGCTGAAGTAAGAATTGGTGCTCATAATGATGGTGGAAATTTATTTGATGGTTACATACCGGTTGTATTAATTTATAACCGAGTTTTAAATCAATCAGAAATTCAATCTATATATAATTATTACGCTCCAAGATATGGAATGACTCAAATCGGAACTACTGGTTCTTGCTCTTCAACAATAGA
>CAJWLL010000006.1 GCA_913043275.1 uncultured Flavobacteriaceae bacterium | reverse complement strand
CGCTGGTTCGAGTCCAGCCCTCGCTACTAAAACAATAAAACGGTTATACTATTATTGTGTAACCGTTTTATTTATTTGCCTTAAAAGAAACTTAAGTTTATTCTAATTAAAATCAATAGAATAACTCTAATGTTTTCATTTAATCTAGTCCTTAGTATTGTTCGGACATTCGCAATTTTCGTTTGAACATTGACAATATTTGAGATTGTAAATATGGACTATTGAAAGAAATGTTGTAGATACATAGATTATATATTCTGGCAAATGAAATAATTCTAATTTTTCATTCACTATTAAAAAAAATAGAACAAACCAACTGCACCAAAAGAAGTATTTCATATAATCTTTCGAGGTCTTCTGAACGGATAAATAAACCATCAATAGTGAGATGAGCAATAAAATAAGATCTAAACTTTTCCAAAAACCCAAATAGTTTATTGTCGCTGATAAAGAATAATTGCAGAAAATAATTACAAAAGGTGTTGCAAGACAATGCAAAAGGCAAAGTGCCGATGCTAATGCACCATAGGAATCGGATCTATTGACTAAATTAATTGCTATTCTCATTATATGATTTTAAGACTATAAATCTAATAAGTTATATTTGCTGTTGCAACTAAGTTGCAATAAATTTATGTTATGGGTGTTATAAGAAAAACTAGATCAATTGACTTAATATTAAGAGAATTTAAATCTGATAAAATTGCGATTTCAGTATCAGATCTAGTTACTAGACTTGACTCAAAATTGAATAAAACCACGATATATCGTGTTCTAGAAAGGCTTGAAGAGGATGGTCTTTTACACTCGTTTTTAAGACAAAGTGGAAACTCTTGCTATGCAATGTGCAGCAATTCTACAAAATCAAAACATGCAGATAAACATCCTCATTTTGAATGTGTTGATTGTGGTAAAATTGATTGCTTAAAACTAGAAGTTAAGATTCCTGAAATTTCAAACCGTAAGATCTCGTCATCTCAAATCTTAATTCAAGGTAAGTGTGAACAGTGTATTGATCCAAAGTAATTTTCACTAGTCCGTTTTTTATTGGAATCATCCTTTTAAATTAGAATAAATAATAAGTTTTCATAATTATTTTAGGCTTTTTTTAAGTCTAGTAAAATTAAGATTAAATAATGGATACTTTTTTTTTAAATTGTTAAACGATTTAGTGCAGTGATTAATGATTTAGGTAAAAAATCAGAAATAGTAACTTAATAAAATTAGAATCAAATAAGATGGCATTAAAAGAGTATTACATAGGGATAGATATCGGGGGAACAAGTTGTTCAATTTCCGCAGGAACAGGCCAAATGGAAATCCTACATCGTTTAAACTTTGCCACTAGAACAGTAAATGGACCCAATTACGCCATTACAAAAATATTAGAAAGTATTACCGAACTTCAAAAAAAAATTAAAGAACGAAATCTAAAAGCAATAGGCATTAGTTGTGGAGGACCATTAAATAGTAAAACAGGTACTATACATTCGCCTCCCAACTTACCAGGATGGAATACTATTCCAATTGTCGATATTGTAAAAGAAAAAACAAACACGCCAACCTTTATACAAAATGATGCTAATGCCTGTGCTTTGGCCGAATGGAAATTTGGAGCAGGTAAAGGTTCTAATAATATGGTGTTTTTAACATTTGGCACAGGATTAGGAGCAGGACTAATATTAGATGGGAAACTTTATACAGGAACAAATGATAACGCCGGAGAAGTTGGACATATTCGACTTGAAAATGATGGCCCAATTGGATTTAACAAAGTTGGATCCTTCGAAGGATTTTGTAGTGGTTCTGGCATTACTAAATTAGCACAATTAAAGGCTGAAGAAGAATTAAATAAAGGAGGTAAATTATCATATTGCGAATCGTATGATGAATTGCAAGGTATTACAACATTACAGTTGGCAAATCTTGCCAATGCTGGAGATAAAGATGCATTGGAGATATTCGATATTTCAGCAAAAAAATTAGGTGTCGGGCTTTCTGTCATAATAGATATATTAAACCCTGAACGGATTGTAATTGGCAGTGTTTATGAACGAAACCCAAAGTTGTTTAATGAATTGACAAGTGAAATGATTGAAAAAGAAGCTTTGGAAGACGCTTGGAATGTATGTAAATTAGTACCAGCAGAATTGGGCGATAAAGTTGGTGACTTTGCAAGCCTAAGTGTTGCAATTAATGGTTACTCTCAATTAAATCAAAAAAATGAGTGTAGAAAAAATAATTGAAGATTTAGTGGTTCGCAACCCAGAGTTGGGAGCTGCAAAAAATGATATTTCAAGGGCTTTTGAATTATTGAAAAATTCTTATGAAAATAAAGGTAAATTATTAATATGTGGAAACGGTGGGAGTGCTGCCGATGCAGACCACATTGTAGGTGAATTGATGAAACGATTTTCTATTCCAAGAGAAATTCCTAAAAATCTTAAAAATACGCTTTCATCAGATTATGGAGAAAAAGGGAAATACATGAGTGAAAAATTAGAAGGTTCACTGCCAGCAATTTCTCTAAATGGGCACAGTGCTTTGAGTTCTGCTTTTGCCAACGATGTAGATGCTGAGCTAATATATGCACAACAGGTTGTTGGTTATGGAAATAAAGAAGACGTATTAATGGGCATATCAACTTCGGGTAATGCAAAAAACGTTGTTGCTGCAATGATTGTTGCAAAAGCTAAAGGCATAAAAGTTTTAGGAATTGTAGGAAGAGATGGCGGCGAGTTTAACAAATATTGCGATGTATTAATTAATGTAGGAGGCAACTGCACACCACAAATACAAGAATTGCATCTACCTGTTTATCACGTGCTTTGTCAAACGTTAGAATATCATTTCTTTGGAGAAGCATTATGAAAATGACCATGACGATATACCAAGCTATGCTGCGAAGCCCTCAAAAAATTATTATGCTGCTAAAAATATAATAAACAACTTATTAGACTACTAACAGTCCTTAGAGACAAGTTTCTCGATCAAATAGTTTGTTAACTCAAAATCTTTTGGAGTAAGACTAATGTTCGATAGTTCAATAGAGAACTCTACTAAAGACGACTCATCGGTATTTTTTATCCGTGAGTCTTTTTTTGATCCACGGTATTTAAAATTCATTTTTTTATTGATATAAGCCATGAAGACCTTTTTCTATTCCCAATTATCGCTACGAAAAGAAGACGCAGGTAAACCAAAAGTATTAAACAGGGTTCCCACAAGGAAATTCTTCCATCCGTATCGGACCTCTTTAGGATCTTTAACTTTTTCTGAAAAAACTTCTAGTTCTCCATTTCTCAGAATTTTAGCTTTTGCCGTGTGATAAACACGATCTATCCCCGCAATTTCAAAGTTATTTAAAGGCTGTCCATAAGTTGATAATCCCATAGAGGCGTAGTCAAAAGAAATCAAGATTTTATCTCCATCAATTTCATGAGATTTATAAACAGGTCCGGAAAATTGAATCCCTTCAATATTATAATCTTTTGCTAAGGCCCAATATGACAATCTTTCTCCCACTTTTATTTTTTCGGCAGGATGTATGCTTTGGTGTTCGCCTATATCGAGGGTAACTGCCATACCTAACTGATCTAACAAATCCATGGTTTTGAGTTGGGTCTCTCTGAGGAGGGCACTGTTGACCTCTCCACTGTATCTTCCATAGGGTGCTATTTGTACATAGTAGAAAGGCATTTTTCTCTTCTGCCACAACTGCCTCCAATTTTGAATCATCAATGGGAATGTGTTTTGGTAAACCTTGGGATGATTTCGGTTGGATTCTCCCTGGTACCATATAACTCCTTTTATTTTGTAATTCAATAAAGGGTGAATCATCCCATTGAACAACTGGGAGGGAGCATCTTGATCTCGCTTATTTTCGACTGAATTGTATCTAAATCTACTTTTTTCTTCTGCTGTTACTGATCTTTCCATTGCTTCTTTTTGTGTCCAAGCTTCTACCGGAGTGCCTCCCCAACTGCTGTGGATAATCCCCACAGGAATATCCAAAACACGATTGATTTTTTTAGCGAATACGTAGGCTACTGCACTAAAATCTGCCGTGTTTTCAGGGCTGGATTCTTTCCAAGCCCCTACACAATCCTCAACCGGTTGAAGACTTGAATTCCGCTTAACAGTAAACATTCTAATGTTTGGATTCTTAGAAAAGAGAATCAATTCATTATTACCGTTAATGGGCTCTGATGCATAACCCTTAATGGGCATTTCCATATTGGACTGCCCGGAAGCCAACCATACCTCTCCCACCATAACATTTTCTAATGTAATGGTCTCCTTGTTACTGCTGATTCTGATGCTAAAGGGCCCTCCTGCTGCGGGAGTATTGAGTGTGGTTTTCCATTTTCCCTCCTTATCGGATTGAGTTGATTGAAAAGCATTGTTCCATGAAGTAGTAATTTCTACGTTTTTGTTCTTCTCTGCCCAACCCCAAACCTCTATCGGAGTGGATTGTTGAATCACCATGTTATCTGAAACCAGACTGGGAAGTCTGAGTTTATTTTGCGCTGTTATGAATTGTCCAAAAAAGACAATGATCAGTAAAATAATTTTTTTCATCGATTTAAATTTTTCTTTTGGTTTTAAATTCAGAAGGTAAGCCCGACTATTTCTTTAATTTTAGATGACAATTGAAAATGACAAAACAGAATAAGTTCTGAAGATGACCAAAAAACATCATATAAAAGGAACGATTCATTAGATATCTGTATTTTTTGTTTGATACAAAGATTCAATTTATAAATTATATTGGTTAATTTAAAAAATCTTGATCAACAGTTCTAAAAGATTTACATCTATAAAAAGGGAAAATGAAAAAAATAAATACTGTACTTCTATTGGGGATTTTTCTAATCAATTCGGGCATTACTCATGCACAGCGGAGTCCATACGATTGGCCTAAAGTGAAAAAAGAATCCAAAACCTGGACTCGTTGGTGGTGGATGGGTAGTGCGGTAGATAAAAAAAACATTAGCCGATCATTGATCTCTTTTCAAAAAGCAGGAATCGGTGGGGTAGAAATCGAACCCATCTATGGGGTAAAGGGACAAGAGAAAAACTTTATTAATTTTTTAAGTCCCAAATGGATTGATATGTTGGATCATACAGTAAGGGTGGCAGACAGCTTGCGAATGGGAGTTGATTTGACCTTGGGAACTGGCTGGCCTTGGGGGGGGGCGGATGTAAGTCTGGACGATGCTGCCAAACGTCTTTTGGTAAGGAAAGTACAGCTAAAAAAAGGAACATTTTTTTCGGAGACAGTTTCTCCATTCAAAACAGGCGCATTGATATATCCTGTTCAACCCAATATGAAGTCCGTTGATCCAAAAAAAGGAATACCAAAACTTAAAGGGGTTTTTGCCTTTGACACCCATAACAATTTTATTGATCTAAGTAATAAAATCCTCAATGAAAAACTAGAGTGGAAGGCCACAGACAACGACTTCGATCTGTTTTTTGTCTTTGAAGACAGAACAAGGCAAAAGGTAAAAAGGGCGGCTCCGGGAGGGGAAGGATGGGTTTTGGATCACTTTTCTCCTCAGGCATTAAAAAAGTACCTTCAGCTTTTCAGCAGTGCTTTGGAAAAAACCGATGGTAAGATTCGCTCGGTTTTCAACGACAGCTATGAAGTGTATAAAGCAGACTACACCCCCAAATTTTTTGAGGTTTTTGAACATTACCGCGGCTACGATCTCAGGCCATATATGAATCGTCTTTTGGACAGAAATGATAATGAAATCAGTAACCGAATCAGAAGTGATTACAGAGAAACATTGTCTGATTTACTGGTGGAGGGATTCAATCCTGTCTGGAATGAATGGGCGCAAAATATAGGGATAAAAACCAAATATCAAGCCCATGGTTCACCGGGAAATCTAATTGATCTTTATGCTTCTGCAGATATCCCTGAATGTGAAACCTTTGGATCTATGCCCTACAATATTGATGGATTTAGAAGAGTAGAAGGAAATGTTCGAGCTGGAGATTCCGATGTAGCCATGATCAAATTTTCATCCTCTGCAGCACACTTATCCGGGAAAAAACAGGTTTCAGCCGAAACTTTTACTTGGTTGAGAGAACATTTTAGAACTGCTTTATCTCAGTGTAAACCCGAAATAGAGGATTTGTTTCTTAATGGCATCAATCACATCTTTTTACACGGATCAACCTATTCACCCGAATCAGCTCCATGGCCGGGTTGGAAATTTTATGCCTCCATAAATTTTAATGACACCAATCCCATTTGGGAAGATGCGCCCGCCCTATTTGAATACATCAGCCGATCACAGTCATTATTACAACAAGGTCAACCCGACAATGATGTACTAGTCTATTGGCCTGTTCACGACAGTTGGGCGAAATTTAACAAAGGGAATCCTTTGGTTCAATTTGCCATTCATAGCCTCGATACTTGGCTATCGGACACACCCTTTTATAAAGCAACCCATCATTTACTAAAAGAAGGCTATAGTATTGACTACATCTCAGATCGTTTTTTGGAAAAAGTCAATGTTGAAAATGGGGTCATTCAACTGCCTGGAGGAAACTACCGATCAATCGTCGTTCCTACTACCAGACACATGCCCCTTAAAACTTTGAAAAAATTGGTTGCCTTGCGAAAAATGGGAGCATCGGTTGTCTTTTTGGGAAGACCCCAAAGTGTTCCCGGTTTTTTCGAGTATCAAAAAAGGGAACAGTTACTTAAAGCCTTTGCAGAAGAAAAAATCAATAAAGTTTATTCCCTCAATGAAATGGATATTCCGCTAAAGAAAGCGGGGGTAATCAAAGAGGAATTGGTCAAAGAAGGGCTTAAATTCATCCGCAGAGAACACAGGGGCGAAAAGGTTTACTATGTGGTCAATCATACCCCAAACAAAATAGAAGGGTTCCTACCTCTAGGCATCCAATCCAAAGAGGTTTTGATTTTGGATCCATTGACTGGAAAAAGGGGGAAGGCCATTACGGAGCAAAGAGGAGAGATCACCAAAGTAAAACTATCCCTGCCCTCGGGAGGGAGTGTCTTTCTCAAAACTTTCAATAGGGTGAGCACAACAAAATGGAAATACTACAACCCATCAGAGAACTCATATAAAATTGGCGGGAAGTGGGATTTTAAATTGATCAAAGGAGGGCCGGATGATGAATGTTCAAGAAAAATCAATCGCTTAACGTCTTGGACCCATTGGGGTGAAAAAATGGCTGCCTTTTCGGGAACTGCTCAATATGAAATTAAATTTAACAGACCCTCCAAACACAAAGGCCCTTGGTTATTAAAGCTTGGAGATGTTAGGGAAAGCGCAAAGGTCTGGTTAAATGATCAATACCTCGGGAAACTTTGGTCCAATCCATACCAACTCACTATTAATGATTTGAAAAAAAGGAAAAACACCCTTCGCATTTGGGTGACCAACTCGGGCTCTAACCGGATCAAGGCAAAAGAGGTACGAGGCGAAGAGTGGAAAATCTTTTACAACATCAATGTGGTAGGGCTCGATTACCAACCTTTTGATGCCTCAAAACTGGATATTTTAAAAGCCGGCCTTTTAGAAGAACCTCTTTTAACGCCTTTAGAGATTTCTGAATAGAAACTCAATTGAAGTTTATATGAGGTATTTATTTCATTAACACTAATCATATTTTTTTTAGCTTAGTATAAATTGTAAAATCAAGCTAAGAAAAATTATTATTAAGCTATAAAAAATAAACACAATGAATCTGAATCATCCACTGCTTGTATCGGTATGGGTTTTTATCTTTTGCTCTTGTAGTAACCCTTCACAACAAAAGCCTGCAGAAAAGAAACAACCCAATATAATTTTTATTCTTTCCGATGACCAGGCATGGGGGGATTATAGTTTTATGGGGCATCCCCACATTAAAACCCCTAATATAGATCAATTGGCAAAGGAATCCGCTACTTACACCAGGGGGTATGTGACAAGTCCTCTCTGTGGCCCCTCTTTGGCAAGTATCATTACTGGCAAATATGCTTTTCAACATTCTCAAACAGGAAATGATGCAGGAAACTCAAATCGGGATGGAAGTAGGTGGATAAAAAATGGTTATCAAAAAGTCCAACCGAAAAAATCTATTAAGAAAAAACCTGTCAATTACCTATACAGTAAAGAACGAAATGATCTTTTTAATATGATTAAGGAGAAGTTTTATAAAAACAAACTTTTGACAGATTATCTGAAAAGAAAGGGATATCGATCTTTTCAATCAGGAAAATGGTGGCTTGGGTCATGGGAAGAGGGAAAGTTTGATGATGGCATGACTCACGGCGATTACAAAAGAAAAGGAAGGCATGGAGATGAAGGGCTAAAAATTGGTCGTGAGGGATTGGATCCCATCTTTAATTTTATAGATCAAACTCAAAAAGACAATGTTCCATTTTTTGTTTGGTATGCGCCTTTTTTACCTCATACTCCCCATAACCCTCCTGATGCCCTATTGGACAAATACATCAAAGTAGCTCCCAATGAAAGTGTTGCCAAATACTGGGCCATGTGTGGATGGTTGGATCAGACGGTTGGAGATTTGACAAACTACTTAAAAGAAAAATCCTTGGATGAAAACACCTTGGTTGTTTACACCACAGACAACGGTTGGATTCAATCCAAGAAACACAATCGATATGCCCCCCGTTCTAAAAGAGCCCCGCACGAAGGAGGTATACGAACTCCAATAATGTTCAAACATCCCGGAGTTATCAAACCTGAAATGAATCGTTCGACATTAGTCAGTAATATTGATTTAGTTCCTACCGTATTGAGCTTTTTAAACGTGACTGATGAAAAACTGCCTGGGATCAATGTACTGGACAAAGAAAAATTGAATGAAAGGGAAACCCTTTTTATTGAATGCTATAATCACGATATTTTGAATGTAGAAAAACCAACTGAGACAGTTTTGTACAAAGTTGCCTTGAGTCAAAAATGGAAGTTGATGATGCCTAACTCGGATTTGGTTATTAGAGATTTTATAGATCCTCAAGCAAATTACTATGGGTTTTATTCTAACCAGATTCAATTATTTGACTTGGAGCAGGACCCCGAAGAAAAAATAAATTTGGCTGAAAAGCACCCTGAAATAGTAGCAAAAATGAGTCGCCAAATTGAAGAGTGGTGGCAACCATTGGATTGAAAATAAAATTATTAATGGAATGGAATTGAATCAACTGGCCTTTAAAATGTATTTAAAACCTAATTCGGTGGAGGAATATAAAAAACGTCACGAAAGAATTTGGCCGGAGTTAAAAAAACTGCTCAAAGAAACGGGAGTCAAGACTTATCACATTTACCACGATACTGAAACCAACTGTCTTTTCGCATTTCAAGAAACCAATGGAAGTGATTCTCAATCACTGGGTGAAAATCCCATAGTACAAAAATGGTGGGAATTTATGAGCGACTTGATGAAAACCCATCCCGACAATTCACCAAAACAGTTGAACCTAGAAAAAGTTTTCTCTTTATGATGAATAGAATAATAATACTCTTTTTAATTCTAATTTTTTGGTCATGCGACAAAGAAAAATCTGTCCAAAATCCTCCAAATATTATTGTAATCGTAACCGATGACCAAAGGTGGGATGCCATTGGCTATGCCGGAAATGAGATCATCATTACTCCCGAACAAGACCAATTGGCAAGAGAGGGAGCCTATTTTAAAAAAGCTTTTGTTACCACACCAATCTGTGGGGCCAGTCGTGCAACCATCATCACAGGATTATATGAAAGAAAGCACAAATTCACTCTTGGAGGGACCAAATTGGATTCAGTTTACAACCAAGAAAATTATGCCTATGAACTACAAGAAAAAGGATACAAAACTGGTTTTTTTGGTAAACTAGGCATTAAGAATAATGGAGACTTGACCAAATCATTTTCTGAACATGAAGTATTTGATCGGAATAATAAATTTAAAGATCATCGAGGATATTATTACAAAACCATAGAGAAAGAAACCGTTCACCTTACTCGATACACTGGACATAAAGCCCTAAGTTTTATAGAAAATACTGCTAAAAACCAACCCTTTTGTTTGTCCATTAGCTTTAGTGCTCCCCATGCACATGACGGCGCTTGGGAGGGAATTAAAAAACAATATTTCTGGCAAGAAGAATTGGATGGATATTTTAGAGATATGGAAATACCCGGCCCAAAAAATGCTTCAGACCAAAGATTTGATGCCCTACCCAAAGGGGTTAGAGATGGGTTTAACAGAACCCGTTGGTATTGGCGCTATGATACGCCCGATCGTTATCAAGAAAGTCTTAAAGGCTATTACAGAATGATTGGTGGGGTAGACAATGAACTGGGAAAAATAAGAAAATTGCTCAAAACCAAAGGTATCGAAGACAATACCATCATCATTTGGATGGGGGACAATGGTTACTTTTTAGGAGAAAGACAAATAGCTGGGAAGTGGTTAATGTATGATAATTCGGTCAGGGTACCATTGATCATTTTTGATCCTCGGGTCAACAAACACTTCGATGTGCGGGACATGGTGGCCAATGTAGATTTAGCGGCAACCATTTTGGATTTTGCAGGGATAAATTCTAAACTTAAAACCCATGGCAACTCTTTAGTTCCTTATGTAAGGACCGGGAAATCTCCCTTTAAAAGAGAAGAATTACTTATCGAACATTTATGGGATAAAAAATCCATTCCTTCCAGTGAAGGAATCAGAACCGAAAAATGGAAATTTATGAGGTACAGAGACATTGAAGCCCAAGACGAACTCTATGATCTGATATATGATCCACAAGAACTTAACAATCTATCGAATCATCCCGACTATGCAAATGTAGTTCTAGAAATGAGGGAAAATCTCGACCGGAAAATTGTGAAATATGCCCAATAAGTCAGTTCGCTACAAAAGAAAAATTATATTTCCCGGATCCCAAAACTAACTTTGTCTTTTCGTTATCTTCTTTCTGACTTAAAATTTTAGAGGCCAGATTTGAGTTGTTAAGTTTCCAGCTCCCTTGCATCGGTTTATTGAGTATAAGATCTGAGGAAGTGTTGGCAGGTATTTCAAGGCTCAATTGTAGTTTTCCTTTATTCCTGGTCCATGCTATCTGAATTTTTCCATAATTGGAATCAAAACTTCCTTTAACGTAATCAAAGTTTTTATCAAAAAGTGGTTGGATTTTATAACGTTTGTAGCCTGGAAATTTCTCGTTGATTTTTAGCCCCATTAAATTGGCATACATCCACTCACCTATAGCGCCATAGGCGTAGTGATTGAAAGAGTTCATGCTGGGATACTGAAAACTCCCGTCGGGCTTAATTCCATTCCATCGCTCCCAAATCGTAGTGGCACCTTTGGTGACAGGGTATAACCATGAGGGGTATTCTGCTCGTAGCATTAATTTTACAGCTTCTTCTTTTTTTCCGTTATCCGACAATACATGACAAAGGAAAGGGGTCCCCAAAAACCCAGTGGTGAGGTGACCATAGTCATTAATATTATCGACAAGTCTCTCTAAAGCAATTTTATTATTTTCCTTAGAAAGTAATTGGAATTGCAAAGCCAAAACATAAGCAGTTTGCGAATCAGAAATCAACATTCCATTTTTAGTCACGAATTCATCGTTAAACGCTTTAACCAATTTTGCATAGAGATCGGTATATTTTTTAATATCATCGTTATAACCCAAAACTTCTGCAGACTTAATTAACAATTGAGTAGAATAACAATAAAAAGCCTGGGCAATCAATTTTTTACTAGTCACAGCAGATCTACCGGAATTGTCGTCATCCCTTGAGAAAAACAACCAATCTCCCCAGTGGTCCTCTTTTATATATAAATGATTTTCTGAGTTTTGAGTCATAAAATCAATCCATTTTACCATGCTTATGTACTGGCGCTCTAGGGTTTTTGTATCGCCATAAATCAAATAAGAATGCCAAGGAATAATTGTCGCTGCATCTGCCCATCCGGTTCTTCCAAAATTCCCTTTGAGATCTTTTGAATCATTGAGACCTAAATAATTGTTATGTGGAACAACTCCGGGGACGGCTCCATCAGGTCTTTGGTCATAAGTCAAATCGATCAACCACTTATCAAAGAAGTTTTTGACATCCATGTTGAATCCGGCTGTACTAAAAAACGCCTGTGCATCTCCTGTCCATCCCAGCCTTTCGTCCCTTTGCGGACAATCTGTAGGAACATCGAGGAAATTTCCCCTCTGACCCCATTGAATATTTTCTTGAAGCTGATTGATCAATTCATTAGAAGTCGTAAAATGACCCGTAAATTCCATGTCCGAATAAAGTGCAACAGCCTTAAAGTTGTCAATATTTATTTTATCCATTCCATCAACTTTTAAATATCTAAATCCTTGAAAAGTAAAAGTGGGGTGATAAATTTGATCTGTTTTCCCATTAAGTATAAAGGTGTTTTTTTGCTTGGCAGCCCTGAGGTTGGTAGTGTAAAATTCTCCCTCCTTGTCAAGAACCTCAGCATGATAAAGGCTAACCTCCGAACCCTTTGGTAGTTTCGATTTAAACTCTACCCATCCCACGAGGTTTTGACCAAAATCAATCACCTTGTCCCCTGATGGAGTAATGATCAGTTCTTTAGCATCGAGAACTTCTCTTTTTTTGATCATTTCATTTCTAGTGTGGTCTAGCTTACCTGAATAGCTGGATATAGACTGAGCTTTTTTTGAATTTGTATTATTCTTTTTAGGGTTTGACCAATTTAAATCAGATAAATTGAAATCTGAAAATTCGCCATTGTATATCGATGAACTCTGAATGGCGCCAAAGTGATAATTCCAGTTTTTATCATTAATGATGCTTTTCTTTGTACCATCCTGAAAGTTTATTACAAGTTCTGCAATAAATGATATTTCATCACCATAATCCGTTTTTCTCTTTCCTCTATTGGGTCTAAAATTTCTATACCATCCATCTGCAAGAATTACTCCTAGTCTATTGTCACCTGATAATATCATATCTTTAACATCATATGCTTGGTATTGAATTCTATTGTTATACGAAGTCCATCCAGGAGTTAAATAAGACTTCCCTACCCTTTTACCGTTGATGTGTGCCTCATAAATACCCCTAGAGGTGATAAATAAATTGGCTGATGTTATTTGATTACCAACAACAAAATCATTTGTAAAATAAGGGCTTTTCGGGTCCTTTTTGTCATCATTATTGACACCTATCCAATCTGACTTCCATTGCTTTTCATTCATCAAACCTGTTGTCCAAGAGCTAATATTGCTCTGTTTAGGTCTTTTGGATTGATTTGTCCAAACCTTTACAGTCCAATAATACTTGGTTGCATATTCGAGTGATTTTCCCTGATACTTCACATAAACAGACTCCGAAGAATTGACTTTACCCGAATCCCAGAGTAAACTTTTATCTGAAAAGGTTCTATCTGTTGCTACAAATACTTGATAATGGGTTTGGTTTAAATTATAATCTTCGGATTTAATGATCCATGAGAAATCAGGGTTTTTACTGTCTAATCCCAAAGGATTAATGAGTTTGTCCACCTCCAATTCGGTAATGGTTGTTTTTTGAGCTTGAACTGAAAGAAGGAATAAAAAAATTAAAATTGAATAGATAAAGCGCATTTTATAAATTGATTTTCTTAATTAAATTTTAAGTCTGGTTCGGACATAAGTTAGTAAATTAATTTTATCCTGCTATTAATAACTCATAACTGGTTTAGTGAAATATTCAAAATTAATTTTTTTTAGTAACCAACTGTGCAGCGCCTAATGCACATGCAAAGGAGGCTGGTTTAGCTTTGATTTTTTGATGAGGAAATTGTTTACTTAAAATTTTGATAAAAATTTTATTGTCCGAAAAACCTCCATCTATATAAATCTTTTTGGGCAAGCTTTCACAGATAACAGCTATTTTGTTTTTAAGTAAATCAATCAACTCTATCATCAGTTGATAATAAGCCGTTTCAAAATTTGAAAAATCCAGATCATCTTGGGGTGGAGCATGGCTATTATCGAGGTATTTCCAGTGAAAGAATTTTTTTGACTTTTTGAGTCCTTCCTCCATGATCTGTTCCTTCCATTCGAGAAATGGGTGATACGGTTTTGGTTGATTGAAGTATTGAATCAATTTTTCAACTTTCAATCGGTATTCTTCTCCCATAAAAAGACGAGATGTTTTTACAGGAGATCCGTCGATTTTCATGTAGGCCGTGGCACCAGCTTCAATCTGTTTTTTATCAAAAAGAAAAGAATCACTGGAAAAGGGATTAAAATTAATGCACCAAGTTCCTGTTGACAAGAGGATAAAAGACTCCTTACCCTTTAAAAGGTAGGTTAGTAATGCCGAAGAGCTATCGTGAATCCCAATACCAAAAGTGATTTTTCTACCTCCAATATTTTTGATTACAGTTGTTTGAGTCTCAACAATCGGAGGAAAAAGTCGATCCAACCCCTCTGCTTTCACCCATTGATGATAGTCTTTTTTTTCGTAATCCCAAAGGTCAGTATGACAACCTATGCTTGTGAATTCTGAGTGCATCTCCCCTGTAAAAACATAACTTAGATACTGCGGTAAGTGCAAGCTTTTATAGATTTTTTTGAAAACATCTGAATGTTTGTGTTTTAACCAATAAAGCTGTTTACCCGAGTTGAGTAAATTCAAATTTTTGGAACCAGTCTGGGTTGCAAAAAGAAACTCAGGTCCATAGTCTAAGTAAAAAGGTTCAAAAGTATCGGCCTCCACCGGCTTATGATAATCGTAAACCGGAGCAACCACCTCACCCTTTTCATCCAGATGTACCAAAGTAGCTCCGAATCCGGAAAAGCTTACTTTGTCAATTTCAAAAGTTTCGGACAATAGTAAAGTTTTAAAGCTTTCCTTCATCCATGATACAATTCTAACGATATTCTCAGCAATGTGTCCTTCCTCATCTTCTATTTTGGGAAGGGTCACTTTTTCACTGGCTAAGATTTTGAAGTTAGTGTCGAATACAAAAAATTTTTGATTGGTCTTGCCTACATCAAAAACTAAACAACATTTTGTTTTCATTACAATCCAGTTGATTTAGAATCATGCCCTCGAGCCGCCATCAACTGATTGCGAATGTCAAGAGAACGATAAGCTCCAAGGGCATCTATCGCACCACCTCTTCTGTAGATTGATTCTTTGACCAATGGTCTAACATCGATTCTAAAGGCTTCTTGTAATATTGATTGTGCGGCTGCAACATCATTTTGTGACTGAGTAGCTTTAAGTCTATCATAGTCCACCAATAAGGCTCTGGCATAGGCAATTTTGATGCTTTCAACTGACTGTAATAAATCCTCCATGGGGTCTTTGAGGTTGTGACTGGCATCAATCATCCAAGACAATTCAGGGTTAGAGGTTTCTCTCATTCCTTGCACCAGCTCACAAAAAATCAAGAATAATTGATAGGGTTTAATTGCTCCCACTGTAAGGTCATCATCTCCATATTTACTGTCGTTAAAATGAAAGCCTCCCAGTTTGTTTAAATGCATTAATAAGGCCACGATTTGCTCAATATTAGTATTGGGGAGGTGATGCCCCAAGTCAACCAAAGTAGTTGCTTGATCCCCTAGTTTTGATGCCAATAGATGCGATGTACCCCAATCGGGAATGACCATAGAATAAAAATTAGGCTCAAAGGGTTTGTACTCGATCAACAGCTTCCAATCCGAAGGTAAGTGGTCATAAATTTCCTCCAAGGATTCCAATGTTCGTTGAAATGCTCCCCGAAAACTGTGCTGTCCCGCAAATGAAGAACCATCAGCCAACCAAACCGTCAGGGCCTTAGAACCAAGTTGAATTCCATGGTCAATAACTTCTTTGTTGTGTCGAATGGCTTCTTTTCTCACTCCTACATCCACATGACATAGTGAACCGAACTTGTATGAATGATTACTATCAATTTGATCTTGAAAAGTATTAGAATTGACAGCATCAAACTTAATGTCCAATCCATTAGCTAAATTCTCGATGGCCTTGTAATTTTTTGGAATATCCCAAGGAATATGAAGGCTGATTGCACCACTGGACTGATTCAAGGCATGAATAATCCCAACGTCTTTGATTTTGTCCTCCAAAGTAGAGGGCTCTCCTCCTTGAGGAAATCTGCCAAAACGTGTTCCTCCTGTCCCCAAGGCCCAACTTGGAATAGCTATTTGAAAGGCGCCAATTTGATCTAGCAAAGTATCTGTATCCAATCCTTTTTGGATTAATTTCTTTACCAAGAAATCCCAATCTCTTTGGTGTTCTAACAACATGACTTCGTTTAAGGATTTTAGTTTCTTTCGATCGAACATAATTTTATATTTATCTTACAAAGGCATTTGCCACACCCCCATCAACATTAATGATATTTCCCGTACTCTTATCTAAAATTGCCAAAAAAGCAAAAACTCCGTTGGCAATATCTTCAGGTCTAATGATTTGATGCAAAAGATTTCTTTTGGCATAAAATTCGGGCAGCTCTTCAACAGAAATACCATAGGCTTTAGCACGGCCTTCTGCCCAGTCACCTTCCCAAATTTTACTCCCTAAAATAACTCCGTCAGGATTCACTGTATTGACTCTGATTTGATGAGGTGCCAGTTCTGTGGCCAATAGTCTTGACAAATGCATTTGAGCAGCTTTAGCAGTTCCATAACCTGAATTATTCGGCCCAGAAACCAAACCATTTTTACTAACTATATTTATAATACTTCCACCAATATTCTGTTTCTTTATAACATGGGCTGCCACTTTGGAAAGTAGAAATTGGCCTTTGACTAAAACATCTTGAAGTAAATTCCAATCTCCCTCACTAGTATCTGCAAGAGACTTTGATATGGCCAAACCTGCACTATGCACAACAATGTCCAAACCTCCAAATTGCAAACTAGTCTTTTGAACGGCTGCTTCAATACTATCAGCACTCGTTACATCACAATGACAACCTATGGCTTGATCTGTACTGTATTTTTGAGTTGCATCCTGAAGATATTCCTCTGAGATATCTGTAAATACAACATTGGCCCCTTCAGAAATAAGCTTTTCAGATATAGCCCTACCAATTCCCCCACCAGACCCGGTTACCAGAGCAACTTTTCTCGACAGAGGTTTTTCTTTTGGTTGACGTTGTAATTTTGCTTCTTCCAACAACCAATATTCTATATCAAAGGCTTCTTGACGGGGAAGTGAGGTGTATTTGGAAATGGCTTCTGCTCCTCTCATTACATTAATAGCATTGATGTAAAATTCACTAGCTACCCTTGCCGTTTGTTTGTTTTTGGCAAATGTAAACATACCCACTCCGGGATATAAAATTACCACAGGGTTTGCATCCCTTATGGCAGGGCTTTCGGGGTGCTTACAAGATTCGTAATAATCATTATAGTCCTTGCGGTACTGATCAAATGAATCAGAAATTTTATCCAAAACAGAGTGTTCGTCAGAAAGATCTTCATCAGCAGAAAGGTTCAATATTAGAGGCTTTATTTTTGTTCTTAAGAAATGATCGGGGCAGGATGTTCCCATAGGAGCCAGTCGCTCTAGATCATTAGAATTGATGTATTCTAAGACTTTATCATTATCAATGAAATGACCAATCATAGCATTTTCTGAAGAACACAAACCTCTTAAAACAGGTGCCAATTGAGCTGCTTTAGCTTTCCTGTTTTCTTTCGTCAAACTATCGATTTTTTGTCCTCCAAAAACATTTCCTTTTTTAGTGATTTGATCTTCGATGTATTGAGAGGCAGTTTCGATAACCTCGAGACTGTTGATGTATGAGTCATAGGATGTCTCTCCCCAAGTAAATACGCCATGACTGCCCAAAACTATCCCTCTAATATCTGCGTTTTTATTCAAGCAGGCCTCCAATTGCAAACCGAGATCAAAACCGGGACGTTGCCAAGGCACCCACCCCATACTATCTCCCCATATTTCTTTGGTGATTTTTTCGCTTTCTTCTGCCGCTGCAATGGCAATTAAAGCATCAGGATGTAAATGGTCGATATGTTTAAATGGAAGTAATCCGTGGAGTGGTGTGTCTATGGAAGGAGCCCTACTGTCTAGATCATATATACAATGGTTGAAAAGTGCGACCATTTCATCTTCATGTGCCAAACCGCGATAAACTTTTTTAAGATCATGAAGCCTTTGATTGTATAACCCTGCAATACCATCACGTTTGAGGGTACCAATGTCCCCTCCTGAACCCTTAATCCACATTACCTCTACCTCATCATTGGTAATGGGATCTTTTTCAATAGTTTTACAACTAGTATTTCCTCCACCAAAATTGGTAATTCTTAAATCCGCCCCTAGTAGATTTGAACGATACAAAAAGAGGGCAACTTGATCATCTCCAAGTTCATTTGCTTTTTTTTCATCCCACAAATAGTCGACGTATTTATAATTATTCATATTTTTCATTAATAAATTAATAATTTGGTTTAATACCTACTTTAAGTCATCAAATTAACATAATAAATGAAAGTAAAAAAAACAAATTCAGAATTTGAAAGGGAGGCCGTCCCAAAAAGTAAATTAAAGAGCTGGAAAAGTTTTCTGGGAATGTATGCTGGTGAACACGCAGCAGGTACAGAATTTATGATTGGACCACTTTTCCTTACCGTGGGAGTTAGCGCCTTTGACTTACTTGGTGGCCTGTTTTTGGGGAATTTGATGGCAGTTTTGTCTTGGCGATTCATCACAGCCAATATCGCAGTAAAAGAACGCTTTACGCTTTATTTTAAATTGGAAAAAATTTCAGGGAAAAAATTGGTGAGTTTCTATAATGTCGCCAATGGTATTCTGTTTTGTTTTTTGGCGGGATCAATGATTACAGTATCCGCAACAGCTGTCGGCGTCCCTACTGGTATGGAAATGCCTCAGCTCTCCGATATTATGCCCAATAGTATGACTTGGGTCATCGTAGTAATAATCATTGGAGGATTGACCACATGGATTGCCGCCAAAGGATATGGCATGGTTTCCAAGGCGGCAAACTGGATGTCTCCCATAATTGTCTTGGCTTTTTTAGCCTGCGGAGTGGCGGCCGCCAACAAACTGGAGATTAAAAATTTTTCTGATTTTATTGCTGTTTGGGGCAAAGGGTCGGATCCCTTTCCCGGACAAATAAAATATACCTTTTGGCACGTTTTTCTATGGTCATGGTTTTGTAATGCCGCAATGCACATCGGTATGTCAGACCTGTCGGTATTCCGATACGCCAAATCTCCGACCTCAGGTTGGACTAGCGCTGCCGGGATGTATGTAGGTCACTATATGGCCTGGATTGCAGCCTGTTTGTTGTATGCCGTGTATTTAAAATCACCAGAGGCTGCAACCTTTTTAGCAAAAGGAGCTGCCCCTCCTGTCGCTCCCGGACCACTGGCCTACAACGCAATTGGTTGGTTTGGAATTGTTGCAGTAATCTTAGCCGGTTGGACGACTGCCAATCCCACCATTTATAGATCGGGTTTGGCTTTTCAAGCAATTCTTCCAAAATGGTCCATTACTCAGGCTACTGTTCTAGCTGGTTCTGTGGCAACACTCGCTGGTATTTTCCCTGCCTTCGCCATGAAACTTCTGGGTTTTGTTGCTTTATATGGTTTTATACTCGCACCAGTGGGTGCTGTTATAGTTTTTGAAAATTATTTTGCTGATAGATATGGGGTGATCAAAAACTACGCTGAAAAAAAAGAAATTGGTTTTAACCAATCCGTTTTTTTTGCATGGCTTATCAGTTTTGTAATCTTTTTTGGGTGGTCAGAAACCCAAGGAGTATTCCTCTCTTTTTTAACACTTCCTGCTTGGCTATGCTGTGGAATGCTTTTTATTATCTTTAGTAAAATTAATCAGAAAAAATAATTCAATCTCTTTTGTCAAAACCAATTCAATACAATCCCCTTTACCCTTCGATTGAAGACCTAAAAGCAAAAGCCAAAAAAAGAATTCCCAAATTCGCCTTTGAGTATTTGGATGGGGGTTGCAATGAAGATATCAATTTACACAAAAACACCCACGAGCTTCGGAAAGTAGAAATGAAGCCCCGCTATTTGGTTCCCTTCAATGGAACTACTCTAAAAACAGATTTGTTTGGACATGAGTACGATGCCCCTTTTGGAGTTTCTCCAATAGGCTTACAGGGATTGATGTGGCCCAGATCCCCAGAGATTTTGGCCAAGGCAGCTTTTGAACACAATATTCCATTTGTTCTCAGCACTGTTACCACAGCCAGCATAGAGACTATAGCTGAAATTACAGAAGGTAAAGCTTGGTTCCAGCTCTATCATCCTGCTGAAGAGAAAGTGACTAAAGACCTCGTCAAAAGAATTGATGCAGTAAAGTGTCCCGTCTTGGTAATTCTCTCTGATGTTCCATCTTTTGGGTATCGCCCCAGAGACATCCGAAACGGATTGTCTATGCCGCCCAGAATGACTCTCCAAAATATAATTCGCGTAATTAAACGTCCTGAATGGGCATTAAAAACATTAATCAACGGACAACCTAATTTTGAAGTACTAAAGCCTTATATGCCGAAAAACCTCAACTTGAGTCAACTGGGAAAATTCATGAATACCACTTTTGAAGGCCGTCTTAATGAGGAAAAAGTAAAAAAGTTACGTGATTTGTGGAAGGGTAAATTGGTAATCAAAGGTGTAGAGTCTGAGGCAGATGTTGAAACTGCCATTCGATTGGGTTTGGACGGTATAATCATTTCAAATCATGGGGGGAGACAGGTAGATATGGGACAGGCTACTATTACTTCCTTACAAACCATTGCCCCTAAGTATAAAGACCAAATCAAAATTATGATGGACAGTGGTATTCGAGGTGGCGCTGATATAGGTAGAGCACTTTCATCGGGAGCAGATTTTACTTTCCTGGGAAGAAGTTTTATGTATGGCGTATCGGCATTGGGAAAAAAGGGAGGAGATCATACAATCTCCATTCTCAAGGCACAGTTGAAACAAGTGATGGAACAGATGTGCTGTGAAAACACTAAAGATCTTACTAAGAGGCTGATTAGATAATAAAAAAAAGCAAAAGGAATAGCTTTGGTTACCCTACCTTATATCGATTTAATAAGTCCATATTCAGATCAAAGCCAATCCCAGGTGTATCGGGAACCGTTACATATCCATCGCTATCCAGTTTTAATTTAGGAAAAAATAGCTCTTTTCGAAGTTCGTCAACTTCAGGTGGATAATACTCGAGTAATTCCCCGTTCGAAACAGCAGCTACCAATGCTAATTGCAACTCTTGACATCCATGGGGTGCGATATTCAAACCCTTTTCTTCAGCCAGTTTTGCAACCGCCAAAGCCACATCATAACCAGGACAAATAGTAGCATCCACATTGAGCATGCTTGCACCCTTATTTTCTATAAGAGTTTCAAAATCGGCCAGTGTATAATAATTTTCTCCAGTGGCAATGGTCAAAGAGGTTGAGGCGTTTAGAGTTTTGTGAGCCTTAAAATCATGTATAGCCAAAGGTTCTTCAAACCAATATACATTATAGTTTTCCATTTCTTTGGCATATTC
Organism: uncultured Flavobacteriaceae bacterium; assembly: GCA_913043275.1. GTDB lineage: Bacteria > Bacteroidota > Bacteroidia > Flavobacteriales > Flavobacteriaceae > UBA8316. The sequence goes on along the minus strand of CAJWLL010000006.1, from coordinate 50,232 downwards.
TAGGGCAGAAGGTAAATCAAATGCACAATTGGCATCTACGAGTAAATCAATCTCTGGTCCAATTGCATTTCTAGCTGCTTCGACGCGCTTCATATCCATGGCGATTCCGATAGCGGGATCACCAATCTTAATTTTAACGGCAGTTGCATTTAGTTTATTCACATTGTAAAGTAGTTCCTCCTGTAAGTCCTCCAGTCCTTTATCTTTTGCATAGTATCCGCCGGCAATATAGGCCCTTACTCTTTTCTGAAAACCTCCCAGAAGACTGTGAATTGATTTTCCTTCTACTTTTCCTTTTATGTCCCAGCAAGCAATAATTATTGCAGCCAAAACCTGAGTATGCAGTCCTGCAGAACCTAAAATTTTATTTTGCTTTTCCCCTAATTTGACGGTTAATTTTTCCGTTTCTAGAGGGTTTTCTCCAATCAAAAAAGACTTGTAATAGTCCACAAAAAGCTTTGAAAAATTATTAGGTCGAACGGCTGCTGTTCCCCCATTCCATCCTATTCCATGAATTCCCTGATCGGTATATTCGGTTACTTTATGGAGTCGGCCTGGACCATAAAAATGCATACCATTCCATATCCCCGGTCTTTCCCATTCAAATGACTCACTGGTGACTTGTGTGATTTTAATCGCCATAAAGTGTGATTTAAATTCTAAATTAATTCTTCGGGAAATTGGTCTGGTACCAAATCCCACAATATCGGCAAAAGAAAGTAAACCATTATGGTAATGATAAGGATTGATGTAATGTTCAATAAAAATCCTTTTTTGACCATATCGGGAATTTTCAAATAGCCCGAACCAAAAACTACAGCGTTTGGTGGTGTAGCAACCGGCAGCATAAACGCACATGAAGCAGATACAGAGGCCGCAACCATCAATACAAAGGGATGCAAATCAAATTCAAGACAAATGGGAGCCAAGATGGGGAGCATCATGGCAATAGTTGCCATATTTGAGGAAATCTCTGTTAAAAAATTAACCAGAGTTACCAATAGAATTAGTAAAAGAAAGAGATTCATTGTTCCAAAATCGGAAATTTGATTACCAACCCATACAGACAATCCGCTGCTGTCCACTGCTTTGGCAAAAGACATACCGGAACCCAACAACAATAATATGCCCCAAGGTAAATTAATTGTATCCTTCCATTTCAGGATTTTTTCCTTCTTATCTTTTGAATTTATTATGAATAAAAGGGTTGCAAAAAACATAGCAATTATGGTATCGTCAATATTGGGGAAAATATTTTTCAGTAAAAAATTCTTTGATATCCAACAGATGGCTGCTGCTATAAAGACAAAACTTACCACTTTTTGTTCATAAGTAAAACTGCCCATCCTCTGCCTCAATTTTGAAATTTTTTCCCTACCTCCTGGAAAACCAATTTCTTTAAAAGAAAAAGCGATTCTGGTCAAATAATACCATGAAAAGAAGAGTAATATGATTGAAAGTGGAAAGCCAAAAATAAACCAATCAATAAATGATATCTCATAACCATAGATTTGAGAAATGGCACCAGCCATAACCATATTTGTTGGAGTACCGATCAGTGTAGATATTCCTCCAATGGATGCACTGTAGGCAATCGAAAGCATTAACGCCTTCGCAAAAGTATTGCGTTCATCCACATTAACCTTTGAATTGTCCTTTAATTGCTTAATGATCACTATGCCAATGGGCAGCATCATAACCGACGTGGCAGTATTGGAAATCCACATTGAAAGAAAGGCTGTGGCGAGCATAAAGCCCAAAATAATTTTTTTGATATCCGTTCCTATTAAATAAATGATATTGAGCGCAATACGCTTGTGTAAATTCCATTTTTCGATGGCAATAGCAATCATGAATCCACCCATGGTAAGGAAAACTAGCTTATGCCCGTAGGATGCAGTGGTATCAGCCAATTCCATCCCGCCTGTAAGAGGAAATAGAATAATAGGAAGCAGGGCCGTCACTGAAATTGGAAGGGCTTCAGAAATCCACCAAATGGAAATCCAAAGTGATGAGGCTAAAACCGCTTTAGAAGCAGCATTTAAATCCGGTGGATTAAAAATAAAAAGGGTCAGAAAAAATACAGTCGGCCCCAAGTAAAGTCCAATTTTATTAGAAGACATAGCAGCTGTTTTTTTCAAAATGAAGAGGGTATATAACTTTAACTTTTTTCAAATGAACAAAAAAATTCTCAACAAAAACAGTTTTGACTTATCATTAGATATTAACTAATATTTTATTTCCCCGATTTTGGATTTATTTTTGTAAAATATGGAGAAAGTAAAAACATTAATTATAGGCAGTGGCCCCGCAGGTTATACTGCTGCCATTTATGCCGCTCGTGCAGACCTAAAACCTCTTTTGTATACCGGAATGGAGCCTGGGGGACAATTGACTACAACAACAGAAGTAGATAATTTTCCCGGCTATCCTGACGGAGTAGATGGCCCTACCATGATGGTAGAATTGCAAAAACAAGCCGAGCGTTTTGGTACAGAGGTACGAATTGGCCATGTCAAAAGGGTGGAATTCTCTGAAGAAGTTGGAGAAGTCCATAAAGCTTTTGTAGATGATGGAACAGAGATTCATGCTCAAAGCATTATCATCAGCACGGGAGCTACAGCCAAATATTTGGGCTTACCCAGTGAACAAAAACTCCGAGGTGGAGGAGTTTCTGCCTGCGCGGTTTGCGATGGTTTTTTCTACAAGGGACAAGAAGTAGCCATAGTGGGGGGTGGAGACACTGCAGCAGAGGAAGCTACTTACCTTGCCAATATTTGTTCCAAAGTGACCATGCTGGTGAGAAAAGACAAAATGAGGGCTTCCAAAGCCATGCAGCACCGTGTAACCAACATGCCCAATATCGACCTGCGCTACAACCAAGAAATCGACGAAGTATTGGGAAGTCATGTGGTTGAGGGACTGAGGATATTCAATAATCAAACGGGTGATAAAGAAGAAATAAATATTACCGGTTTGTTCATTGCCATTGGTCATAAACCCAATACAGAAATTTTTAATGATCAACTGGAAATGGATGATGATGGTTACTTGATCACAAAGGGTAAATCGACAAAGACCAATATACCCGGTGTGTTTGCCTCCGGAGATGTTCAAGACAAAGAATATCGACAAGCAGTTACTGCCGCAGGAACAGGTTGTATGGCTGCACTCGATGCCGAACGTTACCTAAACACTTTGTAAATCAATAGTCCTCCTCCGGATCTTGAGCTTCAAAATGGATCAAGTTTTGGTTTTCAAAACCATAGACCACATTGATGGGGTGGCAACATATTTCACAGTCTTCGATATACTCGGTTCTATCCAAAGAGGGATCCAACAACATAGAAATATCTTCCCAACAATAAGGGCATTGAAAGAAATGTTCAAACATTAGCTTTATCCTAAGGATTCAATGGCTGCAACGAGGTCTTCCCAATTTTCCATATGCTGGGACAATCGTTTTTTCTTTTCCTGATAGTGGTCAAAAAAATTGGGAGTACTGATAGTCTGGTCATAATTTATTTCTAATTCAAGATCAATCGCTTTGATTTCAAGTTCCAGGGTGGCAATTTGGTCTTCCAACTTACTGAGTTTATTTTTTAGTGATTTTTCCTTCTTTTGAAGGTTGTAATTATTAACTCCAAGGTTTGACTGTTTGCTTTTCCTTCCCTTCTTTTCCAGTTCTTTTAGTGAATCCAATTTTTTATTTTCCAAATAGGTATTGACATCATCCAGATACAGTTTGGTTTTAGCTTCCTTAAATTCCAGTACTTGATTGCAGAGTCCGGAAAGAAAATCACGGTCGTGGGAAACAATCAAAAGAGTTCCCTCAAAATGAATGAGTCCTTCTTTCAATATTTTTTTAGATTGGATGTCGAGGTGATTTGTAGGCTCGTCCATAACCAATACGTTGAATGGTTGTAATAGCAATTTACAGAGGGCTAATCGATTGCGTTCCCCTCCCGAGAGGACACTCACTTTTTTTTCTACCGCTTCGCCTTTGAATAAAAATGCACCTAGGATATCTCTGACGCGAGTTCTGTTATCTGCCGTGGCGGCATCCTGGACAATTTCCAAAATTGTTTTCGAGGCATTAAGAGTTTCGGATTGGTTTTGGGCAAAATAGCCTATTTTAACATTATGCCCCAACCTAAGGTTGCCCGTCCCCTTTATGGCCGAGACGAGTAATTTAGCTAGAGTCGATTTACCTTGGCCGTTTTGCCCTACGAAAGCCAATTTAGTTCCTCTCTCAATGAAGAGGTCCACGTCATTTAATACTCTTTTATCACCATAACTTTTGGCCAATCCTTTAGTTTCAAAAATCATTTTTCCGGGTTGAAGGGCAACCGGAAACTTCAGTTTCATGAATTCTGTCTCTTCTGCATCAATTTCGATTCGTTCAACTTTATCCAATTTTTTTATCAGTGATTGTGCCATACTGGCTTTAGAAGCTTTAGCCCTAAATCTATCTATGAGTTTTTCGGTTTGTTGGATTTGCTTTTCTTGATTTTTTTGAGCCGCCTGCTGCTGTATTCTCATCTCCTCCCTTAAACTCATAAAAAGGGTATAGGGCTTTTTTAGATCAAAATGCCGTTTATTGACTATCTCAATGGTCCGATTGGTTACCTGATCCAAAAACATGATGTCATGAGAAACTAACACCACAGAACCTTTGTATATCATTAAAAACTTTTCCAACCATTCAATGGAGTCAATATCCAAATGATTTGTTGGCTCATCAAGCAAAAGAAGGTCGTGAGATTTGAGGAGTATTTTTGCTAATTCAATACGCATTCGCCACCCCCCGGAAAAGGTTTCGGTCATTTGGTCAAAATCTATTATCGTAAAACCTAGTCCCTCCAATATTTTTTCAGATTGTGCTTTATACTGATAACCTCCTAAAACCTCAAACGAACTAACCAGATCGCTCAATTCTTGAATGAGTTCTTGATAGTAATCACTTTCATAATCGGTTCGGGAATATAGCAACTCGCTGACTTCCTTCTGTCGTAATTGATTTTTTAAAATTTCGGGAAAAGCTTGAAAGGTTTCCTCCAACACAGTTCGATGATTTTCAACTTCCAGCTCTTGTGGTAAATAACCTATTGAAGCATTTTTTTCAAGAGTCGTCTCCCCTTCCGAAGGACTGTTATCCCCAGCTAATAATTTGAGAAACGTACTTTTTCCGGCACCATTTTTTCCAATCAGCCCAATACGATCACCTCGACCAATTCTAAAGGAAAGGTTTTCAAAAAGCACTTCTCCTCCAAAAGAAACTCCCAAATTTTGAACGTCAAGCATTATTAATTTATCAATTGCGAAAATAATGCTTTTCGAAACGTTTTATATCGGCTTGACGTGGGATTTTTTCGTTATTTTCTATGTACTGGAAAAGCCACTTGGATAATAGAGGAGACATTAGTACCCCTCGTGTTCCCAACCCATTCAATAGGTATAAATTGTGATGTTTGGGGTGTCTGCCCAATAAGGGTCTCCTGTCTATTACTGTAGCTCTAATTTGCGCTTTGTGGTCGAGAATTTCGAAAGGAAGATTTAAAAATTGTTTTAATTTAGAAATTAACCACGCTTTTGCCTCTTCCGAAACCCAAGTGGTCTTGTCCTTTCGATTAAAAGTTGCACCCACCCAAAATGTCTTATCTCCCATAGGAGAGAGAAAAATTGGTCCTTTAAAGATAACATCCTGGGTGAGTTTATCACACTTTATGATTAGAATTTCACCTTTAGACCCGATCAATGGTAAATAATTAAAGTAGGGGTTTTTAAACCCCTGATACCCCTCACAAAATACAATCTGATTAGCTTTAATGTCTTTGTATTCTATAAACTCACCTTGGATTAAAGCCTCGTGGTCTAATTTTTCTGGAATGAATTGATGAGGAATAACTTTCTTGATGTAATGGGTCAAAAGTATTTTGACATCCACTCTGGCACTTTGGATGACCTCAGCGAAAGAGAAAGGAGCCCTCACCTCGGTGAATTTATCCTCCGAAATAAATTCTTTGTTTAAATACTTTTCGAGCGATGTCCCTGAGGCAGCAACACTCCAATCATTTTGCTCTTGAATATCATTTAAAATTCTATAAATGGGTAATGGATGAATGACCCTAGTTTTAACCTGTTCTTCTAGATTGGAATAAAAAGGGAATGCATAATCTAAAAATTCCTCAGCTTTCCAAACGGGATTGAAACGTTTTAAAACTACTGGGTTCACAATTCCTCCAGCAAGATGAGAAGCACTTTCCTTATCTGGAGCTAGCACTACAAAGCTTTTATTATGACTACGTAACTGTTCTGCATAATTAAGTCCAGCTATTCCAAAACCTACAATTAATGTGTCTACTTTCATAAATAAAAAAAGCGTTATCGAACGATAACGCTTTGCATTTAGAGGACTTTCAAATTAATTGTTCCACATATCTTGTTCATAATCTCGAATGACGGATTTGATCCTTTCAGACTCCAGTAGCATTCTCAAAGCATCCTCATAGATGTAGTCTTTAACTTCTCTGTCTTCGTACACATTTTCTTCCTTATAGATATTAGAATTAAACCTTCTGGAATTCAGCATATGATCATAAGTAATTGGTTGAGATGAGTTTCTACTATTAAAAACTTTATTTTGATTAAGCGATGTCCTCGCATCAGGAAACCAAACCCAAAAGAGTTCAACCAAATCTTCTTCCTCACCGGCTAAAGTCTTTACAGCGACATCAGGGGCAACAGGACAAACTGCTAACAGTCGATATTTGAGTTCTCCAAGTCGTTTATCAAAGTACCATGTACCTTTAATCTTGTATTGTCTGATTTCGGCAGCAGTAATTCGTCTACGCTCAATAAACTGAGCGTCTACAAAACCATCAGCATTAAATTGCTCATAACCTGCATCGGTTGTATCTATTGCTACCAATCTTTCTTGGATTTCCTCATAGGTTAGTTTTTCCTGGAAATAAGCAGATTTATAAACCTCTTTGATGTTGCTGTTGCTAAGATTCTTTTTAAGGACATCAAAAAGAGATCTTCTTTCAGGACCTAAATTGAGGGTGTCGGTTGGATAGTAGTATGGAAAGTTTATCCTTTCATCCAAATCAATAATTTCCCAAACGGTCTTAGACCACATAATATCACGGTCATCAACAAAACCATAAGCTAAGGGTGTTTCATCATTAGCTTCTTTCTGTTGGTCATTAAGGTCTCCTACATCTTGTGGGACTCTAGCGTTCAATAGATTAGCTTGTCCACTAGCGGAATTTATTCCTCCAAGGATTAAGATGATTAATGAAAACAGTTTAAAAGCTCGACTCATGACCTAAATAATTAGTTGACCAACTGACAAATTACAGGTGAAATTTTCTTGAATTTATAAGATGGATTTTTGGGATTAACCACTTTGATATCAAAAATTTGAACAGACTGACCGGCTTTGGCTCTTCTTAAAGCACTTTTCGCTCTGCCATCAAGTCTACTTCCATTAATACTTATGGTTGGTTGTCCAGGAACTTTGAATTTAAAACTTACCGTTTTTAAGGTAATGTCAAAGTCAAAATCCTCCAATACTGCTCCAATACTTGAAATCTCCAAACTGGACTTGGGAATAGTAACTGATCCTGTTTGCTTTCTCACAGTTCCTTGAGGAGCAGGAATATCTTTAATTCTAAATACAGATGTAGTTGTAACCCTTTGTCCATCTGGTAAAGTTCCACTAGCAGAAATTTTAATTTCTCTACCTTTCCCTGGTATCATACTGTACTTACTTCCCCTAGATTTTTTGAGCCCAGGTGCAGAAGCAGATACTTTATTGTCTGGAATACCAGGAATGGATATGGTCATAGGATTTTCAACACCTCTGTAAACCACATTCATCTTATCGGCAGAAATAACTGCAGAGTTGGGTTTAGATATCACCGCAAATGATTGATTTACTGGAATTTTTGATTCTACACCTTCGTTAAGAAAAATCAAATCTCCTAAAATCTGATGATCACCAGGGTTTCCGGCAGTAATATTGAGTTTGATTCCTCCAGCAATAAGATCATAGTCTTTTTCCTGAAGTGGTCTCCCATCGATTTTTAAGTCAACACTATTAGGATTTTGTGCCCCACCTTTTCTACCCAATATAACACTCCCGTCAAAAGTTTCTCCTTGATAGTAAGCCCCTTTCTCTGTTTTCAATAAACTAATATAATTGGATTCATTAACACTAGAGGACATCTTGAGCTCTTTACCCATTAGGGTTGCAAAAACATCATGTTCCGTTTGACGAATATCATTTTGCATCATTGCAAATTTTGCTAGTGAAGATACTAATGGAAAGCCTTGAAAATTTGAATTAAACCAAGGCTGATCCATACCATCTCTGTTCTGGATATTTCTATTTTCGTCTCCTGTGAAAAAACGAGCTTCAACCATTTCAATATATTCTGGATATTGACTTCCAAATACTTGAATTACGTGCATTTTATAGTTGTCAATCATATCTAGAAACTCTCCAGCTGAACCAGCTGATCCTTCCTTAAAGAAGATAACATCTAGAGCTTCCCCCTTATCCATTTGAGAAAACTCTTTGAGATCAGGGTCTTTTTCTCTTTGTTTTTCTGTTATCTGGTTCATTATGTCAGAAATCCTATCATAGAATGCATCGGATTCTTTTTTAATTTCATTTGCAGTCCTGAGATGACCTACCCATTTACCTCCTTTTTCATCCGCATTGACCTTAATGTTTTCGAAGATGTTGTCATTACTTTCATCCACCCTAGTATTAGCATCACTAATTTTCTCATACATCTGGCCAAATCCATCCAAAACTTCCTTACTTACATTCAAAGCAAGCATGGTGATGAATACCAAATACATCAAACTAATGAGTTTCTGCCTGGGTGTTTCTTTAGCTCCAGCCATTCTATACTAGTTTTTATTCATTGCGTTAAGCATGCCATTGTATACTTGATTCAATGCAGCTAAGTTGGAAGATAAAGCTTCCATTTGTTGTTTAAGCTTGTTTGCATTTTCAGCAACTTTTTCATTAAAGGCCGAAGTATTACCTGCTGAATTTACTTGTTCTGCATAAACTTGGTTGAGTTGCTCCATTTTTTGGGTGGCTACGGCCAATTGTTGGCTGTAACTTTCAGAAGATGAAGCAGCTTCTGCTGCAGGAGATAATGCCTGAGCTGAGGCTTCTAAATTTCTGATACTTTTCGTGAGATTGTTCATCAAAGCGACATCTATCTTGGCTTCTTTTAGCATTTCGTCAATCTTGGAAGAAAGTCCTTTTTCTCCTCCTCCTGAAGCAGCTTTAGAAGCCCCCCCTTTAACTTTCTTAACATACTCATCGTGTTCTTCTTTTATTTCTCCAGTATTCAAAGCTGCTACCGTAAAAATCAAAGCCTCGGTTCCTAGACCTAACCCAAGTACTAAACCTCCTGTAATAGGTCCAATCTCTAGGTGAAGAATCTTAAATAATGCTCCTATAATTACAACTGCACCTCCTAAACCAAATAGCATATGCATTGCAACTTTTCCTTTCAATCTTTTCTTTAATAATTTATCTTCCATTTTATTATCGTATTATAGTTATGATTATTTAAAAATATAAATTTATTTGATCTTAACCTTGGATGTTCCAAGATAATCTTGAACAGTCCTAAATCCAATATAACTTCTTGAGGTATCAGCATATTCATAGTCTCTTGAACTAACCCTTAAAAAGTAAGCTACATCCTTCCAAGAGCCTCCTCTAACAACTTTTCGCGATTCAGTCTGAATTGACATGTTGGGGTTTAGGGAAGCTACATATTCATAAGCCCCCGAATCATAAGATGAACTGGTCCATTCAGCAACATTACCAGCCATATTGAAAAGATTATAATCATTAGGCAAATAAGATTTAGCTTCTACGGTGTATACAGCTTGGTCAGCTGCATAATCTCCTCTTAGCGGCTTAAAGTTTGCAAGAAAACATGCTCTGTCGTTAAGCAAGTAAGGTCCTCCCCAAGGATAAGTTCCTGAAGGAACACCTCCTCGAGCAGCGTACTCCCACTCTGCCTCACTTGGGAGTCTAAAATTGTTGACCAGAGGCTTTCCTTTAGATTTTTGATAACTGTTTTTAAAATGTGTTCTCCAATTGCAAAATGCTACTGCTTGATCCCAAGAAATACCAACAACAGGGTAATCTTGAAATGCAGGGTGAGAGAAGTACTCGTTATGCATTGGTTCGTTATAAGAATATATAAAGTCTTTGATCCAAACAGTAGTATCAGGATATATTTGAATTTCTTCTTGTTTGATATAAGGTTTACGGTCTATAAACTTTTTACGTGTTCTTTTAGATTCAGCTGATGCAGCTTCTGCATCAAACCAAGTATACTTGTAGGCCAATTTGGTTACGTCAATTTTCATCTCACCATTATACCATAAATCAGGTGGTAAATACATGGAATCCAATACCTCAGAATAAGCTTGATCTGGATAATCTCCTGTATCCCAATAAATATCATTCTCCCAATTGAGGGGTCTTCCCGCGTATATATCTTCACTCAAATCATAGTAATTAGCTCGCATGTATTTCTGAAATTCACTCAATTTTGAAGTGTCGGCGTCACTGAAAGAAAATTCACCAATTCCATCTTTATTTTCCTCTCCAAGCTCCAATTCGTCTGCCTTTCTGGCCAACAATGACATAGTAACTGAGTCTTTTACCCAGTAGACAAATTGTCGATACTCCCCGTTGGTGATTTCAGTCTCATCCATGTAAAAAGAGGGTACCGTAACAGTTCTAGCTGCTGCATTATTTAAACGAGCTACGTCTTCATCGGATTTACCCATGATAAATGCTCCGCCTTCAATAAGGGTCATTCCATATGGCTTCTCAGGAAACCATTTTTTTTGTTTTACCCCTATCAATTCTCCTCTGTTTTTCTTACCACAACTAAGAACAGTGAGCACTACAAGTATGACAATAAAAAATCTATTCATCACAACAGGTGATAGAAACCATTTGTTACATAAATGTAAAACTAAAGATTTTTTCACTATACTATAATTTCTAAATCAAAATCGACATACCCTTCTAACATGGAATGGCAAAAATAACAATTTATATTTCAAATCATTAACTATGTTCTTTTTGTCGCCTTCCACCACTTGTCGGGAATTTTGTCATTGCAAGCATCCAAATAATCTTTATGCGTGCAAGGTAATAACGCAGTTGTTTTATTTTTATTATTTAGATAGCTTTGATTTATTATTTCAATCCACCACCGACCGCTTTTTTCACTTTGAAAAAAAACCATTTCCATGTCAGATAAAGCAACAGTATATCTAACAAAACCGCTACTAGTCAAGACAGGATACTCATCAAATCTACTACTGAAACCCTCAATAAAATACCATATAATCTGAGCCAATAATTGATGAGAAACTGCTGAGTTTAAGAGTTCAAAGACACCGAAAAAATCCATTTGGTCACTAATTCCAGCATATCTTGAAAGAGCGCATATACTCCTAGCATCGATTCCATTGGGATGACCCGACGAATGATTTAGGGCTTGCCAACTAAGTGCTTTCATATCAAATCCAGAAATATTGGCAGCTCTAAAAAAAGGTTCAGATTCAGCAACGTCATCCAATAAAGCACCTAATCTAAGTGAATCGAAGTGAAGTTTTTCCATCAGATCCAATTCCTCTTGAGCTATGTAATAACTTTGGTAGCCCAAATTAGTATAATTATACAAATAATTGGGCTGGTCCATAATGATTTGGCTCATATATGATCTACCTGAAATCAATTCTTCCTCCTGAGAAAAATCAAATTGATTGTCAACCGAGACAATATTGACCAGTTGATTGTTGGCCTGATAAGATTGGTAAATAGGAAAAATAAGATCATGACTACCTCCAATGACTATAGTGACAATATTTCGTTGTCGAAGGTGAATACAAATTTCTTTTAGAGCAAAATACGTGTCTTCTGGACTGGCTCCATTAGGCAAATTACCCAAATCACAAATTTTAAAATTCCAATTTCCTGGAAAAAGACGGTAAAAGAATTTTCTAAAATCATCCAGTTTGTATGCCGAGGTAGGAAAAAAGGCATTTCTGATTTCAGAAATGCCTAAAATAGCAATACTGCAATCTTTGAGATCAGGAAAACCTTGTTGATCGGTATAAATCTCAATGTTTTTTCCCAAAGCCTGTTTAGGGTATAATATCATTGAAGAGAGTGCCTCTTCAGAAACAGGAACTAAGGCTTCAAGGCTCATTTTTTATTTTTCGAAGTTTTGGATTTCAAGTATTGTATTGCTGCCTCTAGATTGATTTTGGTTGGGTCAATATCTTTCCCCAATTCTACCTTTTTACTGCCCTTTATAATATTAAATCTTCCCCATCTTGCCTTTTCAATTCTGATGGCTTCTTCTGGCCACTCTTTAATCAATTTTTCTTTTTCTTTTTGGATTTTTTCTTTGATTAGCAAGTGAATCTCCTCATTTGTAAGATTGTCGAAATCGTATTTTTTATTTACATTGATGAATAAGCCATTCCACTTCAAAAAAGGGCCAAAACGACCTTTTCCTTTTGTGACGGGAAGTTGATCAAAAGTAGAAATAGGAGAATTTGCCAAACGCTTTTCTTCAATCAAAGCAATCGCCCTATCCAATTCGACGTACATAGGGTCTTCTCCCTTAGGAAGGGAAACAAACATCTCTTGAAATTTTAAATATGGACCAAATCTTCCATTATTTACTGTTACCTCTTGGTCTTCAAATGTTCCAATCGATTTGGGTAACTTAAACAATTCTAATGCATCTTCTAGATTAAGGGATTCCAACTGCTGTCCAGGAGTCAAACTTACAAAGACAGTTTTTTCTTCATCCTCAGGTTCACCAATTTGAGCAATCGGCCCAAAACGTCCTAATCTTACTTTTACCACCCTTCCAGACTTTGGATCATTACCCAAAATTCTCTCTCCAGACTCTCTAGTAGCATTTTCCTTTACAAAATCAACAGTTTTGTGAAAATCATCGTAAAAGCCTTTGATCATGCTGGTCCAGTTTTCAGATCCATTGGCAATTTTATCAAAACTTTGCTCTACTTTGGCGGTAAAACTATAATCCAAAATATTGGTGAAATTAGTAACCAAAAAATCATTGACAATTATTCCTACATCGGTGGGAATTAATTTTCCCATATTTGCTCCAACCTTCTCTTTCAAAGATTTAGAAATGACCCCGTCATTGACAAATTGCAATTGAGTGTATGAACGATATTCTCCTGGAGAAGTTCCTTTTTCGATGTATTTTCTATTCTGGATTGTTGAAATAGTTGGAGCATAGGTAGAAGGTCGTCCAATACCTAATTCCTCGAGTTTTTTGACCAATGATGCCTCAGTAAAACGATAAGGAGGTCGAGAAAACCTTTGATTGGCTTCCATTGATTTTAAGTTGAGTAACTCTCCTTTTTTGATCATCGGCAACAGATCATTTTGTTCATCTGATTCTTCATCTACTCCTTCCAAATATACCTTTAGAAACCCATCGAAAGTAATCACCTCACCCTTAGCAATGAACTTTTCTGAATGAGTACTGGCTGCAATTTTCAATTGGGTCCGTTCCAATTTCGCATCACTCATTTGCGACGCTATGGCTCTTTTCCAGATCAGTTCATACAAACGGGACTGATCGTATTCCAAATTGATTTTGTTTAGACTAAAGTCTGTGGGTCTAATCGCTTCATGAGCTTCCTGAGCCCCCTTGCTTTTAACCTTATATTTCCTAGGATTTTTGTAAGCTTCTCCGTAATGTTTTTCGATTTGTTTTAAAGCCCCTCGCTGGGCTTCTTTGGACAAATTCACACTGTCTGTTCTCATATAAGTTATCAAACCAGCTTCATACAGCCTCTGAGCTATATTCATGGTTTTACTGACTGAAAAAAAAAGTTTTCTGGCAGCTTCTTGCTGTAGAGTTGAAGTAGTAAAAGGGGCCGTAGGGCTTTTTGATGCAGGTTTTTTTTCAATTGCATGTATTTTAAAAGTAGCAGACTTATTGAGGTTTAAAAAGGTCTCAGCTACTTCCAAGGAATCAAATGTTTTGGCAAGGAAAGTATTAATCAATTTATTTTTTTGGGTATAAAAAAGAGCCTGAGTTTTGAAGGTTTGTTGAGGAACAAATGCATTGATATCTCGCTCCCGTTCTACAATAAGTCTCACGGAAACCGATTGAACTCTTCCTGCTGATAAACCTCCTTTGACTTTTCGCCATAAAATAGGAGACAATTCATAGCCCACCAAACGATCGAGTACTCTTCTCGCCTGTTGAGAATTTACCAGATTGTAATTGATATCCCTAGGATTATCAATAGCGTCCAAAACAGCTGTTTTGGTTATTTCATTAAAAACAATTCTCCTGGTACTGTCAGATTTCAAGCCCAAAGTATTGGCAAGGTGCCATGCAATGGCCTCTCCTTCCCTGTCTTCATCACTGGCCAACCAAACCGTTTTCATTTTCTTTACCAATGATTTCAGCTCCCTGACAACTTTCTTCTTATCTGAAGAGACAATGTATTTTGGAGAAAAATCTTTATCAACATCCACTCCCAACTCATTGGAAGGCAAGTCTGCAATGTGACCATAACTTGAAGCAACTTTAAAATCTTTCCCAAGAAACTTTTCGATAGTTCTTGCTTTTGCTGGGGATTCTACTATTACAAGATTGCTGGCCATATATTCATTTTTTTCGAAAGCAAAATTATGTAGTTTTTTTTTAAAACTCCTACTTATAATTTTTAACTGTGGTAAATTTTAATATTTAAAGTAGAGATTAAATCAAGTCGAAGCATTTAAATTCAATCACTTTAGCATGACAAAAAGGCAGTTTTAACTATATTTGCAATGGATTATACCATATTAAATTTAATGACAAAAATATCTACAAAAGATCCGTATGCTTATAGTGGCAATCCTCTTACAAAGAAGGGATCGTTCACTAATGCAGATGTTTTGTCAAATGAAAAGGGTGCATTATCAAAAGCCCAAAAACAATTCTATATCGAGTCCTACGGTTGTCAGATGAACTTTTCTGACAGTGAAATTGTTGCTTCCATTTTGAACCAAGAAGGTTATCAGCTTACGGAAAAAATTGAAAATGCCAACTTAGTCTTGGTCAACACTTGCTCGATAAGGGAAAAAGCAGAACTAACTGTACGAAAAAGATTGGAACTTTTTAATGGACTTAAACGAAAGAACAAACACCTTAAAATAGGTGTATTAGGTTGTATGGCGGAACGCCTTAAACACAAATTTCTCGAAGAGGAAAAAATGGTCGATTTAGTAGTTGGACCAGACGCCTATAAAGACCTACCTAATCTGTTGCAAGAAGTAGAAATGGAGAGAGAGGCCGTCAATGTCATCCTTTCTAAAGAAGAAACTTATGGCGATATTGCTCCTGTGCGATTGGCCAGCAATGGTGTGAGTGCTTTTGTTACCATTTCAAGAGGATGCGATAATATGTGTACTTTTTGTGTGGTTCCGTTTACTAGGGGAAGAGAGAGAAGTCGAGATCCCAAAAGTATATTGGAGGAGATTGATCAACTAGCCCATGATGGTTATAAAGAAATAACGCTCTTAGGTCAAAATGTAGATAGTTACTTGTGGTATGGCGGAGGGTTGAAAAAAGACTTTTCAAAAGCTAGCACTCTTCAACAGAAAACAGCTATCAAGTTCTCTAACCTCCTAGAACTAGTTGCTAAATCCCAACCCAGTATTAGAATTCGTTTCTCCACTTCTAACCCCCAAGACTTTTCAATTGATGTCATCAATACCATGGCCAAACACGAAAATATTTGCAATCATATTCATCTACCTATTCAATCTGGAAGTAACTTGATTTTGAAAAAAATGAACCGACAACACAGCCGAGAGCAGTATTTAGAATTAATTGATGATATTCGTAATAATATTCCAAATTGTGCCATTTCTCATGATATGATTGCCGGTTTTCCATCAGAGACAGACCAAGATCATAAAGACACACTGGCCTTGATGGAGTATGTAAAATATGATTTTGGTTTTATGTTTGCCTACTCAGAACGCCCTGGTACAATGGCCGCCAAAAAAATTGAAGATGATATTCCTGAATCCACTAAAAAAAGAAGGCTTCAAGAAATCATTGACTTGCAAAGAGTCCACAGTGAATTCAGAACCCGGCAGTTTGTTGGAAAAACAGCCTGTGTTTTGATTGAAAAAAGTTCAAAAAGATCCAGTAAGTTTTGGAGCGGTAGAACAAGCCAAAATACAGTAGCTGTTTTTCCAAAAGAAAAATATAAAGTAGGAGATTTCGTTGACGTCAAGATCGAAGAAGTGACTTCTGCCACCTTGATTGGAACCGCTATGGGTATCTCATCATCAATCTGACATTATGGAATCAATACAAGATTTAAAACAGCGTTTCGGAATAATTGGTAACGATGATGGACTCAACAGAGCTCTGGAAAAAGCCTTACTGGTGTCTACTACAGAAATAAACGTTCTAGTTACTGGTGAAAGTGGAGTAGGGAAAGAAAATATTCCAAAAATAATTCATCAATTTTCACCTAGAAAACACGCTAAATATATTGCCGTAAACTGCGGGGCAATCCCTGAAGGCACAATTGACAGTGAACTTTTTGGCCATGAGAAAGGGGCCTTTACTGGGGCCACTGCGACCAGAAGTGGGTATTTTGAAGTAGCAGATGGTGGAAGCATCTTTCTTGACGAAGTAGGAGAACTTCCCCTTACCACACAAGTTAGGCTTCTAAGGATATTAGAAAACGGTGAATTCATGAAAGTAGGTTCTTCAAAGGTTCAAAAAACAAATGTAAGAATTGTTGCAGCCACCAACTTAAAAATGAATGAAGCTATCAAGAAGGAAAAATTTAGAGAAGATCTTTACTATCGACTAAGTACCGTTGAAATTCATCTACCTCCACTTAGGGAAAGAAAGGAAGATATTCAACTTTTATTTAGAAAATTTGCTTCTGATTTTGCCCAAAAGTATAAAATGCCTTCACTCAGGCTTGGTGAAGGTGCACAAGGGGTTTTGGAGCAATACCGTTGGAGTGGAAATATTCGCCAGTTACGTAATATAGCAGAACAGGTCTCTGTTTTGGAAAAAAACAGAATACTCAATGCGAATACCCTAAGAAATTACCTCCCAAACTTGGGATCTCAACTCCCTGCAGTTATTAACCATTCAGATAAAGAAGCTGATTTTTCATCCGAAAGAGAAATTCTCTACAAAGTCCTCTTTGATATGAAGAATGACCTTAATGACTTGAAAAAACTGACTCATGAATTGATGGAGAATGAAACTATGAAATCGGTTCAAAAAAACAATCCTGAACTGATCAAAAAAATCTATGGGAAAGAGGAAAATGAAAATAAGACCGTTGAATTCATCTCTCCAGAAAAAAAGCCTCAAGGCCATAATAATCCTCCTCCAATTAACCAATACGATTACGCTGAAACAGTAATTGAAGAGGAACCATTATCTTTATTGGATAAAGAGATTGAAATGATCAAGCGGGCTTTAAAAAGAAGTAATGGGAAAAGAAAAATAGCGGCAAAGGAGTTGGGTATTTCGGAAAGGACCCTATATCGAAAAATAAAACAATTCGACCTTCAAGATGACTACAATGAATAGAGTGTTTTTTAGCATCTTCTCAATTTTGCTTTTTTTAATAGAAGCTTGTGGGATCTACTCCTTTACTGGAGCATCCATTCCCCAAGGGGCATCGACTTTTCAGGTTAATTTTTTCGAAAACCAAGCTGGTAGTAGACCAGGATCTACCGTAGAACCTGGGTTAGATAGAGATTTTACCTTGGCACTTCAAGACATCATACTGGGACAGACCAATTTAAACTTGGTTAACTCAGGGGGTGATCTAATTTATGAGGGAGAAATTATTGAGTACAGTATTACCCCCATGACATCTACTGCGAATCTCACTGCTGCTCAAAACCGACTAACAATGATTGTTAACCTTCGCTATTCGAATACGAATAACGAGGAAGACGATTTCGAAAGTAAATTTTCTTTTTTTTATGACTTTGCCGCAGATAAACAACTTTATGACATACAGGGTCAAGCTCATGATGAAATATTTGAGAGAATTACTCAAAATATATTTAACGAAACATTAGCAAAGTGGTAACCCAAATGACTAGAGAAGCATTCGAAAAGTTGGTTGAAAATTATGATTCTCAAGACGAAATTTTGGTTTCAAAAATGGCATTGTTAATTGAACAGTATCCATATTTTCAACTGCCACGTTTCTTCTATACTAAATCCCTTAAAGATCAAAAGAAAAATGATCTTTATTTGGCACTTAATCAACTGGCACTATACACTGCTGATAGAGTTTTGCTGAAAGAAAATATAGATTCTAAATTTAAATCGTTAAAAAAGATAGAGGGATTGACTTCGGATGTTGAACAACCCATTGAATATTCTAAAACTACTAATAAATCAGCCATTGAGAAAAAATCCATTGACACAAAAAAAGTGGATCAAAAAGTTAATTCCAAAGTTGATGAAACTCAAAAAAAAGATGCCCTAAAAGCAGACGAAAATATTTCACAAGCACCTTCAAAAAAAACAAAAGCAAAAAAATCAGTTCTCATTTCAAAGGATCTTAAAATGAATTTTTTGGATTGGATTCAGTTTACAAAAGAAGAAAAAATTACCGACCTTATAGAATCTGAAAAAGAAGAGCCATTAATTGCTAAATTAAATATTATAGATCGTTTCATTGAATCGGATCCCAAAATTCCTCCAGTTGAAAAAAACGAAATCATCGACCCAGTTGCAAAACAAAACTTTAATCCTGAGGAGTTGATGACTGAATCTTTAGCCAAAGTTCTGGTCAAACAAAAAAAGTACAAAAAGGCCATCAGGGCATACAAGATTTTAATTTTGAAATATCCGGAAAAAAATGTTTTCTTTGCAGGGCAAATTAAAAAAATAAAGGAATTACAACAACGTTAAATTATTATGGGAAGCTTTTCAATCTTCATCGCTTTAATCATTTTTGTTTGTTTTCTACTCGTATTAGTAGTAATGGTTCAAAATCCTAAAGGTGGTGGGCTATCCTCTTCTTTTGGCGGCGGAGGACAACAAATGGGAGGGGTCCAAAAAACCTCTGACTTTTTGGACCGCAGTACTTGGTTGCTTGCTGGACTTTTGTTAATACTCATCTTACTTTCAAATATTTCACTTGGAACCAAAAGTTATAGTTCTGACTCCCGCCTATTACAAGAAAATGCTTTGGAACCTATTCCAGAAGTGATTCCGGAAACCTTACCTGAAGTAATCCCTGAAACACCTCAAGACGATTCTCGATAATAATTTTTATGCCAAGCTGTCAGCATTAATTGTGTATAGCTAAAATTTGTCATCTACTTTGAGTTTGGCATGATTTATGAAAATTCATTAAAAACTTTAAATAAAAAAATTAACGATGAGTAAAGTAAAAATTCAGCCTCTAGCAGACCGTGTATTAATCGAGTCTGCTGCTGCAGAAACCAAAACTTCTTCCGGTATCATCATTCCTGATTCCGCTAAAGAAAAACCTCAAAAAGGAACTGTGGTCGCTGTAGGCCCTGGAACTACCGAAAACCCTGTAACTGTCAAAATAGGGGATAATGTGCTTTATGGTAAATATGCTGGAACCGAACTACAACACGATGGTTCAGACTACATGATCATGAGAGAAAGTGACATATTAGCAATTGTTTAACAGAAAAAATCAAATAAAATGGCAAAAAAAATAGAATTCGATTTAGAGGCACGAGATGGAATCAAACGTGGTGTTGATGCGCTTGCAAATGCTGTAAAAGTTACTCTAGGTCCTAAAGGAAGAAATGTAATAATTGGCAAATCTTTTGGTGCTCCACAAGTCACTAAAGACGGAGTTACTGTTGCCAAGGAAATTGAATTGGAGGATGCTCTCGAAAACATGGGAGCTCAAATGGTTAAAGAAGTTGCATCTAAAACCAACGACTTAGCAGGAGATGGAACCACTACTGCAACCATTTTGGCACAAGCCATTGTCAAAGAAGGTCTTAAAAACGTAGCCGCCGGTGCCAATCCACTAGATCTTAAAAGAGGTATCGACAAAGCGGTGAATTCTATCGTAGATTCTCTGGGTAAACAATCTGTAGAAGTTGGTAATGCCTCCGAAAAAATCAAACAAGTGGCCAGCATTTCTGCCAACAATGATGAAACTATTGGAAGTTTGATTACTGAAGCATTTGAAAAAGTAGGTAAAGAAGGAGTAATCACCGTAGAGGAAGCAAAAGGAACAGACACTTATGTCGATGTAGTAGAGGGAATGCAATTTGATCGTGGATACCTATCACCTTATTTTGTTACAGATTCTGAAAAAATGGAAGCCGACTTGGAGTCACCATACATTTTGTTGTATGACAAAAAGATCTCTGCCATGAAGGATCTTTTGCCTGTTCTTGAGCCTGTTGCTCAATCTGGAAAACCCTTAATCGTAATCGCTGAGGATGTCGACGGAGAGGCTTTGGCTACATTAGTTGTCAACAAACTCCGTGGGTCATTAAAAATTGCAGCCGTTAAGGCTCCTGGTTTTGGTGACCGCAGAAAAGCAATGCTAGAAGATATAGCTATCTTGACAGGTGGAACGGTAATTTCAGAAGAGAGGGGTTTCACTCTTGAAAACACGACTATTGATATGTTGGGCTCTGCCGAAAAAGTAACCATAGATAAAGACAATACTACTGTTGTTAATGGTGCAGGAGAAAGTAAGATGATTCAAGGTAGGGTCAATCAAATCAAATCACAGATTGAGACTACAACTTCTGATTACGACAGGGAAAAACTTCAAGAGCGTTTGGCCAAACTCTCAGGAGGTGTAGCCGTACTTTATGTAGGAGCTCCTTCAGAAGTTGAAATGAAAGAAAAGAAAGATCGCGTAGATGATGCACTACATGCTACCAGAGCAGCGGTAGAAGAAGGTATTGTTGCCGGTGGTGGAGTTGCTCTATTAAACACTCAAAAAAGTCTTTCTAAATTAAAATCTGACAATGCTGACGAAGGCACAGGGGTTCAAATTATCCACAAAGCCATCGAATCCCCTCTGAGAATAATTGTTGAAAACTCCGGTGGTGAAGGATCAGTAATAGTCTCTAAAGTTCTTGAAGGTGGAGAAAACTTTGGTTTCAACGCTAAAGAAGGTACTTTTGTGGACATGCTTAAAGAAGGAATCATTGATCCTAAAAAAGTGGCTCGTGTTGCCTTAGAAAATGCAGCTTCAGTCGCAGGAATGATCTTAACTACCGAGTGTGCTTTGGTCGACATCAAAGAAGAGGCTCCAGCTATGCCACCTATGGGTGGCGGCGGGGGAATGCCCGGAATGATGTAATACATTTTTTTTCAGCAAAAAAAACCTGCTTGAAAAAGCAGGTTTTTTTATTACTTATTCTTTCCTTTCGTACTGACAACATTTGGGCAGTTCATCATAATCTTCTTCTTTGACTTTAGCTTCTGTTGTATTGTGACCTTGGGCTGCAATCCCCATATGAATCATTTTCAAGTCTACTTTTTGTGGATTGTAGATCAGACTGATTTGATTGGAAGAAATATCCCAATCGGCCCATTTGACACCTTTGATTGAAAAAGCAGCTTTTTCAATTCTTTTTTTACATTTTTCACAATTACCATGAACTGTAAATTGTGTTTTGGTATTCTTTTTTTGTTTCTCTTGAGCTACCATTCCCAATGGTAAAGCAAGCAATAAGAAAAGGGTTTTTTTCATGATGTATAAAATTAATATTTAGGATTAAATTTTGAGTCTTAAACCAGAGTAAACAATTCCTCCAAAAATGGGGGCATAAATTTGAGCAGCATCAAAGTCCTCTCCAAAAGGATCGTCAGATCCAATAATGGGAGAAAGTTGTCTATAATTTCCAATGTTCTCTGCCCCCAAATATATTTCAAATTTTTTCGAGAAAGAACGAGTCAATTGGGTGTTCCAAAGCGAATAACTGGGAGAAAAACCTCTTGGGTGATCCAAATCCAAAATATTGTGAACCAATCGCTGCGCCCCTAAATAGTGATAGGTTAAATCCCACCTCCATTGATTATCCATTGGGCTGATTTTACTTTCCCAACCTAAATTGGCAAAAAAACGATTCTTGGCCAATAAAGGTTTTTGCATGAGTCCACTTTTATAGTCCATTTGTACATCGTAATTCTTGAATGCTACTCTAAAATTCAAAAAGTTTCGATAGTAATAATCCAATTCCAATTGAAAGCTTTTTGCAGAGCTTTGTCTCTCTAAGTTATAAAATGAAATTTGACGAGGCACTTCCCAATCTACAACCACCTGATCTGTAAAAAGGGTAATGTAATAATCGGCAGAAAGAGTCATTTTGTGTGGACTACTAATGTAAAATGATTTCGACAGACCCAATCCGTAGTTCCATGCTTTTTCGGGATTAAGACCATAAATTTTCCCCTGAGAGGATTGAATATTGATCGCTCTATTGGTTGCAAAAAGGGTTTGATTTTCCGCAAAAATATTGGCTGCCTTTCTGCCACCGCCCGCCGATAGCCTGATGACAAAATCCTCTAGCGGAACATATCTAACATGAATCCTTGGCGTTAAAAAACTGCCGAAATTATTGTGAAAATCCACTCTGATACCGGCGATCCAACTGAAGTTGTCATTGTTGTCATGATAAAACTCAAAAAAGCTGCCCACATTCCAATCCGACCTATTGTATAAGTCACCATCGACCTGTTCAACATATTCATCAAAACTATAATTTAACCCTACTTTGAATTTATTGAGGGTATTGCCAATTATGGAGTTGAAAATCAAATTGGTATAAAAACTTTGCTGATTGATATCATAGGCACGCAATCCGTAATATGAGTCTTGGATGTGGCTGCTGTAGGCTGTTTGAAAACCAAAACTCTGATAGGGTATCTCGGGAAAAACATAGCCTACCTTGAAGGAAGCATCCCATCGTTCGGTTTTAATTTCACTGCCCCAGCGATTTTTCATTCCCTTATCTTTTTGAGAATTGTAGCTTAAAGCACCCAATAATTTTTCATCATTCATATACCTCCAACTCAAAAAGCTGACCCATCCATTTTCTAAATCGGTGTATTGCCAACGATTCATCAAATTAATTTGCTCTGAAACAGGAAGATCGAGAAAACCATCGTTGTTTTTGTCAAACTTTTGAGTTCTTTTGTTACCGTGGACATAAAGCCCAGCACTCCAATTGTCATAAAACTTAAGATTGAAGTGTGTATTCATTTCATACCTCCCATTGATTGAGGCGAATAGATTGAGAAAAAAGGGAATATCGGTCAGCGGTTTTTTCAATTCAGTATTGATTTGTCCTGCAATACTTTCAAAACCATTGCTTACCGACCCTGCCCCTTTGCTGATTTGAATACTTTCTACCCAAGTCCCGGGCGTAAAGGTCAATCCATAAGCCTGTGAAGCACCCCGAACCATAGGAATACTTTCTTCCGAAATCAATAGGTAGGGACTCGAAAGCCCTAACATTTTAATTTGTTTGGTTCCGGTTAGCGCATCTGCAAAATTCACATCTATGGCTGGGTTGGTTTCAAAACTCTCCGAAAGATTACAACAAGCAGCCTTGAGTAATTCCTCGCTGCTTAACTTTCGAATATTTTGCGTCTCAATAAAGGATTTTTGAGAAGCTTTTCTACGCTGGTTTACGGTGAATTCGTCCAATTCGTACTCCTGATTTTGAGTCATTTGGTGGCTGATGAATGAAGTATTAATTTTTAAGGTGTCGGTTTTAAAACCGATATAACTAATGATCAACAGATCACTTGCTGGTGGTCTTTCCAACTGGAAAATACCCTCCATATCAGTAACCGTTCCAATGGTAGTGTTTTTCCAAAAAACACTGGCTCCTGAAAGGGGATAAATTTTATTGTTCTGTCGGTATTGTAAAAGTCCACTGAGGGGGTCTTGCGAATATACCACCCCCCATGAAAGACATACAATGAGTATGTATTTTTTCATTATTTTAGGGTTAGATTCAACGTTAAATAAGAAGTGTGTTTATTTAAATTGAATCAACCGTAAAAAATAAGGCTTTGGTAAAGGAGGAAGATTTTGTTCTTAGGAACAAGAAATTTAGGTGGGGTAAAAACCGTCTTTAAAAGGATCATTTTTGAGGCATCAAACTGGAAGGGCTTGTTCGGTGAAATCCCAAAGAAAGCAAAATGAAGTTCATAATCTGCCGTTTTTTGAGGCTCATTGTTTTGGATAAAAATAGTTTGATCCTTGCAGCAGTGGTTCTTTGTAAACTTATAATCTTGGCGGGGCTCTTGGACTTTTTGCGCAGACATTTCACAACCCTCGGCATTCCAAGCCAGAGCAATTTCCTCAATATGACCTCCACAATAGTGGACATTTAAAGCCAGCCCGATTTTTGAAGTCAAAAAAATCAAGGTTAATAAAACGGCTTTGCAATTCCTAGTATTCATACTATAAATTTATGGATTTTATCCAAATTGGTAAAATAGCATGGCAACAGCCATCATAATCATGATTACATTCTCTATCAAAGACGCTTCCGTCATTGGCAACTTCAAGGATGTTCCCAAACAGGCGCAGTTGATTTTGTTTTTGTCAAATAGGGTAAAAACAACTCCTAAAGTGGTAATCGATAAAATTACAATGGTGGCGAAAAAGGCAAAATTCAACTCCCAACGCAACAAGAACATCAAACCCAAAAGGGTCTCGATAAAGGGATAAATTTTAGCATAGAAAACGATTCTTTTGGCCAAGGGATCGTATTGGGCAAAAGCAGAGGGAAATCCCTTGTAGTCCAAAAATTTAAAGAAGCTGAAAACCACAAAAAATAACCCCATATAATCAATCATAAAATTTGTGAAGCGGAAAGTGTTCCTTTGAAGTAAAACAGAACCCGCAATCAGGTATAAAAAAATGAAAAAAAGCGGAAAAAGCTGCTTTAACTTCGAAGGACTTTGCTCTAAGAATGCTTTATTAAAGGGTTGGTTTTCCATTGTAGGTATGTACTTTGGGAGTAATACAACGGACAGTTTTTCCAATGTCAATGTTTTTAAAACCTCCAACTCTGCAATTCCATTTTCCAAATCAATTTTGAGGTCTTTTACCTCATCCAAACTAATTAATTTTTCAGTCACAGAGGAAACACAATCCTTGCATGTCATACCAGAAATTTTAATGTTTTGTTTCATTGTTGAAAAGTGGGCTCTTTTTGGTTAATTAAACACAATAAATAAGGAGAAAATTAAATTTTTGAGAATGATGTTTTTAATACTTTTGTTCTGGTCAGCAGTTCTTTTTTATCTAAAATTAAATAAAAATGCATCTGTGTCGGATCAAAAAATAAAAAATTATCCCAATCAATATTCATTGGTTAATAAAAAAATGAGTGAAAAACAAATTTCATCTGCTCTCATCTCGGTTTATGACAAGACAGGGTTGGCCCCTATTATTCATCAATTGAACTCATATGGGGTTGAGTTCTACTCCACCGGAGGGACAGAAAAATTCATTCGTGATTTGGGCTATGAAGTTACTGCGGTTGAAGACCTCACGGGATACCCTTCCATACTGGGAGGTCGTGTAAAAACCCTACACCCCAAAGTTTTTGGAGGTATTCTGAATCGCAAAGAAGTGAGAGACGATCAAACTGCTTTGGAACAATTTGAAATACCACAAATAGATTTGGTCATTGTGGATTTATATCCTTTTGAAGATACTGTTACTGCGGGAGGGAATGAACAAGAAATAGTCGAAAAAATAGATATCGGGGGAATTGCCCTAATAAGAGCTGCCGCAAAAAATTTTAAGGATACCTTTTGTGTTTCTGACAAAAACGATTATGAAGGTTTTCTAGACATTCTAACCCAATCGAAAGGTGCCCTGGGCTTGGAACAAAGAAAAAGGTATTCCGTCAAGGCTTTCCAAACCTCTTCACATTATGATACTGCCATTTTTAACCATTTTAACCAAGAGGAGGAAGTGCTCAAACTGAGTCTTAAAACTGCTAAAACCCTTCGCTATGGGGAAAACCCGCATCAAAAAGGTCAATTTTTTGGTTCTTTATCCGACCTTCTGAAGCAAATTCATGGAAAAGAAATTTCCTACAATAATCTATTGGACATCGATGCAGCAGTAAATCTCATGCTCGAATTTTATGAGGGGGATTTCAGTTTTGCCATTCTCAAACACAACAATGCATGTGGCTTTGCTACTCGCTCTTCGCTTAAAGAAGCCTATTTAGACGCACTTGCAGGAGACCCGGTATCTGCTTTTGGTGGGGTTTTGATTACTAATAAAACAATTGACCTAGACACTGCCACCGAAATCCACAGCCTATTTTGCGAAGTGGTTATTGCGCCAAAATACGAGCAGGACGCCCTAGCACTTTTGAAGGGGAAAAAGAACAGAATATTATTGGTGCAAAAAGGCACTCACTTACCATCGACCACCTATAGAAGCTGTCTCAACGGCATATTGGTGCAGGACAGGAATTCTAAAACAGATGTTGCAGAGAAACTAGAGTTTATTACTTACAAAAAACCCAGTGAGCAAGAGATTGAAGACTTGATCTTTGCTTCAAAAATTTGTAAACACACCAAATCGAATACCATTGTTTTGGCAAAAAATAGGCAATTGCTAGCCTCCGGTACAGGACAAACATCAAGAGTAGATGCATTAAATCATGCCATTGAAAAATCTAAACACTTCAATTTTGACTTAAATGGAGCCGTTATGGCAAGTGACGCTTTTTTCCCTTTCCCTGATTGCGTAGAGATTGCAAACAAAACAGGAGTCAAAAGTGTCTTACAGCCAGGTGGTTCAATTAAGGACCAGCTTTCCATAGATTATTGCAACGAAAATAGTTTATCGATGGTCTTTACAGGTACACGTCATTTTAAACATTAATTTTCATAACTTTACGACTTATAAAATCAAGGAGTTATGGGTCTCCTAACCGAGGAAATTGCTATAGATTTAGGAACTGCAAACACATTAATCATCCACAACGATAAGGTAGTGGTTGATAGTCCCTCCATTGTCGCCATCGATAGGACTACCAATAAAATTATTGCCATTGGAGATGAGGCCAGTATGATGCATGGAAAGACCCATGAAAACATCAAGACCATCAGACCCTTAAAAGATGGTGTAATTGCCGACTTTAATGCCTCGGAACAAATGATAAATACCTTGATCAAGAGTATACCCACACTCAAGAAAAAATTTTTTACCCCTTCCTTAAGAATGGTTATTTGTATTCCTTCTGGAATCACAGAGGTGGAAATGAGAGCTGTAAAAGAATCTGCAGAGCGCGTTAATGGTAAAGAGGTTTATTTGATACACGAACCCATGGCGGCGGCTATTGGAATTGGAATAGACATCATGCAGCCTAAAGGAAATATGATTGTTGATATAGGTGGAGGTACCACTGAGATAGCAATAATAGCATTATCCGGAATTGTCTGCGATAAATCAATCAAGATTGCGGGTGATGTTTTTACCAATGATATCGTAAATTATATGAGAAGCAAGCACAACCTATATATAGGGGAACGCACCGCTGAAAAAATTAAAATATTGATTGGCTCTGTAATCGAGGATCTTGAAAACCCACCTGATGACATGTCTGTTCAGGGAAGAGACTTGGTTACCGGAAAACCTAAACAAGCAATGATTTCTTTCGTTGAAATATCCAAAGCCCTGGACAAGTCCATCTTAAGAATTGAAGAGTCCATCATGGAAGCTCTATCTCAAACCCCACCCGAATTAGCTGCTGATATCTACAATACGGGAATTTATCTGGCTGGAGGCGGAGCACTGCTCAAAGGGCTGGATGTAAGGCTTTCCAGAAAAACTGATCTCCCCGTTTATATTGCTGAAGACCCCTTACAAGCCGTTGTTAGAGGAACTGGAATCGCCCTAAAAAATATCGAGCGATATAAAACTATTTTGATCAAATAATGACTTATGCGGCAGCTAATCAATGCCCTACTTAAGTACAAAAATACCCTATTATATTCGGGTCTACTAATCATCTCGCTTACTTTTTTATACCAACGAAGTTTTTTTCACCAATCTATCTTCAGCAACACAGCCCTTATAATTTCCAGTAGCTTCAAACTAGTTGGTGAAAATGTTTTTAAATATATGAGTCTCAATAAGAGAAATGAAAAACTACTAAATGAAAATATTAAACTCAAAGCACTAGAATTAATTCATTTTACCAAGCAATTACCAGAAAATAAAGTAATCGACACTTTTGATTTTCAGGTTTTTGGAGCAAGAATCATCAAAAACAGTTATAATAATGCAAGAAATTACTTGATGATAGATAAAGGCTACCAAGATGGAATAGAAGTAGAAATGGGGGTAATTTCCAGCGATGGAGTTTTGGGTATTATCAATCAGGTTACTGCCAATTTTTCCAGTGTGATTTCCATTTTAAACCGTGATGTAAAAATCAATGCTGGTTTTAAAAAGAACGGTGCTTATGGATCTTTATCTTGGAAAGGGAACCACCCCAAAAGAATGAAATTGGATGATGTTTCCACCTTAAATCATGTGATGTTAGGGGACACCATTGTGACCGGTGGCATGTCAGATTACTTTCCTCATGGCATTCCGATTGGAAAGGTTTTTAGTTTTGAAAAACCCGAAATCGAAGGATACTATGATATTGAAATTGAATTGTTTAGTAATCTTACTCAAAAAAAAATCGTTTATGTTTTAAAGAACAAAAAAAAGTTTGAACTCAATCAATTGAAAAATGAATCGAGATAACTTAATATCAATTTTTCATTTTATTATTTTGCTGTTTCTTCAGTCTTTTTTACTGAACAACATCAATTTCTTTGGGTTCATAAACCCTAACCTATATCTTTTGTTCATAATTGTATACCGTTTGAATGGAAATGCTACCATTTTAATCATTTTGGGCTTTTTGCTGGGTCTAATGCTTGATCTATTAACACAAGGATCAGGAGGTCATACCATTGCTACATTGACTATCGCCTTCTTAAGGCAATTCATCATTAAGTTCTCTTTTGGTGTGAATTTTGAAGTTCCTTTGGGAATGATTGAAGGAAGTCTACTCTCGCAAAGGTTACTGTATCTGATTTTAATGATTTTAATTCACCATTTATTGCTATTCATTGTCATTTACTTTAGCCTTGACAATACCTTGACCATTTTAAAAAATACTCTTTTCACATCTTTTTTTACCTTTATATTGATTTACATTTCCTTGGGGTTATTCAAAGAAAAAAATGATTAGGAGTTTTTTTTTGCCGGCTGTAACTCTTTTAACCGCTATCGTTTTTGTTGGTAGGTTGATCAGCTTACAATTGCTCAACTCATCCTACAAGCTTCTATCTAATAGCAATGCCGTAATTCAAAATTCTATTTATCCAGAACGTGGCTACATCTATGACCGTAATCAAAAACTATTAGTTTCCAACCAGCCCGTATATGATTTAATGTCTATTCCAGAAAATATCATACCCTTCGACACCCTTGAGCTTTCCAAAATACTTAGGACTTCAAAAGCTGAGCTGAAAGAAAAAATTAAATCCGCTAGAACTTTTTCTGTAAAACTACCTTCAATTATTTTTGGAAAAATTTCCAAAGAACGCAATGCTGTAATCCAAGAGAAGATATGGAAATACCCCGGTTTTTTTCTGCAAAAAAACTCTATCAGACACTACCCTATTCCTATTGCTTCCAATTTGTTAGGATATGTAAGTGAAGTCAACAAAAATGACATTAAAAAAGACAATTACTATCGCTCAGGGGAATTGATAGGTAGACAGGGTATAGAGGAATATTATGAACTTTTATTAAGAGGGAAAAAAGGGAAAAAATTCTATCAAAAAGATCACTTCAATCGTATCATAGGTCCCTATAAAGAAGGAAAATTTGATATGCCTGTGGAAGGAGCAGAAAATCTTTTCCTGACCATAGATATGGAACTTCAACAGTACGGTGAAGAATTATTACAAAACAAAAGGGGAGCTATTGTTGCCATAGAACCAAAAACGGGAGAGGTACTTTCTTTGGTATCCGCACCTGGATATGATCCCAATATGTTGGTGGGTAGAGAGCGATCTAAAAACTTTGAAAAACTTGTATTAGACACTTTGGCAAAACCCCTCTTTGACAGAGGCCTTCAGGCTCAATATGCGCCTGGATCACCTTTTAAAACCCTCAACGCACTGATTGCATTACAAGAGGGAGTAATAGATAATGAGACAGCTTTCCTTTGTAAAAAAGGCCACTTCTACGCCCATGGAATGTTTATGGAGTGTCATTGTAGACCTGGAACCAAAAACAATTTACTCTCTGGACTTTACCGATCTTGTAATACTTATTTTGCCAACATTTACAGAAGAATCATAGACAAAGCAGGAGAAAATGTTGAGGAAGGAATGAATGTTTGGAATGAACATTTAAAAAGTTTTGGTTTGGGCAATTACCTTGGATATGACTTGCCCATTGGAAAAAAAGGTTTTATCCCAGATGCTAGTTATTACAACTATTGGTACAATAAAGGGGGCTGGAAATCTGCTACAGTAGTTTCCAACGCAATTGGTCAAGGGGAACTCCTGACTACCCCCATCCAAATGGCCAACTTCACAGCTGCAATTGCCAACAGAGGGTATTTTATCCAACCTCATTTTCTAAAGTCTATAAATAATGATAATTTGAATAAAGTATATGAAAAAAAAGAAACCTCCATTGATTCCATTCATTTTGAATCAGTTATCGATGGCATGCATCAGGTTGTAGAGATAGGCACTGCCAGAGTTGCCAAAATAAAGGGAATTGAAGTATGTGGTAAGACAGGGACTGTTGAAAATTTTATAAAAATAAATGGAGTAAAAACTACACTTTCAGATCACTCAATTTTCATTGCTTTTGCTCCAAAAGAAGATCCTAAAATTGCACTTGCAGTATATGTAGAAAACGGTTATTGGGGAGCAAGATGGGCAGCGCCTATTGCCAGTCTAATGATTGAAAGGTACCTCAATAGAAGTGTCAAAAGAAAATGGTTGGAAGAAAGAATGTTGAATGGAAGTTTGCTCGAAGAGTATGAGAAACCTTACTCTGGAAAACCCTTTGTTATCAATGAATAATAGTATAATTTTTCGAATTGACTGGTTGTTATTAATCGTTTACTTGATATTAGTCTACTTTGGTATTGTCAATGTTTATTCTGCCACTTATAGTGAAACACTCAATGGTCTTTTTGATTTCTCTGAAGCTATAGGAAAGCAATTTTTATTCATAATTTTTAGTTTTTGTATTGGGTTGATTATCCTTTTGATAAACAGTAAATTCTTTGAACAATTTGCAACATTAGGTTTTTTTATCAGCATGCTACTGTTGTTAGGTCTTTTTTTCTTTGGAAAGACAGTATCTGGAGCAACTTCTTGGTACACTTTTGGGGCAATAAGTTTTCAACCCTCTGAGCTGGCTAAAGTAACTACTGCATTAATAATCGCAAGTATTTTGAGTAAATTTAAATCAGATATAAAGTACCCTAAAACATTATTTAAAATTGGTGCATATATTCTCCTTCCGTTTTTCTTGATCATTTTGCAACCTGATCCAGGATCTGCTTTGGTTTTTGCAGCTTTCTTTTTTCCCTTGTTTAGAGAAGGGCTAAATTATACCTATTTAATAATTTTCCTCTCTGCATTTGCATTGTTTTTTATCACACTCATTTTTCCCTTGAATTTGGTCATTGTAATCATCACTTTGTTAATATTATTGCTCTATTTTATTGTTAAAAAACATATTCCAAAAATCAAAATTTGGCCTTTTCTGATCTTACTGATTGTTTCAATTGGATTTTCATTTTCTATAGATTATATCTTTAACAATTTATTTGAACAGCGTCACCGAGACAGAATCAATATTGTTCTAGGAAAAGAGACTGATACAAAAGGAGTGGGTTATAATATCAATCAATCAATAATCGCAATTGGTTCTGGAGGGTTAAAGGGAAAAGGATTTTTGGAAGGTACACAAACTAAAGGCAATTTTGTTCCAGAACAACATACCGATTATATCTTCAGCACCATAGGAGAGGAATGGGGATTCGTTGGAAGCTCTTTTATAATTTTCCTTTTTTGCTTCGTCATTTTGAGAATAATATTTCAGGCTGAAAAACAAACTAATAAGTTCCGAAGAGTTTTCTCTTATGGAATAGCTGGATTAATTTTCACCCATTTTTTTATTAATATCGGAATGTCTTTGGGAATAGTTCCAACAATTGGTATTCCTCTACCTTTTGTTAGCTATGGTGGTTCAAGTTTATTGGCCTTTAGTATTATGATTTTTATCCATTTGAACTTCGATGCCAATAGACTTAATGATTGGTAAGCTCAATGTTTTACGTCCAAAATATCCCGAAGACTGTTCCCCAATGTCATTAACGCCAAAACCAAACTCATGATGGCTAATCCCGGTAATAAAGTCAAATAAGGTTTCCCTAATAGCAAATACCTGAAGTGATCTTTTACCATTCCACCCCAACTAGGTTCGGGAGGTTGAACACCTATACCCAAAAAACTCAATCCACTTTCAATCAATATCGCACTCGCAAAGTTAGCTGCCGAAATTACAATCAAAGGAGGGATAAGCAATGGTAGAATATGATACCATATTATTCGAATTTTGCCATATCCCAGGGTTTGAGCAGCCTTGATAAAGGTTTTTTCTTTTAGACTTAATACCTGACCTCTAACTACCCTGGCCACCTCTACCCACATTGTCAAGCCCACAGCTATAAAAACTTGCCAAAAACCCCGCCCTAAAGCCAATGTAATGGCAATAACCATCAACAAGGTAGGAATAGACCAAAAAACATTGATCAACCAAACAATTCCCTTATCCAAATAGCCTCCAAAAAATCCGCCCAAAGCTCCCAAAACAAGCCCTATCAAAAGTGAAATTAGTACTGCAATGAACCCAATAGATATTGAAATCCGAGATCCAATTATCAGTCTACTCAACAAGTCTCTTCCGTATTTGTCTGTTCCCAATAAAAAAATTTTCTCTTTTAAGTTTTGTTTTTTAAAGCTATCTTCTGAAAGGGGAGATTGGAATTTTGACGCCTCTATAAACTCATAATAATCTGATGGGGAACCGTAAGGTTGAATCTCAACTCCATTGGACTGAAGCTTATATTCTTGTATTGGAATTTCATCACTACTATTTACCTCCCCTAAAAAAAAAGACTTCTGGTTATTAGTAGCGTTTTCGGTATGAAGCATAAGCACTTTAAAACCAGGTGGTTTAGAATGAATAGATAGATGCATTTGATTGGCATTGGAAGTACTGTCAGGAGCAATTTGATAAGCAAAAATTGCAATCACAATCAGCATAAGTATATAAAAGATGCTGAAAACTGCCCATAAGTCTTTGATAAATTTTTTGTTGACGCTGGCTCCAATCAAAACATTAATGTTACTTTTTTATCTGAGCTAAAGGATAATTCTTAAGGTCAATATTCAAATCTTCTAAAATACTCACTGCTTCTGAAATATAAAAATCCTTTTGAAGGACTTCTATCCATCTGACCTTTTTCTCTTCGACCACATCATCAATGAGAACTCTTGAATCCGGAATCCATTCAAAGTTCAAATCTGACTTGTAATCTTTAAGCACGCTGAATTCTTCAGATATTTTTTTGTTGGCCGCACGTTCTATCAGGTAATCTTCATAGTTAAGGGTATAGACATAGTCGTCTTGTTGGGCCTCTATTCTTCTTGCCTGTTGTTCTACAAGCTGGATATAAGGATTATCTTTTAATCTTTTGGCACTCTGATTTAAAGTATAATCATGGTTGGCCTGTTTTCCCCATTGCTTATAGTATACGGGTTCAATTCTATCCCAAGGCAAAGGATTATCTTGGTCATTTTCACCCATTTCAATGTAAGAATATTGATTTTTTAAAATGATATCACTTCTTACACCCTCCAGTTGTGTAGAACCTCCATTAATACGGTAAAACTTGTCTGTTGTAATCTTTACAGCCCCCAAGTCTCCATGTGTTCCACCTGAAATAATACGATTCAAATCAATAATATTTTGTACGGTTCCCTTACCAAAAGTTTTTTTACTCCCCAAAATGATGGCTCTTTTGTAATCTTGAAGTGCAGCAGCTAGAATTTCGGATGCAGAAGCAGAAAATTCATTGACCATTATGACCAATGAACCATCCCAAACAATAGAAGAGTCTTCATCATACAAAACATCTTTTTCACCGCCGGTACTTTTTACCTGAACCACAGGGCCTTCTTCAATAAAAAATCCAGTTATGTCAACAACAGTCTTAAGAGATCCACCTCCATTGTTTCTTAAGTCCACTATGATCCCGCTAACATTTCTTTTTTTTAGGGACTCCAATTCTTTTTTAACATCGCTGGCAGCATTTCTGCCTTTTTGATCTTTGAAATCAATATAAAATTTAGGTAACTGAATTAGCCCGTAACTTTTTCCGTTCTTATGTATAATGCTTGATTTTGCATAGGACTCTTCCAACTCTACAACATCCCTTTTAATGACTACCTCCTCAATTATGCCACTCACTCTCCTGACGGTCAAAAATACCTGAGTTCCCTTGGGTCCTTTAATCAACTTTACCGCATCACTCAAACGCATTGGACCAATTTCTATGGCATCTTTGTCTTTTTGAGCAACCTTTATAATAACATCACCAACCTCAAGTGCTTTGGCTTTCCAAACCGGACCTCCAACGATGACTTCTACAATCTTAACCACCTGATCTTTCTTCTGCAATCGTGCACCGATACCCTCAAACTTTCCTGAAATATTTTGATCAAACTTATCTTTATCGTCCGGGGCAAAATAGTTACTGTGTGGGTCAAATTGAAGTGTTATGGAGTTTACATAAATCGAAAACCAGTCCTTGCGTTCAACCTCATCAAAAACATCAAAATAATTTGCAATATTTTCCCTTGTTTTTAACCTAGCTTCTTCCTCCAATACAATTTTCGACTTTACTTGATATGCACTGTCCTTTTCTTTTTCAAAATCTTCCTGTTCTACCAAATCTGAGTAATATTCCAGTGTAGAAAGTTTAAATCTTTTTCTCCATAGGTCTTTAAGACCGTTTAGGGTTATTGCGTAGGGAATCTCCTCAAAATTAAGATTAATAGAGTCCTTTTCACTAAAATCAAAAGGATTAACCAACAACTCCCCATAAAATTCTTTTACTTGACCCATGCGCGCAATCAATCTATCGTAGGTCAAATTGAAAAAAGAAACATCGGACACCCTAATTTGATCATCAATTTGGTCTTTATACCTTCTGAGATTATTGATGTCAGATTGAAGGAAAAACCTGTGTTGACCATCAATGCCTTGAATAAAATTATTAAAAACGTGCTCTGAAAAAGTATCATCAATATCTTTAGGATCATAATGACCTCTTTGCATAACATAAGTAATGACCTCAATCAGTAATTTGTCTTTATCCGGATTGTCTATATACTTGGAAGAACCTCCTAGTAGAATGAGTGAAGATACACTGAAGACAAATAGCCAAAAAAACCTCATAAAAAATTGTATTATAAAGTAAATTTAACCAAAAACCCCTTATTAAACCTATACACTAAAAAACTTTTTGTTGATACTAAATTGACTATAGGGGGTTAATATTTTTTAAATTTACTCAGTATTAAAAAATCATGGACAAAAAACCCCTCATACTAGTAACCAATGACGATGGAATTACAGCCCCGGGAATTAGAAAATTGATTGAAGTAATGAACGAAATTGGAGAAGTCGTTGTCGTCGCTCCAAACAGTCCACAATCTGCAATGGGGCATGCCATTACCATCAACTCCACACTCCATTGCACAAATATCGATGTAAAAGAAGGCACTCACTTAGAATATAGTTGTTCAGGAACACCTGCAGACTGTGTAAAACTAGCAGTCAATGAAATTTTAGATAGAAAACCTGACCTTTGTGTTTCAGGAATAAATCACGGATCCAATTCTTCCATCAATGTTATTTACTCTGGGACCATGAGTGCTGCCGTTGAGGCTGGAATTGAGGGGATTCAAGCCATTGGGTTTTCATTGTTAGATTATCGCTGGAATGCTAATTTTGATGCGATTAGAAATAACGTCAAGAAAATAACTTTGAGTGCTTTGGAAAACAAAATCCCCTCTAATGTAGTTTTGAATGTCAATTTCCCAAAACTTTCGGAGGAAGAAATAAAAGGCATCAAAATTTGTAGACAGGCCAAGGCGTATTGGGTGGAGGAATTTGACAAAAGGACCAACCCCATGGGACTCGATTATTACTGGCTAACTGGTAAATTTGTCAATGAAGATAAGGGGGAAGATACTGATGAGTGGGCCCTAAGTCAAGGTTATATCTCTGTAGTCCCAATAGAATTTGACCTAACGGCTCATCATGCCATACAACGATTAAACACTTGGAATTTTGAAAAATAAAGAACTTTTTCAGGGAGTAATTGCAAGTTTTTTTGCCAGTTCCAGTACGATAATTTTTATCCTCATCTATTTTTCAGAGGAACCCATTGAGCATGCCATTTCTTCTTTGTTTCAACAAAAAAAATTGGGAGGGCTTATAAGTATAGGTGCACTAATCAACTTGCCATTATTCTTTTTGGGGATGCACAAGAGAAAAATAAATTTTGCCAAAGGTGTTATGATTACGTCCATTATTATTGTCCTCATGGTAGGGACTCTTAAAATTATTTAGATTGAAATATTACATCATTGCAGGTGAGGCCTCCGGTGATCTCCACGGATCAAAATTGATAGAGGCTTTAATAGAAAAGGATGACAAGGCTCAAATTCGTTTCTGGGGAGGGGACTTGATGCAAAAAGCTGGTGGTGTGCTGGTAAAGCATTATAAAACGCATTCTTTTATGGGCTTTTGGGAGGTTATCACCCATTTGGAAACCATTTTAAAAAACATCAAATTTTGTAAAAAGGACATCACCCTATTTCAACCGGATGTTATCATTTACATTGACTACCCTGGGTTCAATCTCAGAATCGCAAAATGGGCTAAGCAACAAGGGTTTAAAAATCATTTTTATATTAGTCCCCAAATATGGGCGTGGAAAGAAAGCAGGGTGTATCAGATGAAAAAAGATTTGGATGCACTTTACGTCATTCTTCCTTTCGAAAAAGATTTTTTTGAAAAAAAACACCAATTCAAAGTGGAATTTGTGGGACATCCTTTACTGGATAGCCTCACCAATAGAAAAAAATCAACTGCCTTTATCAAACAAAATGAATTGTCTAATAAAAATAATCTCATAGCACTATTGCCGGGTAGCAGAAAGCAAGAGATCAAAAAAATGTTACCCATTTTTTTAAAGGTAATAGTCTTGTTTCCACGATTTGAATTTGTACTCGCCGGAGCTCCCGGCATAGATCCAGAGTGGTATGAAAGATTCTTTAGTGGAGAAAATATAAAAATTATCCAAAACAAAACCCACGACTTACTTTTAAATGCAAGGGCGGCGTTAGTTTCTAGTGGAACGGCTACACTCGAAACAGGCCTGCTTAATGTTCCACAAGTAGTCTGCTACCGCAGTAGTTTTTTGACCTATCAAATTGCAAAATGGCTTGTGAATTTAAAATACATCTCTCTAGTCAATCTTATTTTGGATCGCGAAGTTGTCAAAGAACTGATTCAAAAGGAGTTCAATGTAATTGAATTAGCAAAGCATTTGGAATATGCTCTTTCCGAAACAGGACAAATAAAAATCAAGGAGGATTATGAAAAACTCCGAACCCTTCTAGGTACTGGAGGGGCAAGTAAGAAAACGGCACAACTGATCGTCGAAGCCTTGCAATAATTTTTTTGCAATTAATTTATATCTTTTCACTCCTATTTCTAGAATAAGAACATTTAATTGTCCTTGTAAGGAAAATGAATTTCTTTTCTGAACCTCATTTTTTTATCTAACGGCAGTATCTCCATGGAATTTTCACCATTAAAAAAATATCAAAATGCACCATCCAGTTCTTGATTCTAGAGATATGGAGGCTTAATCCATTAACCTCTAAACTTAGGTCTAAAATTCTTTCGATACTTTTCAAAATCATCAGGCTTACTAAAAATCATGTAATCTCCTTGCTTGATCATTTTGAGATAAAGTTCTATCTGTTGCGGATTTTGATAGCCCACCAAAGGGGTAATCAAATCACCCATTTCACTGATAAAAATGATCGTTGGGTAACCTCTGACCCCCAAAAATTGGGTAAACTGATGGGTTGAATTTCTTCCTCTTCTATTCGGATCATAATTAGGGTTAGCAAAAGTATTTCCGAAGTAGCTAATAGTCTCTTGTCCCTCAGCATTGAATTTTACGGGGTAATAATGCTCAGAAATATAGTTCGCCACATCGCGATTTTGGAAGGTTTTTTTATCCATCAATTTACAAGGCCCACACCAATCGGTATAAACATCGACAAGAATTTTTTTAGGATTTTTTTTCTGTGCTTCCATGGCCTGACCAAAAGTCATCCATTCAATGGTTTGAGCATGGATCCAAAAAAAACTAAGGTAAAAAATAATAAATAAGACTCTCGCATTCATGATAATCAAACAATTTATTTACTTAAATCCTCCGCCCCATGAGCAAGACGTTTTAAGGGTTTTAAAATGGCAATGACCAAAATGCCAAACAAAGTACAAAAGACAAAAATCCCTGTAAAAGTAGCCTTTTCTCCAGAAGAAGCTGCATTCTCTCCAATATTAGCTGCCAGTTTATTTCCCAAACCAGTAGCGGCAAAATAAAAGCCCATCATCAGGGAAGCATATTTTTCAGGAGCCAACTTGGTAATGTAAGACAAAGACACAGGGGAGGCACATAATTCCCCCATTGTATGAAACAAATAGGCCAGCAATAACCAATGCATGGATGAATATCCCATCAGCTCATATTCTGAAGCTGCAAAACGCATGAATAAAAACCCAAATCCCATAATCATAATTCCAATCGCTATTTTAAAAATAGCAGAAGCTTCCTTTCCTTTGGATTTTATCCTCATCCATATTCCTCCCACCACAACCGCAAGGGTTATAATAAAAAAGGCATTTAAGGCCTGAAACCAAGAAGCAGGAATTTCTAGGCCCATCAGCATACGGTCAGTCTTTTGTTTAGCATACAAATTCATCAGTCCACCAGCCTGTTCAAAAGCACCCCAAAAAATGATAATCATTAAAAATGAGATTAACAATACCTTAACCCTATCCATCTCCACAGAGGTTAATTTTTTTTGAAGTAATTCCTTTTCTGCCTTAGTCGAGCGTTTTTTTAATTCCCCCACTCCAACAAGATATTTTTGACCGAAATAATAAGTGATTTGACCAATCAACATTCCAACAGCAGCAAGTCCAAAGCCATAGTGCCAATTGTAAGTCTCCCCAACCCAGCCACAAAATAACGGAGCCAAAAATGCACCCAAATTAATGCCCATATAAAAAATATAAAACCCTAAATCTCTTCTCTCATCTCCTTTGGGGTATAATCCACCTACCATACTGGATATATTGGGTTTTAGGCCTCCTACTCCCATAACGATAAATGCACAGCCTATGTAAAAACTCAACTCACTGTCGAAAGCCAAAATTCCATGACCCAAGCAAAGTAAAAGCCCGCCCAACATGACCATCTTTTTTTGACCAATAAGATTATCCGCAAACCATCCTCCTGGGATAGCTGCTAAATAAACCAACATAGTGTACCAACCATAGAGCCAAATTGCCTCTTCATTAGTCCACCCAAAACCGGGATTTTGACTTGTGGTCTCCGCAACTAAAAAAATAGTAAACAAGGCCCGCATTCCGTAATAGGAAAAGCGTTCCCATAGTTCAGTAAAAAACAAAACAAATAATCCAGCGGGGTGACCCCAAAAGGTTTTTTCACTGGATATATTCGGATAAAATTCAGCCATAATTCAAAGTAGATTTTAATTTTAAAGTTACTCATTTAATAGGAGAGTGAGATTTTGGAAACTACTCAAACACCATAATTAAAAAAAATAGAATGATGTATCTTTAACGATTAATGAAAAGATCAATATGTCAAAGAAAGTGGAGGGTTTTTCTAAACTGTCAAAAGCAGAAAAAATAAATTGGATTACCCAAATGCATTTTGAGGATATTCCTAAAGCCAAAGAGATGCTTTCTTCCTACAACCACATCAATGAAAAGACACAAAATCTTCATGATGAGTTCATTGAGAATTCCATCGCAAACTTCTACCTCCCCTTAGCTGTAGCTCCCAATTTTTTAATCAACGGAAAGGAATACACCCTACCTATGGCTATAGAGGAGAGTTCTGTAGTGGCTGCCGCCTGTAAGTCAGCAAAATTTTGGGCCTCAAGAGGGGGGTTCAAAACTCAAATTATAGGAACCCAAAAAACAGGACAAGTTCACTTTTTATTCGAGGGAAAAACAGCGCATCTTCTGTCTTTTTTTGAAGAGAAAAAACAAATGCTCATCGACAGTACTTCCTCACTTACCTTAAACATGCGTCGGCGCGGCGGAGGAATTCTGGATATTCAACTCAAAGACAGGTCAGATTTAATCGAGAACTATTATCAATTGCACCTCTCTTTTAAAACGGTGGACTCTATGGGAGGAAATTTTATCAATTCATGCCTCGAACAAATCGCCAAAACATTACAATCTCTGGCAGAAGATCATAAAGCATTTTTAAAAGAGCAACTTTCAATAGAGGTTATCATGAGTATTCTTTCAAATTATGTGCCCCAATGCCTAGTGCAAGCAGAGGTTAGATGCCCAGTAGGAAAATTGGAAGTTGCAAACCAAATGTCGGGCATGCAATTTGCCGAAAAATTCATTCAAGCACTGGAAATTGCTAAAAAGGAACCATACCGGGCAGTCACCCACA
Organism: uncultured Flavobacteriaceae bacterium; assembly: GCA_913043275.1. Classification (GTDB taxonomy): domain Bacteria; phylum Bacteroidota; class Bacteroidia; order Flavobacteriales; family Flavobacteriaceae; genus UBA8316. Next base: position 9,188 of record CAJWLL010000006.1, on the reverse strand, counting down.
ACAAAGGAATCATGAACGGTATTGATGCAGTGGTCATTGCTACCGGAAATGACTTTAGAGCAGTAGAGGCTGGTGTTCACTCATACGCTGCTCGGGAGGGTGTTTACTCCAGTCTAAGCCATGCTTTTTTGGAAGGCGATGAATTCGTTTTCCGGCTCAAATTACCTCTATCTATTGGAACTGTGGGAGGACTAACCCAATTGCACCCCATGGTAAAATGGTCAATGGAATTATTGGGCAACCCCAATGCCAAAAATCTCATGGAAATCATTGCTGTAGCCGGTTTAGCTCAAAACTTTGCAGCCGTAGGATCATTGATAACCTCAGGAATCCAAAAAGGCCATATGAAAATGCATTTGCTCAACATTCTCAATCAAAAACAAGCCAGGGACGATCAAAAAGAAAAAGCCTTGGAGTTTTTTAAAACCAATACCGTCACCTTTAAGGCTGTAACCGATTTTTTAAAATCTAACCCCTAATCTAATGACTAAATTTTACAGCCACGGAAAACTTTTAATCACTGGAGAATATATGGTTTTAAGAGGTGCTGAAGCATTGGCCATACCTTCCAAAATGGGACAGTTACTAGAATTTAAGTCCAATCATTCAAGAACGCTAAAATGGGAAAGTTGGGACCATAAAAATCAGCTGTGGTTTACTGCTTGTATTGAAATACAGGATTTTAGTATTTCAAAAACTAATGATTTTAATATCGCTCTACGCTTGGTTCAAATCTTAAAAGCCGTGCGTGCTCAAAACAATCATTTTCTAGAGGATACAGGAGGAAGAGTAAAAACCCACTTAGAATTTGACCGTCAATGGGGATTGGGGACTTCCTCAACATTGATTTCCAATCTGGCCCAGTGGTCTCAAACCAATCCCTATATCCTACTCCAAAAAAGCTTTGGGGGCAGTGGATATGATATTGCCTGTGCGACCGCTAAAAGTCCGCTGATCTACCGAAAAGCCCCAACAGGCACTCTTATTGAAACATGTGAATTTGACCCCCCATTCAAATCCAACTTATACTTTGTCTATCTCAACAAAAAGATAAGTAGCAGGAAAGCCATTAGGCAGTTTAAAAGTCATAACATCACTGAGAAGCAAATCGATTATGCCTCGGCGCTTACAAGGTCTATGATCAATGTAAATACATTGGATGAGTTTGAGCAAATATTAAACAAACACGAAAATTTTATCACAAAAATTACAGGTGTGATCTCTTTAAAGGAAAAGCAATTCCCCGATTTTCAGGGAGCGATCAAAAGTTTGGGAGCTTGGGGAGGGGACTTTATTTTGGCGACAGGGAACAAGAGCACACCGGAATACTTTAAAAATAAAGGATTTGATATTGTGATGACTTATAAACAAATACTAATCTAGTAGAACAACTGACGATTGTCTTCAATCTTTGCGCTAGAGCGAAGCGCTTCATAAATAGAATTGTTGATCATTGTATTCTCCTCGTTTTGCAACGCATTGGCATAAGCCCTGTAGCTCTCCATCTCTTCAGCAATTTCTTTGGAAGTAACTTCGATCATATATATTCCATTGTTACCTTTGATCAAGGCCGAAGCTTGATTAAGTTCCAATGCAAAAGCAGTTCCAATAACATAGGGTTCGGTTCCCGCACCGGGCAAAACTGTATTTTCTTGGGTTACTGCTGAAGCGGTTTCAATTTCTTTATCGGTAGCACTAGCCAAGGAGTCTAAAGATTTTTTATCGGCATATTTTTTTAACAAATGAGCTGACTTCTTCTCCTTTAACATCTCTTGGACAACTTCAAACCTGGCAGACTCAATATTTACAGATCCTTTGGGAGTAATCCCAGACAATTGGGCTACTACATAGCCGCCATTTGTCATACTAAATCTTTTGATATCTCCCATCCTAGTCTCTTTATTAAACAACCACTGAACCAAGTTCCTTTGGCGTGTTAAATCGGGAAGATTTTCATCCAAAAGATTAACTTTTTGAACAAACTTAACGTCATAATTATTGGCAACCGTATCCAGCTGTTCGGTTTTAATACTTTCCATCTCGAACTGGGTTGTTTTTTGAAAAACTTCATTGGAAGTTTCCACTGAGGGAACAATCTCTTTCACAATATCGGCTGTTAAGACCACATCTTCCTTGTCAGTGACTTTGATGATATGAAAACCAAACTCGGTTTCCACTAACCCAATTTGTCCGACTTTGGAACGGTCGCAGAAATCAAAAAACTTTTCGGTCATCATACCTTCTTGGAAAAAACCTAAATCTCCCCCTTGGTTCTTTGAAGGACCATCAGAGTTTTCGGAAGCCAGTTGGGAAAAATCATTGGGATTTCTTCGCACTTTACGATACAAGTCTTGAGCCATTTTTTTGGCTTCCTCACTACTTCTTGTAACATCAGGATTGGCTCTTGTAGCTCCTTCAAAAGCAACCAAGATATGACTTGCTTTAATCGCACCACCTTTTTTTCGATCCAAAAAACGAGAGATTTTCAATTGATTGCGATCCTTGTAGGGTCCAAAAACATCCCCTGGATTAAGGCCAAAGAGAATATCTGCATATTCATTGGATAAATTTCCTTTGGTTCTGTATATAGAGTCGAAAGGAGTTTCGGAATACTCCTCAATAAAATCCGTTATATTTTCGGTGGTGGCCAAGCCATCAATCGTATCAGCCAACTTCGACACGTCATTATAATCTACCCTTTGGGTTTTAAGTTTTTCCAAATCCGATCTTATTTGATTTTCGTCAGCCTCTGATGCAACTTCAGGGAAAGTTACATAACGAACACTTCTGCTCATTTCAGTCTCATAATTCTTATTTGATTTTTTGATATATTTCTTGATTTCGGCATCTGATATTTTAAAAAGCGTATCATGAACCTCCTCATAAGGAACCCTGACAAACTTGAGGTTGACCTTGTCGTTTTGACTGTGGTAGGCATTTTTACCTTCTAATTCCGTAAATCCGCTACTGGATTTAATCAAGCCGTAATAAATGTTTTCTTTAGCCATTCCGACAATATTCTCCTCCTGTATTTTCCAGTTGTTATAAGCCTCTGGATTTTGAACCCGCAACTGGTTGATGTAATCCGTGAAAATTCCAAAATCAAAAAACCCTGTCTCATTTCTAAACCTAGGGTCTTCCAAAATTCTCTGATCCTGTGTCAAAATCATTTCTATCTGTTCTTTCCCTGCGTCAATTCCCAAACGTTCGAATTCCTGTCTGAAAATGGTCGCTCTTACCAATTGATCCCAAACCGAATTTACCGCCTGCATGGTTGAAAAATTATAGTTTCTCTCGGTATTCTCAACCAATTGTCTATAGAAAATCAGTTCAATCTCTTCATCATTGATAACTGCTATTGGGTCATTGGGATTACTAGCTGCGGAATTCCCGTCAAAAACCCCAGAAATCACGAAGGCAAACAATGCCATACCTATCACTAGAATAAGAAATACTGAACGCTGTCTAATTTGACCTAATACTGCCATATCATTTTTTTGATTCGGATGTGAAAATACGATTTCCTTTTCGATTATAAAAAAGAATCGCTTTGTTATTTATAGAGTGGAAATGGCTAATTTGCTGTACTTGACAGGGTATAAAACCTTTACTGATCACAATTGACTCTAAGGATTACTCTTTCAATTTTAGTTGAGGATACTTCTTTGATTTCAAACTCGTAGTTTTCAATTTTAATCAGCGTTCCTTTAGCCGGAATTTCCTCCTTCAAATACACTATCAATCCACCCAGCGTCTCATAAAATTCTTTTTCAGGAAGGTTGATGTCATAGTTTTGATTAATGTAGTCTACCTCCAATCGAGCAGAAAACTCAAACAAGTTATCATCAATTTGTTTTTCGAAAAGGGCAATATGATCATGTTCATCTTCAATTTCACCAAAGAGTTCCTCGATGATATCTTCGACTGTAATAATTCCAGAAGTTCCGCCATACTCATCTAATACCACTGCAATACTCTTATGTCGTTTAGTCAATAATTTAAGAACTTCACTGATTTTCATGGTCTCGGGAACATAAGCCACTGGAAGTAATATTTTTTTGAGATCCATCGGTTTTTTTAACATCTCAAAGGCGTGGATATAACCCAAAATATTATCAATAGAATTTTCAAAAACGGGGATTTTTGACAAACCACTGGAGGTAAAAAGTTTTTTAATTTCGGATAAAGACGCCATAATTTCAGTGGCAACAATTTCTGTTCTGGGAACCATTGCCTCTCGCACTTTTACCTCTGAAAATTCCAGTGCATTTTGGAAAATCTTTATCTCACTGTCTACGCTGTCAATGTCTTTAGTAGACTCCAGTTGTTCCTCTATATAATTACCCAACTCCATTTTCGAAAAAGTCAATTGAACCCGATCACCTTTAGTCTTTAGAAAATTTATCAAAATAAAGTCTGATAACTTGATAATCATAGAAGTTACTGGGGAAAATAAAGCATAGAAGCACGCTGTGGGAAAGGCAAAGACCTTCATTAACACATTAGAAAATTGTTGGAAAAAAACTTTGGGAAGAAACTCTGCGGTAAGCAAAATTATGATGGTAGAGATGACAGTTTGAATAAAAACAATTCGAATGCTAATTACACCACCTAAGAGGGTATTAGGAAAAAACAATTGTAAAATACGATCACCCATAAATATTCCATAAATGACCAATGATATGTTATTACCTACCAACATGGAGGCAATGAATCTAGATGGGTTTTTGGTGATAAAGTTTAAAAACTTAGCATTAATACCAGTCTGCTGCTTTTCAATTTCTAAATAAATCTTGTTAGCGGAAATAAAGGCAATTTCCATCCCAGAAAAAAAGGCTGAAAGAATCAGACAAATAATAATGACAAGGTCAGAAATAATCATTGAGAGGAATTCCCCCTTTTCTTAAACTTTATTCGGTAATATCTTCTAAAGAGTGACATAAAAACTGAAAGAAGTGCAAATCCTGTAAAAATATAAGCCTTTTGTCGGTTACTGTTCCATTGATTATAAGTTTCATAGGAAGCTATTAAAGCAATTACCCAATATAAGATTTCAGAAATTTTATAACTTTTCATCGACAATTAAGGAATCTTTTTGTTCTTTCACTAACATAGTACCGGTTAGTTTTCCTGTTTGAAATTTACTAAATTCTTTGTTGGTATCCAATCGTATCGCAGCCATATCGTAATTCACATTTTTAAAAGTAAAAGGTTGCTCAGTAAAAAGCCACTCATTCTCGGAATCCCAATACATCTGATCAGTCTCTAGCCGAGAGCCATCATCTGAAAAAAGTACTACATTGCCTTTAAGATCTATTATTTTGGTCTGATTGTAAAGTATGCCATAATCAGCTACTAAAGTATTTTCCTCGTTTTTATTGTTGTAAAATATAATTTTCAGCCCCTCAGGAAATTCGGAGTACTTGAAACTTAAGTGCGTGTAATCTAAGTTTATAGGAGCTGTCAAAATGGCCTTTATCACTGTAGAGTCTGTATAAGTCATACGGATATCATAGGCAGTACCCACGGGATTCTCTTTGAACCGATTGATTTGATTGAGAGTTGAGGCACCGTAATCACAAGAAAAAAATAAGGCAACAGCAAAAACTAAAAATCTTTTCTTTAAAATTTTAAGAATAGAGAGTCGCATCTATAGTTCGGGAACTTTCACACTGCTTTTGATCCAACAATCGAATTTTATGGAAGCACCTTGATTTCCCTCGGTAAAAATTTCGGTTTTAGAAGGCGCTCTACCTTCATAGCTTCTGGCTGTTTTCAAGGCCAGTTTTTTGATCGAGGCATCTACTTTACCTGCTTTGTATGCCATTTGTGCCGCCAACCAATAAACCGCTCGCTTGTTGAATTGAGTTTCCCCACATTCATTTGCACTTCCAGCATAGAGGTTTGAAATCATCAAATAGGCCCTGCCCATTGAGGGTTGAAATCTCAGCGCTTTTCTAGCATAACTGCGTGCAGAAGATTTTCTACCAGCATTCTTAGACTTAACAGCAATCTTGTATAGAATTTTGGCTTTTTTATAAGGGTCTGTATGAAGAGATATAGACTCTTCATAATATTCTAAAGCCCCTTTGGTATCACCTGTTTTGTCTTTCAAAATGCCCAAATAGTAAGCAGAATCAGCAGAGGGATCTAGTGTATGCATAGCTTCAACAAGGGTGACAAAAAAGGGGTCATCTGAGCATTCATTTTTATCCATTCTGTTGACAGCTCGTTTCATCCAAACAGCATCGGTTTTAAACTCCTCAAAGTTCTTTTTAAACAGGGGAACCAAATTGACACAAGTCGCCTCTTTATAAATAATGACATCTAAATTGGAAAGAAAAGTCCCCATTGCTTTACTATAGCTGTCATAAACCCTTTTGCTTTTTACTTCACGACTATTCAAGGGTATACCATCCTCTTGTTTCTTTAAGATTACATCCAGTTTTTTGGCAAGGTTAGTTGATTCTAATTCAAATTTTTCAGAAACCTCTTCGTATTTATTAAACAATTGTTCCATTGACACCCCGTTAGTCCCCTCTTTATATAAGTCGTAAAGTGTTTTAAAATAATTGTAGAGTTCTTTAGGTTTGTTAAAGCTTTTGGAATCAGTCTGATAGGCCAAATCAAAAGTTTTGTAAACCTCCATTTTATCAGCGGTTTTGTAATCCAACATGGCTTGGGCTTTACTGCTTATAATATCTCCTTTTACGCTAACATTCTTCTTGGTGGAAAAGTTTTCAAGCCATTCATCATAAAGCTTAATCAAATCTCCTGTTTCAGCATCAAGTGTCTCGTATGTTCCTTTTTTTATTCTATCTTTTATCATACGCTCTCCATAGGAAAAAATCGCAACATTAAGCGAAGGGCATTCTTTCCTTACACTCATCCAAGGCCCGTAGGCCTCGGCGTAGTTCTTAACCTTAGCGTACTCAGCAAAAATTGATAAATTTTGCATACACTCTTCGTTGTTTTGAGCTGCAAGTGGGGAAATCATGATCACCCACATCCAAAAAACAAATATTTTATAAAATTTCATCACATCCAATTTAATTAAATTTCCTTTTTATAAACCATTTGTCATTTAGGGAAAAACCAACCCTAAATGACCAAAAATTTTCTTTAAACAAGTTATCATCAACGCCACCTCTACTTCCATACTCAAATCCAATATTGGTATTGGAAAAGCCTGCTAAAGGTAAACCAATTCCAAAATTAATACCACTTTCCTTTAATCCAAAATTATTCACAACAATGCCAGTAAGCTCATGTCTAAAACCCATCCTAAAGACAATCCTTTTCCAGTAACTGGTAATAGAGCTATAATCGGGAATATAAAACCCTCCTAATGAAAATTGATATGCATTTTGATAGTCAACATTAGCAAGGCTTAGAAATTTATGACTGAAATTTCCCATGGCATTCATTGTATATTGAGCTCCAGTAAACCATTTTCGTTCTTCACCAACTCCCAATCCAAAAGAAATGATATGGGGTATCCTGATGTTTGTTTTGTTTAAACCAAAATCAATCAAATCAATTTCTACATTAGACCCAAAATTGGAAGTTCCTGAATAAGGGCGTGTGTTGAAGAATCTGGAGTTAGTCGATGTCAAATTCACTTGAGGGGCATAGGAAAGCATGACTTGAAGCTCCAAGTCTTCCAAAACTGGAATTTCCATATGAGAAGAAATTTTTAGATCTAGTCCAGATACACTCGATTTATTCTCCAAAACGGTTCCTAAAGTAACTTGATCTTGAAACCTTGCGGTTTCATAGATAATCTGCCCAAAATTGTAATTTAAAGTAACTCCAAAACTGAAATACTTTAAAGCATTAAACCCAACAGAAAAAAAAACTTTATTGACCCCCCCCTCTCCTTGAAAAAGATTTAAGATTTCGTCATCCTCGTTTTCATTTTCTAAATAAGATAGCTTGTATCCCACTGAGGTAAAAGGAATTATTCCAAAACCAAAACCAAAATGCTTGGTTGGAAGAGCTACTCCAATATAATCTAAACCTGCAGATGAGATGCTTTTAGTCTCATTGGCACCTATCATATTATTAATCCTATAGTTCAAGCCCAAGTTGTAATTAGTAAGTTTAAGTTTTGCATATGAACTAGGATTGGAAAGGTTAGCGTGAATCGAATCGTTGTAAATTTCGAGCCCACCCATAAAACGATTTACATGAGTCCCGCTAAAATTTTGCTCGCCCAAGCCTGCATATGAATAAGGTGAATTGGTACTGGATTGGGAAAAAATAAAAGAACCCGCTAGCATTACAAAAAGCTTCAATGTATTCCTAATCATCAGTTAAAATTCAATTTTAGCAAATGGAGCATTCCTTCTGCCATAAAATTTGAATTGGCAAATATCCTATTTTTTAAAGTTTTAGGCAACTTATTGGCGTCTCCACCTGTTAAAATAACCTTTAAAGAATCATATTTGTGTTCATAGTATTCAATTCTTGCATTAATTTCGTCCAGTATTCCAAAATAAACACCCGCATGAATCGCCTGCTCAGTGTTTTTTCCGGTAGGATTTTCTGTCTTTTTGGACTCCAAAAGAGGGAGATTTTCTGTGAAGTGATGCATTGATTTATATCTCATTTCAAAACCGGGGGATATGGCCCCTCCTCTGTATCTACTATCTGAATCCAAAAAATCATAAGTAATACAAGTGCCCAAATCGATAATTAATACGTTGGTATTAGGGTGACTTATAGAAGCAGCCGAAACCAGAACAATTCGATCTGATCCCATGCTGTTGGGGCTTTCGTATGTGTTATCAAAAGGCAATCGCATCTCGGAATGAACAGCAATTACAGGGAATTGAGTAGATAATTTTTCGAAAAAACCACCTATTTGATTACTTACATCACTGTAAATCAAACCCTCAATGTCCGGATGGTTTGAAATCAGAGATTCCACCATTTCGTTAAACTTTGACAAATCAACCCTTTTCTCCATAACGCACTTACCCTTAATGTACAAGAAAAATTTGGCTAGTGTATTTCCGAGATCAACAATCAGATACAATTCACAATCAATTAGTTGCTAAAAGTAATCAAAGATTTTTAGAGTAAATCCTTTGGGAGGGATGAAAAAGGATTTTATATTTGCACACTTTCAAAGGGTACCTTAGCTCAGTTGGTAGAGCAAAGGACTGAAAATCCTTGTGTCCCTG